>NZ_JAVIIT010000029.1:0-42839 GCF_033977265.1 Mesorhizobium australafricanum | reverse complement strand
TACTTCTCGCAAGATCGACAAAACCAATGGCATTGCGGCCTCCTCTGCTTCGAGAAAGCCACTCAAGAATCCTTCTTTTGCTGCATGGCAATACACAATCGACTTATCTGCGATTCCCCTGCCCTTGCGGGGGAGATGCCCGGCAGGGCAGAGGGGGGTGTGAAGGAACGCTGACGCTTCCGATATCGGCTCAACCATCGGAGTCGCAACCTCTCCGGTTGACATGCGGGGCGGGACAGCACCCCCCTCTGGCCTGCCGGCCATCTCCCCCGCAAGGGGGGAGATTACGCGCTCCATCACGCCCTATTTACCTTCCCACCTTCGAAATCACCCTTTTCTCCACCTCCGGCTCCAGCGATTCCGCGAAGGGCGTGGCCATATGGTGCTGGTCGCGGAAGGCGAGCTTGCCGTCGATGAAGACGTGGCAAGTGGTGGCGCTGCAGAAGCGGTCGGTGAGATCGACATAGCTCGCATTGGGGACGCTGTTGACGATCTCGCGCTCCACCGCCGCCATCCGGTCGTTGGCGGCATAGGCGCGCGTCTGGTCGCAGCGCGAGGGCGTTTCGTCCCGCCAAAGCGCCCGCGCCACGCAGGTGTCGACATTCGCGTTGTTGAACGGCACGTCGCGGATGAAGGCGATCTTGAGCCCTGCCTTGCTGAGGCTGGTGAGCGTGGAGCGCAAACCGGCACGCCAATCCGCGTCCTGGTTTGCCGTGTCGCCGCCGCGGCCCGCCATCTTGCGGCCGCTGGTCAGCGCCAGTTCCGAGATCACCACCAGCGCCGGCCTCGCCTCGATGATCTCGTCGATCGCCTGCTCGCGCCAGCGGTCGCATTCCGCATAGGCGCGCTTGAGGTCGGACGACCAGACGCTGATGCGCGAGGCGCGGCAGGAGTTCTTCAGCCAGGTCACCACCCGGTAGCCGTTTTTCCTGCCTGCCTCGATCAGCGGCGTTGACCAGTGGTCGGCGTGGGAGTCGCCGAACAAGGCGATGACGCGTTGGCCATCGCCGAACACGCATGGTTTCGGCGTCACCGTCTCATAGTCCAGCACGCAGCCCGCTTTGGCGCGCGCCGTGGAAGGTTCGGCCGCGCTCGCGGCGATGATGCGCTGCTCCGGATCGAGGTCGCGCACGGCAAGCCTGGCATTGCCATAGGCGGCTGCGACGCCGGTGCCGGTCAGGAGGAGGGCCGGCACCAGCGCCCGCGCCGCGTTGGCCATCAGCCAGCCGTTGCGACGGATCGGGTTCTCGATGAGGTGGTAGCTGAGGGTCGACAGCGCCAGCGTGAGCACAAGGCAAAGCAGCCGCTCCGCCGGCGTCAGCTCCGGCGCCAGCATGCCGGCATAGACGATGACCGGCCAATGCCAGAGATAGAGCGAATAGGAGAGCTTGCCGATCCACTGCAAAGGCGGCAGCGCCAGGGCGGCGTTCACGTAATTCCGTTCGGAATTGCGCAAACAAGGAGTGCCGTCCCTGGCGCCGGCCGCTCCCGCCTTGAGCAAAAGGACCGTGCCGGCCACCGGCAGAAGCGCCAGAAAGCCGGGGAAGGGAGCGTCCTCGCTGAAGGTGAGATAAGCGACCCCGATCATGGTCAGGCCGGCCAGGCTTAGCGCCCGCCCCAGCAGCGGGCGCTCCTGCAACAGCCGTGCCGGCACCATCGATGCAAGGCCGCCAGCGGCAAATTCCCATGCGCGCAGCGGCGAAAAGTAGAAAGCCCAGGGCTGCGACACGCTCGTCAGCCAGGCGCAGAGGACGAAAGAGACAAGGCCGGCAGCAGCGATCGCAACCAAGATGACGCGCTTGCCGGGTTTCAACCAGGCGGCCAGCATCAAGAGCGCCGGCCAGGCGAGATAGAACTGCTCCTCCACCGACAGCGACCAGTAATGGATGAACGGGTTGCTGGCGGCATCATTGGCGAAATAGTCGAACGACCAGCGGATCAGCCACAGATTAATCATATAGGCCGAGGCGAACATGGCGCCCTTGGAATAGAGCGCCTGCTCTTCCGGCGACAGGATGACCGCGCCGGCGGCAAGCGTTGCGGCGATGACGAAAAGTGCCGCCGGCAGCAGGCGCCGCGCGCGCCGGGCATAGAAACGCAGGAGGTCGAGCCTGCCGGTCTCGGAGATCTCGGCGACGAGATGGCGGGTGATCAGATAGCCCGAGATGACGAAGAAGATGTCGACCCCGGCAAAGCCGCCCGGCAGCGCCGCCAGGCCGAAGTGGTAGGCCACGACGCCCGCCACGGCCAGTGCTCGCAACCCTTCGATGTCGGGCCGGAAATCCTGCGTCGATGCTGACACGAATACGAACCTCGTGAATGGTCGTTCGTATCCCGCCTGTTGCAAAGCCTCGTCCCTATGCGCCGATATCGCAATGCAACAAATCTAACGCGGTGCAACATAAGGGGAGGTGGATCAGGGACCACGCCCGAACAATGCTTCGTCATTCCAGGGCGGAGCAAGGAGCGAAGCGACGCGCGCAGACCCTGGAATCCATGCCGTAACCTCGGCCAAGAATGCAACGGTCCAGAATAGCCGCTGACGATATCGCCAGCTAAGATCGCAACGTTGCCGGCGACGTCCACCGCGAGAAATCACTGAAGCGCTGGCCACGCCAATGGAAGACCGATCTGATCGAGAAGACCACCCGGAATGGTTTGAGCTCTTTCGCGGAGGCGGAAGGTGAGAAGGCCCGGCCCGCAATCACGCCTTCTTCAGAAACTCCGTCTTCAGCACCAGGCCCTTGACCTGCTTGGTGTTGCATTCGATCTGGCCGGGATTGCCGTTGAGGCGGATGTTCTTGACCAGCGTGCCGCGCTTGATCGTCTCGGACGTGCCCTTGACCTTGAGGTCCTTGATCAGGGTCACGGAGTCGCCATCCTTCAGCGGCGTGCCGTTGCTGTCTCTTACGTCGGTCATGACGGGTCTTTCATCTGGTGGAGCCTGCGCCCGCCTATCGCGCCGATGATAAGTTGGTCAAGCTATTCGCGCCCTTGGCGGCACCGCTGCCCTATCTCCCACAAAGTGGGAGAAATTGGCGCTCAGCCCGCAATCGTCACCTCGGCCTCGATCTCGACCGGGAAATTCAGCGGCAACGCGGCGACGCCGATTGCCGTGCGGGCGTGGCGTCCGATCTCCGGCCCGAAGACCTCGAGGATGAGCTCCGAAAAACCGTTCATCACCGCCGGCGTTTCGGTGAAGCGCAATGCCGAATTGACCATGCCGTGCACGCGGCACCAGCCGGTGATCCGGTCGAGGCTGCCGAGCTCGCGTTTCAGGCTGCCGAGCATCGACAGCCCGACCTTGCGGGCCGACGCCCGCGCCTCGTCCAGCGACACGCTCTCGCCGACCGCGCCGAACGGACCGGCAAGCGAGCCGCCCGGCTCCTGCGGCCCGTGGCCCGAGATATAGGCGCGGTCGCCGCGTATGTTGACCCAGGGAAAGGGCAGCACCATGCCCGGCGGCAGTTTCAAGGGCGGCGGCAGCATGATGCCGAGCGCGGCAAGCTTTTCGTCGGCACCCGGCATGGCATGGCCTCCTTCGGAGTTCGTCTTGAAGCGCCATTGCAGCGCCGTGGCCGAGCTTTCCGGTTCGCCGTCCACTCGTCAAGGATGACTTGAGGCCCGAAGAAACTTGAACCTGAAGAAGTATGGGTTGGCCAAAATGGCCAAAAACCTGACCCGCGCGGGCCGCGGCTTTGCGATCCGCGCGGGTGGGCGCCGGCCCCCGCCGGCGACGCCAAGCCCCCAGCCCTCAGGCTGGCCGGGTGGCTATCTGGTTCGGCCTTTGATCGGCCGATTGTTTTTCCCTCGCCGCTCCCGAACAGGAGATCGCCACGCGGTCTTCCGGAAACGGCTTGCCTTGTTTCCGCGGACGAAAGGCTAAGGCGAAGTCGCCGAGCGCTTTTCCCGGACTTGCCTAGAACGGACTTGCCTAGACCCGGACTTGCCTAGAAATGCAGGTCCAGCGGCGGCGGATAGACCTGGCCCGGTGCGGCGCCCGTCGCCATCTGGCCGGCCGAAGGCACAATGCCGCCGGTGGCCGTCTGATCGAGCGGCGGCCGGGTTTTCTCGGCGCTGGCCTTTGTTTCGCCAACCAGGATTTTCGTTTTGGCTTCGGCGGCTTGCGACAGCGCAAGCGCCACGACAAGCGCGGATAGAACGACTTTCATGACAGCTCCCCTGAACTCACCCCGAGGCGACCCTAACGCTGGCAGTTCGGCCGCAAAGACGGCGTGCGCGGAACGCTATGGAATTCTTTGGATTTCCTGGAATATTAGGGGGTGGAAGATAAACGTGATCGCCACGGAGGCGTGCTAAACGAAATCGTCAGGGCAGCTCGGCGATTCCCGCGGGAACGCCAAAATGCCCTGCCGGTGAAAGCATCGAGGGACCTGCGGCATGGCGCAGCACATCGCGCAGAAACTAAGGCTGACTTCGGCCTTGCTGGGAACGGTGACCCGCAAGGACCTGGCGGCGGCGTTCCGCGCCGTCAATCCAAACACCGCGTTCGATCTCGGCCGCGCCGACAAATGGCTGCAGGGCCGCGCGCGGCCGCGCCAGATGAGCGTCTATGACGACTGGGCGAGGTTGCTCGATCTGGAACAGCCCGCAGCCTGGATCGCCGAGAGCGAGCTGCCGGCCTTCACCGCAGCGATCGCGGCCCGCCACGGCATCGACAGTGCCGAGCTGGAGCGCCGCGCCGGCGTGCAGTTCGACGCCGCCGCGCATGACGAGCGCGGCGCCGGCTCCGGGCTTGCCGGGACCTATGCATGCTATTCGCGCGCCTGGTCGCCCTATTATCGCGGCCAGCTGATCAAGGGCCGCCTGTCGATCGAGGCGGGGCCGGGCGTCTATGGGCTGACGGCTACCTATAGCGAGACCTTGCCGACCGGGCACTTGCAGCTCGTCGGTCCGGTGATGCCGGCAAAGCGCGGTCTCTATTTGCACCTGAAGGATGTCGGCGGCGACACGCAGTTCTTCCTTTGCCTGTTTCCGCAGACGCAGCCGGTCAGCGTGCTCGGCGGTTTTATGTGCGGCTCCGCCGTCATCGGCCCCGAAGCGCAGCCCTCGCTGGCCCGGATCCTGCTGGTGCGGCTGCGCGATGCGGCTTCCGGCGTCGGGACATGGGGCGGATACCTGCCGGCCGGCAGTTCGATCGCCGCCGACCTGGCGGGCCTCGGCATCGGCCTGGAACATCCGGAAGCGGTCGACCGTCAGCTCGACCAATTCCTCGCCGCCCACAGCCACGACGGCGCTATCCAGATTCCGCCGTCGGAATTCCGCGCCATCCTCGACGTGTTCGACCGACATTGGCTGCAGCACGCTGGATAACCCGAGACGATCGTGAGTTGTCTCGGGGGGCGGCGCCGGATGTTGCCGAGCAGCTACAGCCGACGTGCTTTCGGTTGCGGTCAGCCCGCATTGCGCGTCGATCACGCAAATGTTCTTTGACGGGAATCCGTTTCGCGTTGCGTGTTGCGGGCGCGAAAACTGGGCAAAGGTGTTCCCTATGAAGAAAACTTACGAGAAGCCGGTGCTGTCGAAGCGGCAGAAGCTGTCGAGCGTCGTCGCGAACGGCTCGATCCCGAGGTAACACCGGCATTCGGACAAAATTGGCTGGCGCCCATCGGAGCGCCGGCCCGTCCTTTCGTGGCCAGTTTCTTGGCCGCCAATTTGCCTCCTCGCCAAGTTTGTCTGCGCGCTTGACGCGGCGGGCGCCGGCCATATCTAGCTGCCCTGATTTCATCGTCGACCGGGCCGAGACAGCCGATGAAGAAGCCATATTGCAAACCAACCCTTGCCAGGCGTGACAGGCTTTCGGCGGCGACCGCCGCCGCGCCATCCTCTGGCTTCACGTTCTGAGATTTTCAGGAACGCGCCGTCGGCTCGATCGGTTTTGAAGAACTGTTTCAAAGCTGGAAGGCGGACCGGCCAGGAGCGGGCGGTACACCGCGCAGGTGCCCGCCCGTCCGGCGCCGCCGCCAAGCTGCTGAAACCCCGTCCGTCCCCAACAGCAACGGTCATGGCGTGACCAGTGGTTGCGAAGTGCCATTGCCGCGGTGCCCTGTCAACGCCGCCGGCGGTCAGTCCGGAAGCGCTTTTATAGCCGCCTTTTCGTGCCCGAAGCAGCCTTTGCAGCCATGCCGGCGCTGCTGCGAAGCGCTGCGAAATGGCGGAATTCCGGGCTTTTCCGGTAACCCTGAGGCTTCACCGGGCCTATATGCCTATCCGCTTGAATAAGCTGATTTTTCGCCGGCCGACACCTCGCCTCAACCCCGACTTTTTTTGGGTGCAATTCGGCAGTGCAGCATTGACGCCCGGCTGCGGTCTTCAGGGGCATCGGATGCTTCTGTGAGACGTTTCATGATGTGCTCATGAAAGACGTGGTACACTGCCTATAGCCAACGGGGGAAGTTGCGATGACCAATGGGTTGTTCGAGGTTCTTGCCAGACGGCGGTCGTGGCTGGATCGGGTCGCATTGGGGCTGCTTGTCTTCCTGGCGACCCTGGTCGCCGCGCTGATGGGCGGCGCCAGCACCTAAAGCAATTCCAGGAAAAGTGCGCGGCGTTCAAAGCAAAACGGATCGCCCTATTTCCTTTGCCCGATCGCCTTGAATTCGAACGTCACCGGCCGCAGCCTGACCGGCCTCGGCCGCTCGGTCAGGTCGACGACGCGGACCCACCTGTCGGCGCCGGCGCGCAAAGTCACTTTCAGGCCAAGCGCCTTCTCAGCCGCCTCGAAAGGCGTCTTTGCTTCGGCCGAATGGACCGCGACGATTGCTTCGCCGTTTATTTCCTCGACGCGATAGGTCTTCATGCGCGCCTCCGGGGCGCTTCGCCGTTTCGCTTCTCGCCGATATATTTATATTAGAAAATACGAATGTATAGCAAGCTTGCCAGGCGCAGATACTAAAGCGCGTCGCGCCGAACCGGATTCAGGCGACGCGCTTTTAAGTCTTTTTTTGATGCATGTCGTTGTCCCAGAACCGCTGCACACTTCTGGGCGACATGCATTAATGATCGGGAGAAGCCGGGCGGCGGCTCAGTCCTGCAAGACGGAGGGTGCGCTGTAGCCGCGCAAGCCGGTTCCGTTGCAGGCACGGCAGGAAACCCGTTGGCCCGGGCAATTGTCGCGCAGCGCGCCCGGGGGACAGCATGTGCCGTTCGACGCCACCTGCTTTTCGCATTCGAACACCTTGCCGGCGCCCAGGCACCGGGGGCAGGCGAACTTCCTGAATTCGCTCAAGCGAGCCTCCGGCTGTTTTCACAGGCGCCCGCCAATGCGCTGACCATGCTGCGGGTTCCGTAACGGACGCGGTTTTGTCCCGTGCGTGATGTTATATGTTAGTGATGGCTAATGTTCTAGAGATATCGGCTGCAACGCGCGCTTGGTTGCAAGCGGCGTGATGGATGTCAGCGCTTGGTTTCCTCTCCCGGACAGCCCTGCATCATGGGAGCGTGGAACGGCCACATACCTCTTTCACCAACGCGCGCAGCCAGCGATGCGCCGGATCGGCATCGAGCCTCGGATGCCACAAAAGCGAGATCGTCAGCGCCGCAAGCTTCACCGGCAGCGCGAAGCTGAACAGGCCTTCGCGCAGCGTGCCGGTATAGCGCTCCGGCACGGTGGCGATGAGGTCTGAGCCGCGCGCCAGCGCCAGCGCCTCGGCAAAGCCGCCGACCACGGTCGTAATTGTCCGCGTCAGCCCGGCGAGCTCCAGCGCGTCGTCCACCGGGCCGCGGTCGAGGCCACGGCGCGAGATCAATATATGGCGGCCGGCGGCGAAGCGGGCGGCGGTGATCTTACCTTCGCTCAAAGGATGGCCGGCGCGCACGACGCCGACGAAGCGGTCGCGGAACAGCGCCTGCGCGCGCACCTCCGGGCCGGTCGAGCCGCCGACCACTCCGGTCTCCAGATCGACCGTGCCCTCGCGCATCGGGCCGCTGTCCTTGTCGGGCTTGGGCACGAAGCGCAGTTGCACGCCCGGCGCTTCCCGCGAAACGCGGGCCAGCAGCGCCGGGCCGAAATTCTCGACGAAACCGTCACTGTTGCGCAAGGTGAAGCTGCGGTTAAGCCGCGTGAGGTCGAGCCGCACGGCGGGCCGCAGCACCGCTTCCGCCTCTTTCACCAGCCGGCCGACCTGCGCGCCGAGTTCTACGGCGCGTGGGGTTGGCACCAGGCCGCGCCCGGCGCGCACCAGAAGCGGATCGCCGGTCGTCTCGCGAAGCCTTGCCAGCGCCCGGCTCATCGCCGAGGGGCTGAGCTTCAGCCGCCGCGCGGCCCTGGCGACGCTGCCTTCGGCAAGCAGCACGTCCAGCGTGACGAGCAGGTTGAGATCGGGTCGCGACATGGCGCGACCATAGCACGGATACGTCGAAGCGATATGGCGTTTCATGCACTGTTCAAGTGCAAATGCTGCGTGTTCCGCCATGTCATTCGCGCGTCTATCTTCCCCGCAAAATTCAACCGACGGAGAAGAAATCATGGCCGACATTGCCGAAACCCGCGCTGTGCCCGCGCGCCATTCGACAACGGGCGCGCTGGCCAGCCTGTCTTTAGCCATGCTCATCTCCTCGCTCAGCACCAGCATTGCCAATGTCGCGCTGCCGACGCTGAGCCTGGCCTTCGCCGCGTCCTTTCCGGCGGTGCAATGGGTGGTGCTCGCCTATCTGCTCGCCATCACGGCGCTGATCGTCAGCGTCGGCCGTCTCGGCGATCTCGTCGGCCGCCGGCTGCTGCTGATCGCCGGCCTCGCGCTGTTCAGCGCTGCCTCGTTTGCCGCCGCGCTCGCGCCGTCGCTGGCGCTGCTGATCGCCGCGCGGGCCGTGCAAGGCCTGGGCGCCGCGGTGATGATGGCGCTGACGATAGCCTTCGTCGGCGAGACGGTGCCGAAAGAGCGCACCGGCAGCGCCATGGGCCTGCTCGGCACCATGTCGGCGATCGGCACGGCGCTCGGACCCTCGCTCGGCGGCCTGCTGATCGCCGCCTTCGGCTGGCGCTCGATCTTCCTCGCCAGCGCCGCGCTCGGCGTCGTCGCGGTGCTTGCCGCCTGGCGCTTCCTTCCAACGGCGATGCCCGCCAGCGAAGCGGCGGGCATCGTCCGTCGAGCGATGCCCGCCGTCGAAGCGGCGGGCATCGTCCGTCGGACGGCGAGCGCAAAGACCCGCTTCGACACGCTGGGCACGCTGCTGCTTGCCGCCACGCTTGCCGCCTATGCGCTGGCCATGACCATGGGGCGCGGCCATTTCGGCGGCCTGAACGTGGCGCTGCTCGGCATGGCCCTGGCCGGCGCGGCGCTGTTCGTTGCCGCCGAGGCCAGGGTGGCATCGCCCCTGGTCAAGCTCGCGCTGTTGCGCGACCCGGTGCTGGCGCCGAGCCTCGCCATGAACGCGCTGGTCTCGACGGTGATGATGGCGACCCTGGTCGCCGGCCCGTTCTTCCTGTCGCGGGCGCTGGGCTTAAGCGAAGCGGCGACGGGGGCGGTGCTGTCGATCGGGCCGGTCGTCTCGGCGTTTTGCGGCGTCATTGCCGGGCGCGTCGTCGACCGCCTCGGCGCGGCGGCGATGGTCATCACCGGCCTTGTGCTGATGGTCGCCGGCTGCGCGGCGCTCGCTGTGTTGCCGGGCCTCTTCGGCGTCGCCGGCTACGCGGCGGCGGTCATCGTGCTGACACCGGGCTACCAGCTCTTCCAGGCGGCCAACAACACCGCCGTCATGGCCGATGTCGACAGTAACGAGCGCGGCGTGGTGTCGGGCATGCTCAGCCTCTCGCGCAATCTCGGCCTCGTCACCGGCACGGCGGTGATGGGCGCGGTGTTCGCCTTCGCCGTGGGCACGAAGGATGTCGCGGCCGCAGCGCCGGCAGCGGTTGCCGGCGGCATGGGATTGACCTTCGCGGTGGCCGCGGGATTGGTGGGGCTGGCAGTTCTGTTGGCCATCCCCAGCCTGTCGGCAAAGCGCGCCGCGTAGCACTTCCGCGATCGCGTAATTTCGCCGCCGCCTGCAAAGCTTACTCTTGTCTGGCGGCGGTTACCCATTCCGCCTTCGGCCGGTGCCTCAGCTACCCCAGCGAACCCCCACCCACTGCGGCACCGGCCTCACTCATTGCGCCCTTCAAGGTTTCCCCGGCCGCCAGGCGCTCGGCCTCCATTTCCAGTTCCGTCAGTTTCGACCTGATCTCGTGCGGTTCAGCATGCTCGAGCCCGACCACGTCGTTGCGCGTCTGGCGCAGGGCAATGACGATCTCGTCTAGCTTTGCGTGGATGGCAGCCGTGTCCCGGTAGCCCTGGATGAGGACCACCCCGGTGATGATGATGGCCGCTACCGACAAGGCATAGGTCACCGCGTTGGTAAGGCCGAACGGTACCAGCAGCGTGCAGGCGGCCATGGCTGCAAGCAGTGCGTAGAAGCCTGGCGGACGTGACAGGAAATCGGCTGCAAGAAAAAGGAAGCGGTTCATTGGCCGGCTACCCAAGCAGCAGGCCGGCTATCAGCACGGTGAGCAGCATCGAGGCCGGCACGGCAAGCAGCCAGCGTGCCTCCAAAACACTGTTGCGGTGGTCGTCCATGTCCGTTGCTCCTGTTGCCGGATTTCATTTTGCGAATTCCATGCCGGCAAACGAGGGCGGGAGGCCTTCGTTCCACCCGTCGGGCGTCGGTCTGAAAGCCTTGTCGGACTGAAGTCGGACTGGCCTGCGAAGAGGGCCGAGCGCGGCAACCAAACCCGCGGCTTCGCATTGGCAAGCACGCCAATTTTCGCGCGCGCCGATAGGGAGCCGACATGAGCCTTGATAGATCCGTGGACGACCTCGAAGACCAGCCATACGACACGGCGTTCTTCGCCAGCAAATACGGCCTGCCGCAACGGCTTGCCAAGACGATGATCGAGGCCAACGGCCCGGGGCGGCGCGCCTGCGACGCCGCGGCCAGGACCTACCTCAGATATGTCGCGCTTCGGAGCCAGCGGGGAAGCTGAGCCTCGCTATCGGCTGAACGCATCCGCTTGTCGCGATCCGCCTGGCTCCGTGCCGGCGCGCAACCCGGCCGGAACCAAAGCGGCGAACAGCGGTTTATCCCGGCGAAGGGATGATTCAGGAATTAGGAATAGAGCAATGAAAACAGTGCTTTTTGCTGCCCTGGCGCTCTGTGTCGCCGCACCCGCCATCGCTTCCGCGGCCGAGGCCGATATCGTCATCAGCACGCATCATCGGCATCATTATCACCACCGCCCGGCGGTCATCATCAATGACGAGGGCCACCGTCTCCACCACCGCCATCACGGCACGGTCGCCTTCTATGACAATGGCGAGCGCGGCTGGCGCCATCGCCATCACCGGCGCCCGGACACCGTGGTCATCACGAGTTCGATCCACCGGCACCATCGCCCGGTCGTCGTCGAGGGCGGCTCCGACTATTGATGTTCTTCTGCCCGGCTCGTGTGTGATGAAGCACGAGCCGGGCGCGTTCTCCCAGATCTATTTCCCTGCACTGACTGGCTTGCTTTCGCCGCGCTTTTGAGCACGCCGGTTTGAACCGGCGCCGCGGCCGGGTTGAGGCTGTCCGGCTTTCGCCAATCGCCAAACGTAGCAGGTGGAGCGCCTCGGCCGCCCTCATTGGACTTCGCTCCAACACAACCCCATATTGAATCCAAGGAGCTTTTGAGCGTGAGACTCGCGCGGGTGGCCCTTCTGGCAGCGGCCTTCGTGGCCGCGACCTTTTTCCCCTTCTCCTCGGCCGGAACGACGGCGGAGAGGGTTGCTTTCAGCATCGCGATCGACGGCGCCATCGGACCGGCAAGCGCGCGCCAACTGAAGGAGGCGCTCAAGGCCGCGGCCGAGCGGAACGCCGAGGTCCTCATCCTCCAACTCGACACGCCAGGCGGCCTGGTCACATCGATGCGCGAGATGATCGCCGACATCCTGGCCTCGCCAGTTCCCGTCATCGGCTATGTCGCGCCGGCCGGCGGCCACGCGGCAAGCGCCGGAACCTATATCCTCTACGCCACCCATGTCGCGGCGATGGCGCCCGGGACCAATTTGGGGGCTGCGACGCCGGTCGAGATAGGCGGGCTGCCCTCGCTTCCCGGCGGCGAGAAGGACAACAAGGGCAACGAGCAGCCATCCGCGGACCCGATGATGGCTAAGGTGACCAATGACGCAGTGGCGCTCATCCGCTCGCTCGCCGAGCTGCGCGGACGCAATGGCGACTGGGGCGAGAAGGCCGTGCGCGAGGCGGCGAGCCTCTCGGCGAGTGCCGCGCTGCAGCAACATGTCATCGACTTCGTCGCCCGCGACACGACCGAGCTCCTGCAACTGGCCGACGGCCGCACCGTCGATGTGGCCGGCAAGAAGCAGATGCTTGCGACGAAAGGCCTGGCCGTCGAGATGCTGGATCCCGGCTGGTTCATCCGGCTTCTCTCCGTCATCACCGATCCGAACGTCGCCGTCCTCCTGATGTTGATCGGCTTCTACGGCATCGTGTTCGAGGTCACGAGCCCCGGCGCGGTGGCGCCGGGCGTTATCGGCGCCCTGTGCCTGGTGCTCGCCCTCTATGCGCTCGATTTGCTGCCGATCAACTATACCGGGCTCGCCCTGATGCTGCTCGGCATCGCCTTCCTCATCGTCGAGGCCTTCAATCCGACGGTCCTGCTGGGGCTCGGCGGCGCGGCCGCCTTCCTGCTTGGCGCAGCCATGCTGCTCGAGGTCGAGGGGCCGGGCTTCGCCATATCCTGGGCGATCATCGGACCCGCCGTCGCGCTGACGCTGGGGCTTGCGCTGCTGGCCGGCAGCTACCTGTGGGCGGCGCGGCGCAATCCGCCGCGCGTCGGCAGCGATGCCATGCGCGGCCTCCCCGTGCAGATTCTCGACTGGGAAGGCGGCGAGGGCCATGTGCTGGCGCTCGGCGAACGCTGGCGGGCGAAGGCCGACGGACCGATGGCGCCCGGAGACAGCGTCGAGGTGGCCGCCGTCAGCGACCTCGTGCTGACGCTGCGACGGCGCAACTCGGGAAACGACGGAGCAAGACGATGACAATCGGTTATGTCGCCTATCTGATGCTCGCGCTGCTGGTGATCATGTTCCTGTCGGCGGCAATCCGCGTCCTGAGGGAATATCAGCGCGGCGTGGTTTTCACGCTCGGCCGCTTCACCGGGGTCAAGGGGCCTGGCCTCATCCTGCTCGTTCCTTTCATCCAGCAGATGGTGCGGGTGGACCTGCGCGTGGTGGTGCAGGACGTGCCGCCGCAGGACGTCATCTCGCGCGACAACGTGTCGGTGAAGGTCAACGCCGTGCTCTATTTCCGCATCGTCGACGCCGAGCGGGCGATCATCCAGGTCGAGGATTTCCTCGCGGCCACCAACCAGCTGGCGCAGACCACGCTGCGCTCGGTGCTCGGCAAGCACGAGCTCGACGAGATGCTGGCCGAGCGCGACAAGCTCAACAGCGACATCCAGGAGATTCTCGACCAGCGCACCGATGCCTGGGGCATCAAGGTCTCCAATGTCGAGATCAAGCATGTCGACCTGAACGAGAGCATGGTCCGCGCCATCGCCAAGCAGGCCGAGGCGGAGCGGCTGCGGCGCGCCAAGGTCATCAACGCCGATGGCGAGCAGCAGGCCGCCGCAAAGCTGGTCGAAGCCGGCAAGATGCTGGCCGAGGAGCCCCAGGCCATGCAACTGCGCTATTTCGAGGCCCTGCACGACATCGCCGGCGAGCGCTCCTCCACGGTGGTGTTCCCGCTGCCGGTGGATTTGCTGCGGCAGTTCCTGAGGCCGGAGGGCGGAGGCGGTGAGGGCAGGTGAGTTTCCGAACGTTGGCAGATTGGTGAAAGCGGTAGTGGCGGCCGATCTCCCCCACCAAGGGGGAAATTAGCCAGCTCTCAATCCGCCTCGCCACCCGAACCCTTGCCGCACGCGGCCAGCACCTTGCCGATCGCAGCACCAGAGCCTTTCAGCGGAAAGCTCGCCTCGCCATATTTGTCCGCGGAAACAGTCAAGTCGCCCTTGCCGCGCAGCAGCGCCAGCAACGGGTCGGTGGGGCCGGAGAGCTCGGCGGTGAAGTAATTGTACATCGCCTCGAGCTCGAGCTTTTTCGTCAGGCTCTTGTCGCCGGCCTTGAAGGTGAAGGAGCCGCTGATACCCGGCTCGAGCTGACCGCCCGCGTCGCCGAGGTCATAGCTCAGCACCGGCTTGCCGAAGCAGGCCAGCATCAGATGCGCATCCCCCTTCGGCCCGCCGCAGACCGAAGCCGTCATCACGCTGCCGCCCTCGTCCTCCTCCATCTTGGCCGACCAGGAGCAGGATGCGGCATGGGCGGGCAGAGTGGTGAGAAATGTGAGTGCCGCCAGTGCCAATGCGCTTTTCATGATCGCCTCTCGTTGGTGGCTCGATCATACCGAAATTGGCGCTTGATGGCGGAAAATCGTGAGACGCCGGCACGAGGCGCCTCCCTTGAGTGGGAGATGCCCGGCAGGGCAAAGGGGGGTGCCTCGTGCCGGCTTCTCAGAGTTTCTCTAGCGCGGGATTGCGATCACCGGCCCTGGGTCGGCTGGAACAGTTCCACCAGATTTCCGGAAGGATCGACCAGCAGGATCTGCGAACCGCCTGGCCCCGTCACGATTTCATTGCGGAAGGACAGGCCCGCCGCCTGCAGCCGCGCGACCTCGGCCTCCAGATCCTCGACGATCAGATGAATGCGATTCCAGCCTCCTGGGCCCGGCCGCTCGCCGTCGGGCATTGGCCTGCCGGCCGAACTGGTGGGACCGCTAAGGAGCAGTCGGAGGGCTCCGCGTGTCACGTCAGCGAAGGCCGGCGCATGGTTCGACAGCGGTTTGAAGCCCAAATGTTGCGTATACCAAGCCACGGCGTCGTCGACGTCGGTGACCATATATCGGACATTTACAGTCGCGGATGCCGCCATTGTCTTGCCTCGCTGATCTCTTTCACGATCTGGAGCAATTCCAGGAAAAGTGAGTGGCTGTTTTCCGTTCGCAATTGCGTCAAGCAAAAAGGTAGGGCGCTTCGCCGCTTCCATGAAACGGTGAACCACTCTACCCGGGTTACCGCCAGGCTGCCTCATTCTTCTGCTCGTAGTCGCGGAATGCCTTGATCAGGCCGCCCAGGACCTCCGCCGACGTTTCGAACATCGCCTTGAGCTGGGGTTCGTCGACCTTCGTTATATCTTCGCGGAGGTGGTCTTGAATCTCCTGAAACGCCTTTTGCATTTTCTGGGTGTGGTGCCGCGGATCGCGGTCGGCTGCGCTTGCCATTGTCCATCTCCATTTCATGGAGTGCTCTGTTCAAACGCGGGCAGTTGCGAGTGGGTTCCGTCGGCGGGCATTGCCGGCGGCGGCAATTGCACCAGCTATTGATGCCAACCCGCCTGTCGGACGATAATAAGGGAGGCAAACCAATGACCGAAGACGAGACCGCCATCCGTCAGGTGGTCGAGACCTGGATGGCGGCGAGCCGGAAGGGCGATCTGGAGACAGTGCTCGGCCTGATGACGGACGACGTTGTCTTCATGGTCCCCGGCAAGGAGCCGTTCGGCAAGGAAGCCTTCGCCGCCGCCTCCAGGGGCATGGGCGAGACGAAGATCGACGGCGTGAGCGAGATCGTGGAGCTCAAGCTGCTCGGTGACTGGGCCTACATCCGCAACCGCATCGACATGACCGCGACGCCCCCCGGCGGCGAGCCGGCGCGGCGGTCGGGCTACACGCTGACACTGCTGCGCAAGGAAAGCGATGGGCGCTGGCGGCTGGCAAGGGATGCGAATCTGCTGGCCACGCAGGGGTAGGCGCCATTGCCCGAGGCCCACAATGAGGACTCGAATCCCCTCCATCTGTAAGCGCTCGAAACGCTCTACGCAGGTTTCAACGGCCTTGACTGGAAGCCAGTCCGACTGGACGCGCGTGCGGCCGCTAAGATCGATATGGGACGTCGAAGTCAGCTGTCGCGCAGTGTCCCCGCTGATCGCAGCGGAATCCAGAGGGGACTCTTCCAGGCCTTCAGTTCGTCGAGAAACACCTGCAGCTTCGCCGGCAGAAATCGGCGCGTCGGATAGACGGCATGCACGAAGATTTCCGGCGACGACCAATCAGGCAGAAGCCGGACGAGTTCCCCACTCGCGATCTGAGCATCGCAATAGGTTGATGGCAGCAGGCCAATACCGTGGCCCCGGTAGGTGAAAGCGCTCACCGCCTGGAAATCTCTCGCCGCCACCGGCCCCGAGACGTGGAGCTTGATGGATTTCTTGCCGCTGACCAGATGCCATTCCACCTCATTGTTTCGCGCCTGCAGGAGGACGCATCGATGCTGGCGCAGGTCCTCGGGCCGTGACGGGGGAATCCGACCGTGCAGATATTCCGGCGTGGCGACGACATAGCGGACGCTCTTTCCGATGCGCTGCGCGATCAGGCTCGAATCCCGCAACTCGCCAAAACGGATGGCGACGTCGATATTTTCGGCTATCAGGTCCAGGAACAGGTTGGTGGTGAACAGGTCGGCCTGGATACGCGGATAGGTCTTCAGAAATGAGGATAGGAACGCGTAGAACGGCTCCTGGCCAAGGATAGCCGGCGCGGAGATCCGCAGAAGACCTTCCGGCTCCTTCTGGGTATGCGTGAGCACCCGTTCCGCGTCGAAGATCTGACCCAATGGCTCGCTGCATTGATTGTAGTAGGCGCGGCCCTGCTCCGTCAGGCTGAGCTTGCGCGTCGTCCGCTGCAGCAGGGTCACACCGAGCCGTTCCTCCAGCGCCGTCACCTTGCGGCTGACGGTGGAGACGGGCATGCCGAGAGCATGCGCGGCGCGGCTGAAGCTCTCGAACTGCGCAACCCTTACGAAGACGACGATGTCATTCAGATCGGCCATGTGCGGATTTTTGCATGGGTGCAAAAGACATTCCAGATATTTCCACCTAATTGAGAAATCGTGTCTGCACCATATGCAATGTCACTAGGGCAATCCAACAGGACTGACGCCGCCCTTCCATTGGAGATGAACATGCAGACGCGGAAAACTGCCGTAATCACCGGCGCCTCTCAGGGCATCGGTGCCGGCCTCACCAACAGCTTTCTCGAAAGAGGCTATAATGTCGTCGCGACCTCACGGCAGGTCAGTCGGTCGACGGAGCTCAACCCATCCGACCACCTGGCCCGCGTCGATGGCGACATAGCGGACCCGGAGACGGCCAAGGCCGTCGTCGAAACCGCGCTTGCGCGGTTCGGCTCGATCGACGCCTTGGTCAACAATGCCGGGATTTTCTTCACCAAGCCCTTTATCGACTACTCGATCGAAGATTACCGGCGCCTCGCGGCCACGAATCTCGAAGGGTTTCTGCATCTCACGCAGCGCGTCGTGCGGCAGATGCTGGCGCAGAACTGCGGTGGCAGCATTGTCAGCATTACCACACCGTTGGTTGGTCGCCCGATCGCCGGTGTGAATGCATCGGTCGCCATGCTGACCAAGGGAGGCATCGAAGCCATGTCGAAGAACATTGCGATGGAATATGCCAAGGAGCAGATCCGCGCCAACACGGTCGCACCCGGCGTTGTCGACACGCCGCTGCACAAGGATAACCCGAAGGAGTTTCTGAAGACGCTCTCGCCGATGCACAGTATCTCCGGCGTACAGGAAATTGCCGATGCGGTTCTCTTCCTCACAGAGGCGCCGCGCATAACCGGGGAGGTGCTGCACGTCGATGGCGGCGCACATCTGGGAAGATGGTGACCGGTATGAGCATTCAAGCCAGCGCCGAACAGCGGCTGAGCGATCTCAGCATCGCGCTCCCCCCGCCGCCAACCCCGTTCGGCGCCTATGTCGAGACTGTGAAGATCGGCAATCTGCTCTTTCTCAGCGGCATGCTGCCAGTCATCGGGCGCGAGCCGCAATATGTGGGGCGCGTCGGTGGCGCGCTGTCGGCGGAGGAGGGGCGAAAGGCGGCGGAGATTGCTTGTCTCAACGCCTTATCGGCGGCCAAGGAGCATCTCGGCTCGCTCGACAAGATAACCGGCGTGGCGAAGCTCGGCGTCTATATCGCTACAGAAGGCGACTTCCGGGGTCACCCGAAAATAGCCGACGGAGCGTCCGAGCTCCTCGTCAAGGTGTTCGGCACCGAAATGCTCTCGGGCCGCGTCGTTCTTGGCGTCGCCAGCCTGCCCCTCGGCATGCCCGTCGAAGTCGAGCTCGTCTTTGAAATCGCGGCCTAGGCGAAGGCAATGCTTTGCAAGGTGAGCGTGTCGTTGCCCATTGCCGAGGTGTAATCATGTCTCTTTCCCAAGCCCTTAGTCTCATGCCGCGTCGCGCCTTGCTGGAAGGGCCGACTCCTATTCAGCGCCTCTGCCGTATCGAGGACGCTTTGGGCTCGTCATTGAATGGCGTTCGAATCTATGCCAAGCGCGACGATCTCATGTCGCTGGGCGGTGGCGGCAACAAGCTGCGGAAGCTTGAGTTCCTGCTCGGCGACGCCACTGCGGCAGGCGCCGACACAATCATCGCCACAGGCGGCCGGCAATCGAACTTCACGCGCCTGACGGCCGCCGCGGCCGCCAAGCTGGGCCTGGCCTGCGAGCTGGTTCTCGCACCTTTTGTGCCACGTGAAGGGGACGAATACGATCGAAATGGCAATGTTCTGCTCGACGATCTCTTCGGCGCTCGCATCCATCATCTACCCGCCGGCGTCAACTCGACACGGTTTGCGGAGGAGCGGTTTGAGGAGCTGCGTCTGGCTGGCCACATCGCTTACATGGCGACGTTCGGCGGCTCCTCGCCGGTCGGAAGCCTGGGCTACGTGGCCTGCGTGCTCGAAATCCAGACGCAGTCCAATGATCTCGACGTTGATTTCGCGGAGGTCGTCGTCCCGAACGGAAGTTCAGGAACGCAGGCTGGATTGGTCGCCGGATATCGGGCGTTGGGACTTGATACCACGCGGGTGAGATCTCACTCGGTGCTTGCCCCCACCACCAGTGCCGTCTCGACAACGGTGGAGATAGCCAATGCAGCGTTGACCTTGCTGGGCTCTGAGGCGTCGCTCAGCTCGAATGACGTCAACCTTTCGGGAGACCAGCTGGGTCAAGGCTATGGCGTTCCAACACCCGCCATGGTCGAGGCGGTTCGGTTGATGGCGAGCCGGGAAGGCCTGCTGCTTGACCCTGTCTATGGTGGGAAAGCGTTCGCCGGCTTGTTGGCGGACATCTCGGCCGGACGATATGCGGCCGGCGACGCTGTCCTCTTCATCATGACAGGCGGGATTCCCGGCCTCTATGCCTATGCGGGCGATTTCCTTGGCACGGACCGCAAGGCTCCAACCTGAACAAAGCCCGCAATCTTTTCCCAGGCGGCGGCTCGAAACACCACGACGAAGTCGAACAACAGCGACCCCGGTTGGCCATCACCGATCGATACATACCCGCCACTACGATGGCTGTGCGAAATGGCGGGCAACTTGAACACCACAGGAGACTCACATGTCCAAATTACGGAAGAACTTTGCCATTGCCCTCATGATAGCCATGAGTGGCACCATGGCGCATGCTGAATCAAAGCCGGCCGCGAAAGATATCGTCATTGTCCATGGTGCCCTGGTGGATGGCTCAGGCTGGAGGGCCGTCTACGACATCCTGTCCAAGGACGGGTTCCATGTGACTGTCGTGCAGGAGCCGCTCACCGGTCTCGCAGCGGACGTCGAGGCGACCAAGCGCGTTCTCGATCAGCAGACGGGGCCTGTGGTGCTGGTCGGTCATAGCTATGGCGGTTCCGTGATCACGGAGGCAGGTACCGATTCAAAAGTCACTGCGCTGGTCTATGTGGCCGCACTCCAACCCGACGCAGGAGAAGCCAGCGGGCAGCTTCTGACGAAATTCGCCGCTCCCAACGATGCCATGCGGGCCACGCCGGCGCCTAAGGCCTCCACCGGCAAATATTTCTTCATCCAGCCCGCCCTGTTCGCTGCGACCTATGCCCAGGATGTCCCGGCATCGGACGCTCAGTTCCTGGCGGACTCCCAGCAGCAGCTTGCTGAGAAAGCTCTGGGAACGCCCGTCTCCGTGGCCGCATGGCGAACCAAGCCCAGCTTCGCCATCCTGACCACCCAGGATCATGTTGTGAGCCCGGAGCTGCAGCGTTGGATGTATCAACGCTCCGGCGCGAAGGTGACTGAAGTGGCCGCAAGCCACGCTGTCTTCATCTCTCAGCCGGCAACGGTCGCCAGCGTGATCGAGACTGCCGCGAAGTAAGCGAATCGGCGGGTAACATTCGACGGTTCATCTGATCCGTATATGAGCGCACGTTACTCAAACCGCGACGGTTAGCGAATGTCGGTATCGGTGGTTGCGGGTCCCCGCAACCAATTTCATCATAAATCTCTGGCCGTCTCGATCTGATCGAGACGGCTTTATTGTTTGACTCGCACGCAATCGCAGCCGCGCGCCGGTTCGCCGATCAGGGCGGCTGCGTAGATGAATCCACCGGTCGGTACGACGATCCAACCCGGCTCTTCCTTCGGTGAACTGAAGCGCAGGCCCTTGCTGATCCATTCTACGCTGAATGCCATCTAACCCCACCCGTTATCGCCGGCTGTCCAGCAGGCCGACCAGCGCCCGCGGGAGACACCCTCGCTTCAGTGGCTCTCGAAGGTGAGCACGGTGTTCTCGAAGCGCCGCGCCGCTAGGTCGGCCGGACGGATCCAGTATTGCGCCGCGCCGGCGTCGCCCATGTGCCAGTCGAGCGCATTGTCCCAGCGAAGCTGGAGCAGAAGGATGTGCTCGGGCGCCATCAACTCGGCCGCGTCCTGGATGGCGACGCCGCGGCCCAGCATCTGGTGCTGTGCGTATGAGCCGTTCTTGCTGAAGTCTGGATCGCGCAGCGCGCTGTGCCGGTAGCGGAGCGCCTCGACGACAGCGTCGGGCACCTGCGCGATCCCGTCCGGATCGGCGAGCGCGCTTTCGGCGCCTTCGACCGCCGCTCTCGCGATCCAGTCGTTCAGCACCATGGGCAGGCGCTTGTGTATATAGTGGCGCTCGAGCACACCTTCCGGCAGCGCGCCGGCGCGCAATTCCTCGAGTAGCGCAAGGAGGTCGGTCCGCTGGTTCTCGTCGAGCGCCTTGCCACGCTGGGCTTCTCCGGTCGTTGCCAGCTGAAAAATCCGCCAGCGGTCCTTTTCGAATTGCGCGTAGCGGTCGAGCAGGGCGGAGAGCCGCGACCGCTCCGGGTCCTCGAACCTTACCGGCAGGGTGTCGAGCCGAGCCTTGATCCCGATGGTCTCCTCCTTGATGTATGACTTCAGGTAACCCAGCAGGACCTCCGCCGTCCGACGGTTGGTCGGAAAACCCTCGAACGGGATCCAGAGCCGGTCCGTGGGCTTGTCGTGCGCGGAGAGCGCGTTGTTCCAGGAGACCGGCGCGCCGTGAAACGCGACGAGCTGCTGGCGGCGGCGCTGCTTGGCGACCTCCCATGGGAAGCCGTCGTCGGCATCCGAATCGCTTTCCTCCACCTCGGCGACGTCCTCCAACCAGCCGAGCTCGATCTCGATGCGCGGATAGAAGCGTGGATAGACCTTCTCCGGCTTGTCGTGCCAGGTCAGCCAGGGATATCGGTAGCGGGCGTTCTCGGCGCCGTCGATCGGCTCCAGAAATCCGGGATTGTGCTGAGGACCCCAGTCCTTGCGGGCCTTGCCTTCGACGTAGCGGACGACGAAGTGGCTCGCATCGCCGTCGAAATTGCCCGACATCGGCGCGAAGAAATAAAGATAGCCGTGCGCAGGGAGCAGCGAGCGTGCCGGCCCGTCGGGGAGCCCGCCGAGGTCGACTTGGCCCATGAAGGTGAGCGGCTCGAGCAGCCCCTTGCGGTTGTGGATCATCGGCCAGTCCAGATCGTCAGGCGCCAGCGGCACGCCGCCGAAAAAGCTCATCGAACGTTGCGGGTGGCGCGGCGGGAAGACGTGGCGGATGGCAAGGCAGGCCCGCGAGGCGAGCGCGATCGCCGCGCGGTCGGCATCGCTGGTGGGCGGTGCCTTGCGCTTGACGTGCGCGCGGATCTTCGCCTTGTGGGCATCGTCGGTGCGTTTGGCCTGTGCCTGGGACTCCGCCGCCATCTTTGCGGCGACGTCCCCGCCGGCAGCGTTGGTGCGCTGGCGAGTGAGGTCCGCGGCAGGGCGAGCCTGCCCGGCCGCGCGGACATTCTCGCGGGAATCCGCCGCCTGGCGTTTCGCTCGAGCCTTACGCAGGCTGCGGCGAGCCCGAAGAAACGCCAGGCCGATCCCTACTATCGGGATGAGAAGCAGGAGCGTTCGGCGCAGGAGAAGCGGCTCGATCATCGAACCGTTCCATGTCTCGACGCCGGCCAGCAGCATTATCATCGCGAATACCGCGACTAACAACGTGGCGACGAAGGTAAGGATGGCATCGAGCATTTGTGTCCCCGCCACGAGCTGTCGCGTCGAAAGTGACCCCGCACCGAAGATCGTATGGCTGCGACGGCAAGTCCAGCCTGTCGCACTCGACCGGATTCGTTGCCGCCCAAACCGGGGGTGGTCATGTTACGACCATGCCTCCGCCCAACCTGATGTCTGCTCTTGAAGATTAATGCATGTCGCCCGGAAGTGTGCAGCGGTTCTGGGACAACGACATGCATCAAAACAAAGACTTAAAGCGCGTCGCCTGAATCCGGTTCAGCGCGACGCGCTTTAGGACACCGAAGCTGTCAGACTGTTGTCGGCCCCAAAGCCGTCACCGAACCGTTCCACCCTCAGAGACCGACTGGGGTTCTTGGAAGTTTTCGTACCTTCTGGCATTGCGCCTCCGGTCGAAATGCGCGTGCACATGAGGACGCTGGGTGCCTCGATCCGCAGTGGTGCAAACTTGATCGAAGTTCTCATTCTGGGGGTTCGAGTCGGTAGATCGCTATATCGCTAGATCCACTATCGAAAGAGTTCTATTTTCCTATCGGCGAAGTTCGGCATAGTAGGCCGTACATTGCCCTCCCAAGGCAGAGGTCACACAACCCTGTCGCCTCGACCTAACGGTCCAGCACTCAGCTGCCTCGGCGTGGACGGAGGCCGGCGGGCAGCAGATGCCGCCGACTTGCTCCTGCATTCAACTGACGGCCCAAACGCGGGCGCCGTGCCTGGGGAAGTTTCGGCGGTGCCGAATTTTGATGCCCGGTTCCGCCAAGCACGAACGCACGCGTGTTGGCGAAATAGAGCGCCAACGCCATCTCTTCTTCGGAGCTGTGATTCCGACGGTACTAGTCAGCTTCGTACTTGAACGAGACCTTCAGTTTCGCCCTGTAGGCCTCGACTTTGCCGTCTCTGATTTGCAAATCCAGTTGTCCAACTTCTGCAACTCGGAGATCCCTCAGCGACTGGCCGGCCCGCTCAACGGCCGCCGCTGCGGCCCTCTCCCAAGACTCCGTGCTGGTTCCCACGATCTCGATGATTTTGTAAACGCTTTCGGCCATCGCTCTTCCTCCGTTGCTTGCCGCCGAGGTTTGGATTGAGCCAATTTGGCTCAATTCCGAAGGTGCCGGCTCATTTGCCAGATTTGGCATTCTTTTCCGTGGCAGCGTGCCGGCTGGCGCTTCCGCGAATTTCCTGCAGGTTGTCGGTTCAAGCGGTCCTTTATGATCTTAACGGCGTCGGCTGTCGATTACCGCGTCGTTTGGGCGCAACGCTTTCAATGGATCTCAATCCAGAACTTCCCAACATGGAATCTGCCCGTAGGCTTCTCGTCCTTCGTCCGGATCAGCGCCTGAGACTGACGTCCTCTTTTTCTTTGTCGTGCACCAAGGCGGCAAGATGAACGACGAAGCCTGCTTGAGGGCGGCCATTTCGATCCATACCTTACCGAATTCGAGACGGCCTCGATCTCCGCAACTATGAGGCCTTCAGCGCTGTCAGCAACGTGTGTGCCTGTATCAGGTCGGCAGTGTCAAACCCTTCGCGGAAACGGGCGTAGACCGGCGCCAAGGCTGCTAAGGCCTCGTGGTTCCGACCATGATTGTGGCGCAGGCGGGCAAGGCTTGTCGCGGCGCGAAGTTCCCAAGCCAGGGCGCTCTGCGCCCGCGCCTGATCCAGTGCTCGAAGAAAAGAATCTTCCGCTGCGGTCAGCGCTTCCGGCGTTCCCTCGTACAACTCGAGTTCCCCTCTGATCCGCAGCAACTCGGGCAAGCACAAAAGTTGCTCGGTCTGTTCGCAGCGCCGGATCGCTTCCTCAACCGCCGCGCGCGCCGGCGCGACTTCATCGATCCTTCCCAGGCCTTCGGCCATCACGCCCAGAAACGTCGAATAGTCCCGCGTGAAGCCGCTCGAAACAACGGTATCGAGTGCGCTACGGAGCAGGGGTACCCCGGTCGTTGGATCGCCGCGCTTGATGTGTAATATGGCTTGCAGGCAGCATCCAAGGGCATGCCATCGGTGAAGCCCGGTGCGCGACGAAACATCGAGCAGCGTCGGGACGCACTCTTCCGCCGTTTCCAGATCGCCGATGAATAGAGCCGCCTCCGCAATCACATGCAAAAGCGAAGGCCCTAGCTCCGGGCTGCGAACCTCCGTCAAGGCAATTCGCATTGCCTTTGTGGCCTGCTCGGAGAATCCCTGCAGCCAAAGGATGCGCGCGAGCGTGACGCGCGCCAGGGCCATCTGATCATGGTGAAAACGGACGTTGTGCAACGCGCTGCGGGGTTTGACGTAGTTGAGCAGCATTCGATCAATATGCTCCCTCGCGGCCGGCTGATCGCCACCATAATGAAGCGAAATGCTCATGAGGCGATCGCCCACCGCGACATCGGCGCCGTCGCCCGTTCTCGTCGCCACTTCGATAAAGCGCCGGGCGAGCCGATACGCCTCCAACGCCTCACCGACATCCATGCTGTAAACCCAGAGGCCCCAGAGCACCCTTAACTGGTAATCGCCATCGTCGAGCCGCTCGGCCGCATCGAGAGCGCGCCTCCATGCCGCAGCGGCTTCTGGTATAGGTCCCTTGGTCGGGTCGAGGCACCAGCCGAGCGCTGCATTTAGTCTCATCTGGTCGCGCGGATTCATATCGGTTTCTGTTTCGATCGCAGCAATCGCCCGCTGGATACGCCAGCGACACTCCACGGTGAGCCCGTGCAAGGTCCAGAGTGGAATCGACGCGGCGGTCAGTGCGACGCCGAGTTGGGGATCGCCCCCAGGCAGAAAGGCCCAGTCCAAGGCGGCTCGAACATTGTCAATGAGCCAGCCGTAAAGCGCCAGCCACTCATTCTTCGAGCGCGTCTCGACCTCCATCTCGGCGCTTTCGAACAAGTCGCGATAGAACTCGGCGTGTCGTCTCGCGCAAGCGCCGAGCTCGCCGCTATCGACGAGCTTGCGATGCGCGTAAGCCCTTGTGGTGTCGAGCAATCGGTAACGCACGATGTCATCTTCGATTCTCGCTACGAGCAGCGACTTCGCGACCAAACTCGCGATCATGCTGAGCACATCCGCTTCTGCGATCTCGTTCACCGATGCGACCACAACCGCTGCCTCGGCAGCAAAGTCGCCGACGAACACTGCAAACCTCCGAAAGACGATGCGCTCGCTATCGGGCAGCAGTTCGTGGCTCCAGTCGAGGGTGGCTCCGAGTGTCTGGTGACGGGGCAGGGCGGTTCTCCGCCCTTGCGTAAGCAGAAGCAATGCATCGCCCAGGTGCTTCGCCAGACCGCGCACGCCGAGGATGTTGACCTGGCCTGCGGCCATCTCTATCGCCAAAGGAATACCGTCGAGCCTACGGCATATCCCGGCAACGATTGGCGCGATGGCGTCATCGAGTTCGAAAGCATCGAAGTTCGCGGTGGCCCGCTCGGCAAACAACTCCACCGACGAAAACTGCAGTGCTTGTTCCGCGGACATGTCCTCCTGCTGCGGCGGCACGCCCAGTGATGGGAGGCGAAAGACCCGCTCTCCCTCTGCGCGCAATGGTTCGCGGCTGGTCGCCAGGACGTGCAGGCGGGGTGCGCCCTTCAGCAAGTCTTCGGCGAGCGCTGCGCAATCCTCGATAAGATGCTCGCACGTGTCGAGGACGAGCAGCGCATTCTGTTCACGCAGGAACGCGATCAAGCCCGGTAGCGGATTCTGGGACTGGACCGGTACGCCGATGGCAGAGGCTGTTACGCTGACGACAAGGTTCCGATCCTCGAGCGCCGACAGATCCACAATGTAGGCGCCGCCCGTATACTCATGGGCGACCCGTTCGGCGACCGCCAGTGCGACGGTTGTTTTTCCCATGCCTCCAACACCGACTATCGTCACGAAGCGATGACGGGAAATCTGGGTCGCGATCGTGTCGATCGCATCGTCCCGGCCGACTATGCGCGTGAGCAGCGACGGCAAATCGTTGCGTGAACGGCTCCGTGCGCCCGTTAGCGCCGCGCGTTGGTCTGTATCGTCAGCCGCGGTAACAGGTGCAACGAAGGTGTAACCGCGGCTCGGAACGTTGACGATGAACCGCTTGCCCTCTTGCCCATCGCGAAGCGCTTTGCGGAGTGCCCCGATATGGACCCGGAGATTGGCCTCGTCCACGAAGGTATTTGGCCAGACAATAGCGGTCAGCTCAGCTTTGGAGAGTATTTGGCCGGCGTGCTCGATCAGGGCGATCAGCACCTCTAGCGATCGGCTTCCAAGCCGCACCTCACGACCCGCCTCAAGCAGCAATTTCTGCTCAGGCAGGAGATGGAATGCCCCGAATGTCACGCCTCTATTTCGGGCGTCGGACGCCGGCCAGCCCACGCTCACACCGCTGAAGTGAACCTGGCGAACGGTAGCAGCATGCCGTGGTCCTTGTCTAACGGCTTGAGTCGAATTGGCGATCACGGATGTCCGCACATGTGCCACTGTAACCCGGCTCATGGCAATCCTCCAATGCGCTTCGCGGAGACTATGCTACGGCAATACGCTGGCGCAAATAACCCTTCCGGATTATCGCGTCAAAATCACTTTGGACGCGGCTCTGCGTGATCGCACGCCAAGCCTGCGGCGGCCTCCATCACGCCAGAAAGAGCAGAAAAAGCTCTGCCTGGCTTGACAGGTTGAGTTTCTCGTAAATGCGTCGGCGATGCACCTTGATGGTGTTCGGCGAGAGCGAGAGCTGTAGCGCAGTCGACAGGCTAGAGTGGCCCTTCAATAGAAGGTTGACGATTTCGTTCTCACGCCTGGTCAGGCGTTGGTGCTCAATTCTTGGGATCGCCCGGCTACCGCTAGCAGGTACGGAAGCAACAGACGCTGCGCGCCAGTGGCGAGCTGCCAGTGCACACACAACTGGTGCTGCCTGCGCCATTGTCTCGATTTTTCCGTCGGCGAAAAGTCCGCCACCAATTCGGCTAAGCGACAATACGCCGATGACTCCTCGGTCGAGAGGCAGAACAAATCCCACCTCGTCGGATATCTTGGTCGAGGCGTAGTGGCGTCGGTAGTACTCGGTCTGGTGGAACTCGTCTGGCGTAAGGTTTCGCATCACTAGGAGCCGCGGGTCGCCGGATTGGCGTACGGCGTCGTAGAAAGGATCAAGCAGATAGGCACCGGCCAAATAGTGGTCGACGATGACAACGCGTTCAACGGGAATGTCCTCGTTGAAGAGGTCGTGCGCGGTTCCATCGGGGGCGTATTGGAAGGCATTCATCATTTCGAATGGTGCGAGCAGTCGGAGCGCTTCGGCCAAGGCCCGCGGAAACTGCGGCGATCCGATGTTGGCAGCTATATCCCCCAGCGATTTGTTCCAGAGGTCAAATGGCGGAGGGCCGAAACGCGAAGCGTGTTCCGGCGCATTTGATGAGCTGACTTCACCTTTGGTTGCCATCGAAATAGGGCTCCGTGATAGGCCCTTCCCGCATCAGCGATATGTGCCCAGGCCTTAACGACAATATGCTCGTGCACGTCCGCCCGCTATGCTCAAGGCGAAATTCAACGGGGTTGCCGCCTGGATACGGCAATGGTTGCCGAATCCGTATTTGATCGCCGTACGTCGACGGTTGGCGAATGTCGGTATCGGTGGTTGCGGGTCCCCGCAACCACCACATTTGCAATGCTTGCTATCGGGGTCGCCAAACCATCCTGTCAGAACCTGACGTTGAGGTTTGCCTTGGCGCCGTTGTCGGTGCTGTGGCCGCCGAACTGGCCGACATAGGATAGGCCGAGCGTGGCATTGGCCGACATTTGCAGGTCGAAGCCGGCCTCGATCACCGCGCTATCCCTGGCGACAGGCACGCCGGCGATGGTGAAGGCATCGCCGCCGGCGAGGGCGAAGGTCGAGGTCGGCGTGACATCGCCGAAGGCGTGGCGCCAGCCCAGCATGCCGCGCGCGGTCGCGCTCATGCCGCCGAGCGCGACGTCGGTCGAGGCGCGCAGCCCGAGCGTGGTGAAGGTGGCATTGGTGGTTGAGCCGGCGCTGGCCAGCGCCGCGGCGCCACCTTGCTCGGTGAAGCCGTCGGTGTGCACGCTGACATAGGCGAGGTCGGCGAAGGGCTCGAAATGGAACCGATTGGCATCCATCTTGTAAGCGAGTTCGCCGAACACCTGCGCCGTGCCGGCGTCATGGTCGGCCGACAGTTGGTCGGCGAAGCCGTTGAAGGCGACCGAGCGTTTTGTCGAGATGCCGTTCCAGCTGTAGGCGGCGCCGGTGCGGAAGGCTATGGCTCCCCAGTTGGTGCCGCCATAGAGGCCGAGATGGTAGTTGTCGCTGCTCCCGCTCGAATTGCGGGCATCGGCGTGGAAGGACGAATGGCTGTAGCCGCCGATCAGGCCGACGCGCCAGTCGCCGACCAGCCTGTCGGCGCCGACCAGCAGGCCGCCGGTCGAGCGATCGAAGGCGGCGGCATTGCCGTCGCTGTCGGTGTTGCCCCACGCGCCGAAGGCCTGACCCCAGACGGCGAAGCGGTCGGTGTCGGCGGCCGCCATTTCCGGTCCGCCTTCGCCATACGCCATGACCGGCAGCGGCGCCGCGCCTGCGTCGCCGAACGCGGCGGCGATGCGGTTCGTGGCGGCGTCGCGGACGAAGCGGCTGTCTTCCAGCAGCATCCCCTTGGCCGAGGCATGGATCTCGCCTGAGAGCTGGTCGAAGGCGTCCTGGGCGGCTGCCGCCGTCGGCAGCACCACGATTGCGTCGTAGAGCGGATTGCCGGCCCCCAGGCTTTCGGCGCCGCCGCCGGTGGCGATCTGGTTCGGAGTCAGGCCAACCTGGGCGAAGGTTTTTTGGATCACATCGAGATAGACATGATTGGCGTCATAGCTGTCGGCGAGGCCGAGGAAAGCCGTGCCGATATCGCCTGTGAGCGTGTAGTTTCCGGCGACGCCACCGTCGGCTTGCAGCACCGTATAGTGCGTGCCCACGACGTAAGGCGCGGCATCCGTCTTGACCACCTCGAGGACCGCGCCGACGGCGATCGTCGCCGTGCCGGTCGCGTGAATGAGATCGGATTGGCCGGTCGAGGTCAGTTCGGCCTGGTAGACCGAGCCTGCCGCCTGGTCGACATCGCCCGCGACATTGAGCGTGCCGATCGAATTGCCGGGTGCGATGATGCCGCCCGACTGTGCGACGATGCCGCCGACCGTGCCGTTGCCGCCCAATGTGCCGCCCGAGATCGTCACCAGCGAGTTGGCCAGCGAACCGTTCACGGCCAGCAGTCCGCCGCTCACATTGGTCGCACCGGTGAAGCCGCTCGAATCGGCGGTCAGGTTCGTCGTGCCGGCGATCTGGTTAATTATGCCGACACCGCCGATCGCCGACGCGAAGGCGTAGTTCGTGTCGGTGTGGTTGAAGTTGATCGCACCCGCGCCGGCGCCGAACTGGATGCTCGCCGCATTGAGCGAGCCAGCGGCGGCCGCCGGCGATCCGCTCGCCGCTCCGATGTTCAGCGTGCCGACGGAACCCGCCAGGACGGCGATGTCGACCGCGCCGCCGGCCGACACCGCGCCGCCATTGGCGATCGTCAGTGTGCCAGTGCCGCCAATGCCGATATTGAGATTTCCGCTGCTGGTCCACGTCGAGCCGGGGCCGCTGACATTGGCCAGACCGACGGACCCGGCATTACCGCCCAGATAGCCATCGGTGTTGGCCACGTTGCCGCCGTTCGAGACGATCAATGAGCCCCAACCACGCTGACCGACAAAAAGGAGGCTGCTGCTGTTCCAGCTTGAGCCCGCGCCGGCGACCATTGCCGTACCCATGGACCCGGCATCAAAGGCCAGATAGCCGGCGTTGCTGGTGACCGTACCGCCGTTCGAGATTGCCAGCGTGCCGGCGCCGTCTGCGCCGACATAGAGGTTGGAACTGTTTGTCCAGGTCGCGCCGACGCCATCAACGAACGCCATGCCCGTCGAGCCCGCCTTCGCGCCTATGATCGCAGAGCCGTTGCTGACCGCGCCATGCGAGATCGCCAGCGTGCCGGTGCCGTAATCGCCGACAAACAGGTCCGCGCTGTTGGTCCAGGTCGAGCCGGCGTTGTCGACAATCACCGTGCCGGTCGAGCCCGCCTGCGAGCCAATAACGCCGGTGCCGCTGCTGACCGTGCCGCCATGCGAGATCGCCACTGTGCCCGTGCCGGCATTGCCGACGAACAGGTCTGCGTTCGTCCAGGTCGAGCCGGCGCCGTCGACGAACACGAAGCCGGTCGAGCCCGCATTGTCGCCAACGTAGCCCAAGGCATTTTTGACTGCGCCGCCATTCGAGACCGCCAGCGTACCGTTGCCCCGATCGCCGACGAACAGATCGGAACTGTTTGTCCAGCTCGAGCCCGCACCGTCGACTATCACCGTGCCGGCGGAACCTACGTCGTAGGCCGCATAACCCACGGAACTGGTGACCTTACCGCCATTCGTGATCGTCAGCGCGCCGAAGCCCGCATTCCCGACGGCGAGGGCTGCGTTGGCCCAGGTCGAGCTTGCACCATCTACCGTTACTATACCGGTGGAGCCCGCCAGGTTGCCCACAATGCCGCTCAGATTGCTGACCTTGCCGCCGTTCGAGATATTCAGCGCACCGGCGCCCTGATCGCCGACGAACAGGTGGGAAGAATTCGTCCAGGCCGAACCCGCGCCATCGACCGTCACTGTACCAGTGGAGGCTGAATTTTTGGCAATTGTGCCCAGGCTGTCGGTCACCTTGCCGCCAGCGGAAACGAACATCGCGCCCGTGCCGCTCAGTCCGAGCGTCAAATCGCCGCTATTCGTCCATGTCGATCCCGTGCCGGAGACATTTACCGTGCCATGGGAGCCGGCATTCGCGGCGACGAGCCCCGTCACATCCGTCACTTTGGCACCGGCGAATATGTCGAGAAAGCCGGTGCCCTGATCGCCGACGGTCACCTGGGAACTGTTCGTCCACGTCGATCCCGCACCTGTCACCACAACGGTGCCGGATGCTGAGAAACCCCCGCCGATATTGGCAAGATCGTCCGACAACAGGCCGCCATTTGAAACCGTCACCGAGCCGGTGCCGCCCAGACCGACATAGAGATTGCCCGTGCTGCTCCATTGCGACCCGGCGCCATCAACCGTGGCCGTACCCGAGGAGCCGGAAACGTAGCCGACATAACTATTGAGATCATTCACAACGCCGCCGCTGGCAACGTTCAGCGTACCGGTGCCGCCATATCCAACTATGAGATTGGCGAAAGTACTCCATGAGGAGCCGGCACCCGTGACCGTTGCCGATGCATTGGCTGTTGCTGAATACGCCAGGGTACCGTCTTGGCTGGTGAGAGTGCCGGCATTCGAAATGGTCAGATTGCCGGTTGAAGAAAAGCCATCGGCTATGGTGAGACCGGCGGCAAAAGCATTTCCGGCGTTGATGACGGTCGGGTTTATAACGACTGTGTTGATAGTGACATTATCGGCCGCGGTCGGCAGCGATCCGGGGTTCCAGTTTCCGGCGGCAAACCAGTCCGTGGAGACAGCGCCGGTCCAGGTCTCGGCTGCCGTGGCGGCGATTGGTTGGCCAAGACCGACCAGCGCGGTCGAAGTCAGCAACAGATACTTCAACCCCGTAGCCTTGCGGCCTCCAAATCTATTCTGCGGCATTTAAACCCCTGAAATGACAGTCGCTTCACCCTGAGGCTGGCATGGCATTGGAGCCCGGCCTTGTCTTGGGCAGCGCCGCACTGGAATTGGACTGGAGAGAGGTGCGGCGCCTTTTCTGCGCGCTGTGACGATTTGGCACCGCCGAGCTTTTGCAGCCAAGCGGCGTCGCAGAAATGCGGCTAAACAAAAGCTGGTGCGGCATGCCCCATCCCGTCCCGCTCTACTTGCGGGCGCGAGGCATCTCGTCAACGACAAAACGGAAATCGCGTCGCCGTGGCCGGGTTTCAGGAAGTGTCCCGGTTCTATCTGGCGCGCGACGGCGTATGGCCGAACCGGCGACGGAAGCAGCGGTTGAAGTACGACACATCGCTGAACCCGCTTATCATGGCGATGTCGCTGACCCGCATGTCGTCGTTGTGTCTCTGCGAGAGCATCTTGCGGGCTCGCTGCAAGCGCAGTTCGAGAACGTGCTCGGTGAAGCTGATGCCCGTCTCCTGAAGGAGATCGTGGACGTAGCGCGCCGACAGGCCGAGTTCTTGTGCGACACCTTGGGCGGAGATGGCGGGGTCGGCGAAATTGTCGGCGATCTTCGCCAGGATCGCCTGCAGCCTGGCCGCTCGCAGGCCGCGAAGGCCGGCCAGTTCGACTGCCTCGCCTTTCGCGCCGGTCACCAGGCCGATCAAATCGACGATCGTCTCCGTCGCGTGGGCTATGAGATCGGGTGAGGCGAGCGGGCGGCCGGTTTCAAGAAGCAGGCAATATCGCTTCAGAAGATCGAGAGCTTCGTTTTCAGCGCCGATCTTCAACGCCAGCCTGTCATCGATCTGCGGGAAGGCCTGGGCGAGGATGGCGCGCGGGACCACCACATTCGCCCATACATTCCTGTCCGCACCGCCCATCTTCAGCGCTTCAGACGCTGTGACCAGCACGGCTTCGCCCCGACCGATGCCATATTCGCGGCCGACCTGGGCTCCGGACAACACGGTGTCGGCCTTGTTGATCAGCAGCAGATAGCCGTCATTGTCGTCCTCGGCGATGTTGCTCGCCTTCCTCGTAGCATGCTTGATGGTTCCAGACATCTGGCCAAGAACGAGCGGCCCGACGGCCGTGGCTTCGATCGCGGCTTCGAACGGCAGGTCTTGCGATATGCCGTACTCGACCGACCATATTTCCGCGACATGAATGTCCTGCCAGAGGGAAAATCGTTCGCGTTCGTCAAGATGTGATGGCAATTGAACCGATGAAAACACCGTCTTTCGCGACAATGCAAAACCCCGACAGAGTGCCCTGTTTCAAAAAAATCGAACGCGATGCTTTCCATTGTGAGAATAACCGGCAACAGTGGCTGCGTGGCGTTCAATTGATCCGATTGAACCTTTAATCGAAAGCTACCGCGCCTGGCGTCACCCGAAAGTATGACGCCGCGAGATCCGCCAGCGGCGGGATCGGGGCATGCCTGGAGGCGTGATGGAAAGATCAAGCACCGAAGTCCTTAGTTCGATAATCGGCGATATCTATGATTGCGTTTTGAACCCCGACGGTTGGGCCGGCGTGATGACTCGGATCACAGAGGCCGTCGACGCGGCCTATACCACCATCGCGCTTGCCAGCACCGACGGCAATCATGGCCGCTTCGCGGCCCAATCGCCCTGGGATCCGGAGCGGATGCGCGCGCTCCAGGACGATTATGACTTCGACACAATTCCGGGGCTGAAGGCCGCGGTCGTCGGCGACGTCGACACCCCTGTCGCCACGCTGTCGCAGATGAACGAGGCCGAACTCCAGCAGACGCCATTTTTTCAGAATTGGGCCAAACCGCAGGGGCTGCGTGAAGGCTGCATCACCAAATTCGTTCATACATCGGACCGGATCGGACTCATGGGTTGCACCACACGGGCCACGAGGGCGGTCATATCCGCCGAGGATCAGCGTTTCCTGGCATTGCTGTCGCCGCATCTGCGCCGTGCGTCGCTGATTGGAGATCTGCTCGATCAGACCCGCGTTACCGCCAATCTCTATCGCCAGGCGCTCGACCATCTGGCGGTGCCTGTTGTTCTGACCGGTGCCAATGGCGCGATCCTCCACGCGAACGGGGCTGCCGAGCGGATGTTTTCGGCGCAAGGTCCCATTCTTTCCAGGAAAGGCCTGCTCCAGGTGCAAAACCCGGCGGTCGCCCGCGCCCTGCTGGACACGATCGCCACTGCCGCGAGCGCGGACGCCTCGCTTGGCGCCCGCGGCATAGGCCTGCCCATTTCGGCCCCGGGCCTACCGCCCGCCGTCGCCTATGTACTGCCGTTGACCGAAGGAACCGCTCGAGCGGTTTTCCGGCCCGCATGTGCCGCCGTCTTCGTCTCGACCACGACATCTGCTTCCCCGCTGCCGGAAGCCGTTCTCACCACTTTGTTCGACCTTACGCCCGCGGAGGCGCGGGTCCTGCTGCGCATAGGCAGCGGATTGTCCACGTCGAAGAGCGCGTTGTCGCTCGGCATCGGCGAAAACACCCTGAAGACACACCTCAACCGTATCTTCGCCAAGACCGGCACGAGGCGCCAGGCCGATCTCGTCAAACTCGTTTCGGACATCGGCACGCCGCTGGCGGCTCAATTGGGCTGAAGCTGCCGCTCGCCCCGAGGTGACCATGCCGAAATCCTCGTCGACAGCGCGGCGCGGCGCCAGGGAGACCCACACCCCAACTGGTCCTGCACCATGCAGGCTCGCAATCGGCTGATGCCGATCGGCCACACTTATCACGCAAGCGGCCGAAGCGCTTTCCACGCCAATTCCAGTGCGGCCCAGCCCAAGACCCCGCCGACGAACAATGCGACACCTCGGCGACACCCGGATCGCCACTGAGCATTTCCGCGGCCGGGGGATGCAACATCTTTGGGGTAGCAAACAGTGAAAACGGTTCTTCTCGCCACAGCCTTCATTCTCGCGCCTGTCGGCATGGCGTCCGCGGCGGACATCAATGAAACCTCGCCCGGTGCCACCGCTTACGACTGGTCCGGCCTCTATGCCGGCGTTCATTTCGGTTACGTAGCCGGAAAATCCAATTTCTTCATCGCCGGCGCCGGCGCCGGGGGCACCGATGTCAACGTTCCCCTCGATCCGAGCGGTTTTATTGGCGGCGTCCATATCGGCGTCGACCAGGAATTGGCGAACCGCTTCGTGCTCGGTGCCGAGGCTGACCTTGCGTACAGCAATGCGGATGGGTTGGGCACGTTCACCGGTGCCGGCGCGCTGCTCAAGGGCGAGCTCAAGTGGTCGGGATCGGCGCGGTTGCGGGCTGGCTATGCTTTCGATCGGACCTTGCCTTACCTCACGGCAGGCGTGGCCGCGGCCAAGTATGAGGTGAGCGTGATTGGCACCAGCGGCACAATACCAATCCACGACGAAACCCATCTCGGCTGGACGGTTGGGGCTGGCGTTGAGCACGCCTTCACCGACAAGTGGATCGCTCGCGTCGAATATCGCTATTCCGACTTCGGCAGGAAGGATATCTCGATACCGCTTTTTGGCCCTGGCACGGTCGCGAACGTCGATCTCAAGACGCACGATGTACGGGCCGGCCTGAACTACAAGTTCTGATACGGCGGACCGAGCAAGCCCCGGCGCTCCCGCCGGGGTTTGCTTGCGCGGCGAGGTGACCTCCCGTTGGAGGGAGGAGACCATCCGTCTTCGTCCTCACCGCCGCCACGGCGGCTCCGGCGCGAAGCGCTTGCCGATCCAGTCGGCGAAGGCGCGGGTCTTGGCGGCCTGGCCCTTGGCCGATGGCATGACGACATAGACCGCGCCCTCGTCGGCCAGCGTCCAGTCCTCCAGGATCGGCACCAGCCGCCCGTCGGCGAGCTCGCGTCCGACCAGCCAGTCTGTGCTCATCATCAGGCCGACGCCCTGCACTGCTGCCTCGACCAGCACCTCGGCATCGTCGCTGACCAGCGGCCCCGAAACCTCGACGCGCGCGCGCCGGCCCTCGCGGTCGGTCATCTCCCAGGCCGGAAAGGTCTGGAAGCCGGTGAAGCCGAGGCAGGAATGTTGAAGCAGCGCCTCCGGCGTTTCCGGCCTGCCCTTTCGGGCAAGGTAGCAGGGCGCGGCGCAGAGCAGCCGGCGCCGCGTCGCCACCTTGCGCGCCACCAGGCGCGAATCCTCCAAGCTGCCCAATCGCACGGCAACGTCGAAATTCTCGGCGACGAGATCGGCGAAGCGATTGGAGAACTCGGCCTCGATGCGGATATCGGGAAATTCGGCAAGGAATTGAGGCAGCAGCGGGCCAATCCACATGCGCCCGAATGTGCCGGGTAGCGCCAGCCTGAGCAGGCCGCGCGGGCCTCCGGCAGCATGCGCGGAGGCGGCGGCCTCGGCTTCGTCGACGGAGGCGAGGATGGCGCGCACGCGCACCAGGAATTCGGCACCGGCTTCGGTCAGCGACACGCTGCGCGTCGTGCGATGGAGCAGCCTGACGCCCAGCCGCGCCTCCAGCGACTGCAGGCGGCGCGACAGGACGGTGGCGTCGCGTCCGACATGCGCTGCCGCCCTGGTGAAGGAGCGCGCCTCGGCGACTGCCGCGAAGGCCGCCATTTCGGCAAGCGCCGCCGGTTCATGGGATTGCTGCATGCTACGCAATACTCAAATGCAAAGACCGAGGATTATCGAGGAATAGCGCAGCAGATAGGTTTACTCAACCCGCCAAACGGCAACCCAGGAGTGAACCATGAAAGCCATCGAACTGAGCCAACCCAGGCTGGACGCCTTCCGCGCCGCCACCGTTGCAACTCCCGAACCGCAGCGCGGCGAAGTGCTGATCCGCCAGCGTGCGGCGAGCCTGAATTTCGTCGATGTCGCGGTGGCGAGCGGCAATTACCCCGGACCGAGCTTTCCGCTCATCCCGGTCGCCGACGGCGCCGGCGAGATCGTTGCGCTGGGCGAGGGCGTGACGAGGTTCAGCGCGGGCGACCGCGTCGTCGCCCATGCCAAGCCGCGCTGGATCGGCGGCCGGCCGCGGCCTTACGAGATGACCCAGATGCGCGGCATCTCGCTTCCGGGGTCGCTGGCGGAATATGTCGCGCTGCCGGCGAATTCCGTCGTGCCGATCCCGGCGCATCTCTCCTTCGAGGCGGCGTCGACGCTTCCGATCGCCGGCACCACCGCCTGGAACGCCATCCGCGCCGCCGATGTCGGGCCGGGCTCGGTCGTGGTGCTGCTTGGCACCGGCGGCGTCTCGATCTTCACCCTGCAGCTTGCCAAAGCCGCCGGCGCCACCGTCATCATCACCTCGTCCTCGGACGAGAAGCTGGAGCGGGCGAAGGCACTCGGCGCCGATCATCTCATCAACTACCGCGCAACGCCCGACTGGGACGGCAAGGTGCTGGACCTGACCGACGGCCTCGGCGCCGACCTCGTCGTCGAGACCGGCGGCACCGCCACCTTCGCCCGCGCCGTCAACGCCACCGCGCCCGGTGGCACGCTGTTCACCATCGGCTTCGTCACCGGCGCCGAGGCCACGGTCAATCTGCTGCCGATCATCATCAAGGCGCTGAAGGTGATCGGCAACAACACCGGATCGGTATCCGACCTTCGCGACGCCGCCCGCGCCATCGGCGCAGCCAGGACGGAGCCGGTTGTCGACAAGGTGTTTTCACAGAACGAGGCGACCGAAGCTTACACCCAGATGGCCGCCGGCGGCCTGCACTTCGGCAAATTGGTGTTCGGGTTGGAGTGGTAGGCAGAGCGCCAAAGCTGCCGATCTCCCCCCATGAGGGACCCTCGAGGGGGAGATGCCCGGCAGGGCAGAGGGGGGTGCCTCGCTCAACTCAGATCAGCTTCTCCAGCGTGATCGGCAGATCCCGCACGCGCTTCCCCGTCGCGTGGAACACCGCATTGGCGATCGCCGGCGCCACGCCGACGATGCCGACTTCGCCCACGCCCTTGCCGCCGAGGGCGGAGGAGTGCGGGTCGGGGATACCGACCGAGATCGTCTGGATGTCGGGAATGTCGGCGTTGGTCGGCAGCATGTAGTCGGCGAAATTGCCGTTGACGATGCGGCCGTGGCGGCGGTCGACGATGCCTTCTTCGAGCAGCGCCTGGCCGATGCCCATGATGATGCCGCCTTTCCACTGGCTCTCCGCCAGCTTCGGGTTGTAGAGCCGGCCGCAATCCATCGCCGACACCACGCGCGACACGCGCACCGTGCCGAAATCCTCGTCGACCCTGACTTCGACGAAATGCGCGCACCAGGAATAGCGCGAATAGTCGCCCTCGGTATGCGGCAGCGCCATGGCGATGGTGGTGTAGTTCTTGTAGCGATCTTCCGGCGTCGTATTTGCCGGTAAGGTGTCGCCCTTGGCCTCGATAAGATCGCGGCCGACAGCAGCCATCAGCTCGGCGATCGACAGCTCCGGCCCTTCGCCGCGCGGCGAGGCAATGCGGCCGTCTCGCACTTGCAGCGTGTTCGCCTGCAGCTTCTGGAAAGGCGAGCGCGGGTCGGAGAGCGCCAGCCCGATCATCTCGTCCAGCGCCTGGCCGGCCGCCTTGTGGACAGCGCCGGTCATGACGCCGGCCAGCCGCGAGCCGCCGGTGACGCCCGCGCGGGCGAAGTGGGAATCCCCCAGCTTCACCGACACATGCTCGACCGGCACGCCAAGCGTTTCGGCGGCGGTCTGTGCCAGGATCGTGTAGGTGCCCTGGCCCATGTCGATGGAGGAGCTTTCGACCTCGACCGAACCGTCGGCCATAATCTTCACCACCGCCTCGCCATAGGCGCGCCGCACCGGATAGGTGCCGGCCGCCACTCCCCAGCCGATAAGCTGGTGGCCGTCACGCATCGAGCGCGGCGCGGGTGAGCGCTTGGCCCAGCCGAAGGTTTCGGCGCCGACGGCGAAGGCTTCGCGCAACTGCCTGGTCGACCAGGCCTTCTTCGCGTGCGGATCCTGTTCGGCATAGTTGATCAGCCGCATCTCCAGCGGATCGATCCCGAGTTCATAGGCGAGCTCGTCTATGGCGCATTCGATGCCGAACGCGCTCGGGTTCTCGCCCGGCGCGCGCTTTGCTCCTGGCACCACCGTATTCACCCGCACCACATTCTGCTTCGAGGAGAAGTTCGGCGTGGCGTACATGATCGAGGTGACCGAGCCGAGCGGCTCGACCCACATGCCGTCGACCGCCGTCTCATTGACGCCGCGATGCACGATCGACTGGATCTTGCCTTGCCTGTCGGCGCCGATCGCCACCGTCTGGCGGGTCGCGGCGCGGCCGCCATAGGACGTAAAATTCTGCGGCCGGTTGAGCACCAGCTTCACTGGACGTCCCAGCATCTTTGCCGCCGCGGCCGCCACCGCGCTGTGCGCCAGCGCCAGCGCCTTCGAGCCGAAGCCGCCGCCGATATAGGGCGAGACCAGCCGCACATTCTCGAACGGCACGGAAAACCATTCGGCATAGGTGCGCGCCATGCCGTCCAGCCATTGGCTCGGCTCCCAGATGGTGAGCTCGTCGCCTTGCCAGCGCGCGATCAGCCCGTGCGGCTCCATCGCCGCCTGGAATTCGCGCGGCGTGTTGTAGGCCACGCAGACGCGCACCGGGGCGGCGGCGAAGGCAGCCTGCGCGTCGCCCCATTCCTTGGTCATGGCGTCGATCGGGATGCCGTCGCCGGCCTTGCCGTCGCTCAAGTCGACGATCGCCGGCGTCTCCTCATAGGTCACCTTGACCAGCGCGGCCGCCGCGACCGCCTGCTCGAAGGTCTCGGCCACCACCGCCGCCACATGCTGGCCGGAAAAGGTGATCTCGCGGGCGAGGGGACAGTAGGTCGGCTGCGATGGCGGATTGCCGAGCCAGTCCGACGCGCCCTTCAATTCCATGATGGTGTCGGGCGTCAGCACGGCGAGCACGCCGGGTGCCGTCTCGGCCGCGCGGGTGTCGATGGCGGTCACCTTGCCGGCGGGAATTGTCGCGCCGACCAGCACCGCATGCGTCAGCCCGTCGAGCTGTTGTTCGAAGGCATACTTTGCCGCGCCGGTGATCTTGGCCGGCCCGTCGACGCGCGACAGCCTGCCGCCAACCGCTTCGAGGCGCGCGCTGTCGGACGCGGCGTGTTTCATGTCATGAACGGTCATGCCGTCTCTCCCAATTTGAGGATGGCGCGCGTGATCACGCGCGGTGCCAGCGCAATCTTGTAGTGGTTGGCGCCATGGTCGACGGCGCCCTCCATGGCGAGCTCGCTCGCCTTGCGGACCGTGGCTTCGTCGAGCGGCTTGCCCTTCAGCGCCTCTTCGACCGCGCGCGCCCGCCACGGCTTCGTCGCGACGCCGCCGAGCGCGACGCGGATGTCGTGGATGGTGCGGCCGTCGGCTTCGAGCTCCAGCCCCACCGCCGCACTTGCGGCCGCGAACTCATAGGACTGGCGGTCGCGCACCTTGAGGTATGTCGAGCGCCGCGCCGCGGCCGAGCCTGGAATCTCGATCGCCGTGATCACCTCGCCGGGGCGGATGTCGTGCTCGCGCTCGGCCGTCGCGCCGGGCGCGAGGAAGAAGTCCTCGACGTTCAGCTTGCGCTCGCCGAGATCGACCTCGGCGTCGAAGGCGACGAGCGCCACCGCCAGGTCACCCGGATAGGTGGCGATGCAGGCCTCGCTGGTGCCGAGCACGGCATGGCCGCGCGTCACGCCGTCGATCGCCGAGCAGCCGCTGCCCGGCGCGCGTTTGTTGCAGGCGGGGAAGTTCTGCGGGTCGCGGAAATAGGGGCAGCGCGTGCGCTGCATCAGATTGCCGCCGATGGTCGCCATGTTGCGCAGCTGCGCCGAAGCCGCCTGCCAAAGCGCCTCCGAGACGGCCGGAAACAAGGTCTTCACCTCGGCGTTGTCAGCGACATGGCTCATCCTGGCCAGCGCGCCGATCAGAGCGCGATCGGCGGTTATGTCGATGGTGCTCAGCCCTTCGATATGGCTGATGTCGATGACGGTCGATGGCTCGGCGACACCGCATTTGGCGAGGTCGACCAGCGTCGTGCCGCCGGCAAGCAGCATGGCGCCGGGCAGCGCCGAGGCATTGCGCGCGGCCTCGATATTGTCGGCGCGGAGGTAAGCAAAATCTCTCATGAGCGCAGCTCCTGTGCTGCCTGGCGGACGGCGGCGACGATGTGCGGATAGGCGCCGCAGCGGCACAGATTGCCGGCCATGTATTCGCGGATTTCCTCGTCGGAGCCGGCATGGCCTTCGCGGATGCAGGCCACCGCCGACATGATCTGTCCGGGCGTGCAATAGCCGCACTGGAAGGCGTCCTGTTCGAGGAAGGCTGCCTGCACGGCGTTGAGCGTGCCGTCCGCGTCGGCCAGTCCCTCGATGGTGGTGATCGAGCGTCCTTCGACCTGGGCGGCCAGCGTCAGGCAGGCCAGCACGCGCTCGCCGTCGACATGCACGGTGCAGGCGCCGCACTGGCCCTGGTCGCAGCCTTTCTTGGTGCCGGTGAGATGCAGCCGGTCGCGCAGCGCATCGAGCAGCGTCACGCGCGGCTCGATGTCGAGCGCGTGGTCGCGGCCGTTGATGGTGAGGTGGATGGAAAGCGTGGTTGGACTGATGGTGACTTGGTCATTCATGGGGCGTCGGGCTCCGGTTGCTGGACGCTAGGGGGATGGAAATGGGGCTTGGGAGGAGAGGGGCAAGGGTAACTGGGGAAGTGAGGTGACGGCGGCAAAGAGCCTGATCTCCCCCCTTGCGGGGGAGATGCCCGGCAGGGCAGAGGGGGTGTGAAGGAACGCGGGGTTTGCGATCTAGGTCCGCGGAGCGAAAACTGTCGGAAGGAAGCGCCCGTCACTTGCCGATACGTCGGCAGGACAGCACCCCCCTCTGTCCTGCCGGACATCTCCCCCGCAAGGTGGGAGATTGGCAGTGTCACCGCCGCCGCCCCGCTCCAGCGGGCAGGGAAAGCTTTCCGTCCTTCGACACGTGACATACTGCTTCCCCTGGTTATATGATGAAAGCACTCCACTAAATCGGAGGTGCCTCCGTTTATTTAACTGGGGTCTGGCCAGCCATGGTTCAAGCCCCCATATTACGTTCAGTGGAGAAAAAAGTGCCTGACCAGGAGACGACCGCCGGAGCGATGCGCGACGCGCCAGCGCCAAAGCCGCTGCGTGCTGATGCGCAGCGCAACCGCGACAGGCTGGTCGAGGTCGCGGCGCAGGCTTTCGCCACCGACGGCGTCGACGCCTCGCTGGAGGACATCGCCAAGCGGGCAGGGGTCGGCATCGGCACGCTCTACCGGCATTTCCCGACGCGCGAGCATCTGGTCGAGGTGGTCTACCGCCGCGAGGTGGAGGGGCTCTGCCACGCTGCCGGGGAGCTCGCCCAAGAGCATCCGGCCGATGTCGCGCTCGAACTCTGGATGCAGCGCTTCGTCGACTACATCGCCACCAAGCGCGGCCTGGCGACCAGCCTGCGCTTGTTGCTCACCACCAACTCGACGCTGTTCTCCGACACCTCCGGCCGCGTCTCGGGCGCCATGCGAAGCCTGGTCGAGGCTGCCGCCGCCTCGGGAAAGATCCGCGCCGATGTCGACGCCTCCGATGTCATGCACGCGCTGGGCGGCATCTACTCGGCGCCCAACACGTCCGACTGGCGCGAGCGGTCGGGGCGGCTGGTGAAGCTGTTGATGGACGGGCTGCGGTTCGGGGCAAAGGGGTGAAGCTGCCAATCTCCCCCTCGTGGGCAGGGCTATCGCATATGAGTTATCGCCTGGATGAGATAGGCGTCATTCCAGGCGCATTTTTTGATGCGGTGGCTGATTGGAACTTTGTCGGCATCTGCGGCCTGAAGGATATTTCTGGCGATTC
>NZ_JAVIIT010000028.1:0-47337 GCF_033977265.1 Mesorhizobium australafricanum | reverse complement strand
AGAGGGCTGATCTTGCCCATGGGAACCTCCTGACTGAAAGGTGTTTTGTTGACACCCTCATCTTCTCAGTCGGGAGGCTCCTGTTAAACCGGGGCTCCAATCGCCGCGATCAGCGGCTTAGTCCAATACTCATTTTGAAGGGCGTCGTTCACAGATCGCATTTTTCCTGTACATAGTGATGTGCTAGAATTTCAGGACGCCGGAAATAGTATCGCTAGTCGATCCGGGTACACGCAGTCATATTGCGCTTTCGCTTGAGCCGCCTTTGCACCCGGCTCAACGTACCCTTATCGACGTCGCGGTCGACCCGAATGCACAGCGACCAACCAGCTCGATCTCGATTCCGGCCATCCCGCGCCGGCAGGCGTGCCGACGGCAGTTCCCCGATCTGCTCGTCGCTGGCCTCACAGGCAGCAACGGCAGCAGGACTGGCTCCATTCGGCGGGAGGGCTCTTACGCCAGCGAAACGGCTGGCTCGTATTGATCTGCGGCCCGCGCCGGGCAGGGAACCGGAGTGTCCAGTTGCGCCTCCTGGCGGAGATGACAGGCGGCCACTCGCCGCAAAGCACACCGCCGAAACGCTGAGCAGATATGTGCAAATCATACCGCAGCCTTCGGCTATGGCACCAGGCGAGATGCCTCCTCCAACAAAATCTTCCGCATCCAGATGCTTGCCGGATCGCCATTCTGAAGCGCAGGCCACTGCATCGCCAGAGTGAACACCGGCAACGAGAGCGGAAGTTCGACGACGCGCAGCGGTAGTGTTTTTGCGAAATGCTCAACCAGCCTCAAGGGCATGGTCCCAATGCGACTGGTGCCCGGTAGCATCAGAGGGATCATGCTGAACCCCTGCACGACCACCTCGGCCCGCCTCTTGAGGCCATGCTCGATCAAAAACCACTCGTCAATGGATGGCTTGAGCGAACGTCCAAATCTGGCCATTACGTGACCCATTGACATATATTTTTCGAACGTGAGCTTTCTCGACAGTTCCTTGTTTGTCCGACAGCCCACACAGGCGAGTGTATCGTCGAAAAGCTTCGCTTTTGGATGCCCGCTTAACAGGAACATTTCAGGGAGTATCAGAAAATCGGCGTCACCGCGCCGGAAAATTTCTTCCATATCGTCAGCGAGAGGCAGGAGTTCGAAGCTGACGAAAGGGGCTTCTCGCGCAACACGGTCAATGACCCCCTGAAAGAAAACGATCGTCATGTAATCGGAAAGGATGACCCTAAAACAGCGATCGGATTTCCGCGGATTAAATTCCTCCCAGGAAATAACCGAGAGCTGTATATGCAGCAGCGCCTCGCGGACCGGCGAGGCGAGCGCCTCGGCTCGCGGTGTCGGGATGAGTTCACGGCCTTTCATTGTAAAAAGCTCATCACCAAAATAGCCGCGCAGCCGGGCGACAGCCGCGCTCATGGCTGGTTGGCTAAGGTGGATACTGCGAGCCGCCGCTGTGAGGTTACGCTCAATCATCAAAGCGTCGAGCGCGACGAGGAGATTCAGATCAAGGCCTTTAAACCGCATTTCAATTCCAATCTAGCGCATGGATGCATTTCATCCGAGCAATAGATTTCACCAATGTCACGAGACACCACATTTGAAAAGTGTCTTTATATGCAAATCGGGGAGGCAAAATGAAGCAGCCGACCGCCCGGGAGCTCATTAGCTCTGGCCCGAGATGTGCTGCAAGAGTCCTGCGCCCCAGCGGCCGCGTCAGGATCGGGACGGCACGTCTTTGGCGCGAGGTGGCCACGAAGTCGGGCTTGTCCGGCGATGTCTGGCGCATCCAAGCGGTGAACGCATCGACAACAGCGCAGGATTGATGCGGTTCATGAGGATGGTCGGCCATCCGCCGCAAATGCCCTCGTAGATAGCAGCGGTCAAAGCGCGGAGTTAGCCAGCGGTGCGTTTCAATCAAAATGCGGAAGCGAGCGGATTTGAAATCCGCGCTCAAGTAAAGCTGGGATTAGACGGGATACCGCCGTGACGGTCTGATCGCGCAGACCTGCACCAGATACGGCTAGCAACTCGTCGGGAGGAAACCCGTCATGCAAGCGGACGATTGCCCCGGGCTTGGCCGATTCCAGGACCGCATCGACGATCGTGTCCACCCCGGGGCGAGACCAGTCGCGCGGATCAACCGACCATTTGATAGCTGCCAGTTCAGCGATGGCGGACGCGGCAAAGACCTCTTCGGTCCAGTTCCCGTATGGCGCGCGCAAGTGCCGAACTGACGCTTGAGGGCAAGCCATCATAATAGCCGCATTAGCGTCAAATATTTCACGCTGCACCTCGTCGAACCCGCATCTAGGTGGTTGCCTACCTCGTGCCCTTCCGCGACCATTCTTTGAATTAGCTCCGGCTGGCCCAAGGCATAGGCGCCAATGACGAAGAACGTCGCCGGGACCCGATGTTCCGCCAGCAGATTCAAGATCTGCGGTGTACAAAGCGGGTGAGGACCGTCGTCAAAAGTCAAATATATACTGCGGCGGCCGATGCAGTCGTCGCACTCACTGCGCAGGTCCCATAACCAGTCGGAATGTATCATTGGCTCTGGTCCGTTCCGGTCGATTGTCGCTCCGGCCGGCCAATCGGACGTTGAACATTCAACCGGTGTAACAGCGACAGCTGCGTTTTCCGTGCGCTTTGGGGCAAATCGGGTAGCGCATTGTGAAGGGTTGACCCCGACGTCGAATTGAGCGCCATCTTGTTCCAGGCGTGCCTGCATGGGGGTGCGATTATACTTAGGTCACAAGTGGTTCGAAGGCGCCAAACTTAGTGAAATGGCAAAGCAATCTGGTACATGTCAGTGTTGATGTGATTGGGCAAGGACTCTTAGGAGCCGCTTTTTTCCCCGGCCCCGGTTTGTACCTCGCTCAATTTGCGTTGACGTCCGATCATGAATGCAGGACTCAAACAAATCAGTCAAATTGATTGATTGGATAAATCCCATCCGTATTGATACCACGCCCCGGGGTCCAGTAAACCTCGCCTCGCACGGCGGTCGGCAGTTCTCCGAGACGTATTCCGGCGCGAGCGTAAACATCGGCGGCTCACTATTCTTGCGCGCTCCTGGGCTTGCGCGATAGCGGGTCGACCCGGTGCCTTTCACGGCAGAGACGCGGATCGGTTGAGAAGTCTTAGTCTAGCTTCCACCGCATAACCGCTCAGTGCTCGACCACCCCGGCAAAACCCAGGTCACGGCGTGTCACGGAGAGCAGGAACTCGTGTTCCGCCTCCTCATGGGACCACAACGGGCGCTCCTGCGGCCCCGGCACTGGAAGCCTCCTGTCGCATTTTCGGCGGGCGAGGCATGGATTCGCGAGCACAACGCACAGTGCCATCGGCATCGTGGCCATGCCCTCGGTGGCGGGGCTGAGCGTGTCGATTTCCACCGCCGGTTCAACGCGGTCTCGATCAAATCTGCTCTTCGCGCGCAGTCCTATTGGCTGCGGGGGGAACCTGACCGCGACGGCGCACAGCACCAACTTCGGCCAGCCGATCATGAGCGGTCAGGACCCTTCGAACGCATAGATCCTAACATCCACCGATCGAATATCAACCATCCAAACAATCGATTTTACCAATCGATGGCGGTGCTGCATTAGGAACTCGAAATGAAGGGTATGGCTCAGGAAGGACGGCAAGTTTGAGAGAGCCCATCAGCGCTGGAACCCCGTCGTACGAGGTTCTGCCAGTTCAATTGGCTAGTATCGCGATCACCGACGGCAGCGTCTGAACTCGCACCAGATCACGCGGCGTCGAACGCGTGATGCGTGCCCTCGGGAAGTATCAAAAAAGGAGTCTTTGTATGCGCTCTCAGGTGCGGTGGAAGCTGTGCTGGGAAAACGAGTTGCAACTTTCCGACCATATCGAACTCGCCGAATTCTTTCGAAGGACCTACGGACCGACCGGCGCCTTCAATGCCAAGCCGTTCGAAGGCAGCCGAAGTTGGGCCGGAGCTAGACCTGAGTTCCGTGCGATCGCGTATGACTCGAGCGGTATTGCGGCACACATGGGCATACTGCGTCGATTCATCAAAATCGATGGGGCTGATCTGCTAGTGGCTGAACTCGGATTGTACGGGATTCGTCGGGATCTCGAGGGGCTCGGAATCAGCAGTTCATTCCGCGTCGTGCTTCCCGTGTTGCAGGAACTCGCGGTTCCATTCGGCTTCGGCACGGTTCGGCCAGCGTTGCATAAACACGTTGCAAGATTGGGGCGAGGCGGTCTGCTGGTCGTCAAGTCGGGCGTTCGCGTGCGCTCCACCCTTAGAGACGCGCTTCTCGACAAACCGCCCACGCGCATAGACGACGCACTCGTCGTTGTCTTGCCAGTTGGGCGTCCGATAACCGATTGGCCCGCCGGCGAGATGATTGATCGGAACGGAGCAGAGCTTTGAGCCACCTCGACTGCTTGTCCGAAGTGTACAGCGAGTGCGCTAACGGTGCCGGCCAACCTAGCGTTTATTTGACGTTTGACGACGGCCCTCATCCGTTTTGCACACCGAAGGTGCTCGACGTGCTGGCGCAACACCGTGTGTCAGCGACTTTCTTCGTCATTGGCGCGTACGCGGCAGACCAGCCAGCACTAATCCAACGAATGATCACGGAAGGGCACGAGGTTGCTAACCATACGATGACCCACCCTGATCTGTCCGAATGCGAACCCGGCGTAGTGCAGCGTGAGATCTTCGAGGCGAACAGAGCCATCAAAGCGGCCTGCCCTGGGGCCTCGGTGCGGTACATGCGCGCTCCTTATGGCATCTGGACCGAACAAGTGATCGCCTCTGCGGCCAGTATTGGGCTGTCGGCTGTCCACTGGTCGGCAGATCCGCAAGACTGGTCTAGTCCCGGTGTCGATGCAATCGTCGATGCAGTGCTGGCCTCCGTCCGGCCGGGCGCAATCGTGCTCTTGCACGACGGGTGCCCTCCTAGCGAGATGAAGCCGGGCAGTGACGCCGGCTTGCGAAGCCAAACCATCCTGGCCCTCTCGCGCATAATTCCAGCATTGCACGACCGCGGCTTTGTAATGCGCTCGCTCCCCCAACAACACTAAACGAACCAAAGATCTCATGGACCTTCTTGGCACAGTCAGCACTGTCACCATCTCGTGTTATGCGCTGCTCTCGACCACATATAAGAGCATGCAAGCCGCTTATGCCGGCGCGGCAAGCGTTTCATTGGTCTCGGACAACCTAGCCAGTCCCGATCTTTGGCCGAGCGTGGACGTCATCATTCCTTGCTACAACGAGGACCCCCGCACACTCTTCGAGTGCCTCACGTCGATTGCAAACCAGGACTACGCCGGAAGGCTGCAAGTCTATGTAGTTGATGACGGTTCTGGAAACCGGGACGCCGTTGCGCCCGTTCACCAGAGCTTCGCGGGCCACCCGAACTTCAACTTCATTCTGCTCCCCAAAAATGCCGGAAAGCGCAAGGCACAGATCGCCGCGATACGCCGATCATCTGGAGATTTGGTGCTCAATGTCGACTCGGACACGATGCTAGCGTCCGATGTCGTCACAAAGCTTGCGCTGAAGATGCAAGATCCCGGGATCGGCGCAGCCATGGGTCAGTTGACAGCCAGCAACCGGAGCGACACTTGGCTGACTCGGTTGATCGATATGGAATACTGGCTGGCTTGCAACGAGGAACGCGCAGCGCAGGCTCGCTTCGGCGCCGTAATGTGCTGCTGCGGCCCGTGTGCCATGTACCGTCGATCCGCACTCCTTTTGCTGCTGGATCAGTATGAGACCCAAACATTTCGGGGAAAGCCAAGCGACTTCGGTGAAGATCGCCATCTTACGATCCTAATGCTGAAAGCAGGCCTTCGAACTGAGTACATCCCGGACGCCATCGCGGCAACAGTCGTTCCAGATAGCCTAGGGCCTTATCTGCGCCAACAACTCCGGTGGGCACGCAGCACTTTCCGGGACACCTGGCTTGCACTGAATCTGCTACCGGGCCTCAACGGCTTTCTAACATTGGACGTGGTGGGACAGAATCTCGGGCCGCTACTACTCGCCGTATCGGTGCTAACAGGCCTCGTGCAGTTCGCACTGATGGGCACCGTGCCATGGTGGACAATCCTGATGATTGTATTCATGACCATCGTTCGCTGCAGCGTGGTGGCGCTTCGTGCTCGCCAACTTCGATTTATAGGCTTCGCTGTCCACACATTCATCAACGTCTTTCTCTTGCTCCCCCTGAAAGCCTATGCGTTGTGTACGTTGAGCAACAGCGATTGGCTGTCGCGCAGCTTCGCTGCCACCCTGGCAGTCAATGATGGGAAACAGGCTCCCGTCCAGAACCTGACCACTGAATCAAGCACTACAAAATTGTCGGAAGATGCGGTGCCGAATCGTATGCGCCATCTTGCGCGGGACTGTTCGGTGCTGGTGACTTCCGATGAGTGATGGTTGCGTAATCGAGGTAGACGAATTTTGAAGTTGGACAATAATCATCGATTGTTGGATCGGGAATTGGCCGCCGACGATCCGTGGCTGCTCGATGCCAATTCGTTCGAGCGGGAGCGTCACACGCAAATGCTGCGGCTGTCGCTTTTGCATGGATCCATCACAAATGCACTTGAAGTTGGGTGTGCGGCAGGCGCGTTCACGGAAAGGCTAGCGCCCCATTGCCAACGGCTTACAGTAATCGATGTCGTGCCGCGCGCGATTGATCGAACGCGCAGACGGATGAAGGAGCTACCGCACATCACCTGGGTAGTCTCCGATGTTCAACAGTTCTCGACTGAGGAGCCGTTCGATCTGATCGTCGTGGCGGAGGTTCTTTATTACCTCAACGGCATAGCCGAGATGCGCGCTGCCATCCGCAACCTTGCGCGGATGCTTGCGCCAGGGGGACACCTGGTATTCGGATCGGCGCGTGATGCCACTTGCCGGCGCTGGGGTCACGCCGCTGGTGCCGAGACTGTCATGGCAATGCTGAACGAGACGTTGATCGCTGTCGATCATCTGCAGTGCCAGGGTGACACCCCTAGCCAAGACTGCTTGCTCGCCCGTTTTCGGAGTCCGGTTCGGCCTCCGGATCTATCGAATTGCCTGCGTTAGACGAGGAAGCATTATGCGCATTTGTGGTATCAAGCTGACGCATGACGGGGCGGTCGCCCTTGTCGAGGACGGACAACTCGTCTTTTGCCTTGAACAGGAGAAGCGGGACAATAACCGACGATATCAAGCCATCGACCATCTGGAGTCAATTGTCTCCGCCTTGGCGGAGCACGGTCTGGATCCGCGGGACGTAGATCAGTTCGTTATCGACGGCTGGGACGGTGATTTGGAGTCGCAGTTCCAGGTCCTTAGCGGGGCGGGTCCGATCACTCTCAAAGGGGCCCCCTACGTCGAACGCCATGCCGAGGGCCTCCTCACTTCGCTCGACGGCTCCGGCCTGATGCTCGGTGGCCGGCTTTTCTCTTATAGAAGCTACCCGCATGTTACCGGCCATGTGACCTCGGCGTACTGCACCAGCCCTTTCGCCAAAACCGAACAGCCCGCATTCTGCTTGGTCTGGGACGGGTGCATCTTTCCACGCCTCTATTATGTAGAACGCCGCGGCGCCCGGTTCCTAGAATGCCTATTCCCAGTGATAGGCCATGTTTACGCAGCTGCGGGCCATCACTTCGGGCCTTATAAGCGGGCGGGTCGCGGCGACTGGGATCTAGGTGTTGCCGGCAAGCTGATGGCCTACATCGCACTCGGGTCGGTCGATGAAGACATCGTGGCAGTGTTTCAGGAACTCTACCAGGAGCGCTTTGCGGGCGACACAGAGCTAGCCAGCCATTACCGTGCGGATATCAACAGCGCGGAGCCCTTGCTTGCGCGCGTGCATGACTTCTTCGAAGCCAGTGCGCTCCGATTGAGGGATCAGGCACCCGAAGATGTGCTTGCATCCTTTCATCTTTTTCTCGAGCGTCTCCTTGTCAGCGAAATGGCGACCGCTGTGGAGCGGCACGCACATCTTTCCGGGGCGAGAAATTTGTGCATCGCCGGCGGCTGCGGTCTCAATATTAAATGGAACAGTGCCTTGCGCGAGGCTGGTCTCTTCGATGCTGTCTGGGTGCCGCCATTTCCGAATGACAGCGGCTCGGCAATCGGTGCCGCTTGCAGCGCAATGGTTGTGCAAAATGGCTTCGTTCCTCTGGATTGGTCGGTTTACAGCGGCCCGGCCCTGCTAGATGGCCAACTGCCTTCGGGATGGAACTCCGAACCGTGCAGCATGCGAAAACTCGCTTCCATTCTCGCCAGCAATAAGCCCGTCATTTTCCTTACAGGGCGCGCCGAGCTCGGACCACGGGCACTGGGTGGCAGAAGCATTCTCGCGGCGGCGACTTCGCCCGAAATGAAGGATTATCTCAACGACGTCAAACTTCGCGAACACTTCCGCCCCGTGGCGCCGATCTGCCTTGAGGACCGCGCGCCGGAAATATTCAGCCCAGGAACGCCGGATCCTTACATGTTGTTCGACCATCAGACACGGGCGGAATGGCGGGACAAAGTCCCCGCTGTCGTGCATCTCGACGGTTCTGCGCGACTGCAGACCATTTCCAGAACCTCTGAGCACAAGGTGGCCGAGCTACTCATCGAATATGAAAAACTCACGGGCATTCCGCTGCTTTGCAATACGAGTGCCAACCACCATGGACGTGGGTTCTTTCCGGGTGCCGCCGCAGCCTGCGGCTGGGGAAAAATTGAACACATATGGTCCGATGGTGTGCTGTTGACCAAAATTCCCGAAACTGAACTATCGCCGGTCGACGGCGCCCTTACGCTGGTTTGAGTGCGCGACCATGGTGGCAATCGACTTTGTCGGCGTGACGAAATCATATGGCAAAAGGGTCGTTGTCGACGGCATGTCATTCACCGTTGCACCGGGAGAGTGCTTAGGGCTGCTGGGGCCGAACGGCGCGGGCAAAAGCACGATTACACGGCTGCTCCTCGGTATGGCAACGCCTAACGCAGGCAAGATCACGGTGTTCGGCGTGCCAGTGCCGGCACGTGCCCGTTTGGCACGTGGACGCATCGGCGTGGTCCCGCAGTTCGACAACCTTGATCATAGGTTCACGGTACGTGAAAACTTGCTGGTGTTCGGGCGATACTTTGGCATGAGCAAAAGCGAGGTCGAAGCGGTCAGCCCATCGCTGCTCGAGTTCGCCCGCCTCGAGAACAAGGCGGATGCGCGCGTCGCCGAACTGTCCGGCGGCATGAAGCGACGCCTGACGCTGGCCCGTGCGCTGATTAATGACCCGCAACTCTTGGTCATGGACGAGCCGACCACTGGCCTCGATCCACAGGCGCGCCACCTGATCTGGGAACGCCTGCGTTCCTTGTTGGCGCGGGGCAAGACGATACTTTTGACCACTCACTTCATGGAGGAGGCCGAGCGGTTGTGCGACCGGCTGTGTGTGCTCGAGCAGGGGCGCAAGATCGCCGAAGGGCGACCACACGCGTTGATCGACGAGCAGATCGGCTGCCAGGTGGTCGAAGTCTATGGCGGCAATCCACAAGAACTGAGATCGCTGGTCGAGCCGTACGCGCAACGCATCGAGCTGAGCGGCGAAACCCTCTTTTGCTATGCGCCCGATCCCGAGCAGGTGCTCACGCAGCTGCGTGGGGTTGCTGGTCTGCGCCTTTTGCAGCGTCCGCCGAATCTCGAGGATGTCTTCTTGCGGCTGACCGGGCGCGAGATGAAGGACTGAACAATGATCGAAGGTTATATGGCCGTTATGCCCGCCAATGCCTGGAATTGGGTTGCAGTGTGGCGCCGCAATTATTTGGCTTGGAAGAAAATTGCCCTTGCGGCGGTTCTCGGGAACCTCGCTGAGCCGATGATCTCGTTGTTCGCTCTCGGCTTTGGCCTCGGGATAATGATAGGTCGTGTTGAAGGCACTTCGTACGTAGCTTTTCTGGCGGCTGGCATGGCCGCGGTAAGCGCGATGACCTCGGCGACCTACGAAACGATCTACTCGACTTTTGCTCGCATGGGAGGCGAGCGCACCTGGGAAGCGATGCTGTGCACTCAGCTTACGCTCGGCGATATCGTACTTGGTGAACTAGCCTGGGCCGGCACCAAGTCTCTTCTGGCCGGTACGGCGATTACGCTAGTTGCTGCCACGCTCGGCTATGCCGCGTGGCCATCCCTTCTCTACGCGCTGCCAATCATCGCCCTAACTGGCCTTGCTTTCGCAAGTCTAGCCATGATCGTCACGGCGCTTGCGCCCAACTACGACTGTCTCGTATTTTATCAAACGCTTGTTCTCACGCCTATGCTGTTCCTGTCCGGGGCCGTCTTTCCGGTCAGCCAAATGCCAGGCGCTTTTCAGCAGGTATCGTCTCTCTTGCCTCTTGCTCACTCGGTCGACCTGATCCGCTCGGTCATGCTTGGCCGCCCGGCTGAAAGCCTCGGCCTGCACATTGCGACACTTTGCGTCTACGCGGTTTTGCCGTTCTTCTTGTCGGCGGCGCTATTGCGTCGGCGCCTGATGCGCTGACGCTGCTGCGTCGGTGCCGAGGCTTTGGCACTCGCCCCCTGTCAGCGCAGACCGTGGTGCTATCCCTTCGATTGTACGGTTTGCTTGAGTGCGAGCTTAATCCGACCGGTTGCGAACATCCTTGAGCGAGGCAGTGTCGAAGATGGCAATCAGGCATCTCGTCCGAAGCGCCACCCGAACTGCCGCGACTAATGCTGGTTAGGAACACACGCAATGACTGATAGCCACATGCCGCCGCCTGCGCCATTCGTGATCCTGGCCATGCCAAGAACTGGGACGCACTACCTGGAAGAATTGCTGAACGCGCATCCGAATGTGTTGAGCAACGGTGAGCTGCTCAATCCATATGCCACGACTTGGCTCGATAAGCATCGTCTGCTTCGCAGCGATCGAGAGCTGCTTGAGCTTGCCTACTCGTGCTGTCCCGCGCAGAGCGACAAAAAGGCGACGCATGTCGGCTGCAAGGTCAACGAACCTCAATTTCATGATCGTCCGGGTTTTTTTGCCGAGCTGACCCGCTGGCCAGGCCTCAGAGTCATCCTCGTGGTTCGCGAAAATACCTTGGAATCGCTGCGGTCACTGGTACAGGCGAGACAAACGCGCCAATGGCTAAAGTTCAGGTCGGACAATGATGCTCCGCCGCCGCAAGTTAGATTATCGACCGCCGACTGTGAGGCATACTTCAAGGCTGCCGACGATTTCCACGCTCGGGTCGCGCGATCCTTCACGAAGAGCAATATGCTCGAGATCGAGTACGAGTGCCTTCTGCGCGAACCTGCTACATGCTTGGCAGCGATTTGGGATTTCCTGGGCGTTCCGGCGCTTCGATTTTCCAGTACGGCGACGCTTCAGCGCCAGGAAACGCGACCGCTAGAGCAAACGATCGAGAATTTTCATGAGTTGCGCCGCCACTTCTCGCACGGACCTTACGCGAGATTCTTTGACGTCGGCGAGAGGGGAACGGCAGTGGCGATCGACTGACAGTCAAGGTTATCGAAAGATAAAGAAACTTAAGCGAACACCGAAGGCCACCCATGCTGGGGAACGGATGGAGCGTATGGCCCGACCGGCATCGGCGTCCACATCAGACGTGTCGCCGACGTTTCCTGGCGCGCCTTCCCCGGCGCCCGCTCCTCGATGTGCGGCTCCGCGTAAGTCCGAAATCATTTTACCGGCTATTCACCGCCTCTGGCGCCTATGCTTTCAGGCAGACGCACTGACTCGGCCATCCAGTCGCGGTCTAACCAGCTGAGCTTGGGGACCCCCAGCCCAAGACTCCCTGCGATGCGGACGGCGAAATCAGGTATGAGTGGGTAGGCCGCGACACAGAGTCCGACAAGCGCGAAGGTCACTGCGCGGGCCGCGGTCCTGTCAAGCGCCTCGTTCTCCTTCGCTGCAGCTGGAACGTGCAGCACTGAACATGAATAGCGGTCGATTGCGTCGACGAACGCCTCGATTGCATGTGTCAGCTGACGTACGTCCGGGTAATCCGCTTCGAAACGCGCTCGCACTTCTGCGCTGAAGCGTCTGCACTCCGCCAAGAACGCAATGTCGGTGGCTGACCACTGGCCAGGACAAGGGAGCTCGTCAGTTGCGACCCGCTCGATGACCTGGTTAGCCTTCCCGGTCGATCTTAACAGCCGTCCGTCCCAGAAATTCCGTTTCCAGCTTTCATAAGAACTCAGGGAGAAGTCCTCAACAGCACCGTCCGGCCGCCGGCGACACAAGTAGAAGCGAAGCGGCTCGCCGGTTTCTTTTGCAGCGATATCGTTCACCCAGATTGCGTGATTTCGTGATGTTGAGAACTTCTTCCCATCGAGAGTTAGCATCTGATTTACGAAGATCCGTCGAGGGAGCATCTCATGCAGATCGAGCGCCGAAAGTACGCCGGGAATGACCAACAAGCGTCCGAAGGCGTTGTCCGCCCCGAAAAGAATGTTCAGCTCCGGCATCTCGTCCCGCGGAATTTGGTACCACAAGGCAGGGCATCCGCTCTTTTCCCTTATCATTTCTAAGGCAAGCAAGTGCCGAGGCACGTGTTCGATGGTGATGTTGAACCGCTGACACTCAAATCCTGGGATTGGAATCCGGATTCCCTCTCGGTTTGGGTTAGAGATGCAGACTTCCGGAAGCCCCCGGCTCAGCCAGGATTCGATGTAGTGCTTGGCGTAAATGGGCAGGAAGGACCGCGAGGCGAAGGATTCGAGCGCGTCATGCATTGGAGCGAGGTTCAGGAAAAGGCGCTTCAGGGGGCGACGTTCTAGGGAATGCCCCTCGAGATCAACCGGATCCTGAAGTTCGGCATCGACGACCAGCGCGCCGCAATCCTCGCATTCATGGCCGGAAGCATAGCCGCCGCAATAGGGACATTTGCCGTGGACGAAGGCGTCGACCCTGAAGCGCCCGCTTTCGACGTCATATGGGACCAAATACTCCCTCTCAGCGATCATGCCCTTGCTACAAAGTCGCTTGAAGACCTCGAGAACGACCGCCTTGCCGCGGCGGTCTGGCTCTGTCCCAAGGAAAATATCCGGGACTGCGTTGAGCCGATCCAGAGCCTCTTGGAAAGAAGCCGTATTTTTCTCTGCGAGCTGGTAGTATTCCAGTCCTGCAGCGTCGGCCGCAATCGCAATGTGCTCAAGATGACCGTGCGTGCCCTGCAGCACGAAGACCTCTCGGTCGCCTGTCTCAGCAATTCGGCGCAACACATCCGCGTGGAGGAACGGTCCTGAGGCATGACCTATGTGCATTTGCCCATTCGGGGTAAGCATGGCGGGGACCAGCAACAACGGTTTGTCTTTTGCTGTCGCTTCCTTCGTGGAAATCGCCTCTTCGAACGCTGCGCGGCTGTGCCACCACACCGTCTGCATGACTGCACCGCTGTCCAAAGCCTCAATTCTGTGCCTGCGCAGCGGGTCGATCCTAATGCTCTCTCCGCCAAGCAGCAGGAAGGTCTTTTCATCCAGGTGAATTCGAACGCCGCCAGAGATCACTGTCCAAAATTCGACTTCCCCGTGGTTGTGACGGCAAGTGGTCGCGCCTGAACTGAACTTCAACAGACGTACCGAAACGTTACCCCCTTCTGGGAAGGGATCATGCCTGACGATGCCGCCATCAATCGAGATAGGGACCGCACGTGCTTCATTTTTGAGATCTATTATTTGCGGATAGATCATTTCGTTTCCACTCTTGAATTTCGGGTTGGCCATGCCGCTGGCAAGGTCTCGGGGCGACCATGAGCAGGTTGAAGCACCTGCCAGTCTTGCAGCGCCTTCGCCACGACCGCCGCCCGCTCGGCCAGACCGCCGAGCGTGTGCTCCGTTGGGCCCCGAAGGCCAAAAGAGTGGTTCATGAGGAAAACGCGAGGTCGCGGACCGGAGCGGCGCAATGCCGTCTGACCGAGATCCACTTCAAAGGACTCGTCGATAACGAGGGCGGCGTCTTCGATAAGCGGTTGCAGCGGTTGGAGGAAGGATAAATGGCGACGGTTTGAAAAGCCCGTCGCGCAAACCAGAAGGTCGATTTCAAGCGTTGTCAGGTCTTGCCTGCTTCCGATTCCGCGAAGGTGAAGACGAAAGCTATCCTCAACACGCTTCGCCGCCGTGATTTCCGTATACGGGAACAGTCTGAGCCTATCGCGTCCACACACTTGGTCTTCGAAGCGAAGATCGTAGATGCTTTTGAGGACGTCCTTGGTGACGGTGGAGAAGTTCGTGTTCCTCGTGTCGGTAAGAAACCTATTGCGATCTTCGGGCGGCAGCTTCGCGAACTTTAGCGAGTGTGGATAGGTGTAGAAGTCATTCACAAACGGGTTGTCGTCCGTCTGTTCAAAGAGGTGGCGCCGGCCAACGACGATAACTTCCGATACTTCCCGATGCTGAAGCAGGAATCTGACTATCTCGCCGGCGCTTTGCCCGGACCCGACGACTGCAACGCGAGCGTTCGCGTTGATCATTCCCTCGTTCGCATGGGACAGGAAGAAGTTTGAATGCACCACACGGCCGGGATCGACGGCCAGTTCTTCGGGAAGGTATGGTTCATGCCCAAGGCTCACGACCACGTCGTCAGCTTCGGTTTCCGAAACGTCCCCGCTCGACACATCCCGGACCGTGACGACAAGGGTTGGGGTTCCCGATGGCTTCTCGCCGAACCTGACTTCCAGCGCCTCCTTGCCGAAACAAATCTTATTCGCAAAAAACCCGCTTACCCAGACCAGATAGTCGGAGAACAGCTTCCTTGAAGGATATAGTTCGTTCGTATGAATAAAGTGATAGAGAAGCTCCCTGTCGTGCAAGAACGAGAAAAAAGTGAATGGGCTTGCCGGATTCCTCAGGAACGCCAGGTCCTTGAACAAGGAGACTTGGAGCCTTGAATCCTCGAAGGCAATCCCTGGGTGCCATTCTGCACTGTCGCGGCGCTCAAGGACTTCCAGCGAATCCAGAACTGAGGAACCCCATTCTTTCAGGCACGTCAGCAGTGCAAGGTTTGCTGGTCCGCTGCCCACGAGCAGTGTTTTCCGCTTTTGCATGACCGGCTCCAAAAATCGTGCTTGTTTCCAACAGCCCAGTTGCGCGCTCGGCTAAGACAGCCATCCGGCTTCCCCTCATTTTCCCGAGGGCCATCGAGGCGACTTCGGCGAGAGCGGCTTCACCGGGGTGTATGGCACCCCGCAACTGTTTGCGCGTGACGCATTCCACGGCTGTGGCCACTGGAACCGCGGTCGCGATAGCCATGCTTGAAAAGCCTCGTTCCTGAAGTGCGGAGCGAAGGATGCACGTCCAGCGGCCAGGTTTGCGATGGCGATCCTCAATGGCCACATCAAGGATGACCTGGTCGCCATGTTCATTTGGGCTCCGGCGAGTTAAAAGCGCTTCCGTGACGTGCTTGACCCGCAGCCGGGCGCTCCCGATCTCAACCTCCTCGTCGGACAGCAGCCCGAGGCAATGCAACATCCGAACGCCATCCGCAAAGCCCGGCCATCGGACAGTCAATTGTCGGATGGTCGGAATGCTGAGATGAGTGCTTGCGGCAGTCGACGGAACCATTGCGTCATCGTATGCCTCAAGAAGTCCGACACCCTCCACGAACAGCGAAGACACGCTTTCGAATCGATTTCGTGTTATGGCTCGGCCATTGACTCGAGCCAACGCGGGCCTCTGCTCTATGGGCAGCCGACGTCCAAAGGCGAGAGCATAGTTCAGTGGAGGTTCCGGAATTTTGGGAATCCCTCCGCAATGAGTTACGATGCTCTGTAAGCCGTCTAGTTCAGCTGCTGCCAGTGAGATTAACGATTCAACTAGTCCTGGTTCGAGACCCGCTCCCAAGACTACCGGCGGACCGTTAGGCGGCATCCGGGCAATGTCAGGATCCTCGGGGTCCGGCCTGCCGACGCAAATAATAGGGGTGTGTAGACCTGCCTCGTGCATTTGGTGCGCGAGTTTGCCGACCAGATTTCGGCAGTCATTCCAAGACGTCGCCATGATCAGCGATCGTGCTTGAATTGAGAGAGCGCATGGACCTAATGACACGTCGAAGCGGACGTTTTTGAGGTCGCCCAGAAGCCCTTGCGCCGCAGCAAGCACAGAATGGCTCCTGTCAATCAGGACAACCAACGCGTCCGGCTGGCCCGCAAGTTGCAGGGCCACCGCCCGGCCGACTGGCCCGGCTCCGATGACGACGTGGGACCTCCCGCACATCGTGCTTTAGCCTTTGTTGCCGGCCACGGTCGAAGCCGGCTTGCGCCGGGTCGTGCGATAGCCAAGAAGAGCAATAGCCGTTTGCAGTAGAGCCAAGCCGGCAATTAACAACGTCAGTGTATCGTACCCCAGGTGAACTGAGACGATGCCGGCAGCAAAAGGGAAGAAATACAAGCCAAGGAAATAGGAAAGACTGAAGATGATCTGCACCAAGGTTCGGGACTGCGGCGCAGTCACGCGGACAGCTTCTGCCTGCATCAGGGGATACGATAGCCCGTAGGTTATGCCGGTCGCCAGTGATCCCACCGCGTAAATAACAGGGTGGCCCGGAGAGTAGTGGAAACCGAGAAGCGAAATAACCATCCCGCCCAGGAGTAGCGGCAAGATCCGATCGGCCGCACCGCGGCTCACGCGCGGACCAATTGCAAACCTAGAGCCGACTACTGCTATCGCCCAAGAGCCAAAAAATACTTCATACCGAAGACCGGAATTGTTGGCAAATGGAGCTTGGAAGTTTATCAACGTGGTGTAAATGCTTGCAGACAGCAGTACGAGTACAAAAAACATTGCAGAATTGCTAAAGAGGAGAGTGAAAAGGTCGCGTGCAAGCGAGGCGTTGTTGGGAATATCGGCGTCGCGTATGTTCGGCGCACGCTGCGCTGCCCACGATGACAATGCGGAACCTGCCGTCGCCGCAAGCATTGCCAGAATGAACATGTCCAGCGTGCCCAAGCCGGTGAACCGGGTAAGGAGGCTGCTTAGCAGAGGTCCGCAGGTTACCCCTAAGGTTGAGAATGCAGAGTAGGCCATGAAGCTCGATGACCGGTCTGCGTCGCTTGAGAGGGTGGCAATGCAGATCGAGCCCACGGTGAAGTGCAGCGCCCATCCACCCGATTGCAGCATGTAGCTCAGGAAGTAGGGGAGTGTCGCGCGCACCCCCGAAAACTCGTTTACGAGGATGGTCGCGCAGCCTGCTGCATAGAGAAGCCCGCCGATAGGTGCAAGCCTTCGCACGCTAAACTGCCGGGTGAGCGAAGGACTGATCAAGACTATTAAGATGGCGGTCGCCATGCCTGCTGCTGAGATCGAGCCAAAAAAGATCTCGTCTCGCCCAATCGACAACAGGTAAACTGGAAGCAGCGCAAAGATGCCCATCGCGAAGGAAATCAGGAATCTTTCAGCGATGAACATACGCCTATACCACAGAATACGAGCACCGACGATTGAAATAGTGGGGGCGTTCATTTCTCGTTCCATGAAGTTGTTCGCGGCTTCCGCGCGGAGCGATGTTGTATTTCAAGGCTAGTCGGCCGTTCTGTGCGCACATGTCTTACCGTGCTAAGAGCAACGCGTGCGCAACCGTAGAGCATCGCTTTGCTCCAACCCTCCATCGTTGCTACCCGTGACACTAACCACGACAGTCAGCTCCCGCCCGCCTGACAATGGAGATGCTCAAGATTCATGCCAGTTTGATCGATTGAGCCGAAGGAGGAATTTTGTGGTGTCTTTTCAGTCGATTAGCTGAAGAAAAGCTAGGGCTCGGCTAAAGAAGGCCCCTATCGTGAACTCGACAAACCCGACAGAAGATGTCGGGCGGCGCCGTGGAGACGGCTATGCCTGACTTCGGTGAGTCACAACTATCCTACAGGAGTTGAGAGGCGGGTAGGGCCTCAGGATGGCCGCCGCGAGGTGCGCTACGACACGATGCCGATGCTGCGGCGCGGAACGTGCCTGCGACCACGCCTTTATGTCGGTGGGGCGCAACAGCGATCGAACTCCCGAGGCGAAAAGCGGTCGGACGATACGCACGCTTCGACTACCGATCCAGAAGCGGGCCTCCACCGAAAAGCCAACTGCGCCGAGACTAGGCGCTGCCGCATCTGGGATGGGTGGTGGAGATCTGTAGCGGTTGCTCGATGCCGACCCGGTTTCAGCCGGGCCTCCCATCGCGGAGTGGCGGTGCCTTAACTAATAGAGCCTCGCCCCGTCTATCGGCAGGCGATCATGCCCGGAGCCGGAAGTCTGCGGTCCGAAAACTTTTATGGACGAAATGCGCTCGGTGCCGATGACACATCGCTGGCGCATTAACGAAGCCGGCCTGCATTGCGGTTATCTGGGCCGCAATGATCCGGCCGCTTTCATCTTCACCGCATGGGCATCAAAGGCGGTCGCCTTTCGTGTTCTGCGGCCGCCTCCTCTGCCGGTCAACATTCTTTACTGCCGCATTCTAAGGCCTCAGTTGAAGTCTAGGATGAACCGCCGATTAGGTGAACGGATAGGCCGTGCGTTCTGGGGATAGAGCGAGGTAAATCGAGCAATATCCGCAGCGTCGACCTCTACCGGTTCTTTTGCCAACATCCATTCAACGTTCTCGGTGCAGGGCGGCGTCGTCAATGATCCCTCATAGGTCCAGTAGCTGAGCGAGGCCGGGAGAAGCCCGCTGGGATCGATATCGGCGGCCATTGACGCGCCTGGCCACGCAGGGAAGACTGCTGCCAGGCTTGCAAAGCTGGCATTTGTCGCGCCTGGTATCAGAAAGACTCCCAGGACACCAAAGCTGTCGCTCTTTGTGTCCTTGTGGACGAAATGCACTTCCATCGGGAAACTCTTGCCAGCTATGCGATGCTCGCTTGGCGCATGAAAATGGAATTGGATCAATTCGAAAGTGCGATCGCCGCGGGTCAGCGTGCTGCCTTCCGGCATATTGATTTGAATGGTATGGCCGTTATTCACCATCTTGCGGCGGCCCTTGTGCCAATCTACTGCGATACGCGGCATGTCGGCCTTGACGGCGTCGGTAATATCAACGGGTGATTGCTGCGTACCCGCCGAACAGACGAAATTCTTCCTGTCCAGATCGGCCCAGTGCTCGGGCCCCACCTGACCGGTGTATCCCCAATGGGCCCCATCCGCACGCGCGGCCGCGGCACAGATGAGGCAAGCGCCCTGTGCAACGAACCCTTTGATCAGGTGACGACGGTGCATATTGCTTTCCCTTCCTTACGCGAATTGATGCTTTTCCAATTGCAAAAAGGGGGCCGTTGCGAGGACAGACGCATTCGATCCAGCGAGTTGATCGGGTCCCGACATTGGGCCTAGCTTAGCTAACCAAGCTTCACCCTCCAGCTTTCGAATCATGGGACGAATCTGGCTGCTTCAAACCATCTCATCGGCTCTAACGAGCAGCCGCAATCAGCCTCTCGGCAAGCCTTGTCCGGCGAGCGATTATCTCTGATCCTTCATAGGAAAGGTGGCCGCTGTCCCGGTAAAGGAATTTGCCATCGATCTCCGTCTTGCATGCTGTGCCGTCGCACAGAAAGTCGTGATAGGAAATGACCTCTACGCCAGCCTTCAAGGCCACCTGGTTCAAGAGCTCGAGAGTGTCGGAATGGCTTCGACGGTACTGTGCGACGTATATTTTACAGTCACTGTAAAGCCCGACAATAACAATCCCACGTGCCTTCCTCTCAAGACATTCACCGATGTCGATATTCCCAACTGGTGGAGGAGCAAGAACGACCACTCGCTTGCCCAAGGCGCGGACGGCTTCGACGAGAGCCTTGATGCCATCAACGGCCTCATCAATAGAAAGATTGACCTCGGTGAAAGTATCTTTGGTCCTCTTAAGCAGCATGAATTCACCCGGCGCCGCGACGCCAAACGGGCTTGAAATGACAACGGTCTTTATTTCGGGTCGAGCTTTCAAGATACGCAAAACGCTGTCATTGAAGCGAATACAGCTCTCGCCGAAGGCGCGGGAATAGGGAGACGCCGTCGGCGACTTCGAGAAACCAGCTATTCCGACAGCAGGGAGGCACGCGCTCATCGTGAGCTGAGCCAGTCCCGTTTCTCCGATTGTCTTGGCCAAGCCGGGAACCACCGCCATGGCAAATGAATCACCCCAGACCAGCAATTCGGGCTTGTCTGTCGTTTGGCAGTTCCGAGGGATTTCCTGAGGAGGCGATCCGGGCCTGAAATCACACGCTGGTCCCAAACCTTCGTTGATCCGTCGGATATAGGCAAAGTCAATGTCGCTCTGGGTCGCTGCAATGGCGAGCGAGGGCGACAAGCCGAGCAGGACCGATACAGCAAGGAGACCCGAAGCCAGCCGTACACGGGACGTCGCATATCCCCGCCGGAACGGCTCTTCCACGAAACGGTGAAGAACCCAGCTCGCGACAAATGAGAAAGCAACTGCCGCATAGATCGCAAGGGCAGGTGTATCTGCAAGCCAAGCGGCCCGCACAAAGACGAGCACCGGCCAATGGATCAGATAGAGCGAGTACGAGACGTCTCCTATCCTCGCCATGCCTCGAACCGCCACATTATCTCTACTGGGCGCAAGCAGGAGGACCAGCGTTGCGAGACAAACCACAGCCGCATCCGCGACCGGATGAGGGGACCCAGTGGAGACAACGGCAACAAAGAGAAGCATTGCGACCGCCGGGAGCCGCAGCTTCGAAAGCCTGGCAGCCACGCTGGGGCTGATGGGAAGCAAGGCCCCGAATGACCCCAGGGCCATTTCCCAAAATCGGGTCGGCAAAAGAAAAAATGCGGCGGATGGATCGCGGGAGGTTAAATAAAGACATAGCGAGAAGCTGGCAACGAGGAGCACGCCTACTCCTGTCAGCCACCATCTCCTCGGAGCCAACGCCAAGAAGGCAGGGAGCAGCAAATAAAACTGCTCCTCGATAGCGAGCGACCAGAAATGCAGGAGGGGCTTCGTTTCGGCGGCGCCACCGAAGTAGTCGGACTGAAACCAGAGAACGATATTGCTGGTGAATGTGAGGGCCCCGAGAACCTGGTTTTGGAACCCTTTCAGCTCCACCTCCGACAGGAAGAAAGGCGCAGCGATCGTCGTGAGCGCAATGACGACATAGGCAGCCGGCAACAGGCGTTTAGCACGCCGGTAGTAGAACTCCCAAAAGCTGAACCGTGATTGTTCAACATGCGTCCTGACGAGGCCTGTGATCAGGAACCCCGAAATGACGAAAAAAATGTCAACGCCAAGATAACCTGCGGCGCCCGGCCCAAGACGGGCGTGATAAAGAACAACCAGAAGAACGGCCAAGCCTCGCAAGGCCTGAATATCGGTTCGCAAATACCGCGGCATAGACTACCTGATATAGAGGTGATTTTACTAAAGTGAGAGTGCCACAACAGTGACGAAGACGACCGTGGTGTTATCCTACCGCTTGAGTTCCTCGCGTCACCGAGTTCCCAAGTCTGGACCTCACTTCCATGCTTGCGAGCGCCATTTGCATACGTGTGCTCGACGTGCTTTGAAACCAGTCAGATCGAGATTTGCATCATTTCAAAAAATTCGAAAAATCAATTGTTTCGATGGCACTCATCCATACCATGGATAGTAGGGCGGCTGCATAACGATTGAACGGCGACTTTTTCTCTCACCCATTGCAGAAGCGATTGCCTGGGCAGTTCGGAGGCTGTTGCGCATCCAATCGTCTATTGCTGCATGCATTCGACCCCCCATCCGCCGAACCGCGGGTTGGGATCGTCTTTTGATTTCCAGACAGTCATATGGTCGTGGAGCGTCTTTGTGGGCAAGCTCCTCACATCAGCCTGGTGATGGGTCTGGTAGCGCAGTTATGCGGCTCTCCAGTTTCATCTCGCAGAGGGTCATCGTCGAACCGGAACGAGAAGAATACGGAAGCAGAGTCGATGAACGTTTTCCGGTGATGAGATAAATGGAATTCTGTCGTTATGCTCTGTCGTAGCGAACCGCTCAAAGAGAGCGAATCTCGCCTCAAATGTTTTCCGGCAGATAAATCTCAAACGGCAAGAACGTCTGCCATGGCGCCTCCGCGGTGCCTGTCTCGATTGCCCTGGCCATCAGCGTCATCAACTCTTGGCAAAGCGGGCGCAGGGGCGTGGCAACCGCCATCGTAATGAGGTCGTCCGCGAGTGCTGCCCGCGACTCTGGCGTGATCTCGTTGACGATCGCGAGGAGATTCCGACCATCGCCCTCTTCCCGGAGCGCAGCGATGGCGCCCTCCGTGCCTCCGCCGGCGACATACAAGCCGACAAGTTCGGATTCGCGTTGTATGACATCGAGCGTGGCCTCGTAGGTGGTTTGCCGCGTATCGAGATTCACGCGCGTGTCCAGCACCTCGAACATCGGCGCTTTCTCACGAAAGTATGAGCGAAAGCCGGTTTCTCGCAATTCGGGACCCTGAAAACGGTGGCTAACGACCAAGACCGCCACCTTGCCCGGCCTTTTTGCAACCTTGGAAAACATCCAGGCGGCCGTCCGTCCAACCTTGCGGTTGTTGAGGCCCAGATAGCCCTCGCGCACGCCGGCGGCAAAATCGGAAAGCAGCGAAAAAACCGGGGTTCCGTTCGATTTGAGTTCTTCGACAGCTGCCGTGACGGTTGGATGATCCGGTGCCATCATCGCGATCGCGTGGCAGCGTGCACCCATGTCCTCGAGCAGCTCGACCAGGTCGCCAGGCCTATGCGACGGCGCGAATTCAACGACTGGAATGCCCCGGAAGGACTGTGCCGCGCTGACAGCAGCTTTGATCTCTCGCGCGAAATCCTGATAGAAATGCTCGGCCGGCATTCCGAGAATAAAGCCTAATCGGTACTCCGGCAAAATCCGCTGCGCGCGCTGCTGCATGAGACCAGCTGCGTTGTAGCCGATGACGCGGGCCGCCTCGCAGACCCGTCGTGCGGTCTGTTCCCTCACCAGTCGACGGCCGTTCAAAACCCGATCGACGGTCGCTACGCTAACCCCGGCTTCGCGGGCGAGATCTGCAATTGTGGGGCGCTTAGTCATGATTCGAGTCTAACAGGAAGTCATGGGGAACATACAGGACGGGGTCACGGAATTTGACAGAATGTGTCAGCCTGTGGTTGATGCCGCGATGTCGCAGTAGATCCCTTCTTCGCCGGATTCGGCGATTACGGTGCGTGCTCGTTGGCAGTTCGACGCAACTGCATCGACACGCATCGACCGAAAGAACACATATGCAGCACGAGGTCTTTCAGGTCTCGGAGCCAAAAAGGACTGATCCCAAACGGCCCGATCATCAGGCGCCCCCCCTCTCACGAGACGATCCGCACACCGCCAGAGCGCGCCGCTGACGTATCCGCACCGGAGAAGTGTATTGTTGGGCGCAAGCAGCTTTCATTTTCCCGGTGCCCACAAGCCCATAGCAGCCTTTCGGCGACGGGCGAGTTCAAGAAGATTTCGAACAATCGCGGCTGCTTCGATACGCGCCCGGAATTATTCCATAGCGTTTCAGCTTGTCGTAGAAGGTTTTGCGGGGCACCTGCAGAAACTCGGTCGTCCTCCTCACGTCGCCATCGCATTCCCGCAATGCGTTGCGGATAACGGTCGCCTCATAAAAACTAACCTTTTCGGAAAGAGAGAGACTTAATTCAGCGCCTCTTTTTCCAGGGGGCGAATTCGGCGCCCCTTCAAGTCCCAATGCAACCCGATCCGCGAAATGTGCAAGTTCGCGGACATTGCCGGGCCAATCATGGCCCATGAGATGATTACGCACGGCCGCGGTTATCTCCCACACTGGCTTGCCGAAGCGTTTGCACGCGCGTTCCAAGAAATGCGCAAAGAGGATCGGGATGTCCTCGCGCCGCTCGCGAAGAGGCGGAATATTGACCGTCACGACGTTCAGACGGAAATATAGATCTTCCCTGAAGTCACCGCGGGCGGCCGGATCGCTCAGATCGACCTTCGTCGCAGCCACGACACGAACATTGATGCTGCGGGTTTCGTTGGTTCCGAGTGGCGTGACCTGGCGGGTCTCGAGTACCCTTAGGAGTTTAATCTGGAGTGCAGGCGGCATGGACTCAATTTCGTCGAGGAATAGCGTGCCGCCATTCGCGTATTCGAGGCGACCGATCCTACGCCTGTGCGCACCGGTAAACGCACCTGCTTCGTGGCCGAAAAGTTCGCTTTCGATGACACTTTCGGGCAGCGCCCCGCAGTTCAAGGCCACGAACGGCTTGGTACTTCGTCTGCTCCAGCGGTGAAGCAGATCCGCGACCACCTCCTTACCCGTGCCGGTTTCACCCTCCACAAGGACGTCAACATCCGTATCGGCGATCTGGCGAATCGTTTCTCGCAGCCATGTCATACTCGGCGCGTTCCCTAAGAGAGGCATATCGCCCGCGGATCGGACGACCGCATCCCTGAGGCGCCTGTTTTCGAGGACCAGGTGCCGGTTTTCGGAAGCGCGATTCAGCGTCACCAAAAGCCGGTCGGTCTCATATGGCTTGGAGATAAAATCGTAAGCGCCGTCCTTGATGGCGGCAACGGCGAGTTCGACGTCGCCGTGCCCAGTGATAAGGACAAAAGGGATGTCCGTATCGATTGCTTTCACCCGGTCAAAGAGCTGAAGCCCGTTCATTCTGGGCATGCGGATGTCGCTGACGACGGGACCATTGAAGTTCTCGTCGATTCTGGCGAGTGCGGCCTCGGCGGAATTGACGACGATAGGGCTAAAGCCGGCAAGTTCCAGCATCTGCCCTGCAGCGGGCAGCAGATCCTCGTCGTCGTCAACGAAGATGACAGGCCCTTTTTCGCCACTCATTCGGCGCGCCTCAATTCGATTGTGAAGGAAGTCCCCCTCTCGTGGCTGGCATCGAGTCGCAACGAGCCGCCGAGCTCGCGGGCGATTTCCTCTGAAATAAGCAGGCCAAGGCCGAGCCCCTTTTCCTTGCTTGTGGTGAACGGCATGAAGAGGCTCTTGCGAATTTCAGGGGCGAGGCCGGCACCGTTGTCTCGAACCGAAATGGTGACTGTTTCCTTGTTCTGGGCAAGTGCTATCTCGATCCGCGGCTCCGGCAGGCCCTTCAGGGCATCGAGCGAATTCTGCAAGAGATTGACCAGGATTTGCTCCAGCCGAACGAAACTTGCCATCACCGTCGGAGACGGATCTGTCCGTTGCCGTTCGATCGTCACGCCGCATTCGCGGATGCGGCCCGAAAGGAGCGAAAGCGCCCCGTCGATCGCCTCCTCCGCCGATATTGGCCCCACGGAACCGGTTGCGCGGCGAGAGAACGACCGCAGCGTTTCGGTGATCGCCCCGATACGTCCCGTTATAGCGATGATCGATTTCAAATTCCCGGCGGTTTCTCGCGGCCTGTCGCCTTGGAGAAGACGTGAAGCATTCTCGGCATAGGTGCGAATTGCGTTCACCGGCTGGTTAATCTCGTGAGCAACTCCGGCTGCGATCTGTCCAAGAATTGAGAGGCGATTCGCCTGAGAGAGTTCTTCACATAACCGGCGCACCCTTGCCTCGGCATTCTCGCGCTCGGCTATCTGAGCTGCGAGCGCTTCGTTCGAGCGGCGGAGCTCTGCCGTACGCAAGTTGACGCGATGTTCCAGTTCCGCGTTCATGTGCGCAAGCGCGTCCTGCCGTTGTCGGATCGCCCGGCGCCGTCGAACAATAACGGAAACGGCAAATGCCACGAGCACGAGGGCAAGCAGTGCTGTCGCGCGGGCTGTCATCATCGCCGCGGAAATCTCTGCATCGGCAGGAATGAGCAGTGACAGCCGCCAACCTGGGACCACTTTGCCGAGATCCTGCGAAACCGTGACAAAGCCGGCTGCCTTGTCGGCGGTACTTGCGGTGACCAGGTTGCCGCCGCGGTGCGAAAGCGGAACGGGCTCGAACGCCGCGCCAGGCAGCTGCAGACGATCGCGGGCGATTTTTGCCTCTTTTTTGGAAAGAGGAGAGAGAGTGCCAAAACGCCATTGAGGCACGCTGGTCGAAAGGACGACGCCGCGCTCGTCGCTCGTGAAGACTACGAAACCGCTCTCGCGCCAGCTCGACTCCACACGGTCGAGCTCGACCTTCACCACGACGACACCGAGTGGCCCCTCCGGTCCATCGATCCGGCTCGACAAGAAGAGGCCGGGGCGCTTGCTAACGGTACCGAGTGCGTATTGCGTGGCCATGCCGCTCGCCATCGCTTCAACGAAGTAGTGACGGAAACGGTAATCGCGGCCGACAAAACTGGTGGGCTCGCCGGCATTACTCGCAGCAACCGTCGTTCCCTCACTGTTGATGACGTAGATGACTGAAGAGGCGGCGTCGCGCGCGATGGCTCGAAGCTTTTCATCCAGCGCAGCTTCCCCACCGGTGCCCGGACTGCGAAGCATCTCCTGGACCGCACCATCACGAGCCAAGACGCGCGGAATCAATCGCTGCTTCTCGACGTCTCCTTTCAAAGTGTCGGCTGCAAGTGGGCGCGCGGCAAGAGCACGGTCGCGTAGGTCTGACTCAGCTTTGGTGCCGGCAATACGGCCGGCTGCAAAAACAAAAAAACCGAGCCCCGGACCAAGAAGTGCAAACAAAACCACAAGCCAGAGAAACCTGCCGGTGCCCAATCTGCCAGGGAAGTTGAACGGGGCCTTATGCAAGCCACCCTCGCTGATGCCGTCGTTTGCTACCGCGTTCTCCAGACTCAACCTTAGTGCCGGATTTCGCCAAATGGAACCACAGAGTGCGGAAATTCACACATGTGCGTGGCGCAACCTCCCTGAAAACATCCGAAATTGCGCGATCCGCTCGGCCTCTCCGGTTGGCATATGTCTTGCGACGAACAGCGCAGCAGCGTCCGACCGGAGCGCAGCGATCGGGAATAACCCGGGGAGGAGAGGCACTGCCGAGATCCGGTCTGGGAGAGAGATTTATGTTGACCGCAAAGGGCCCCAACGCAAACGCCGCGCCTCGCAAGCCTTTCTATGCACGGCTTTACGTGCAGGTGATTGCCGCCATCGCCCTGGGCGTCGCGCTCGGCCATTTCAACCCCGAAATCGGCGAAAACATGAAGCCGCTTGGTGACGCCTTCATCAAGCTCGTCAAGATGATCATCGCACCGGTGATCTTTTTGACCGTCGCGACCGGCATCGCCGGCATGCACAGCCTTCAAAAGGTCGGCCGGGTAGCCAGCAAGGCGATGGTCTATTTCCTCACCTTCTCGACGCTGGCACTGATCGTCGGCCTCATCGTGTCCAATGTCGTTCAACCGGGCGCCGGCCTCAACATTGATCCGGCCTCGCTCGATATCCAAGCCGTCAATCCCTATGCCGCAAAGGCCCACGAGCAGTCCGTGACGGGCTTTCTGATGAACATCATTCCGACCACGATTGTGGCCGCCTTTGCAGACGGCGACATCCTTCAGGTCCTTTTCTTCTCGGTCCTGTTTGGCATTGCGCTTGCGATGGTTGGAGAGATGGGCAAGCCGATCAGTTCCTTCCTCCAGGCGCTCACCGTGCCGATCTTTGCGCTCGTTGGTATCCTGATGAAGGCTGCCCCGATCGGCGCGTTCGGCGCCATGGCCTTCACAATCGGCAAGTACGGCATCGGCTCCGTCGTCAATCTCGCAATGCTGGTCGGGACGTTCTACCTCACGGCTTTTCTCTTCGTGTTTATCGTTCTCGGCGCGGTCTGCCGTTTCAATGGCTTCTCGATCGTTTCTCTCATCCGATACATCAAGGAAGAGCTGCTGTTGGTTCTTGGAACGTCCTCCTCGGAGGCCGCGCTGCCCACTCTCATGGAGAAGATGGAGAAGGCTGGCGCCAAGCGTTCAGTCGTGGGCCTGGTCATTCCGACGGGATATTCCTTCAATCTGGACGGCACCAACATCTATATGACGCTCGCGGCCCTCTTTATCGCCCAGGCGACGAATACGGATCTCTCGATCGGCGATCAGATCCTATTGCTACTCGTTGCTATGCTTTCCTCTAAGGGGGCGGCGGGGGTCACCGGCGCCGGATTCGTCACGCTGGCCGCTACTCTTTCTGCGGTGCCGTCCGTTCCGGTGGCTGGCATGGCATTGATCCTCGGTATCGACCGTTTCATGTCTGAGTGCCGGGCCCTTACGAACATCATCGGCAATGCCGTGGCAACGCTCGTGATCGCCCGTTGGGAAGGCGAATTGGATCAGGCGCAGTTGGAAGCCGCGTTTGCAGGGCATCATCTTGCCGAGACATTGGCCGGCCAGCCACCCGTCCCACAGCCGCCAAGTGAGGCCGCCTCGTTGCGACCCGTCCCTTCGCCGGATCGGTCACCACCACAGCACGGGCAAGCCGCAGACACCAAGCGAGGACTCGCGGATTGATGAAAACAAACGCGGCGACAGCAGCCCAATCGCGCTTGAGCAAACAACGTTCATCACTATGCGGGTTTTTGCCTGGAGCGCTGTTCACCGGCGCCGTGTCGACCATAGAGATTCAAACGAATCGACCCCGGGAAATCCAGCACGAGGATCGGGCGGTCCTGGCCGGCTATTGACGCGAGCGGTAGAAATACTGTGGCGCCTCATTAGCCGTGGTCGAAAAGCAATCTGGCGCAGATCAACGCCGCTTCGCAACCAGCCTCCAATATGTCGATGAACAAACGGCGAGGCATGCATATGCGAAGCATAGCCTCAGAAATAGACGTTTCGTCATGCCCCTTTAAAACCATCGCACGGAGGCAGATGAAGTCGATGAGGCAGTGTTGTTAGAAATAGGAAAGAACATTAATTGGCTCTTACAAGAAAGCTAACCTGAGTTTGAGATGACCTCAGACAAAAGGATTATTAGCACTTATAAAGGAAGTAGTGAAATTGATGGGGAGCTAAACATGAGCAAGTTGAGGGTGGATGATTGAGCCCTCAAGTCGACTGGAGAGGATATGTCGGGAACAAAACTAAAAAGCGTGCTTTCGTCGTTTTCGCAGGTGCCAAGGGAACTAAAGCCTTTGCCCTCCGATCGCCATTCGCTGGACGATAGCTGCGTCCGGTTGAATACGAACGAGAATCCATTTCCGATGCCGGAAGTCGTAATGCAAAGTGCAATTGCCGCCCTTGAGCAGCAGTATCTATATCCAGAACACGACAACATCGGCTTGAGGGAAGCGGCGGCTGATGCCTACGGCCTCACCAAGGATCAAGTGATTGCCGGAAACGGATCCTCCGAGCTGCTGGGACTCATCTACAGGGCCTTCCTCGCCCCTGGCGACAGCGTGGCGATGCTATCGCCAGGCTTTTCGTTCAACCGCAAACTCGCCATGTTGCAGGGGGCTCAATTTCTTGAAATCGAATGCGGTCAATCTGATGTCCTGCCGGTAGAGGAATTGCTCTCTGGTCCCGCAGAAGGCGCCAAGTTCATTCTTCTAGCTAATCCGAACAATCCAACTGGAACATTCGTTTCGGTGGCCGAGATCGAACGCCTCGCGGCGCAGTCGGATCGCCTGGATGAGGCCTATGTCGACTTCGCCCCGGATAATGGCCTGCGCCTTACCGATCATTATCCCAATATTCTGCTCCTACGGGCATTTTCAAAAAGCTACGCCGCCGCCGGTATCCGTATCGGTTTTGGATTGGGGCATCCCGAAATCATTGGAAGGTTGCGCAGCATCCAAAATGTTTTCAACATGAACGTGATCGGCCATGCGGTTGGCGTCAGCATCCTTGCGCATCGCGACGCCTATGAAGAGAACCACAGATACATCAAGCAGGAACGGGAGCGCGTGTCCTTCGCGCTCTCGCAACTGGGATTTTCCGTAACGCCTTCGCATGCAAATTTCTTGCTAGCCCGCGTGCCGCCAGGACAAGACGGTAGGTGGTGGCAAAAAACGTTGAAGCGGCGGAAAGTACTGGTCGCGACTTTTTCAAATTCATTTTTGAAAGAACACATAAGTGTAAGCATAGGCACAAAATAACAAATGGACAGACTGCTGTCTGGGACGTCTGATATACTGAGAAGACTAAAGCAGTAAGTATAACCCACCTGCCTATAGAAATCATATTTATACCCCCGCGGACAGGGGTTGCTTCGCAAAAATATGTCGTTGCTTTGAGCGCTTCGAGCTTCGTCCGAAGCAAGGACCTTCCGCGTCAAAACTCCGGAGACAATAGAGTGAAAAACGTCTTGCCTTCGAAGCCGACCTTCGGAATCTTCGATCACTTGGATGAGGACGGTCGCGACATCGGCCTACAATGCGCCGATCGTCTCAAGCTGGCGGAGGCCTGCGATCACCTCGGCTTTTATGCATATCATCTCGCAGAGCACCACTGCACCCCCCATGGGAGAGGTGTGTCGCCAAATCTCTTCTTATCGAGCGTCGCACAGCGCACCCGCCAGCTGCGTGTGGGGCCGCTGGTGATGCTCCTTACCCTTTACCATCCGCTTCGGGCGTTCGAAGAGATCTGTATGCTCGACCAGTTGAGCGGTGGTAGGGTGGAGCTCGGTATTGGGCGAGGCTCTCTCTCAGCCGAATTGGGTTATTTTGGGATTGGCGCGGACGCAGTGCCAGGCCGTTATTCGGAAGCCAGCGAAATCGTAATCGCCGCCATGAAAGGCGGGAAGTTATCCTATCGGGGCCGCCACTTTGAGCTGAATAGCGTTCCCTTGACGCTTAGACCCCATCAGCGCCCGCGTCCTCCGACATGGGTCGCCACCAATCGACCCGAATCGGCAGGTTGGGCCGCCGCGAATGGCGCAAATCTCGCGTGCGTGGGGCATAGCTCCTCCGTACGCAAAGTTACCGACGCCTTCCGCGCCAAGCGGGAGGAAACCACTGACAAAGGTAATCCGTCGCCGTTGCTGGGATTGCTGCGCATGATCGTGATTGGGCGTTCTGACACGCATGCCTATTCGATCGCGGCACCTGCTTATGAAACATGGCTCAAGAGCTTCAAGTTTCTTTACGACCTCAATGGCATTCCAACTCCACCAAACCTGCCGCTGACCCTCGAAGCGGCGATTGAAAGTGAACTGTGCATAGCGGGAACGGCAGCTTTTGTGCGGGACGCTCTTCTTGGTCAGTTGGAAGTGGCTGGGGCCAACTATCTTCTTTGCCAGCTCGCGTTTGGGGATTTGCCATTGGAAGCGTCTCTGTACACTGCAGTGACGATTCATTCTGAAATCATGACCCGATTTGGCTGACCATGAATCGTGGCGTAGGGCGGCTCGAAGGTGTCGCCCGCGGCGTCTACCAGCAACCAGCCCGCTGCCAGACCATAGCCTTGCAGCGCGTGGCCGACGTGGGATTCCATCGCTATGCCTGCCTAGGTCGGACGCCGTTTCCGGACGATGGTTAGAACTGGTTTTCTGGGACGCGACACTTCACGGGACCACATTGCCCCACGTTCCCAGCCCCCTCGCTCAACGTCGCTGTTCACACGGACCGTTTGCCACTGCCCGTCTTGCAGGCGGCAATCCACTGCATCGCCGAGGTTGGATCTTCCAATATGACGGCCCGTTTCGCAAAGCCGTAAAAGGCAGCGCGGGCTGCGCTTAAGGGCTTGTTCCCATCATAAGCGTCAAAACATGCTTTAAAGGCAGTCTCATGAATCAGGTCCCTGCGATCTTCGGGCCACTCATCGAGAAAATCGATGGCGTCCTCGAGGTCCGCAATCTCTTGCACGACATAGGCGGCACGCTTCACGAAAATCGGACTGCCGAAGGCCTGCGCCTTCATTTCGTTTCCTCCCGACCTGCTGAACAGCCGACTTGCGAGGCGGCGTCATCGACACCCGCCGACCATTGCAGAATGTGTTGTCAGCCCGATGACGCTTCAAGAGAAAAGTCGGCAATTCATCCTCGGAAGGAAATGGATCGATCACCAGTCTACTGCCGCAAAATTGGCCACGTCGACAATGTCGATCGTTCTGGACGCCGCCGATGAACGGTGAACCCAGTCGGCCAACCCGGTCATTCACCGCAACGCAGCGAAAGACAGCACGACATCGCCTGGCAGCGCGCCGATATGGGAAGCCGCAAGCTCAGGCTGAATTAATCCAGCCCAAGCCTTTTCTTCAGTTCCGTATTTTCCTTGCGCAGACGATCCGCAAGCAGGCTCTTCAGCCGCTTGTTTTCTTCCTCGAGCGCGACGAGATCCTTCAGCTCGTCGCTGTCCGCTGCAGGCGTCGCCGCTTTCTTCCAAAGATAATATGTCTGTTCCGAGATGCCGGCCTGCTTCACCGCGCTCTTGAGAGTGGCGCCGCCGCCGATCAACGTCTCGATCTGAGCGAGCTTCTGGCCGCGCTCCTTTACCGAGTAGACCTTGCGGCCTGTCCGTGCCGATGGCGGTGCTTCAGTGGTCGCGGATGTCGGCTTGGCGCCGTTCTTACGGCCAGGCGCGCTCGGCTCAGCCTTTGGCTTCCTCGACCGCGGTGTTCTCGCCCTCGATTTTGACTTCTCCGCTTCGGCTGCCGGTTCGGTAGGAATTACTGCTGTTTCGGTTTCCAGGCGATTTGCCATGAAATTCTCCATTTGCGGTTTGTGCAAAGGTTCAGCATCAAGGGCCGCGACAGTAGAGTCAACAAGCTGACGATTGGACAGTTGAACCTTCTGGAGCTCCTCTGAAGTTTCGCCCATCGCCGCGGCGATGTCGAAATCGCCCCAGATGGAACGGGCGGCTTTTTTATAACGGCGCTTCTGTTTGACTTCCACGGTGAATGGTCGCGTTTGCCGCCTCATAGTTCCTTCCTGATGAGAAACGAATAGAAGAATGAAGTCGCCGCTCGGAACTCCTGGCGCTTCCTGGTTCGCGCCGAGCTTTATCGTAAAAGTCCCTCGACGAGCAAGTGATACCGGTCGCGCCAGTGTTCGCAAGCGGGCCGAGCGCAGGCCTCCGCGCGAGGAGAATGGAATGCACCGCTACGGGAGTGGGTTGCATTCGGCTCGGAAACGCTTGAGCGTCCGAAGCTGCAGGGCGGTGCAGTATCGGATCAGATGTCGCATCTTGCCGTCGGGGAACTCGGGAACTCTTCTTGAAATGAAAAACTGCTGCATCTCGATTGTGCTCAGTGCGCATGAAGAACTCGCCAGCAGATGATAACGGCCGATCTCGCCAGCGGTTTAGCGTCAGCCCACAACTATCTGCCTGGGTTAGCAGGCGCGCTCACTGTGGCAGCTTGGCTTGAGCCGCGAGGCCGTGGTTGAGTGAGCTGAAGAGATCCAGCCTCGCGGTCGATTCCGAAGCTTCCCACAATGGCGAAGAGAACATCTCCACTCGTACCCTTTCAGCACAAGACATTCCGTTCTCTGTGGTCGGCGGCCCTTGTTTCGAATCTTGGGACGCTAGTTGAAGGTGTGGCGGCTGCGTGGCTGATGACGAGTATTGCCAGCTCCCATGGAATGGTGGCGCTCGTACAGGCATCGACCACCTTGCCCTACATGATCTTCTCGCTCGCAGCCGGAGCGCTTGCGGATAACATTGACCGTCGCCGGATCATGCTAATGGCGCAACTGCTGATGGTTTGCGTATCAGCGTCCTTGGCGCTCTTGACCTACGCCGGGGAAATCACACCCTGGACCCTTCTGGGTCTCACGTTCCTGATCGGCTGTGGTTGGGCATTGCACGATCCGTCGTGGCAAGCCTCGATGGGAGATATCCTGCCTCGCGAAGACCTCCCAAGCGCAGTTGCGCTCAACGGCATGAGCTACAACCTCATGCGCAGCATCGGACCGGCGATTGGCGGCATAATCGTGGCGACCGCCGGGGCGGCCTTCGCGTTTCTCTTCAATGTATTTTGCTATGTCGCCCTGATCGCCGCGCTGTTACGCTGGAAAACTGTACCGGCGCGACGAGCGCTGCCGCGGGAGGCTTTCGGAAGCGCGATGGCGGCAGGATTCCGCTATGTGCTTCTGTCGCCAAACCTTCTCAAACTGATGTGCCGGAGTTTCATTTTCGGCCTCACCGCAGTCGTCATTTTGGCTCTCCTGCCGTTGGTTGTTCGCGAACAGGTTAAGGGCACTGCGGTCACCTACGGGGTCATGCTTGGCTTTTTCGGTTTGGGAGCGATCTGTGGCGCGCTCCTCATCGGACGCGCCCGCGAAATTCTCTCCAACGAATGGGTCGTTCGCGGTGCGTTTTTTACACTGGCGATCAGCTGCTTGTTCCTGTCGTGGAGCGAGCACGTTTGGCTTAGCTGCCTGCTCGTCATGCCAGCCGGTGCGGCATGGATCCAGTCATTCTCGCTGTTTAACGTCACAGTTCAGCTTTCGGCGCCTCGGTGGGTGGTGGGACGAGCCCTCTCTCTCTATCAGACGGCCGCATATGGCGGCATGGCAGCGGGAAGCTGGCTCTGGGGCCAGTTAGCGGATCTGCAAGGCGTTTCGGGAGCCTTGCTCGTCGCAAGCTTGGTTCTTGTATTTGGCGGACTGCTCGGCGTTATTTTGCGTCTTCCGGATCTTGAAACGCTCAAACTCGATCCGACCAACACGTTCTGCGAGCCAACCCTGCAGCTTGACCTGCGACCACGAAGCGGACCGATCATGATAATGGTCGATTATCGTATTCACCAGAAAGACGTTCCAGAATTTCTCAATGTGATGGCATCATGGCGAAAAGCCCGACTGCGAGATGGAGCCAGGCAATGGGCGCTGCTGCGTGACCTCGAAAAGCCCGAACTGTGGACCGAGTGTTATCATGTGCCAACTTGGGTCGAGTATGTTCGCCACAACGAGAGGCAGACCCAAGATGACGCCGAAATCGTTGCGCGCCTTGAAGCCCTGCACTGTGGCGACTGCCCGCCCAAAATTCACCACAAGATCGAACGGCAAACCGTGAGCGTACATGACGATATGCCGCTCCGGCCTCATTTGGACAGGACTTGAACGAAACCGCAAACCAATAACTTGGCTCAAGAGAAGGCGGCGTCGACCGGAAGCCCGTTTGCTCAGAACTTGGGGCAGATCTTGGGCCAGCTGTGCGCCAAGCGCGTAGCGTTTGCATCTTCGCCCATGAAGGCTAACGCCACGTCAGATTTCGGCGATCTATGCTACGCCAATGAATAACCGATCCTCGTCGGGCTTCAGCCAGTCTATGACGCGTGCTTTTCTGGGACGCTGCGAGGCTTGGAGAAAAAATCACGGGACCTATCGCGAGCCTTTTCGTGAAAATCAAATTCTCGTCATGGGTGGTGGCGAGATCGGCATCGCACAGGCGCTCGATCTGCTTGTGCAAAGCCGGCGACGCGTCGGCTATCACCGCTCGGCAAAACGCTTGCACGAATGCGCTGGCTCCTCGGAGCTTCGCGCCTCAGATCTGTAGCCCGCTGCTTCGGAGGTGTCGAGTTGCTCATCGGGCGTGTCGTCGAACGAGGCGTGGTTGAGCCTGTAGAGTTTGGAATAGAGACCGCCCATTTCGATCAATTGGTCGTGCTTGCCGGATTCGGCGACTTTGCCATTCTGGAGAACGACAAGACGGTCGGCGCCTCGGACTGTGGCAAGGCGATGGGCGATGACGAGGCCAGTGCGGCCTTCGAGGAGCCTGACCAGTGCCTTCTGAATCAGCATTTCCGTGTAGCTATCGATATTGGCGGTTGCTTCGTCGAGTACCAGAATCTTGGTGTTTGCGACAAGCGCACGCGCAAAGCTGATAAGCTGGCGCTGGCCCCGCGAGAGATTGCCGCCGCCTTCACATAGATCGGTATCGTATCCATTAGGAAGGCGCACGATGAAGCTGTGCGCGCCGACCGCCATGGCGGCCTCGATAACCTCTTCCCGCGTGGCTTCAGCCTTGTGGTAGCGGATGTTCTCGAAAACCGTGCCGGTAAAAAGGAACGGCTCCTGGAGCACCATGGCGATCTGAGGGCCAAGCGATTTCTGGGTGAGATCGCGCACATCATACCCGCCGACCAGCACCTGCCCCTCCTGGACATCATAGAAGCGGTGGACGAGGGCCATTGCACTGGATTTACCTGAACCGGTCGGCCCGACCAGGGCGACGGTTTCGCCGGGATTGACCCGAAACGATACGTTCTTCAATACCGGATGCTTGGGATCATATCCGAAAGTAACGTTCCTGAACTCGATCGAGCCGTCCATCTCGGGCGAAAGCTCCGTGGCATTCGGTTTGTCCCGGACCTCAATCTTGACGTCAAGCACGTCGATCAGTCGCTTTCCCGACGCCATTGCCCTTTGCATGATCGAATATTGCAAGGTGAGGGAGCGGATCGGATCGAAGAAGCGCTGGATGTAGAAGAGGAACGCGACCATCACACCCACATCGATGCGATCGCTCATGACCATTGAGCCGCCGACGACGATGACGACAGCCATGGCAACGCCCGTCAGGCTATCGACGATCGGCACCATGATCTGGGCGTATTCGGCGGCGGTCAGATGTGTCTTGAGATTGGCGCGGGCTTTGTCGTCATAAAGCATTAAATTGACCTGCTGCCGGTCCATGGACTGCACTGCCCTTACGCCATGAATGGCTTCGGCCAGCGCGCCATTGGAAACCGAATTGGCCTCGTTGGCAGCCATGAAGGCGCCGCGGGCGTGCGGCAGCCAGAAGATGCGCACGATGAGGAGAACAGGCACCAGTGAGAACGTAAGGAGCCCCAAGCGAACATCGAGCCACAGCATGACGAAGACGATGCCAAAGACAAGAATGATGTCGCCCAGGCAAAACACCGAGGTTTCGAGGAGTTCCTGCATGGAATTGACGTCGCCCTGCAGACGCGACATCAGCCGTCCCACCTCTGTCTTGTCCATAAAGGAAAGCGCCACGTCCTGCAGATGGCCGAACGTGGCGCGGCGAATATCGAACAGAACTTTCTCCGCCATTTTGTAGATCACGATCTCTTGCGTGTAGCTGGCGCCGAAATTGACCGAAATGGTGAAAAGGAATGCGCAGGCGGCTGCGAGCAGGGCCGAACGATCGCCACTTCCCGGCTGCATGCCGTGGTCGATAGCAAAGCGGATGGTCAGCGGGACGAGAAGCTGCGTGCCGGTGAGGATCAACATCACGGCAACCGAGACTATCAAGTTGGTGCGGTAGGGTCGCACGAACGCCCAAATGCGCCGGACAATATTCTTGTCAAACGCCTGCCCGAATATCTCCTCTTCGATGCGGTGCGAACCGACGACCGCATGGGGCGGACGCCGGTCGTCGCGGGCATCGTCGCGCTCCGTCTCGACTTCGCCACGCTGGAGCATCAGCTCACCCCCTCTTGGTTGGGCAGCATGTCATCAAATGCGCGCACTTGGAGATCGTAGAGGGCCTTGTAGCGTCCCCCCTTCGCCAGAAGCTCCTCATGAGTGCCACGCTCGACAATCTCGCCGTTCTCGATAAACAGGATTGCGTCGGCATCCATGAGCGAACTTAGCCGGTGGCCGATGATGATGGTCACGCGGTCCTTGGCAAAGAGTCGCATCGCGGAGCGAATGCGCTGTTCTGTGGCGGCATCGACCGCGGCAGTCGAGTCGTCGAATATGATGACCGACGGGCGCAGCATCATCGTGCGAGCGATCGCCAGGCGCTGACGCTGGCCGCCCGACAGGGATACGCCGCGCTCACGCACCACCGTTTTGTAACCGGCCGGCAGCCGGAGAATGTAGTCGTGAAGCTGAGCCGACTCGCTTGCGCGCTCGATCCGCTGTGCGTTGGCCCAGGGATCGCCATAGGCGATGTTGTTTTCGATCGTCGTGGGGAAAATGAATGCATCCTGCTGCACGACCGCGACGGCTCTGCGAAGCGTCGCCAGGGTGACCTCGCGGATATCCTGGCCGTCAAGCGTGATGACGCCGCTGGCGACGTCGTAAAAACGAGGGATCAGATGAGCTATGGTCGACTTGCCCGAGCCGGGCGGGCCGACAATTGCAATCGTTTCGCTCTTGCGGGCTTCAAAACTGATATTCTTCAGAACTGGGCGGTTCTCAGGGTCCGGATAGGCGAATGAAACATCGTCGAAGCGCAAGGTGCCCTCGCTGATTTCGAGCGGTTTGGCGTCTGCTGCGTCCTTGATCGCGATATCCAGGTCGAGTAACCCGAACAGGCGCGAACCGCATGTCGAGGCGCGGGCGAAGCCATCGACTATCAAGCCTATCTGGCGAACGGGCATCTGGAGGATGGTCATAAAGGTGAGGAACGTGGCAAGTTTTCCGACGCTGATTTCGCCTGCGATGACCTTGTTGCCGCCGATCCACAGAACCAACCCCATGGCGAAAAAGAACGAGAAATTCATCGCGGAAATATCGCGCACGTAAATCTGGGCCCGTTCGTGCATGAGGCCAAGCGCACTCTTCGATGCGCGGTCGAACTTCAGCATCTCGTAGGCCTGCGCTGCAAACGCGCGGACAACCCGGATGCCGGTAAGATTTTCTTCCATTACACGGCTGAGGACGCAAAGCCGCTCCTGCAGGTCAAGCCATGTGGCCCGCAGCTTGATCTGTGTGATTGATGAGCGCCATCCGACGAAGGGCACAAAGCTCAGCGCGAGGAGACCAAGAACCAGGTTGATGGAAATCAGCATGTGGGCGCCGACCCCGATCAACATGACGAGCAGAACGGCGCGAACCAGAGCGGCAGAGAAGTACATACGCACGCCTTCCAGATCGAGCATGCCGATCGTGATCAGATCGGCTGAATGCGCCTGGTCGTGAAAAGAAAAGCTGAGCCGCTGGATCTTCTCATAAAAAGCGACCCGCAGTTCACACGCGACGTGATGTCCGACCGCTTCGGCAAGATAGTTCTGAGCCAGCGTGAAGAGGCCGCGCAGCACGCTAATGGCAAGCAGCAGGAGCGCCGAGGTCCACAGCCCCTCTTGCGCTGCCGCTCCGTTGACACCCCCGCCGATGGCTGTCTGGGTCTGGTCGATGGCCTGGCCGAGGAGCTCGGGGATGAGCAATTGGAGCGATGCCGCAACGAGTGTCGAGCCGATAGCCACGGTGACCAGCCAGGGGTGCCGCAAATTCATCCGCGTAATGCGGGCGATCGTGCTCAAGCCCTGGACCGAACCGGCCGCTTCTCCATTCGCGAGCGAATTCCCGGGCTTCGTCACGCCGCGGATAGCCTTACCGTTCGGGGGTGCATTCCAGTGATATTGGGCCGTTTGGAGGGTCTTGAGGCGCACGACTCCCCCGTCAAATGCCCATGACATGCAAAGCTGGCTATCATCTGCTAGACGCCTGTCCCAACCAGTTGAGCCGCGGCTTCGCCTGCCGGCATGTCTATGACCGTGATTGCGTTTGCTGCAAGGAAGCGGCGTTCGTTTTTGGTCAGCGTTGCCGAGTCAATAGCCGCGAAGTGCGGGCCGCTTGAGCGCTTGATGACCTGTCTGGCGTAGGTGCGCAGCATCTGGTCGTCGAACCGGCAGCCGAAGAAGAAGAAACCGCGCTTGGTGCGCCGTTCCTTCACGGCTCGAGGGATCGGAGTCTGGATATCGATTTCGGTTAGGGCCTCGACGTAATCCGAATCTGCGATAAGGAAGTTTGCCGCCGGCTTGACGCTGCCGTGCGGCGTATAGAGGACCGTCGTTGCCGCCGAGTCTGGTTGGAGTTCCGTTCCAGACAAATCGTACGTTTTCGTCCAAACGTCGCCAATTGCGTGCGCCCGCGTGACGCCTTGAATTTCGACGACATCAGTGCGGCCGGTGTCTATGAGGGCCGCCCGCATGGCGCCGTCGTACCAGGTATCGACGATCAGCGAGAGGGGAAGTGTCGCGAGCCAGGCATGGAAAACGGTCGGCGCCACCGGCCCTGCGAATATCTCAGCCATCCAGGCTTGGAGCGTCCGCCGATGCCGGCGCTGCTCGATGAATTGAGCGACCGACCACATATTGGTGCGAATCTTGGAAGGAGCGGGCGCCCGCGCGTTGAATGCGGCGGCAACGGCTTGCGGCGTGTGCGGTACCGGTGGTTCCTCGTACCTAAGCCGAAGCAGGTCGGGACCCAGATACGGGATGATCTCATCGGCGCAGAGAGCCTTCTTCAGCAGGTTAAGCTGCTTTGCGGCATGGCTGTCCCGATTGATCACAAGATGGCCCAAGGCCAGAATCTTATTCATGCTCGTTTCCCGTTGACGCTCTCAGGTTGCCGACCTGCGGCATCAATCCTCGTCGGAAATCTTTCTTGCCTCGACGGTGATTGGCAAAGGTGTATCTCGCGGAAGGTCGGGCAGAACGAGCCGCCAGCCGTTCCTGAGCGTTATAGACCCTCCCCATAGCTCTTCATTCTCGACGCCGATGATCGGCTCTTCGAGATCCTTCTTGGGCACATACGCCGATAGGCCGGCGTCGGTCTTGCGGATCATAACCTTCATCGGGCTGTTCCCTTGTTAGTGACCACAAGTGATTTCGGCACAAGGATCCCCGGATTTGTCGAGGCTGATGAGTTCGTGGGCGCGCATGCCAACGACGGTGCCGCGATCGAACCATTCGACCGCATAGATGTAGAACTGCTGGAGAAAGGTGCCGATGTCGCGCACATAGCCTTCATCGCCCTTCCGCACGAGGTTTGCGCCTATCTCGCTACCGGGATAGGTGCCGTCATTCTTGATGTGGCGTGTGGCACGGACCCGCTCGCCCGGCATAAATCGTGGAGGCTTGCGGATCTCGACCTCCTGTTCGCGTCCGAGGCCCATCCCCTTCCTTCCTTTCTCGCGGCTGCAGTTCGTTAACAAAGGAGGTCATGGCGTGCTCCGGAAGCGACCCCGACCGTGCCGGTGACCCGACTGGAGGTTAGGCGGGAATGCAGGTCCCCGGCACCGGGCATACCGAGGCGCATTGCTGGGTATCGAAGGCCTCCTTGCATTCGGTGCACTGCTCCGGATCGATCACGTAGGTCTCGCCCTTGAATTTGATCGCACTCGATGGACATTCGAACTCGCAGGCACCGCATTGCGTGCATTGCGAGGCGATGATCTTGAAGGCCATTTCTCAACTCCTGATTCGGTTGGGACGAGACACTCAAGCCGTCGCCGCCAGTGGTTCGCTCCCAAACTCGGCGGCGTAAAGCGCGCTGATAGCGGTCTCGATGTAGCCGTAGCCATAAACATCCATTGCCCGGATTCCAGCTTCTGCGAGCTGATCCTTGGGGCAATCTCCGATTTTGGCGCACAGCACGATGTCGATGCCTTTGAGCGCAGCTATGATGCTGTCGAGGGTGGCGTCCGCGCCTCGACCGCCGAGGCAATACTGCTCGACCTTGCGATGCCCGATAAAGCTGATCCCCCTCTGAGAGGCCTCATAAACCTGGAATTCCGCCGTATGGCCGAAATGTTCGTTGATCCGGCCGCCGCCCTTTGTCGCCACAGCGATGAGGAGCGATTTGCTGGAACCCGCTGCCTTGACCGTCGCGATCGCTTCGCTCTTGGCTACCACGTGATCGCCGCGCTCGCGCGCGACCACCTCCCGATAGGCCTCGCGCTTGCTGGCGTCGTAGGTGATGTCGTCCGAAATCTGGTCGATCGTGAACTCCTTGCCACGATCCTCGCCAAGCAGGCCGACAGCATCGGCCCGGCACTGCCGGCAATGGCGCATCAGCTTGGCGCCACCTTCGAGGCGATCCTGAAGCGTCTTCAGTTCCAACGCCGTTGGGCCGCGCTGCCCGGTCAGGCCGAAATGCGTACCGTGCGCCGGGTCGGAAATCAGTGGCATGACATTGTGCAGGAACGCGCCACGCTCCTTTACCCATTTATTGACCTCGATCAGGTGTTCGTCGTTGACGCTGGGGATCATCACCGAATTGATCTTGGTGAGGATGCCGCGCGCGGTCAGCATCTCCAGGCCCAACATCTGCCGCTTGTGCAGGATCCTGGCAGCGTCGATGCCGGTGTGGCGGCGATGGTTGTAAAAGATCCAAGGATAGATCTTTGCGCCGATTTCGGGGTCGACCATGTTGATGGTGATTGTCACGTGATCGACATTCATGTCGGCAAGCTCGGCAACATGATCCGCCAGCGCAAGCCCGTTGGTGGAGATGCACAGCTTGATGTCGCGGATTTCACTGGCGACGCGTTCGAAAGTTTCCTTTGTCTTCTTCCAGTCGTAACAGGCGTCGCCCGGTCCGGCGATCCCGAGCACGGAAAGCTGGGGCACTTCGTTGGCGACCGCGATTACCTTGCGTCGCGCCTGGTCTGGGGTCAGCTTTTCCGAGACGACCCCGGGCCGGCTTTCATTGGCACAGTCATATTTGCGATTGCAGTAGTTGCACTGGATGTTGCAGGCTGGCGCGACCGCCACATGCAGGCGCGCGAAATAATGGTGCGCCTCTTCGGAATAGCATGGATGGTCCTTGATCTTCTCCCAGACCGCGGAGTCCATCTCGTCCGGCTTTGCGGACGAGCCGCAGGATGAAGATGCGCAGCCGGTGGATTTCGCGATCGTCAGCAACTTGTCGAAGGATTTGGTGCTGACCAAACTCTCAAGCGAAATCGTCGGTAAGGACATGAACGGCTCCGTTCCTGGGGTGGACGTTGCAGTTCAAAGCGCAAAAGTTGTGCCAGCTCAAAAAGCGGTTTTAGTTCAATATGTTGGCTTTCATGCGCGATTCCGCCTGTTCGTTACGTCACATTTTTGTCGGACTTGCGACTTGAACAGGTCGGCTCGCTCGGCATCGGCCGGGTTCCAGCGATGCTCGCCGAGCGCCAGCTCATGGTCGCCGAGATTGGGCGCGGTCTTCCCAAGCAGATAGTGCCTTGAAGCGGCCGGTGTGCCGGAAGCTCGGCCGGATGCGGTAGAGCCAGGAACGCTTTTGGTGCCACGCGCCGCGTGAAGGGCGAGCCCGAAAGCTGCTCGGCATTGAGGCCGTAGGCCGGCCGCTGCGGCGAGTTGCGCCCCTGGGGCAGCGAGCCGGGCAGATGGGTATTCGGCTTGCGCAGGAGCGGATTTGCGAGCTCGTCGAAGGCATGCCCGATCTCGAAGAGATCATGGAGGCTGCTGGCCGCCCGGCGGTAGTGCGCGCCGAATTGGCTCGCCTGCACAAAAAGTGCTCACGATAACCAGGAATAACGCGACCTGCCGGTGCTTGATGACGGTTATCGGTGTCGGCGACGTGGTGGCGCTCGCCTATGCCGCGACGATCGACATTCTGCAGCGATTCAGAAGCTCCAAGGCGGTGGGGCCTATCCTGGGACTGACGCCGAAGCTCGACGAGTCCGGTGCGGGAAAGGCATGATGCGGACCTTCATCTATGAGCCTGCAAACGCTGATGACTCGCGTAACGAAATGGTCGTGATACAAGCACACGCTTTCTGCCGAAATGGAGAAAGGCGCACCCGAATATGCCACAAAGGGAGGGCGCAGTCCCAGGCATTTCGTCAGCGTCCGGCAGTGCCACGATGATGCGCATGGTGTCCCGCCGATAGGGTAATCTGAAGCCCAGTTCTCCGTCGCAGCGGTAGTAGAACGGCCCTGCCGATCTCGCCCAGGACAGCTTCCAATATCGCTTTACTAACTCGAAAGCGGTCTGCTCATTCGGATTGATGACGGAGACGGCGGACTCATTGGAAGGCGTCAATTTATGCATCTTTCATGCAAAATTGCTTTGGCCGAAAAATATACCGTTATATCAAGTGTTTGCCTTTGCGATTTATGCAGGAGGACCTACGGTCCAACGTGTGCGCCTCCGCCGGGTTTCACCCTGTGATATTTTTCGACAAGGTCAGGCGCGACACCGTATGCGACGCAGTTCAACTCATTGATAGACGCGATGATGTCCACGAAGGACTGAACTATGACATCCAGGTCTTCTCCCTCGAGCTCCCTGAATGCGTCTCTCGCGAAATCGCTTGACATCAAATCGGGACTGGCGACTGCCTGGCTGAGATACTCCGCGACGGCGTCGTCAAGGCGCCGTCGCATTCTGATCTCCACTGAGCGCGGCACTCTCTTGGTGGTGGTTGCCACAAGGTAGGACGGCGCTGTGATTGCATAGCCTTCGGCGATCGCTTTACCGAGGTGGCTTGTATCAGCCAGTTCGTACCATGTCGTCATGCCGATCCCGTAAGCGGCTCTACCCACTCCGATGAAGGAGATGGGAGGCAGTCCTGCTTTCAGTAGCGGGATGTTGCAGAGCAGTCGCCCGGTCCTCTTGTTGCCATCTATGAAGGGCTGCAGGTAAGCGATGCCTGCAAGCAAAGCGAAGGAGGCCTCGAACGGGTCTTTCGCTGTGGACGCCTTCCAGCAGAGCTCCGAAAGTCCCATTGATAACTCGGTGTGGTCGGACGACGGAACGTATGAACTGGTCGTGATGCTAACCGGCTCGCGTCGAACCGCGCCGAGATTGTTCTGCCTGACCAGAGTGCGCATGAGCATCGCGTGCAGTCTCATCACCGTCTCCGGAGCGATCTCCACTGTCGCGATGTTGTCGATAACCCATCCAATCGCCTGCTTGTGGTTCAAGATCATTTGGACTTCGATTTCAGACTTTCCCCCCGCGACCTCCGCGTATTTGATGAGCGCCTCGGTCTCAGGCAGGGAATAAGTATTTCCTTCAAGCGCCGAAGAAGCCCAGGACATCTCGATCAAGAATCTTTCGGCAATTTCACGCGTGTAGGTGGAAGGATCGAGCTCTAGGCTACCCTTTCCGACGGACTCGGACATGAGCGCGTGCGAAGCAGGATCAAGCCAGGGTGCAACGTTAGGGTCGTAGGATCCAAAGCGGTCTGGATCGTATTTCACCTGCGGTCGAAGGTGGCCTGGAATCGCAAACCACTTCGCTTCCGCCGTTAGGCTGAACGACGCATCTCTCGTGGTTCCAGACTTCTCGACGAGCCCGGCTGCGCCGAGTTTGGCAAGAGCTCTTGAAACCGAAGACTGACTGGACGGGGCAAGCTCTAACAACTGGATTATCTTCGCCTGCGAAAGCCCATTGCCGCCACGCCGAACGAGGGTCTCATAGATTTTCTTTTCCAAGCCCTGGAGTTCCGGGACGCGAAGTACGGGATGCATAATAGCACTGCCTCTCATCATTTCATCCAATATATGCATAAAAGCTGCATAATTTCAAGCACCGTGTCCTAGAAAGGGCGCGGAATGCATAAATTGTTACCGCAAGCAACTGATAATAAACGACTTTCGAGTATTGGATTGCCAGCATAAAAGCTGCATGCGAGCACGGGAAATCGCATCTCTCGTGCGGACACCTCAGCTCCAGGGACAGAAGGCGATGGTCTTAGTACCGTCAACGAACGTCGGCGAGGCTGCAAGCGGCCCTGCGCGGTCTCGGGCTTGAAGTGCCGCTCTATCATTCCAAACTTGGGGACGCATGGGAGCGGCAGGAGCTCGTCAAGCGGTTCCTTGGGCAAAGCAGACCGACCGTCGACCATCATCTGCACCAATGCCTTTGGTATGGGGCTCGACGTGCCGAACGTCCGCCTCGTGATCCGTTGGCAGCAGGCGGCGTCGGTTGAGCACCAGCTACGTGAATTCGGCCGCGCCGGACGGGATGGGAAGCCTCCCGTGGCGGTCATGTTCCACAACGGTTCGAGCGTGGGCCGCGATATCTCAAGGCTGCGTTTCATGGCGGAGAAAACGGTGGAGACAGCACAGGTACTCGCGCTCGACCGGGAGCAGATGCTGGAGCAGCGCCATCATCAAATTGATCAGGTCAGCGAGCTAATGAGGACCCGGTCCTGCATGCGCACCGCGATCTCGGAATATTTTCAGGGGCCGAAGATCGCCCGGCGCCCAAGCCTTTCGGTCAGGGTTCTGGATTGGGCGTTCAGCAGCCGGGGTAAGGCTCGACGCTTTCGGGCCTGCTGCGACCATTGCAACCAACCAGAGATCAAACGCCGTGGAATGTCGGGGTACGTCGCCCGCGTCATTGCTGGCTACGGAGCCGATGCGGGAGCTGCAATTTTGGTGGGGTGAGGCGCTCTGCGGCCGAACAAATCAGAAAGGAAAGAGATTCGCCACGATGAGCTCGCCGCACACTTGGTCATAGATGCACCTTCACTCCGGAGAAAGTCACGTCCCCTCTGAGGATAGGAGTCTGGCGTTCCAAGCAGCTGGATTCCGTGTGCCTTACGGTCGCAGCCGGTCTAACGTACTCGCGTCGGCCATACCGTTCGCACGTCAGTTCAGCCGGCCATCGTCCCTTGGCCAAAAGCAACGGTTTGCTCCGGCGGCTCTCAGATTCTGCTCAGCTCTCATAGCGCGTCAGTTTGTTGTCAGGTCAGCCAAGCTACGTTCCGCCTCAAGGAAGCAATGGTTGTTAGGTGATTGCGACCTCCCGACTGCGAGTGAAAGGTATTCGAGCGTCGGCCCGGCCAAGGGCCTGCTCGATTTACCGATCGGACAAGGTGCTTCCTTCAGAGCTCCCGGGTTCGGTGCCTAGGCGCGCTTTGGGGTTCCTGAGCGACGACCATGTTGGCTCGCCTGTCGTTGCTCCACACACTTTAGGCGATGCGTTGTTGCCTGGATCGGAGACGAAACATGACCAACATCGGCCGGACGGGAAGATCGCGCATCGGAGACACTCCAGCCGGTGGCGCCCCGGACGGCAGGCCCCGCGCCGCATCAGGTCACGCCGCGGCAGAAGGTGGAAACGCGTTCAACTCGATTGTCGAGCGGACGCACAGCGAGCCGCAGGCTAGCGAAGCTTCTTCCAGCCGCGTCGCAGGCCGCGGTGATGATACCCCGCAGGACCGGTCCGCGCGCGTCCCCGTTGGTCAACCACGACTTTTCGCTTCCGCATTGCGCGGAACGGGCATGGCGCGGCGCCGTTTTCCTTTGGCGCGAGAAGGTGAAGCAAGCGAGGAAGAAAGCGCTTTGCGTTCTGACGATGAGCCGGGACGCGGTGAAGGACGGCAAGCGATTCCTTCGCGTTCCGATGCCGGATCGCGGCGCAGAGATGGCGTCACCGAAAGCTCACACACCTCCGCCCCGTCGCATGGTCGAAACCCATCCGGCATGGAGGCCAGGCCGCCACGCCGTGACGATGGAGGCGCGCGCGATAGCCGTTCCGGTTCACGGCGGCAACCGGGCCCTTCGGATTCCGATGCCGGATCGAGGCGCAGAGATCGCGTCCCCGAAGGCTCTCGCGCCTCCGCCTCCTCGCTTGGAAAAACTCCGTCCGGCATGGAGGCCAGGCCGCCACGCAGCGACGATGGGAGCGCGCGCGATAGCCGCCGCATAGGTTCTCAACGGCCTGAAGGGTCGCGGCAGCAATCAGGCGCTTTGCGGGCCGAGGGCGGACCCTCGCGCCAGGCGCAGCGGTCCGGACTTTCCCACGGAGGCGGGCTACCGCCGCATAGACAAACTGCCGATTTGCAAGCGGGACGCGTCTCTCGCGCAATGTCGAGTAATCTGTTCAACAATGCCCTCGATGACATTGGTCGAGCTCGGGACATCGTTCAGTTCTCCTGTGCGGTGGTGCGCCACAGCGGCATGCTGCGGGACCAGGAAG
>NZ_JAVIIT010000027.1:0-48369 GCF_033977265.1 Mesorhizobium australafricanum | reverse complement strand
AACCCACACACACGCAAAACCGGTAGCTGCAAAAGCCAAAATCCAGCCCGATCAGACCAAGCATTCCGACAAATGTCATCAAAATCGAAAAGGACGCGACTTTTGCAGCAGCCTGTTAAGTCTTTGTCTTGATGCATGTCGTTGTCCCAGAACCGCTGCACACTTCTGGGCGACATGCATTAGGCGAGCGGCTTGAGTTCCTGGGCGATGGTCGGCAGAAGTTCCGAGACATTGGGGTGGATATGCATGGCGCGCGCCAGCGTCGAGATCGGCGCCTTGGCGTACATGAGATCGAGCACGCAGTGGATCGCCTCGTCGCCGCCCGGCCCGAGCACGGAGCAGCCGAGGATCTCGCCCGTGTCGGCGTCGGCCAGGATTTTCATGAAGCCTTGCGTTTCGCCCTTCTCGACCGCACGGCCGACACGGGTCATCGGCCGCTGTCCGACCAGCGCGCGGCGGCCGGATTTCTTCACGGCGGCTTCCGTCATGCCGCAGCGGCCGAGCGGCGGATCGATATAGAGCGCGTAGGCTTCGATGCGGTCGCTGACCTTGCGCGGGTCGTTGTCGAGCAGATTGGCGGCGACGATCTCGAAGTCGTTGTAGGAGGTGTGGGTGAAGGCGCCCTTGCCGTTGCAGTCGCCCATCGCCCAGATGCCAGGCACGCTGGTGCGCAGCTGGTCGTCGACGACGATGTAGCCGCGCTTGTCGACCTCGACGCCGGCCTTGTCGAGGCCGAGATCGTCAGTGTTCGGAACGCGCCCGAGTGCCAGCAGCACATGTGAGCCGATGGCCGCCGGCTTGCCGACGGAGAAGGTGACGGCGATGTCGTTGCCTTGCCTGGCGAAGCCGATGTCGCCGGCGCCGACATGAACGGCGATGCCTTCGTTTTCGAGGATGGACTGGATGGCCGCGGAAGTGTCCTCGTCTTCCCGGCCGGTCAGCCGCGGCGCCTTCTCGATCACCGTCACCTGCGAGCCGAAGCGGCGGAACATCTGCGCGAATTCGAGCGAGATGTAGCTGCCGCCGACGACGATGAGATGGCCGGGCAGCACATCGAGATCCATCATCGAGGCGTTGGTGAGGTAGGGGACGTCGTTGACCCCGGGCAGGTCGGGCACCGAGGCGCGTCCGCCGGTGTTGAGGAAGATTTTTGGCGCGGTCAGCACATCGTCGCCGACGCGCACGGTGTTGGCGGATTCGAAACGCGCATGGCCTCGGTAGAGCGTGCAGTTCTCCATGCCCGCGATCCAGGTCTCGAGTCCTGTGCGGGAAGCGCCCGACACCTTGTCCTTGCGCGCCTTGATCGCTTGGTAGTCGACGCCGACCGGACCGGAAAGGGTCACGCCATAGTCGGCGGCGCGGCGGGCAAGGTGGGCGGCATAGGCGCTCGCCACCATCGTCTTGGTGGGGATGCAGCCGGTGTTGACGCAGGTGCCGCCGATGAGCTTGCGCTCGATCAACGCCACGCTCATGCCGGCCGCGTTCAGCCTGCCGGCGAGTGGAGTGCCGGCCTGGCCGGCGCCGATGACGATGGCATCGAAAGTTTTGGCGCTCATGCGACCGCCGCCACGATCAGCAGGCCGCCGATAATTGCGATCGCGTCCTCGATGAAGGCGGCAGGCGGATCCTTGCCGAAGGAGGCGGCCAGCCTGGCGCGCGCTTCGGCGCCGCCCAGCGTGCCGATCACCGCGCCGATGGCGCCGGCAACGAGGCCGCCGACCGTGGCGCCGGCAGTGGCGCCGATCACCGCGCCGGCGAAGGCGCCGGAGATGATCCGGGCGCCAAATTGCTGCGGCACTTTCCGGCTCGGCGTCGACGGCAGCTGGTCAGTGATCAATTCGACAATGGCCAGGATGGTGAAGATGCCGACGGCAATCCAGTGACCCATGAAGCTCGCCCAGGTTCCGGCAACCGGCAGCCAACCGAGATAAGAACCCCATGCCACGGCCGCGGGCGCGGTCATGGCGCGCAGGCCGGCAACGACACCTATCAGCAATGCAAGGATGTAAAGCATAGTCGACCCCCTCAAAATCGGAACCCCGTACGGTTCCATGAAGGCAGGCTAGCATAGGCCGGTCGTTTGGCCACGGGCTTTTGCCTGACGATGGATTATGCTTTGGCAGCAGACAAATCTGGAGGTGCCGCCATGACGACAAGCGAACGAACGAAGATGGCGGCCGGCGAATGGTACAGCTGCATCGACGACGAGCTGGAGGCGTTGCGCGCTGCCGCGCGCGATGCCGTGTTCGAGCATAACAGCCTGCCGCCCCGGCAGCGCGGCAATATGGGTCCTGCCTTGCGGGCGCTGCTCGGCGGCGCGGGCGAGGGGGCTCGCATCGAGGCGCCGTTCCATTGCGCTTATGGCTTCAACCTGTTTCTCGGCGATGGCACCTTCCTCAATGCCGGCTGCACCATCCTCGACACGGCGCCGGTACGCATCGGCAAGAGGACGCTGCTCGGCCCAAATGTGCAGATCTATTGTGCCGAGCATCATCGCGAAGCCTCCGGCCGGCAGGCCGGACTGGAGATCGCCAGGCCGGTGACGATCAGCGACCATGCCTGGATCGGCGGCAGCGCGGTCATCCTCGCCGGCATCAACATAGGCGAGGGCGCCATCGTCGGCGCCGGCGCGGTTGTGACGCGCGACGTGGCGGCCGACACGACCGTCGTCGGCAACCCGGCGCGAGCGATTATGCGCCGCTGAACGCGCCTACGTTTTGGGTGCTCTAAGGATTTGTCCTCAGGCAATTCCCGACGGAAAACCGCCAGGCACTTTTCCTGGAATTGCTCGCGAAAACTCGCGCCTGTACTGCATCGGCGCGGTCCTGAGCCGCGCGGCGAAATGCTGGCGCAGCGAGGTGGCGCTGCCGAAGCCGGCCTCGAAGGCCACCACATCCATCGACTTGTCCGTCTGCTCCAGCAGTCTTTGCGCCAGCGCGACACGCTGGTCGGCAAGCCAGTCGCCGAAGCTGGTGCCGATCGACTTCTGGAAGCGGCGCGTGAAGGTGCGGCGGGTGAGGCCGGCCGTACCGGCGACGCTGTCGAGACTGTGCGGTTCGCCTGGTGTTGCCCGCACATGGTCGAGCGCGCGCGTGAACCGGTCCGCGGTCGGCGTTGGCGCAAGCGGGCGCTCGATGAACTGCGCCTGTCCGCCCTGCCGGTGCGGCGAGAGCACGACATGGCGGGCAAGCCGAAGTGCTGCCTCCGCGCCATAGCGGGCGCGCACGATGTGCAGGCAGCAGTCGAGCCCGGCAGCGACGCCAGCGGAGGTGATGATGTCGCCTTCGTCGACATAAAGAACGTCCGCGTCGATCGCGACGTGGGGATGCAGCGCCTGCAACTGGTCCGTATAGGCCCAGTGGGTGGTTGCCTTTCGCCCCGCAAGCAATCCTGCTCCGGCAATGGCGAAGGTGCCGAGACACAAGCCCACGATCAGCGCGCCGCGCCGATGCGCGCGTTGCAGCGCGTCCTTGAACGACGCGGCCAGAGGGGCATCGAGGTCCTTCCAGCTTGGAATGATCACGATGTCGGCCTCGTCGAGCGCGCAAAGCCCATACGGCACGACGATGCTCAGACCGGCATCGGTTTGAATAGGTCCTTCCTCCATGGCGCAGACGCGGAAGTCGAAGCGTGGCAGCCCAAGCTTGGTGCGGTCCGCACCGAACATCAGGCAAGGCACGGAGAGGTGGAACGGGCTGATGCCGTCGAAGGCGACAGCGGCAATGATCGGATTTTTCATGGCAGGCATCGTTAGGATTGATTGGCAAATGTCCCAATTCTTTCGATCGATGTCAATCGGGTCACTTTCAGTTCGCGAAACATCCGCCTAGCTTCGACTCATCAACCCGGTCGAAAGGAAACCGCCATGTCAGCACCAGCCAGCCAACCACGCCGCGCGCTTGTCGTCGTCGACGTCCAGAACGACTACAATGGCGGCAACCTCGCCATCCAGCATCCGCCATTCACTCAGACCGTCGCCAATGTGGCACGCGCCATGGATGCCGCCTCGGCGGCCGGCATCAAGATCGTCGTCGTCAAGCAGATGGCGCCGGAGACGTCGCCGATTTTCGCCAAGGGCAGCCATGGCGGCGAACTGCATCCGGAGATCGCCAGGCGCGCACGCGATCATTATGTCGAAAAGACGCTGCCTTCGGCCTTCACCGGCACCGATCTCGAGACCTGGCTGCGCGCCAACGCCATCGATACGATCGCAGTCGTCGGCTACATGACCCACAATTGCGATCTGTCGACCATCATCCACGCCGTGCATATGGGCTTTGCCGTCGAGTTCCTTTCGGATGCCAGCGGCTCGGTGCCCTATGCCAACAGCGCGGGCTATGCGTCGGCCGAGGACATCCATCGGGTGGTGAGCATCGTTTTGCAGTCGCGCTTCGCAGCGGTGCTGAAGACCCCCGAATGGATCGATTGCCTGAAGACCGGGGCCCTGCCTGAGCGGGACACGATCTATGCATCGAACCAGCGGGCGCTTGCCCGCAACGCTGCCTAAAGCGCGTCTTTGTTTTGATGCATGTCGTTGTCCCAGAACCGCTGCGCACTTCTGGGCGACATGCATTAGCTCGAACTGCGTTCGAGTAGCCAAGGCGCCGCCAAGATGCGGCGCCTTTTGCTTTGACGACGAATGTGCTGGAGGAGCGTGACCTATTTCACGGACGCCATCGCGGTATTTTCGGAAAGTCGCGGCGCATGTGTGTAAGCGCGGTTGGCTGGGGGCTGAATTGAAAGCGCGCATTGCAAGAACCATGGTCGTCCTGGCGCTTGCTGTCGGCGCGGCGCTGCTGCCTTGGCCCGCTCTTGCGCAAGTCCCGCCCCACGCGCCGGGAACGATCTGCTTTACCCAGTTCTTCTGGTGCTGGGCGCAGCCACCCGGGCCCGCCGGCTATCCCTGCGGGTGCCCGTCGCAATATGGCTTCGTGCCGGGTTACCTGGGTTAGTCGTCGGAGGGACCTGCGATGACGGCATCCAACGATCCTCTTGTCTCCGGGCTGCTCAAGGATGCCAAGCTGGTCGCCGGTTATGGCCGCTACGGCGTCTTCAAGGACAGCGCGCTGTTCGCCGCGATCGGCGATGCGGAAAAACTCCAGGAAGCGACGGCAAGCCAGCCTGAGGTCGTGAAACTGCAGACGGTGCTCAACGACTGTTCCAACACCGTGCCGTTTTCCACGCTGGCAGCGCTCCGCACCGGCTGGTCGCCAGGCGACATGTCGCGCCGGACCGCGCTCGCTACCTATTTTCTCATAGCCTTGTCGGTGACGATGATGATCATCATCGGCAAGCTGACCTATGTCTACAACAGGGGCGTCTCGATCAATGCCGAACTGCAGGAGATCGACGACAACGATTTCAGCGCCCGGTTCGGGCAGTCGATCAGACAGGTCTGGGCGACCAAGAAGCAACTGAACTCGGCCACCGTCCGGCAGGCGTCAGCAACCGATCTGACGCTGCTGAAAGACGCCTATTACAATTCCGTCGACAGCCTGCATTCGCTCGATCAACGCTTCTCCTCGCTGCTGGTGAGGGCGCAAGGGTTCATGACGCAGGAGGCGCCGTTTCCGATCTGGGGCATGCAATGGGGCTATTGCAAGCTCTCCGCCTCGCCCGCCAAGGCCGGTGCGCCGCCGGATTTCTCGAACCCCAGGCAGATAGCGATAAACCAGTTCTGCAACCAGGAGGTGGCGCCGGCGCAGCAACAAAGCGGGGCCGAGAACAGCCAGCCGCTCAAGCAGTCGGATTTCGACTGCAGGAACAGCGACAACGGCCAACCCGCCACCGAGGTCGTCAGCGCTACCGATCCGGCAGCCAAGGCGGAGGACCTGAACGCCGATTTCGATGAAGCGACGCGCAACCTGCAATGCGAAGGCGTGATCACCATCACGCCGAACTCGATCTCGACGCTGACATTGCAGGCCAAGACACTGAGCGAGGTCCTCAGCCCCTATGCGCTGTGGATCCTGCCCGCGCTCTATGGCGCGCTTGGCGGCATCATGTTCCACATGCGCATGATCCTGAACCCGCTCTTACCCAATCCGCCACTGGCCAGGCTGATCCACCGCATCGCGCTCGGCGGGCTTGCCGGCATGATCCTCGCCTGGTTCATGGCGCCCGGCACCAAGCTCGGCGGCGAGGTCACCGGCATAGGCTTCAGCCTGTTCACCTTCGCTTTCCTGTTCGGCTTCAGCCTGGATATCTTCTTCACCATCCTCGACCAGTTCGTCTCGATGTCGGTCGCTGGCATCAAGAAGTTCGGCACCTCGACGGTGGCCTGAGTGATCCGTGCGAAACAAAAAAAGGCGCCGCATTGCTGCGGACGCCGCATTGCTGCGGCGCCCGCTTTCGTTCAAGTGGACCTGTCTTAGAACAGGCCTTCGATCTGACCGGCTTCGTTCAGGAAGATCTTTTCCGACGACGGCTTGCTGGGCAGGCCGGGCATGGTCATGACCTCGCCGCAGATAATGACGACGAAACCGGCGCCGGCCGAAAGCCTGACCTCGCGCACCGGCACGGTGTGGCCGGTCGGCGCGCCGCGTAGGTTCGGGTCGGTCGAGAAGGAGTACTGGGTCTTGGCCATGCAGACCGGCAAATTGCCGTAGCCGGCCTGCTCCCAGGCATGCAACTGGTCGCGCACCGACTTGTCGGCGATCGCCTCGTCGCCGCGATAGATGCGCTTGACGATGGTGTTGACCTTCTCGAACAGCGGCATTTCGTCCGGATAGAGCGGCGAGAACTGCGAGGCGCCGGATTCGGCGATTTCGACGACCTTCCTGGCAAGGTCCTCGATACCGGCCGAGCCTTGCGCCCAGTGCTTGCACAGGATCGCCTCGGCGCCCTGCGCCTTGACGAAATCCTTCATCGCCTGGATTTCGGTGTCGGTGTCGGTGGTGAAGTGGTTGATCGCCACCACCGCCGGCACGCCGAACTGCTTCACGTTCTCGATGTGGCGGCCGAGGTTGAGGCAGCCCTTCTTCACTGCCTCGATGTTTTCCTTGCCGAGGTCTTCCTTCTTGACGCCGCCATTCATCTTCATGGCGCGCACGGTGGCGACGATGACGGCCGCCGACGGCTTCAGGCCCGCCTTGCGGCACTTGATGTCGAAGAATTTTTCGGCACCCAGATCGGCGCCGAAGCCGGCTTCGGTCACCACATAATCGGCAAGCTTCAGCGCCGTCGTGGTGGCGACGACCGAGTTGCAGCCATGCGCGATGTTGGCGAACGGGCCGCCATGGACGAAGGCCGGGTTGTTCTCCAGTGTCTGCACGAGGTTGGGCTGCATGGCATCCTTCAAGAGAACGGCCATGGCGCCGTCGGCCTTGAGGTCGCGGGCGAAGACCGGCGACTTGTCGCGGCGATAGGCGACGATGATGTCGCCGAGGCGCTTTTCGAGGTCCTTGAGGTCGGTGGCGAGGCACAGGATCGCCATCACTTCCGAGGCGACGGTGATGTCGAAGCCGGCTTCACGCGGATAACCGTTGGCGACGCCGCCGAGCGAACAGATGATCTCGCGCAGCGCCCGGTCGTTCATGTCCATGACACGGCGCCAGGCGACGCGGCGGGTGTCGATGCCGAGCTCGTTGCCCCAGTAGATGTGGTTGTCGATCAGCGCCGAAAGCAGGTTGTGCGCTGTTGTGATGGCATGGAAGTCGCCGGTGAAGTGGAGGTTCATATCCTCCATCGGCACCACCTGCGCGTAACCGCCGCCGGCAGCGCCGCCCTTGACGCCGAAATTCGGGCCGAGCGAGGCTTCGCGAATGCAGACGATTGCCTTCTTGCCGATGCGGTTCAGACCGTCGCCGAGACCGACCGTGGTGGTCGTCTTGCCTTCGCCGGCAGGCGTGGGGTTGATGGCGGTGACCAGGATCAGCTTGCCGTCCTTGTTGCCCTTCACCGACTTGATGAACTCGGCCGAGACCTTCGCCTTGTCATGGCCATAGGGCAGCAGATGCTCGTTCGGGATACCGATCTTGGCGCCGATCTCCTGGATCTGTTTTTTCTTCGCGGCGCGGGCGATCTCGATGTCGGACTTCACTTCGGCCATGACGGCTTTCCTCTGGATTGGGCGGTGGAAGGACGGTTGTGATCAATTGTGCATGTTTTGAACGCCGCACGGGCGCAGGGGTATTTTCTAACCCTGTCGCGGCCGCGGCGTCAACTTTCATGCAACTATGTTTCCTGTAAAGAAAGAATATTGCTGTTCCCGGTTCGACCCTTTTCGGGTCTGCGGCGCCCGGTCGCTTGCGGCGTATAGAAGCCAGAGCGAGGGCCGCTTCGCCGTCTCAAAACAGCCGCCTAATACGCGAAAAGCGACAGAGGCGACGGCGCAAATCCGCCATCGCCCTGACTGACGGACGCCAGCCCTATTGCGTCAGAACGTTGCTGATCTCGACCATGTTGGAGCGCACCCTGAGAATATAGAAGCCCATCGTCGTCAGATGGGTCGGCAACAGCCAGCCATCCTCGCGGCCATTGGCGATGATGAAAGGCTGGATGCGCAACGCCGAGACGAACTGCGCGTCCATCGTGTCCCACAGGCTCTGCAGGTGCTTTTCCTTGATCACGTCCTCGAAGTCGGCCTGGGCGCCCTTCATCAGACCGTAATAGGCGTAGAGCTGGCCATAGGCGAACCAGAAACGGTCGTCGGCCCGGGTGTCGAACCAGCCATTGTTGTGGTTTTCGGCGCGCTCCTTGAGGATCGCCGAGGTCGAGCCGATGTCGCTGGCGATACGGTCGATATACTGCTTCAGATTGTCGGCGCGCGCATCGAATGTCGCCTGGCAGGTGGCGAGACGAGCGTTGAAGGAGCGCAGCTTGCGCACCGCGTCGCGATAATAGCTCGGCGTCGGCGTCTTGGGGCCGAACGGATTGAGCCCGAAATACCAGGTGTACTCGTCGAATTGCAGATTGCCGCGGGCATCCTGGAGGTCTGCATCGATCTGCGAGGTGGTGCGCACGCGGCCGAGATTGTCGGCAAGCTCGGTCGCGGTGCGCCGCACCCCCTGATTGATGCCGCGCTGGAAGGACGCCTTGTTGTCCATCCATGGCGTGTTGTCCCAGTCGATGCCGAACAGACCGAGCTTGTAGAGGATCATCGACGAGATCCAGGCATTCTGATTGACGTTGAGGTCCGTCAAATCGGCGGCAACCTGGGCGATCGCCGAGTTGCCGCAGGTCTTGGCGGTATCGGTGCCGGTGCCGGCCGAAACCTGCTCGCCGGCCGACACGTTGCGCTTCTCGAAAGTGTAGGTGTCGGGATAGTTCGGGTTGAAATTGTTCCACCACTGCGTGGCGTAGAAGAAATTGGCATAGAGGCCGATCAGCACCAGAAGGGCGACGCCCACCGCCGCTTTCAGGATCCAGCCGCGCTGGCCATACCAGCGGCCGACCCACACGAACGGCCACAGGATGACGCCAATGACGAAGCCGATGCCGCGGCCGATCCATTGGAAGATCTGGGTGAAGAAGTTCACGATCGGATCAAGCATGGCTGTTTCACCCCTCAGAGCATTTCACCGTTTCCAGGGAAACGGCGATTTGCTCTAACCCTTTGTTTTAACGCAATTCCGGGCGGAAAACCGCCCACACTTTTCCTGGAATTGCTCTAGTCAGTCAAGCCGTAGAGGCGCGTGCGGAACGCCACCTTGTCCTTCAAATATGTGGTTTTCAGAACGTCCACAACATGGCTTCGCCAGGCATCGCTGTAGCCGTCATAGTCTTTATAGAAACCAGGCTTGTTGAAGACGTAGCGCGAAACAAAATCCTGGGGCACGAAATCCGAGATCAACTGGTTGGTCAGCCAGGCATCGGGATGATCGGGCTTGGCGCGCACGACCAGGAAGCGCTGGCGCGGCGACACATCCTCGATCTTGAGATGGCCGAATTGGGCGATCTCGCGCTTGGCGGCGTTGAGGAACGGGAAATTGCCGTCGCTTGCGATCAGGTCGGCATGGCCGTGGATCCAGGTCTGCAGCCAGACCTTGTCGACATCGGTCAGATTGCGGTTGGGTTCGGCGTCGCGGATCAGTGCCCGCACGACCATCTCGGCGCGGTGTTCGAGATAGCCGGAAGCCTCGATCCATGAGGCGCGCGGCAGGTCGAGGCGCCCGGTGGCGGCAAGGAAGCGGAACACCTTGTCGGCGTCGTTGATCGACAGATAACTGACTTGCCAGGGGCGTGAGCGGCGGAAGCCGGGAGCGGCGGGATCGCAGATCACCGTCGTCATGTCGGGGTCGACGAAGACGTAGAGCCCACCGAAATGGCTGGTCCAGTAGGCGCTATGGCGGAAGATCACCTGGTCCGGCACCAGCGCGTTCTCGCGGATGTCGCCGCAGATCTTGGCGAGATCGACCATGCGCTCGATCATGGCGTTGTCGCGCCAGGCGTCGGGCTCCTGCTTCAGCCGGTCGACGAGCTTGCCGAGCTCGGCCGCCTTGCCCAGCACATCCTCGGCCGACAAAACCTTGAACTCGACCTGGTTGATCGACAGCAGGTCCTCGATGTCGTTGACCTTGGGGACCGAGTCCTCGATCTCGCCGTAGATGACGTCCTTGATGGTCAGCGCGTCGATGGCGCGCTGGTTCTTCGACATGAACTCGAACATCAGCTGCGAGGTGTTGGAGAAGGCGGTGTGGACCACCGGCAGGTCGATCTGCGACGGCGTCAGGATGATGAAGCGGCGGTTGACCTCGTTCGGGTCGAGATAGTCATAGTCGCCGCACTCCTCGGCGACCTCGGGGGAGAAGCCGGTGCGGTCGATCTGGAAGCTCGTAAGCTTGGTCGGCTGGAGGCCGAAGGCGGCAAGCGCCTTGTTGTAGCGCTGGACAAGATGCGGCTCGTCAACCGTGAGCAGCCTGCCGTAGATCAGCTCGTTGTCGCGCAGAAGGTCGGGTTTTTTGGCCATTATTCCTTCTCCCCGTTCACGGGGAGAAGGTGCCCGAAGGGCGGATGAGGGGCGGCGCAGACGCTCATCGTCTTTGCCCCGAAGTCGCGGCCGGCAGAAATTTCACGTCAACACCAATCATCTTGCGATCCAGCCGACCATCCAAGGCTGCAACAATCGTATCCAGAACGCTCGAAAGGCTTGTCAAAACATCTGTGTGCCAAACCCTCAGCACCGACCAACCGTTGTCGTTCATCGTCTCATCCCGGTATCGATCCCGAGATCGACCTGCATGCTGGCTGCCGTCGACCTCCACGACCAGATTGGCTTCACGACAGGCGAAGTCCGCGAAATAGGGCCCAATCGGTAGCTGGCGTACAAACTTGTGGCCATTCAATCGCCGTCCGCGCAGTTCATGCCAAAGCCTTTCCTCGGCATCATTTTCAACCTTCCGCAGTTCGCGGGCTCTCGCAACCTTCGGTTCGTTACTTCCACGCATGGCGCTGCCCCTCATCCGCCCTCCGGGCACCTTCTCCCCGTAAACGGGGAGAAGGAAAAGATCACCACAGCCCCTTCTTCTTCATCTCCTCCATCTCGCGCGCCGCGCGCTCGCGCAGCCGCGCGTCACGCAGCAGCTTCTCCACGGCCGCGTCGTCGGATTTGTCGGAATAGCGGAACTCGCTATCGGCGTAGCGGTTGATCTCCTGCATGACCATGTCCATCGAGAACGGCCCGCGCAGTTCCTCGATCATCGCCTTCTTGTCGTCGTAGCCCTTGTGCATGAAGGCTTCCGGCTTTTCGAACCAGTCGTCCGGCAATTCGATGTCCATGGCGCGCATCTTGATGGCGTCGGTGACGTTCTTGATGGCGCGGCCGGTGAAGCGCGGCTCGGCGTCCTTGATCATGTGCAGGTAGGTGCCGACATCGGCCATGGTCTTCGGCGCGCCATTTTCCTTCATGTAGCGCTCGTAGACCTTCATCAGTCCGTCTTCCTGCGGCTTCTCATGCTCTTCATAGGCCTCGGTCACGGCACGCTGGATCTCCTGCGCGGCATAGAGCTCGTGCTCGCCGAGCGGGATCTTGTGGTTCTTGCCGGCAAGCAGCACGAAGATGTCGATATAGTCGTCGCGGGTCTGCGGGCCATCGACCAGCCAGCGGGCGCCGGCGCGCTGGCGCAGCGCGTCGTCGACGTTTTCGGGATAGTTGGAAAACATGCCGAAGGAGCAGTTGCCGCGCACCACTGTCGAGGCGCCGGCAAAGGCATCCATCAAGACGCCGGTGATCTCCTGCTGGCCGGCCGATGCGCGGTCGTCGGACCGGCGCGCGGCGACCTGGTCGATGTCGTCGATGGTGCCGAAGCCGATGACACGCGGATTGAGCACGTTGTTGATGAACTGGCGGCAGTTCTGGCCGGACTTGCCCTGGTAGGACGAAATCTGGTCGACGCCGAAATTCTCGTAGGCGAAGGGGTAGCCGGCCACCTGGCAATAGCCGTTGACGAGGCCGGCGATCATCTGGATCAGCGTCGTCTTGCCGGTGCCCGGCGCACCGTCGCCGATGAAGGTGAAGAGGAAGCCGCCGAGCTCGACGAAAGGGTTCAGCTCGCGCTCGAAATCGTAGGCCATCAGCATCTTGGCCAGCCTGACCGACTGGAATTTGGCGATGTGGTTGCCGACGACCTCTTCGGGCTTTTTGAAGGTCATCACCAGCGGCTTGGAGCGCTTGCCGGGCGCGACGTCGAAGCCGTCGAGGGTAAAATCGTCGACATCGATGCGGATATGCGCGTTATCGAACGGGCCGATGCCGTCGAAGCGACCTTTTCGCGCCAACAGACCGTCGATGGCGGCGCGGGCAAAGGCGCGCGCCCGCGTCGTCAGGTCGGCGTCGTCCTTCGAACCGGCGATCGCCTTGTCGAGGCCGGCGACGATCGACTTCACCGCGTCCTGCGGCGTATCGAACAGGAAGTCGGGCTCGGGAATGTCGTTCGGCGCCTCGCCGTCGCTGTCGATCAGCTGGAACAGGTAGGAGGCGAAGCTGAAGGCCGAAACGTAAGCCGAAGCCGACAAAAGCTTCTTGAAGGTCGACGCTTCGTCGCCCTCGAGCGGCGCGCGGACGTTCCTGGCCTGCAGGCTTTCGAGATCGGAGCCTTCGGCGAAGACATCCGATATGGCCAGCGCGATCGCCAGGCCGCGCCGGGCGCGGAACAGGAGCGTGTGCTGCGGGATCGTCATCAACTGGTCATCGGGGTGGGTGGCCGCGACCGTCTTGGCGAGCTCGACCTCGCGCGTGCGGCGCACCGAGCCGACCGACACGGTCGAGACGAAGCGGCGGTTGGTGCCGGCAAGCGCCGTTCCGGATTCGCGCGAAGGGTCCTCCAGCACGACGATGCGGGTGATGAAGCTCTGCGCGGTCGCGCGGTGCTTTTCGATTGCCGCTTCCGAGATCGTGGTCAGCCCGGTGTCCATGATCAGCTCCTCATCGGAATTATCTTGCCAGCATCCACAGATGGATCACGAGCTTGATGCGCGGCATCGAGATAGAGATCCAGCGTTTGGTCCAGTCTTTCGAAAAGCAGCTTGTCGAAGGCCGCATGACCGCCGCCGCGCTGGTCGATTTCAAGCGCCGCGATGTAGGCAGGGCGATCTTCCGGGCGGATTGCCACCGGCGGATAGCCGGCACGCGCCAGCACAAGGTTCATCAGGAGCCGCGCCGTGCGGCCATTGCCATCATTGAAGGGGTGAATGCCAACCAGCCGTCGATGGGCCTCGAATGCGGTTTGCGGCCTATTTCGTGCCGCGCCAAGCCAGCGGCAGAAAGCTTCCATGAGCGCGGGCACTTCCGTCGGCGTTGGGAAATCATGAACGCCGGCATCGGTGTTCACATAGCGAGCGCTATCGGCGTAGCGGCCGGCGATCCCCGGCTTGGAATTCGCGACGACCAGATGGTGCAGGTTGCGAATGTCCGCCTCGACTATAGCAGTGTCGCGTTGTGCTGCGATTTCCAGCACCCAGTTCAGGGCCCGCGCATGATCGACTGCTTCGAGGTGGTCCTTGAGGGGTTTGCCGCTGATTGTGATGCCTTTCTCTAGGACCAGGGCGGTCTCACCCGCGGTCAGCGTGTTGCCCTCGATCGCGTTCGACGTATAGGTGATGTCGATCCGTTGGGTGTGCTCAAGGCTATCCAACGCACCTGGGCGAACTTTCTTCCTTAAAGCGTCAAGTTCTCTTTTCTTGGCGAAAACCTTGCCTGCTGATGTCATCTTTCGCACCTCGCTTGCGCGTCGCGCTTCTGACCGCGCAAGCATTCTCATACGTCGCTGATGACCTGTCCGTTGGACAGGATGTGGACCTTGTAGCCGGAAAAGATCTTCTGCGCCTCGCCCGCGGCGTAGAGGGCCTGGTAGGCCTCGTGCGGAATCAGCGCATGGTTCTCGTAGCTGGACACGCCCTGGCGCGCCGCTTCCAGATCGTCGGTGTTGATGAAGAATTCCTGCGTCGTCTTCTCGCTGGAGAACAGGCCCTTGCGGCCGGGCTTCTCGCTCTTGGAAAAGACTTCCTGGATGGTCCAGGTGAGCAGCCAGGCGTTCTCCGGCTTGCGAACCTTGGCGAGCACCTCGGTCACGGTCGAATTGTTGTCGGTGATGCCGGCCGAGTAGAAGGGTCCGAGCACGACGCGCCGAAGCTGCTTGGGATGCAGCGGCTCGAAATCCTTGTCGAGATTGACCGCAATGGTCGCTGGCGACAGCGTATAGGCAGAGTTCTTTTCGGTGAAGTCGTCGAAGCGGTGGGCAAGCTCCGGATTGAGCAGGCCGTCGACGGGAAGGGTAATGTCGACACGCTCGTTGAGCTTGCCGTTCACGTCGACCAGCTGGCGCACCATGCTTTCGGAGGAGTCCTCCACCGTCACCATGTAGACCAGCGGCAGGTTGGCGCTGCCGTCGAACGAGGCCCAGTGGACGAGATAATAGGGCCGCATGGTCTTCGGGTTGACCGAGACCTTGGCCGTCTGCGCCAGCGTGAACGGGCCAAAGGTCGCCTCGCTCTTGACGTCCTCCAGATAGAGCCGCTCGGCCATCGACTTCTGCAGCGCTTCGGGAAATTCCTTGCGGCGCAGGATGAAGTCGGCCATCTCCTCGCGCAGCTCGCCGGCCAGCGGGATGTTGGCCAGGCGGGCATCGGCCTGCTGGCGGTCGTTTTCCAGCTCGAGCAGGTTCTGGAAGACGGGGTAGCCGCTTTCGGCGCGCGAAATGCGGAAGGTGTCCATGAAGCCCAGCCGGTTGCGCCAGCAGGCAAAGGACTTGTCCAGCCGCGCGATATACTCCGCGACGATCTTGGCGACGATGCCGTGCCGGTAAAGCGGCGAGCGGTCGTCGCGCATGAACACTTCCAGCCCGCTCAGCGCCGCCGTGATGGCGGAGAAATAGCGTGCCGCCGCGTCGTTCTCAGGTGTCATTGTGCTGCCGTGGATATGAAGTCAGCGGCGTCGCCTACGACTGTACATAGTTGGCGGCGTTGTGCTTCTTCATCACATCGTCGAAGCGGCGGGCGAAGGCATCGTCGGCAAGCTTCTTGCGGCGCTGGATGTCGGCGCTGGCCACCATGTTCTTCTCATGCATCTCCAGCAGGTCGCCGATGTGCTTCTGTGAGGCGGCGCCGATGCCGGCCATCGTCTCCTCGGCCGTGTTGTCGACCTGACTGCCCAGCGTGTTGATCTTGTGGGCGACGTCCTGCTGGGCAGCGGTCTTCAGCGAATCTTCCAGGGCCTTGTAGAGGACGATGCGCTGCTCTGTGTCGATGGTCAGCTTGTTGATCAGCGTCGACTGCGCCGCGATCTGGTTGTTGAGCGAATCGACGAAGGTCTGGAACATCGAAGTATAGCGCTCCAGCGTCTGGCTTTCGGCGAGCAACTCCTGCTCCTTGGCCTGCTTCTCGTTGTATTCGGTCGCCATTTTCGAGCGCTCGCCTTCAAGCTCGGTGCGCTCCTTCTGGGTCGTGGAGGCGGCGATCTTGTTCTCGATGTCGAGCAGGAGAGGGTTCAATTCCTCGATGCGCTTCTGCACCGCTTCAAGATCGGTCATGGTCACCTTGCGGCGCTCGATCACCTGCGACAGGCTGGCCTCGGAGGTCTTGTAACGCTGGTCGAGGACCTGTTTCTGCGCCTTCAAGATGCCGACGATGGTATCCGACTTCGCCAAAAGCTCCTGCAGGTTGCCGGCCAGCGACATGTTGCGGACGCGGTCGGTGCGCATGCGCTGCTTTCGCTGCGCCGAAAAGACGCCGACGAAGTTTTCCCAGCCGGTGTAGTTCTTCATGCTTTCGAATTCGGCGCCGAAGACGTTGGTGGCGTCCTCCAGCCCGATGATCAGGTCGGCAATATTGCCTTCCATGACCTTCTGCTGCTTGAGCACGTCCTCGATGCGGGCATTCTCGATGTCGAAATTGGCGTCGCCGATCTTCTTGTCGGCCTGAGCAAGCGTGTCGAGCACTGTGCCGGACTGCTCGATCTTGGTGCGCATGTCCTGCACGACCTGCTTGGTCTTGGCAATTTCGGCATCGAAATTCTGCAATGTCGCCATTGGGGCCTCCCGCTTCGGCATCCGTTTCCGTGTCGTGGCGGCGAATATATGTGGGGCTTCAAGGGATTGAAAGAAGGAAGACAAGGGGAGGCGTCAAAACAAAAGAAGTGGTTAGGTTCTTGAAAGACAAGGCAAGCATGCGTAAGGCGCCCAGTAACGCGCACCGTCGTCGACCGGCTTTAGCTGACATGCCTTAAGGTCTTGTTTTTTGCGAACGGCCAAGGTGATCAAACAGCGCCGGCAAATCTCTTGCGGCGGCAATACCGGTTTCTCCGGCACCGATCAGGGCTTGGGGTCTGCCTTGAGATAGGCAATCACGTTGGCGATGTCATCATCGCTGGTCAGGCCGGTAAAGGCCATTCTGTTGCCTGGAACCTTCTGCCTGGGCGCCTTGAGATATTCGGCAAGGTTGGCTTCGTTCCAGACGAGGCCGGCGGCGCCGGCATCCTTCATGGCTTGCGAATAATGGTCCGCAAAACTTTCCGCGGAACCCGCCTTGCGGCCGACGACACCCATCAGATGCGGACCGACCTTGTCGCGATCCGTCGCCGCCTCATGGCAGGCAATGCAACGGTTGAAGACCTTCTTGCCCAGCGCCGCGTCGCCGTCGGCTTGCGCAGCGAGGCAGCCGGCAAGCAGGAAGACCGCGGCGCATGGAATGGCTCGAAGCATGACGGATTCCCCGATGGCTCTTGGCTGATGGCTGAAATAACCGGCAGGCCTTAACAAAGGCAGCATAAAACCGCGCAATTGCAGGCCGGTGGCAGCCGGCTCCCCGATGATAGGCAGGCACAAGGCTTCCGGCTCAGCCGCTGACAAAACCGATGAAGTCGTCGGGCGCTGCCCTGCCCATCTCCTCTTCCCAGTGGCGACGGCAGAGCGAAACATAGACGTCCTTGCCGATCGCCACCTGCTCGCCCTGCTTGGCCACCTTGCCGTCGGGTCCCAGGCGCACCACCATCGTCGCCTTGCGGCCGCAGCGGCAGATGGTGCGCACCTCGCGCAGGTCGTCGGCGATGGCGAGCAGCGCGCGCGAGCCGGAGAACAGATTGCCCTGGAAATCGGTGCGCAGCCCGTAGCACATGACCGGAATGCCCAGCCGGTCGGCGATGCGGGCGAGCTGCCAGACCTGCTCCTCCTCGAGGAACTGCGCCTCGTCGACAAAGATGCAATGCACGGGGGCATGCTGGTGATGCTCGGCGACCCTGGCATAGAGATCGTCGCCGTGGCGGAACATCTCGGCCTCGGATTCGAGACCGATGCGCGACGAGATCAGCCCGTTGTCGCCCTTGCGATACTGGCCGGCGACGAACAGCATCGTCGACATGCCGCGTTCGCGATAATTGTAGGACGCCTGCAAAAGCATGGTCGTCTTGCCGGCATTCATCGTCGCATAGTGGAAGTAAAGCTTGGCCATAGGTGCTTTTAAGCTGAGTTCGCGCGGCGCGGGGAGAGGGCGCCGGCTCCGTCCACCAAAAACTCCATGTCGTTCAAAAACCTGTCATGTCGCTTAATGGCCAGTGCGCGCCGTTCATCGTGGTGTTGAACCGCTTGAAACAACATCAAAATGGTGTTTGGCTGACGAAACAAGGCGGGCGCAAGAACCGTGACTTCGCATCGCCTAAGAAATTGCAATGGGAGAAAGTTCATGTCGCGTATGAAATCTATCGTCGCTGGCCTCGGCCTTGCGGCGCTTCTGAGCACGACCGCCGCTTATGCCGGCGATCCGGCGAGCTGCAAGGCGGTTCGCCTGTCCGATGTCGGCTGGACCGACATCCAGGCGACCACGGGCCTGGCGTCGGTGCTGCTCACCGCGCTCGGCTACGAGCCGCAGACGATCCAGCTTTCGGTGCCGGTGACCATGGCCTCGCTGAAGAACAAGGACCTCGACGTCTTCCTCGGCAACTGGATGCCGTCGATGACCAACGACATCAAGGACTACACCGCCGACGGCTCCGTCGAGACGATCAGCACCAACCTGACCGGCGCCGGCTATGGCATCGTCGTGCCGACCTATGTCGCGGACGCCGGCGTCAAGACGCTGACCGATCTCGGCAAGTTCAAGGACAAGTTCAACGGCAAGATCTACGGCATCGAGGCCGGCAATGACGGCAATCGCATCATCCTCGACATGATCAAGAACCCGGCCGACAATCTCGGCGGCTTCGAACTGGTCGAGTCGTCGGAGGCCGGCATGCTGACGCAGGCCGAGCAGTCGATGAAGAACAACGAGTGGATCGCCTTCCTCGGCTGGACGCCGCATCCGGTGATGGGCGCCATGAAGATCACCTATCTCGATGGCATGGGCGACAGCGGCTTCGGCGCCGCCACCGTCTACACCATTGTGCGCAAGGGCTACACCACCGAATGCCCGAACGCCGGCAAGTTCATCGCCAACCTGAAGTTCAATCTCGACATGGAAGGCGAGATGATGGACGCGATCCTGAAGGGCGGCGATGCCCAGACGGTGGCGACCGACTGGCTGAAGAAGCATCCCGACGCCGTGGCGCCGTGGATTGCCGGCGTCACCACCTTCGACGGCGGCGACGCGGCTGCTGCCGTCAAGACCGCGCTCGGGAGCTGAGCCGGCTTTTGGGTCCGGCATGATGATCCGGAAAAGGGCAGCCAGTAGAAAAGGCTGCCCTTTTTCTTAAAGCGCGCCGCGCTTTAAGTCTCTGTTTTTACTCATGTCATTTTCCTAAAATCGCTGCGCACTTTTGGGTGACATGCGTTAAGCTGTGAGAAGATGACCGTACGGAAAGTGCGGCGAAGCCGAGAGGGGAAGATGGATCCGATTTCGAAATTCCTGACCGACTACAAAATCCCCATCGGGCCATGGGGCAAGGCTTTCTTCGGTTTCCTGACCGACAATTTCGACACCATCTTCCGGGCGTTTTCAAACGGGCTGAATTTCATCCTCGATGGAGCAGTGGGCCTGCTGCTGATGGTGCCGCCCGTGCTTTTGGCGCTGGTCATCGCGATCGTCGCATGGCTTTTGCAGCGTTCGCGGCCACTTGCCATCGGCGTCTTCCTCGGCCTGATCTTCATCATCAATCAGAACCTGTGGAAGCAGACGGTGCAGACACTGGTGCTGGTGGTTGCCGCCGCCGCCATGGCCATGGCGATCGGCGTGCCGCTGGGCATCTGGGCCGCGCACAAGCCGAAGGTCTACCGCGTCATGCTGCCGGTGCTCGACCTCATGCAGACGCTGCCGACCTTCGTCTACCTGATCCCGGTGCTCACGCTGTTCGGGCTCGGCAACGCGCCCGGCCTGATCGTCACCATCATCTTCGTCATCCCGACAGCCGTGCGGCTCACCCATCTCGGCGTGGTCTCGGTGCCCAAGGCAATCGTCGAAGCGGGCGAGGCTTTCGGCGCCACCAAGCGCCAGCTTCTGTGGAAGGTGGAGCTGCCATCGGCGCTGCCGACCATCATGGCGGGCCTGACGCAATCGATCATGCTGTCGCTGTCGATGGTGGTGTTCGCCGCCCTGATCGGCGCCGGCGGCCTCGGCACGGAAATCAACCGCGCGCTCGGCTCGCGCCGCATCGATCTCGGGCTTGAGGCTGGCCTGGCAATCGTCGTGCTCGCCATCGTGCTCGACCGCATGACCCGCATCGGCGTTGGAGGCAAGAAATGACCGTCGCGGTTGATTTCAAGAACGTAGACATCGTCTTCGGTGCCGATCAGGCCGGTTCGCTGGCGATGATCGACAAGGGCGCCAGCCGCGCCGAGATCCTCGAAAAGACCGGCAACGTGCTGGGTTGCGCCGGCGCCAGCCTGACCGTGCATGAGGGCGAGATATCGGTGCTGATGGGCCTGTCGGGCTCCGGCAAGTCGACCCTGCTCAGGGCCGTCAACCGGTTGAACGTCGTGTCGCGCGGCCAGGTCCTGGTCAAGGATGGCGACCGTACCGTCGATGTCGTCACCTGCGACGAGGCGACCTTGCGGCGGCTGCGCCAGAAGCAGGTGGCCATGGTGTTCCAGCAGTTCGGCCTGCTGCCTTGGCGCACGGTCGAGGAAAATGTCGGCTTCGGCCTCGAGCTTGCCGGCGTGCCGGAGGCAGAACGCAAGGCGCGCGTGCAGAAGCAACTGCAGCTTGTCCATCTCGACCAGTGGTCGAAGAAATATGCCCATGAGCTTTCGGGCGGCATGCAGCAGCGCGTCGGTCTCGCCCGGGCCTTCGCCACCGAGGCACCGATCCTGTTGATGGACGAGCCGTTCTCGGCGTTGGACCCGCTGATCCGCACCAAGCTGCAGGACGAACTGCTGCAGCTGCAGGCCGAGCTGAAGAAGACCATCATCTTCGTCAGCCACGACCTCGAGGAAGCGCTGAAGATCGGCAGCCATATCACCATCATGGAAGGCGGCCGCATCGTGCAGACCGGGGCGCCGGAGGACATCGTGCTGCGGCCCGCCAACGATTATGTCCGCGACTTCATCGCCAATGTGAACCCGCTTTCGGTGCTGACGGCCTGGAACGTGATGCGGGACCGCCGCGACCTTGAGCAGAGCGATAACGGCTGGGTGTGGCTCGACCGGCGCAAGACGACGCGCTTCAAGATCGACGAGCATGGCCTGGTGGCCGCCGCCGAGCGCGACGGCAAGCCGGCGGTGTGGGTCTCCTGCGCCGACGTCGAGAGCCAGCCCGAGGAGGGAGCCCAGGTGTTCTGGGCCAATCCCGGCACGCCACTGAAGACGGTGATGCTGGCCATGCACCGTTCGCAGACGGCGCCGGTGGCGCTGTTCGACGAAGGCTCGCGCTTCGTCGGCGCAATCGGCATCCGCGACGTGCTGAGCGCAGTGCTCAGGCGATAGGCCTCTTCGCAGGCGCCGCCCAGCTCCCCGGTCCAGGCGCGCTGCCTGCGGCTTGTTTTTCGCCTCCATCGAGCGCAGAGTCAGCGTGTTGCGTGCCCATGCGCCGAGGGGGTGATGCCGACGCCGCGCACAAGGGTTCCAGGCGCGGTTGCGCTGTCGATTTTCGTCGCGGTCCCGCTTGGAAGCGGCGCGGCGCTTTGCCAAAGCTTTGTCATCGGCAATGGCGTCACCGCTGGCCAGCAGACGATGACCGGTGCCGGCGACACCGGGGTCGTGACTCCAGGCGGAGCGATCGAAACATTCGGCGCCGGCGTCGATGCCGTGCGGATGTTCAATTCGGACCAGCGGCTCACCAATTTCGGGTTGATTGCAACGTTGGGCGGCGGTGCCGCCAATGTGCATTCGCAAGGACCCGACGCAACCATGCTCAACAACGGCGCCATTCTGGCGATAGGCGATGCCTCCATCGGCATTTTGTCAGAGGGTGGCAATGCGCGTATCGTGAACAACGGCGCGATAGAAGCGCTGGGCGTCGCCACATACGGCATCATCAGCGACGCCCCGGGCGGGCGTGTGGACAATCATGGCTTTATCGGGGTTTCCGGCACGGCCGCCGGCGGCATAATCGGCGATGGGCCGGACCTGACGATAGACAATAGCGGCTCGATCGAGGCCTATGGGACCGCCGCCGCCGGAATCATCTGGCAGAACAACGGTCTTCAACTTCGAAATTCCGGGTCGATCACGGTGTCGGGGCTGGCTTCCGTCGGCATCGGCGCCAGCGGCGACGACATTGCAATTGCCAACAGCGGCACGGTCAACGTCTTCGGGACAACATCGACTGGCATCGGCACCCTGTTCGGCAACGCGACGATCACCAATTCCGGTTCGGTCATCGTGGAGGGTGCGGGCGGCGTGGGCATTGCCGCCCAGGGCAGCAACTCCGTCGTCACCAATTCCGGACGTGTCTTCAGCGACCAGAGCGTGGCGATCTATTTCGGCGCGCCCGGCGCGACGCTGAACCTTTTGGGCGGAACGGCCATCCAGGGACCGATCGTCTTTTCCGGCGGCGGCAACATCGTGACCTTCGGCCCCGCACTCAGCGCCGTCATGAGTTTTTCCGGAAGCGGCCTGCCGCAAAACGTCCTGACCGGTGGCAGGCCGTTCGTGACGAGCGGCAACAGCGTGGCGGTGATCGACATCACCGGATTTGCGAGCAGCGCGCCGCTGATGGAAGACCTTGTCGACGGCATAGCCGGCGTCGCCGAGGCGCGCATGGCCGCCCCAGGCAACGTCCTGCTTGCGCCGAATAACGGTCGGGACGCCTGGATCTCCACTTTTGGCGGGATACGCAACCAGGGCGGTTCCGGCGCATCGGCCGGATTCAGCGAGGCGCTGGGCGGCGTCGTCGTCGGGGCCGAAAGGCGCCCGGGCGACGGCTTCCTGGGCGGCTTGCTGCTGGGAGGCGCTGCCGGATCGACCGAGGTCGACGATGACGCGCAGGAGATCGCTCATCGCAGCGTATTTGCGGGCGGCTATCTCGGCTATGACGCAGGTGCGCATTTTTCCGAGGCGACATTCGTTGCCGGCGTGCTGCAGGAGCGCAGCCGCCGCCGTGTCGCGAACAATCTGCTGCTCAATGGCGTCGAGATGGCGCGGGCCAATTCCAACGGCATCTTCCTCAGTCCTTCGGTTGCGCTCGGCATGCGGCTGCCGGTCGCGGCTGGTACGCTGATACCCAGCGTGCGGCTGCGTTACGCCGGGCTCTTCATCGACGGCTACTCGGAGACTGGTTCGGACGGCGACGTCGTGGTCTCGCGGCGCGACGTCAACGTCTTCGAGGCGCGTGGCCAACTCGCGCTGGCCTTGGCGCCCGTCAGCACGCGAAGCCAGGCCTGGCAAACAACGCTTCGGGCCGGGATCGACGCGATAGCGCAAAACAGCGGCGAGGTGTCGGCGACGCTGCTTGGCCAGGACATCTCCTTTGCCGCCGGCGGCAAAAAGATGGTGTTGCGCGGTTTTGTCGGCGGGGACGTCTCGGCGGAAGTGGGCGCCGGCATGACCCTGAACGCCGGCTTCGAGGCCGGCTATGGAAGCGACAATGGCTTCACGGTCCGGGGCCAGGCTCGCATAAGCAAGGCTTTTTGAGGGAACTGCTCGACAAACCCCGGCACCACATTTGAAGACCGGCACTCTGTCGCCGCAGGGAAGGCAGTCTACCGGCGTATATTTTTTTCGAATTCCATTCCGATTCCGCTGGCCGGTGCGGTAGGATATTGCCGCGACCGCGCGGACGTCGCCCGGCGGTGCGAAAATGCAACGGGGTATTTGTGAATGATCTTCCGTCAGCTTTTCGATTCCGTTTCAGGCACCTATTCCTACCTGCTCGCCAGCCGGCGCGGAGGCGAGGCGCTGATCATCGATCCGGTGCTGGAGAAGGTCGAGCGCTATATGCAACTGGTCAATGAGCTGGACTTGAGGCTGGTCAAGGCGGTGGACACGCATCTGCATGCCGACCACATCACCGGCCTTGGCGCGCTGCGCGACAAGACGCATTGCGTGACTGTCATGGGCGAGCAGACCAAGGCCGACGTGGTGTCGATGCGGCTTGCCGACGGCGACAAGCTTGGCATCGAAGGTCTGGCGCTCGACGTCATCTATACGCCCGGCCACACCGACGATTCCTATAGCTTCATCCTGCCCGACCGCGTCTTCACCGGCGATACGCTGCTCATCCGCGGCACCGGCCGCACCGACTTCCAGAACGGCGATCCGCGTCAGCAATATGAATCGATCTTCGGCCGGTTGCTCAAGCTGCCCGATGAGACGCTGATCTTCCCGGCGCATGACTATAAGGGCGAGACCGTATCGACGATCGGCGAGGAAAAGGCCTTCAACCCGCGCCTGCAGGTGAAGTCGGTCGACGAGTATGTGAACATCATGAACAACCTCAACCTTTCCAACCCGAAAATGATGGACGTGGCCGTGCCCGCAAATATGCGGGTCGGACTGCACCAGGACGATATTGCCAGCCGCGGCTGGGCGGTGAGCGCGGAACAGGCGCTGGCGCTGGTCGGGCGGCCCGACGTGGCGCTGATCGACCTGCGCGAGCAGTCCGAACGCGAGCGCCACGGCGTCATCCCCGGCGCGATCCATCTGCCCTATGCACGGCTGCAGGAAAACATCGCTGCTGGCGGCATGCTGCATGAGCTGGCGAAGTCGACGAGCAAGCAGCTCCTGTTCTACTGCGCCTTCGGCGAGCGCTCGGCGATGGCGGTGCAAGCGGCGCAGGACGTCGGCATTGCCAGCGCCCGTCACATCCAGGGCGGCATCGACGCCTGGCGCAAGGCAAGCGGCCCGCTGATGCACTGAGTTCTCTAGTTCGGTCTGATTGCGTGGGCAGATCGCATGCGTTGGAGATTGGCCCAAACGCCTCTCGCGATCGTCATCCTGGGGCGGAGCAAGGAGCGAAGCGACGCGCGCAGACCCCAGAATGACGACGTTGGGAAGGCTTCCGCCGTTGCGAGCGTTTGCGGTTGTTCACCGAAGCGAGCGGTGAAATCCTGGTGCAGAGGAAATCCTTCTGAGATGCCAGGCTAACCTGAATCTCAGCACGCCCCTCGTCGGCTAAAAGCCAGCGGATCAATTCAATCCGATAAGCTTGGCGCCGTTCCGGAACAGGGCTTCAGCATCGCGGTCAAACCGGAATGTCGCGATGAAATCGTCGGCGCGATAGTCCGGCAACGTGTTGCGGAGCGTGGCGGCGAAGGTTCGCGCTTCATCCTGCCGTCCGGCCAGCGCCAGGCAGTGGGCGGCGATCGCCAGAATGATGATATGAGCGTTTGGCCTCGCAGCCGCCTTCAGCGCCCATTCCGCGGCTTCGTTATATTCGCCGAGACGGGCATGCGCCATGGCGCGCGCGCCCATCATGCCGAACAACAATGGGTCGAACGGGCTCAGATGGCGCGAATGATCGGACGAACAGATCGCCGATTGCGGGTCGCCCGACTGCGAATGGACGAAGGACAGCGCGTAGTGGCCGAGCGCGAAATTGGGGCTGAGGTCGACGGCGCTCGCCAGCTCCAGCAGCGAGCCGTCCTGTTCGCCGCGCAGCCACAGCGCGCGGCCCATCGCCCAGTGGGCGGCAGGGTTGCGGTCATCGACCAGCAGGCTGTGTCCGGCGCTTTCGAAGGCGAGCGCCGTTTCCCGGTCGCGGTCGCCCCAGCGCTGGAAGGCGCTCTGCCAATGGGTGAAGGAAAGGCCGGCATAGGCGCGGGCGAAGGTCGGATCGAGCTTCAGCGCTTCGTTGAAGAAATGCTGCGCCAGTTCGTTTTCTTGCCGCGTGAAGCGGTACATGTGCCAGAGGCCGCGATGGTAAGCCTCCCAGGCATTGAGCGAATTGGGCGCCTTGAGCAGGGCGCGATTGCGCTCGACGGTGGCAATCTCGGCGGCGATCGAGGAGACGATGCTGTTGCCGATGTCGTCAAGCACGACGAAGATGTCGTCGGGTTTGCGCTCGAAGGTCTCGGCCCAAAGGATGCGCGCCGTGCGCGCTTCGACGAGTTCGACCGAAACGATCACCCGGCCCGGCAGATTGCGGACAGAACCCGCTGCGACATAGTCGACATTCAGCCGGCGACCGGCTTCCTCCGGCGCGACATCCTTTTCCGCCAAGGCAAAGACCGAGCCGCGGGCAATGACGAAGAAATCGCGCAGCTTGGCAAGACGCGTGATGATGTCGTGGGTCAGGCCGTCGGCGAGCCCGCCGCGAAAGGCCACGGCATCCTCGGCGAACGGCATGACCGCCAGCGAGGCACGGCGTGTCGCCGAAGCGTCAGGCTCGTCCAGTGCGCCCTGCGCTTGGGGCAAGGTAAAGGTGGGCGTCTCGCGGGCACAAGGTTGCGGGCTGGATTGGCGGGATTTGATCTCCCGCCAGGCCTCGCGCACGGGCGCAAGATCCAATTCCTCGGAGTGGAAGAGTTCTGCCGCCGTGGCAAGATGTTGCTCGGCGGCCGCGATCTGTCCGCGCCGAGCCAGGTTTCCCAGCAACGCGACATGCGCGCGTCCGTCGAACGGCGCGAGCTCCAGCCATTTGTCGATATAGGCGCCGGCTTCATCGGCTCCCTGCGGGACAAGGCCGATGATGTGCTCGAGAACAGCGATATGACATGACTGGAAACGGCGGCGCTGCGCCGTCAGCCAGCTGCCGAAATGCGGGCTGCGATCGAGCTCGAGGCCATCGAGAAAATCGCCGGCGAAATGTTGCGAAAGCGTTTGCAGCCGTACGAGATCGAGCGTCTCGACACCTTCGGCCACCGCCGCGGCGGCATCGAGCGCGTCGACTTGGACATCGTCAAGACGGAGCGACACCATATCGCCGTCGGTTTCGACCCGACGCCGATCCGGGCCATCAAGCGCTGCACGCAGCTTGCTCAGGCACCAGCGCAGCTCGCCGCGCGGGTCGTTGGGCACATCCCAGAGAAGTTCGCAAAGCCGGCTGCGGCTGACAGGGTGGGATGCGAGGGCCAGATAGGCAAGCAGCGCGCGCAGCTTGCGCGAGGAGGGCAACGTAACGGGCATCCCGTCGCGGGCAATCGTCAGTTGTCCGAGCAGCCTTACGGACAGGCCGGCGCCGGTGTTGTTCAGGCTCGATCGGGTGGATTCCACGTATGTTTCCACGCTCTCTCCAACGCTGACCAGTTGGTCCATGTTCTATCACCAAAGACGACAGGAAGCATCCGGCAGCTCTGTTGCGCGCCGGAAATGCCACCGTTGCCGCATTGGCGGCAGGTCAACAACTAGCGCGGCAAGGTGTCGAAACCGCGCCGCCCGAGCCGCCGGCCTGTAACCGGTTGTGAGCACGTCAAGGAGCAAAGCCATGTTGCATCAGTTGAAAATCAGAACCACGGCGGGGCGCGGCCGGCTGTTCGACAGCATTCTCGATACGGTCGGCGACACGCCGGTCATCCGCGTCAACAATCTCGGTGCGGCGCATGCGACGATCTATGTGAAGGCCGAATTCTTCAATCCGGCGGCCTCAGTGAAAGACCGGCTGGCGCTCAACATCATCGAAGAAGGCGAGCGCAGCGGCAAATTGAAGCCCGGTCAGACGGTGGTCGAGGCAACGAGCGGCAATACCGGCATCGGCCTTGCCATGGTCTGCGCGCAGAAGGGCTATCCGCTGGTGGTGACGATGGCCGACAGCTTCTCCATCGAGCGCCGCAAGCTGATGCGCATGCTTGGCGCCAAAGTGGTGCTGACGCCGCGCGCCCAGAAGGGTTTGGGCATGTACAATAAGGCGGTCGAGCTTGCCGAAGCCAATGGCTGGTTCCTGGCCCGCCAGTTCGAGACCGAAGCCAATGCCGCCATCCACGAGGCGACCACGGGCCGCGAGATCATCAACGATTTCGCGGGGTCGCGCCTCGACTATCTGGTCACCGGCTACGGCACGGGCGGCACCGTCGCCGGCGTAGGCCGCGTGCTTCGCCGCGAGCGGCCGGAGGTCAGGATCGTGCTTGCCGAGCCGGCCAATGCGCAACTGATCGGCAGCGGCAAGACACAGGAGCGCGGCGCCGACGGCGCTCCGGCCGCCAGCCATCCGGCTTTCGAGCCGCATCCGATCCAGGGCTGGACGCCGGACTTCATCCCCAACGTGCTGCAGGAGGCGATCGACAAGCGCTACTATGACCAGGTGGTGCCGATCCCCGGCCCCGAAGGCATCAAGTGGGCGAAGGCGCTGGCGCAGCAGGAGGGTATCTTCACCGGCATTTCGGGCGGCGCCACCTTCGCCGTGGCGCGCCAGATCGCCGGCACCGCGCCGGCCGGCTCGGTTATCCTGTGCATGCTGCCCGACACGGGTGAGCGCTATATGTCGACGCCGCTCTTCGATGGCATCGACGCCGACATGGACGCCGAGGAAACGGCGCTGTCGCGCTCGACGCCGAGCTGTCAGTTCGAGGCCTGAACATAGATACCGCGACGCCGCCGTTCGAACGGCGGCGTCGCCTTTTTGCACACGATCACCCACATGCCGGCGGGAGATACGGATGGACACCTTTCAGGAAGCGACGAACGCGGACGAAACGCTCGACCCACCGGATTGGACCGATGTCGGAGCGCTCTCGCACCGGATTCTCGACGATGCCATCACCTATCTCAAGGATGTCCGTGAGCGTCCGGTCTGGCGCGAGATGCCGGCCGAGGTGCGGGCATTTTTCAGCGCGCCCTTGCCGCGATCGCCGGCGCCGGTGGCCGACGTCTATGACGATGTCGCCCGCAACGTGATGCCTTACCCGATGGGTAACGTCCATCCGCGTTTCTGGTCCTGGTACATGGGATCGAGCAATTTCACCGGCGCGCTCGGCGATTTCCTGGCGGCGATCCAGGGGTCCAATCTCGGTGGCGGCAACCATGCCGCCGGCTTGATGGACAGCCAGGTCGTCAACTGGTGCAAGGAGATGGTCGGCTTTCCGGCCACGGCCAGCGGCACGCTGGTCAGCGGCGGCTCGATGGCCAACATCATCGGGTTGACCGTGGCGCGCAACGTCAAGGCCGGCGTCGACATACGCGAACGTGGCGTCGGCGCCATCCCCAAGCCGCTGCGCTACTATGCCTCGGACCAGGTCCATTCCTGTCACCGCAAGGCCATGGAAGTGTTGGGCCTCGGCAATCGGGCGTTGCGACGGATTCCAACCGATGCCGGGTTGCGCATCGATATCGCCGCGCTCAAGGCGGCAATCGCGGAGGATCGCGAGGCGGGGTTCAAGCCGGCCTGCGTGATCGGCACCGCCGGCACCGTCAACACCGGCGCCGTCGACGACCTTCAGGCGCTGGCGAGCGTGGCGGCCGAAGAGGCTCTCTGGTTCCATGCCGACGGCTGTATCGGCGCGCTGATCGCGATCGCACCTGAGAGCCGGTCGCTGGTCGCCGGCATCGAGCAGGCGGATTCGGTCGCGCTCGATCCCCACAAATGGCTGCATGCGCCGTTCGAAGCCGGTTGTGCGCTGGTGCGGGACGCATCGGCGCACCGCAACACATTTGCCGTCACGCCGGAATATCTGGAATCCACGCCGCGCGGCCTTGCATCCGGAGAGTGGCTGCACGATTACGGTTTGCAGACTTCGCGCGGCTTCCGCGCGCTAAAAATCTGGATGGCGCTGAAGGAGCACGGGGCCGAGAAATTCGGCCGGCTGATCGACCAGAACATCACCCAGGCCCGTTACCTCACCCGGTTGATCGACGCGGAGCCGGCGCTAGAGCTGATGGCGCCGACCACCATCAACATCGTCAGCTTCCGTCACCGGCTGGCTGGCGCGTCCGAGGAAAGGCTCAAGGCGTTCAACACCGAGATCATGCTCAGGCTGCAGGAGGAGGGCATCGCGGCCCTGTCCGATACCACTGTGAGCGGCCAGCACTGCCTCAGGGTGGCAATTGCCAATCACCGAACGCGCCGCGATGATCTCGACCTGCTGGTCAGCGAAATGCTCCGGCTGGGGCGGGAAATCGAGGCAGCCGGGACATCGGTCTGAAGCGCGTCAGGGAACCTTTCTCAACTGGCCGCCAGCGACGCGCCCGGCAGATAGAGCATGATCGGCCGGATCTCGTAGACGGCGCTGGGATTGACGCGCTTGAGATCGCGCGCGGCGGCGATCGCCTCGTCCTGGTCCGCGCAGTCGAGGACATAGAGGCCGAGCAACTGTTCCTTGGTCTCGGCAAAGGGACCGTCGATCACCATGCCGTCGCCCGGACCGCGCAGCGTCACGGCATCCGCCGTCGCGCCAAGCCTGGCCGCCGGTCCGAGCTTGCCCTCGCGGGTCAGCCTGTCGTTGACATCGAGCAGGTCTTTCATCAGCGCCGCATCCTCGTCAGGCGTCCAGGACTGGACGGCCTCTTCGACGTGATAGGCAAGGACAGCGTAGAACATGATGCGGTCTCCTCATGCCGAGTCGGGCGGCACTATCACAAGGAAGAGCCGGCCGATCCAGTAGCGGATTGGGATCAGGCAGCCGCCTGCTGACTCAAGTTGCCACAGGTAGCCGCAGTTCGGTCAGCAGGCCGCCGCCGGGATAGTTGGAAAGATCGACCTCACCGCCGGCGCCGCGGGCGATGTTGCGGGCGATGGTGAGGCCGAGACCGAGCCCGCCGGTCGTGCGGTTGCGCGATTCCTCCAGCCGCACGAAGGAGCCGAACACCGCGTCCAGTTTCGCTTGCGGAATGCCGGGACCCTCGTCACGGATCGAAAGGGTGATCGTGTCGCCCGATCGCCGCACGCCGAGATGCGCCTTTTTGCCGTAGGTGACAGCGTTCTGGATGAGATTGGTGATGCAGCGGCGCAGCGCCACCGGCCGCGCAATGCAGATCAGGCCGCGGGAAGGGATCACGTCTTCGTCGAAGGATGCGCCGTCGAAGGAGTCCGCGACCGATTCCACCAGCGACCAGAAATCGATCCGCTCGGCCTTTTCCTCGGTCACCTCGAATTTGGCGAAGTCGATGACGGAGCTCGCGATGCTCTCGATGTCGGCGAGGTCGTGCGCAAGCGCCTCGCGCGCCGGCGACCTGCGCAACAGCTCGAGGCGCAGGCGCATCCGGGTCAGCGGCGTGCGCAGATCATGCGCCAGCGCGGCGGCCAGATGCTCGCGGTCCTCGACATAGTCGCGCAGCCGCATCTGCATGGCGTTGATGGCCTTTGCCGCGGCGCGGATCTCGCGGCTGCCGCTCTCGGCGATCGGCGGGCTTTTCAGATCGTTGCCGATGCGCGTCACCGCCGTTTCCATCATCCGGTAGGGCGCGGTCAGCCGGCGCAGCGACCAGATCGACATGATCACGATCAAACCGGCGATCAGCGAGTAGAGCGGCAGGCTGTCGAGGCTGAGGATCGGTCCTGGCGGCGTGATCGGTTCGGTGAAATTCAACCACTGTCCATCGGAAAAGCGCAGCGAGGCCGTCAGCTTGTCGCTCTGCGCGAAATCCGCGGCGAGAACCAGCAGGTCGCGCTCGACCTGGCCGACATCCTTGTTCACCGCCTCGCCGTCCGGGACGTCGGACTCCTGGGTGGCCGGATCGCGCCGCACCCGCGCGTCGGTGATGCCGAATTTCGACAGGCGGCCGACCAGTATGTCCTCCAGCTCGGCCAGCTGGTCGTCGCCGGCGATCGAGGAAGTGACGGCGGGCGTGTCCGAAACCGTCAGCGCATAGGTCGAGTTGAACAAACCGGACGCGGTCGCCTTGCGCTCTTCGGGCGTGGCGTCATGCATCAGCTGCACCAGCGAATAGGCGCGGTCGTTCAGCCGGTAGAGATCGACGATACCGTTGGCGGCCGCGCGGTCGCGCGCGACGATGTAAAGCGTCCCGACCTGGCTGATCATGAGGCCGGCAATGACGATGAGCAGCACCCAGACAGGCAGGGTCTGCGGCAGGAAGCGTCTCATTCGGACGTCGTCTCGGGCAGGAACTGATAGCCGCCGCTGCGCACGGTCAGGATCAGTTTCGGCGTTTTCGGATCGTCTTCCATCTTGCGGCGCAGGCGACTCACCAGAATATCGACGCTGCGGTCGAAGCTGTAGCCGGTGTCGCCGCCGGAAAGCTCGATCAGCTGTTCGCGTGTGAGCACACGCTGCGCGCTCTTGACGAAGGTCTGCAGCAGGTTGAACTCCGCCATCGTCAGCTCCACCCGCACGTCGTCGGGCGCCGTCAGGCGGCGTCGCGCGCAATCCATGGTCCAGCCGGCAAAGCGGTAGATCTGCTTGGCGGCAGCGCGCCGCGGCTCGGCGCTGCCGTTGCGTCGCAGCACGGCGCGGATGCGGGCCAAAAGCTCGCGCGGATCGAAGGGTTTGGGCACGTAGTCGTCGGCGCCCATTTCGAGGCCCACCACGCGATCGGTCGTTTCGGTGACCGCGGTCAACATGATGATCGGCGTGGCGTAGTTGGCGCGGATCTCGCGGCAAAGCTCGAGGCCGCTTTTGCCGGGCAGCATCACGTCGAGGATGATCAGGTCCACAGATGTGCGGCGCAGGATCGCTTCCATCTCGGTGCCGTCGCCGGCCGCCGTCGTGTGCAGGCCGCGCTTCTGGAAGAACTCCTGCAGCAGGTCGCGTATGCCCTTGTCGTCGTCGACGATCAGTATGTGTGCATCGGATTTCACTGGAACCCTGTCATTTGTTAGCCAAGCAATCCCTTCCCGACCACCCACACGATAGAATTCGGGCCACATCTTGGCCAGTGGCGGCGGCGTCCGGCGGCTCGCCCTCCCAGAAACAATCCAGAAACAAAATTCTACAATCGGGAAAAACTGGTGAAAAATTTCAAGGCCATAACCGGTGCCGTGGCGGTCAGGTGATGGCTGCGACGCAAGTCTCCGGAGTGACGGACGAGATCAATGCAGAGGTTCTGGATCAGCGTGACGGGTGCTTTGCTCAGCATATCGCTCATCACGGCAGCGGCCGGCGCCTCTACCGCAAAGGTCGCACCACCGCTCACCCGGACGGAGCGCTGCACTAATCTCAGCCGTCAAGTCGACGAAGCCCTCGAAACCCATGCCGCGGCAACGCAGGTCACCGCGGCGAAGGCACTTCAAAGAAAGGGAAACCGGTTCTGCGCCAACAAGAAACAGGCGCAGGGCATCCGGATGCTCGCAAACGCTTTGAAGCTGCTTGGAGTGACACCGATCGATCCCGATGCAGTGGCACCCAAAACCGACCTGCATAGTAAGGAAACCAAGCCATGAAAAAGTCCATCCTCTCCGCCCTCGGCCTCGCTGTTGCCCTCGCCTTCTCGATGCCGGCTCTCGGCAACGCCGCCGCCACCACGGCCGCTGCTCCGGCTGCCTCCACCACGACGACCACCGCTCCGGCGACCGATATGGCCGCTAAGCCTGCCCCGAAGAAGGTAGCGGCCAAGAAGGTCTGCAAGCCGACCAAGAAGCACAAGTGCCCGGCTCCGAAGAAGGCGCCGGCAAAGAAGCCTGCTGCCGCGAAGCCCGCCGCCAAGAAGCCCTGATCCAGGGCTCGGCACCAATTTAGACGAAGGCCGCTCCAGCCGATTTCGGCCGGGGCGGCTTACCTGCGGCAGGACCCCGAAACCGGCAGGCTCTTGCCATGCCAAGTCCGATCCTTAACCCGATCGCAATGCCGGTGCTGTAGGACAATCCGCATGAAGAAGCGGTTTTCGTCCCGGATGCGCTCGCTGACCCTCGGCGGCCTAATCGCCACCGCGGTGGCGCGATCGTTGATTATTTTCACCGCCAGCCCGGTACCGGATCCCGCCAGTGGCAGGACCGAGCCAGAGCTCTTCGCGCCGGTGATCTCGTCCAGCTTCGACTACATCACCCCGACACAATCCTGGATCCTGATCGTGCTCACCGGCGCGACCGTGATCGGCCTTATCGCCTGGTTGCTCTTTGCGTTCATGGAACGCGGATCGGGCGTGGACGATGGCGGTTCAGGCCGGTCAGGCACGACCATGCACCGGCAAGGCCGTTGAACGACAGGCAACGCTTTCCCACATTAGCTTTCATCGTCCGGGTCGCGCCGCTGCCGTGCGGACAAATGGACGTGTGTGCTCCTGCGTGACAAAGTAAGAATGAAAACCCAGTTCATCGCTGGTGGATTCCGATGCCCGAAACCGTCATCAAGCCCCGCGTCAAGACGCAGCCGAAAACCGAGCGGCCGAAGCTCTACAAGGTCATCCTCGTCAATGACGACTTTACGCCGCGCGAATTCGTGGTGACGGTGCTCAAGGGTGAGTTCAAGCTCAGCGAGGATCAGGCGCACCGCGTCATGATCACCGCGCATACGCGCGGCGTGTGCGTCGTCGCGGTGTTTACCAAGGATATCGCGGAAACCAAGGCGACCCGGGCCACCGATGCCGGCAAGGCCAAGGGCTATCCGCTGCTGTTCACCGTCGAGCCGGAAGAGTAGGGGGCGCCTTTTTCCTTCTCCCCTTGTGGGAGAAGGTGGCCGAGCGAAGCCCGGTCGGATGAGGGGCGTTCCAGGGAAAGCTTACGTCTCACTCCGCTGGAGCACCCCCTCATCCGTCTCGGCGCTATCGCGCCGATCCACCTTCTCCCACAAGGGGAGAAGGAACAGGCGGCGCTACCGCCCTTCGCGATACCACATCGAGCCGATGGCGAGCAGCAGCAGGCCGAGGCCGAGGAAGCCGCCGAACAGCGGCACGCGCGAGACGGCCTTGAGCGTGCTGTCGTCGGTGGTGCGCAGGCCGATCCAGTCGTCACCCGAAGCGGCCGCCGAAGAGCGGACCGGCACGATCGACGGCAGGGTAACGCCGCCGGCGAGATTGCCGAGCGTCGATGACGGGGCCAGCCGCCGCACGCTACCGCCGGTCGCCCCGGCAGGCGCCTTCAGCCTGTCCTCGGTCGAGACGACATCCGAGAATTCCGGCGCGTTGATCGGACCGACATGAGCAAGCGCGGTAAGGTCGCCATTGCCGATCTGGTAAAGGCCGATCTCGCTGGTCTGCAGGCTGCCGGTGAAGATGCCTGGTTCGGATTTTTCAAGCTTCACCGTCACCGCCTTGCCGGAAGGCGTGATCACCTGGGCGGGGCCCGGATCGTCGCTCATCGTCTGGCGGCGGATTTCAAGCATCATGCCGCGGCCGTCGGCGGTGAGCCGTTCCTCTTCCAGCTCCGGCTCCTTCATCAGCCAGTGGGCGATGCGCCGATAGAGCTGCACATGCGGCCCGCCGCCCTCGAAGCCGCGCGCCCACAGCCAGCCCTGGTCGGACAAGAGCATGCCGACACGACCTTCGCCCTTGCGGTCGAGCAGAAGCAGCGGCCGGTCGTCGGCGCCCTTCATCACAACTTCGCCTTCCGGATTCTTGACACCGATGGTGCGGAACCAGCGGCTCCAATGCGGCGGCTCGCTCGCCGAGCCGTCGAGCCCGCGCGTCACCGGATGACGCTGGCCGAGATCCGTCAGACGCGGATAGAAGGCCTTGTCCACCACTTCGCCGGTCGGCATCGCCGGCAGCGCGGCGTTCAGCGGCGTGCGCGCAATCGAGTTTTCGCCGGCATATTCGGGACCGGCGGCAATCAGCAGCGCGCCGCCCTTTTCGACATATTCGGAGATGTAGTCGTAATAGAGGATCGGCAGCACGTCGCGGTGCTGGTAGCGGTCGAAGATGATCAGGTCGAAATCCTTGATCTTCTCGACAAACAGCTCGCGCGTCGGAAAGGCGATCAGCGACAGTTCATTGATCGGCGTGCCGTCCTGCTTTTCGGGGGGGCGCAGAATGGTGAAGTGGACGAGATCGACCGACGCGTCCGACTTCAAAAGGTTGCGCCAGGTGCGCTCGCCGGCATGCGGCTCGCCGGAAACCAGCAGCACGCGCAGGTTCTCGCGGATGCCGTCGACCAAGGCGATCGCCCGGTTGTTGGCGTCGGTCAGCTCGCCCGGCTCGCGGTCGATGCCGAGCTGGACGATGTTGCGGCCGGCATTGGGTATGGTGACCTGCAGCTTCATCGGCTGGCCGACGGTTGCGTGCTCGACCGAGACCTGCTCGCCATTGACCGAGACGCGCACATCCACCGGGGCGCCATCGCCTTCCGTCGAAATGACACGGTAGGTCATGTCGAGCGGCTTGCCGACGAGGCCGAAGCGCGGCGCGTTCTCGAAGCGGATGCGGCGGTCCTTCTCATGCTCGTTGCCGGTGATCAGCGCGTGCAGCGGCGCGTTGAATTCCGGCGCTCCGGCGGGCGCATCATGCACCTCGCCGTCGGTGATCATGATCGCCCCGCCAATGCGCGACGGCGGCACGTCGCGGAAGGTGCCCTCCAGCGCGCTGAACAGCCTGGTTTCGGTGCGCTCGTCGGCGGCTTCGGACTTGCCGGCCTCGACGACACGGACATCGAACTGCTTGAAGCGGGCAAGACGCTGCTGCAACCCGGCCAGCGCCTCGTCGGTCTGCTTGGCGCGGTCGCCGATGTCCTGGCTCTGGCTGCGGTCGACAATGAGGGCGACGACGCTCTTCAGCACCTCGCGCTCCTCGGCGAGGAACACCGGGTTGAGCAATGCCGCGGCAAGCGCGAGCAGCGCGATGAAGCGCAGCGCCGAGCCGCGTTGGCGAAACCACAGGCCGACCAGCGCCAACAGCAGCAACGGCACGAAGAGCAGGCCAAAGAGCGACCAGGATACCAGCGGTTCGAAGGAGATCGACCAGTTCATGAGCTACTGCCCCAGCCGTTCGAGCAGCACGGGCACATGCACTTGGTCGGATTTGTAGTTGCCGGTCAGCATGTACATCATGATGTTGACGCCGGCGCGCAGCGCGTAGACGCGCTGCATCGGGTCCGGCGGCACGGTCGGCAGCATTGGATCGCCGTTCTCATCGACGGCCCAGGCGCCGGCGAAGTCGTTGGCGGTGATCATGATCGGCGAGACGCCGTCGCCGGTGCGCACGGGGCGGTTTTCGGTGTTGCTTGCCTCGAGCGAGGCCTCGACCCAGAGCGGGCTGCCGTTGAAGCGGCCGGGGAACTCCGGAAGGATGAAGAAGGATTTGGTCAGCACGTGGTCCGACGGCACCGGCTCCAGCGGCGGCACGTTGAGATTGGCGAGGATGTCGCGCAGCCGCTCGGTCGCCGGGCTTGCCGAACCGGCGCCGATGCCATTTGAAAACTGGTCGCGCGTGTCGAACAGAACCGTGCCGCCCTGCTGCATATAGGCATCGATGCGGGCGATCGCCGCCTGGCTGGGCATGGGCGCCGTTGCATCGATCGGCCAATAGATCAGCGGGAAGAAGGACAGCTCGTCCTTGGCGATGTCGACGCCAGCCGGGGGGCCGGGCTCGAGCGCCGTCTTCTCGATGAGGAAACGTGTCAGGCCTTCGAGGCCGGCGCGGCTGATCGCATCGACGCCGGGCTCGCCGGTGATCACATAGGCGATGCGGGTTTTCGAGATGTCCTCGATCGCCTGGGCGTCGCCGGGTTTCGAATCGTCGGCGCGGGCGAGATCGGCGTGGCCGAAGGGGCCGCCCAGCACGACCAGAGCTGCGGCTGCGGCCGCCACGGCCGAGCGGCGCGGCCGGCGCGCCAGCAGGCCGCCCATCCAGAACACGGCCAGAGTGTCGAGCACCATCAACAGGAGCGCAATGGCGACCAGCGGCCCCTTGAGGTTCTCCGATTCATCGAAGGCATAGGGAACGGCTGTCACCGGCAGCGACAGCTGCGGGCGCGCCAGCGGCGCGAATGTGCTCGAAGCGTTGAGAAGATTATGTGCGAACACGCCGGTCTCCGAGCCGTAAAGGCCGGGCGGGTTTTCCAGCGTCACCGGCAGCGGGCCGGCGCCGGGGACCAGCGGCCGCGCATCGGGCGAGGGCGGCGTCAGCATGCCGTCGGCGCCGATCATGCGGTAAGGCGCGAGCGACGCGGCCGTGGCTTCGGCATTGGCGATCGCGGCGCCCTGGTTGCGCGACAACTGCACGACGCGCCTCAGCATCTCGACAAAGCTGCCCGAGATCGGCAGGGTCGACCAGGTCGCCTCGGGCGTGACATGGAAGAGCACCAGCGTACCCTTGTCCTTCTTCATGCCTGTCACCAGCGGCGTGCCGTCGGCAAGCGTGGCCCAGGTACGCTCGACGATGTCGGGCGTCGGCTCGGCCAGAACCTGCCGGCTCACCGTCACCTCGGAGGGTGGGGAAAGATCGGCGAAGGGACCGTTCTTCGGGAATTCGGTAACCGCCTGCGGTGTCGTCCACGACAGCGCGCCGCCCAGTGCGCGCTCGCCGCTGCGCAGCCGGACCGGCAGGAGGTCATCGTCATTGCCGGCCGCGGCAAGGCGCGGGCCGGCAAAGCGGACCAGCGTGCCGCCCTTGTCGACCCAATCGACCAGCCGCTGCTTGACCTGCTCCGGGATGGTGCCGACATCGGCCATGATGATCATCGCCGGCTTCTGGTCGAGAAGCTGCGGAATGGCGTCGGCGAGATCGGCGCTCGACGGCTCGACCAGGTCGGCAAAGGGCTGCAGAGCGCGGCGGATGTAGTAGAGCGGCGACAGAAGCGGCTGCGCCTGGTCGGCCTCGGTCTGCGACAGAAGGCCGACGCGGCGGCGCTTGGAACTCTCGTCGAGCACGCGCACGGCGCCGGCCTGATGCTCGCCGTCGAGCGCGATCGAGGCGAAGTCGTTGCGCAGCTCGAACGGGACCGTCATCGTGGCCGTGGCGGTGGCTTCGCCGGGCGCGAAGGTCAGTGTCGCATCGGCGATGCGGCGGCCCTTGTCGTCGAAGGCGCCCGCGGTGACCTGCGCCGGCGCCGGATCGCCCGGCGCGCGAATGGCGGTCAGAGCGAAGCCGTCGACCTGGTTGTCGGCGCCAATCAGGCCGGTTAGCGACATCCGGTCGGACGCGACCCAGACCAGCCGCGTCGCGTTCTTTTCGAGCAGCGTCTTGAAAGCGGCCTCGTCGCCTTTGGCGGCAAGCCCATCGGCGAGCACCGCGACGCTGGCGCCAGGCAGGCGCTCCAACGCGGCGGCGACGCGGGCGTAGACGGCAGGACGGTCCGGCGGGACCGGACGCGGCTTGGCGGCGCGCAGATGGCCGAGCGCGGCCGAGGCATCGAAAGGACCGATCTCGGCATTGGGTTTCTCGGCGGTGAAGGCAATGACGACAGGCACGCCGTTCGAGCCGGCATCGGTGATCAGCCGCTCGGCGGTAGCGACGCGCTTGGACCAGTCGGCAGCGCTTGCCCAGCCATTGTCGACGACAAGCGCCAGGGCAGCACCTTCCGCCGGCAGCTTTTCGCGCGGATTGAAGACCGGCTCGGCCAGCGCCATCACGACGAGCGCCGCCATCAGCAGCCGAAGCAGCGTCAGCCACCACGGGCTTTGCTGCGGGGTCTCTTCGCGTCTCAGGACCCGGGCGAGGATTTTCAGCGGCGGAAAAACCTCCGCCTGCGGCTTGGGCGGGGTGAGCCGCAGCAGCCACCAGATCACCGGCAGCGCCAGAAGGCCCCACAGCACCATGGGTGTCCCGAAGGAAAGCGGCAGCCAGCTCATGCGACCGCCCTTCCAAGATTAGTGCCGTCGGCGGTCATCGCCATATGGACGCGCACCAGCGCCTCGGAGGCGAGGCGGTCGGTGTGGTTGACGGTGTAGCTCCAGCCGAGGCGCTTGCACCAGGCGGCCAGTTCCTCGCGGCGGGCCTGGTAAAGCAGGCGATACTCCTCGGCCAGCATCTCGGCGCGGCCGGCGGTCAGCTTGTCGCCGGTCTCCGGATCGGTGAACTCGGTGCGGCCGGCATAGGGGAAGGTTTCCTCGGCCGGGTCGGCCACCTCGATCAGATGCGCGCGCACGCCGTGGCGGGCGAGCACGTCGAGCCAGGCCTTGGTTTCCTCGACCGGATCGAGGAAATCGCCGACGAGGACGATGTCGCAGAAGCGGCGGATGGAGGATAGATCGGGCTTGGCGGGCAGCGCGCCGGCATGGCTGAGCTGGGCGGCGATACGCTCTGCGCCGTTGCGGGCGGTGAACGGGTCGGTCAGGCCCGGCCAGGCGATGCGCTCGCCACTGCGCGATAAAAGCTCGGCCATGGCAAGCGCCAGCACCAGCGCGCGCGATTCCTTGGAAACGCCGGCACCGGCGGATTTGTAGAGCATGGAAGGGGAGGGATCGGCCCAGAGCCAGACGGTGTGAGCCGCCTCCCATTCGCGGTCGCGCACATAGGTATGGTCGTCCTTGGCCGACCGGCGCCAGTCGATGCGCGAGGCATCGCCTTCGACATAGGGCCGGAACTGCCAGAAATTTTCGCCGATGCCGCGCTTGCGGCGGCCGTGCCAGCCGGCGATCACCGTGTTGACGATGCGGCGTGCCTCGACCAGCAGGTCCGGCACCAAGGAAGCCCGCAACCGGCCACGGGCGAGCGCGTCGCGCGTCGCAACCGGTGCCTGGACCTCGCCTATTCGACCCATCAGACGCCTTTTGCCAGCTTCGCCACCACGTCACGCACCGAAGTGCCTTCGGCGCGGGCGGCGAAAGTCAGCGCCATGCGATGCTGCAGCACCGGCTCCGCCAGGGCGCGAACGTCGTCCACCGACGGCGCCAACCGGCCATCATATAGGGCGCGGGCGCGGGCGCACAGGGTCAGCGCCTGGCTGGCGCGGGGGCCCGGTCCCCAGGCGACGTGCTTGTCCGTCTCGGCATTGCCCTGGCCGGGCCGGGCCGAACGCACCAGCTTGAGGATCGCCTCGACGACGCTTTCCGGCACCGGCATGCGGCGGATCAGTGTCTGGATTTCCCTCAATCTGGCCGGCTGCAGCACGTTATCGGCCTTGGCCTCGTCGACGCCGGTGGTTTCGAGCAGAATGCGGCGTTCCGCCTCGATTTCCGGATAGAGGATGTCGACCTGCATCAGGAAACGGTCGAGCTGGGCTTCGGGCAGCGGGTAGGTGCCTTCCTGTTCCAGCGGGTTCTGCGTCGCCAGCACATGGAAGGGCGAGGGCAGGTCGTGGCGGGCGCCGGCGATGGTGACGTGATATTCCTGCATCGCCTGCAGCAGCGCCGATTGCGTGCGTGGCGAGGCGCGGTTGATCTCGTCCGCCATCAGCAATTGCGTGAAGATCGGCCCGGAAATGAAGCGGAAGGAGCGCTTGCCGAACTCGTCCTGCTCCATGACTTCGGAGCCGAGGATGTCAGACGGCATCAGGTCGGGCGTAAACTGGACGCGGCGCGAATCGAGGCCAAGCACGATGCCAAGCGTTTCGACCAGCTTGGTCTTGGCGAGACCCGGCACGCCGACCAGCAGCGCATGACCGCCCGCCAGCAGCGCCACCAGCGTGCGCTCGACGACGGCTTCCTGGCCGAAGATCACCCGGCCGACCGCATCGCGGACCCTGGAGATGTCGGCCAGCGCCTTTTCGGCTTCCTCGATCATCGCCTTTTCGCTGATCGGGCTTTCCTTGATCATCACGCTCATGCCGCTCGATCCTTGTGGTTGGAAATGCCGGCCTGCATTCTCAATGTCGCAGAATGCCGCGATTCGGCCTCGCCTGGCGCCTGCATTCGATCTTAAATCACAGACTTAGGCCGACAAGGCTGACAATCGGGACAACAGTGACTATTTCGTGACCATGGCGGAACGCAGCGAACATCGTGAACAAAGCCCGAGCGAACCGAGCCTGGCCGGCGCCACCGAGGCGCGCGGCCTGGAGGCGCTGATCTCCCGGGCCGCGCGGGCCGGCAAGGGGCCGGCACCGGTCGAGCGCTGGAATCCTGACTTCTGCGGCGACCTCGATATGGAGATCAAGGCCGACGGCACCTGGTTCTATCTCGGCACGCCGATCGGGCGCATGCCGCTGGTACAGCTTTTTTCCAGCGTCCTGCGCAAGGATGCGGACGGAAAGACCTATCTTGTGACGCCGGTCGAGCGCGTCGGGATCCGCGTCGTCGACGCGCCCTTTATCGCTGTGGAAATGAACGTGTCCGGGAGCGGTGACGACCAGATCATCACTTTCCGCACCAATGTCGGCGACGTCGTCGCCGCCGGGCCCGCCCATCCGTTGCGCTTCGTCGACGAGGACGAAACCGGTGGGCTGAAACCCTATGTTCTGGTGCGCGGACGGCTGGAGGCGCTGGTGGCGCGGCCGGTGATGTATGAACTGGTCGAACATGGCGAGGAGATCGACATCGACGGCAAGGCGATGTTCGCCGTCCGCTCGGGCGGCGAGGCTTATCCGATCATGCCGGTCGAGAAACTGAAACGGCTGAGCGCGTGATGGACCAGGTGACGCCGGTGCCGTTTTCGATCGCTGATTTTCGCGCCCGTGCCGCGGCGCAGGCGGCGATCGTCCCCGGTGACGATTTCGGCGACCATCGGTTCAATCCCGGCCATCCAAGGCTCGAACACGTCAAACCGCTGCGCGACGCGGCGGTGCTGATCCCGGTGGTCGACCGTGCCGAGGGCGCCACGGTGCTGCTCACCAAGCGCGCCGAGAAACTGCGCAGCCATTCCGGCCAGGTGGCTTTTCCGGGCGGCACGATCGATCCGACCGATCGTGGCCCTGAAGGCACGGCGCTGCGGGAGACCTTTGAGGAGATCGGCCTCGAGCGGGACTTCATCGAGATCATCGGCCGCATGCCCGACTATGTCGCCGGCAGCGGCTACCGCATCGTGCCGGTGCTTGCCATCGTGCGGCCGGGTTTTTCGCTGACGCTCAATGCCGATGAGGTCGACGCGGCCTTCGAGGTGCCCCTGAGTTTCCTCATGGAGCCGGCCAACCACGCGCGCGATAGCCGTTTCTGGAACGACCTCGAATGGTTCTTCTACGATATACCCTATGGCGGCCAGCGCATCTGGGGCGTCACCGCCGGCATCGTCCGTACCCTTTACGAGAGACTCTACGCTTGAGCGCCGACATCACTCTTTCGGGCAAGGCCGGCTGGCTGGACGACAAGCACCTGCAGCGGCTTCTTGCGGCTTTGAAGCAAGGCGGCGAGGAAGCGCGTGTCGCCGGCGGCGCGGTGCGCAACACGCTGCTTGGCCAACCGGTGGCCGACATCGATATCGCCGCGACGACCTTGCCCGAAGAGACGATCCGACGCGCCCAAGCGGCTGGATTCAAGACGGTGCCGACCGGCATCGAGCACGGCACAATCACTGTGGTGGCGGGCGGCAAGCCTTATGAGGTGACGACGCTGCGCGCCGATATCGAGACCGACGGCCGGCGGGCAAAAGTGATCTTCGGGCGCGACTGGAAAGCGGATGCGGAACGGCGCGACTTCACCATCAACGCGCTCTATGCCGAAGCCAACGGCACGGTCGTCGACCTTGTCGGCGGCGTTGCCGATATCGAAGCGCGGCGGCTGCGTTTCATCGGCGACGCGGAAGCGCGCATCCGCGAGGACTATCTGCGCATCCTGCGCTTTTTCCGCTTCTTCGCCTGGTATGGCGACGGGCGGCCGGACGCGGAAGGGCTGAAGGCCTGCGCCAGGCTGAAAGAGGGGCTTGCCCAGCTTTCGGCCGAACGCGTCTGGTCGGAACTGAAGAAGCTGCTGTCGGCTCCGGATCCCTCGCGCGCGCTGCTGTGGATGCGCCAGGCCGGCGTGCTGTCCGCCGCGCTCCCGGAAAGCGAGAAATGGGGCATCGACGCCATTCACGGCCTGGTCAGGACCGGGACGGATCTGCGATGGACCACCGATCCGATGCTGAGACTGGAGGCGATCGTCCCGCCTGACGCCGTACGGATGAAGACGCTTAGCGAGCGGCTGCGACTTTCGAACGAAGAGGCCGATCGCCTGCGGCATTGGGCGCTGACCATCGCCCCGGATGCGAAGATGACCGAGACCGAGCTGGCCAAAAAGCTCTATTACGGCGATCGCGACGGTTATCTCGATCGCATTCGGCTGGCCCTCGCCGCCGCACGGACGCGTGCCGTCGAGGACAATCAGGCGATGATCGAAGCCGGCGGCTTTTCACGTCTGCTCAATTTCACGCTGAAATGGGAAAAGCCGGTGTTTCCGATCAAAGGCGCCGACCTGACCGGGCTTGGCGCGTCACCTGGGCCGAAGCTCGGCGCCACGCTGAAGAACCTCGAAAAGGAATGGGTCGGCTCGGGCTTCACGCTGGAACGCGGCGCGCTCATGGAACGTGCCGCGCAAGCCCTGGAGGTTTAGACGGCCGGAGCGACGGCGCCTGTCAATGTATCGCCACGGGAGCCAGCGCCCGCGAGAGACTTGCCTCGCCCTTGCCGTAGACGGACGGGTCGTAGTTGGCCAGCGTGTCGGTGCGGGCCGTGTTGAGCAGGTCATTGGTGATCTGGACCGGCGTCGCCCTCGTGAACTTGCTGCCGATGATCGCGGCGTAGCCCGAGACGATCGGCGCGGCGAACGAAGTTCCGTAAAGACCGGTCTTGGCGCCTTCGACGCCGACCACGAGGAAGTGGCTCTGCACAAGCGGGTTGGAGCCGGCGTAGTCGGAATACCAGGCGAGCTGAGCCTTGTTGGCTGTCGTGCCATTTGTCGACAGCGCGCCGACGAAGATCGCCGTCGATTTGCCGATCAAAGCGAGGTCAAGATAGTCCTGCTGGCCGCCTGTGACCCCGCCGACGGCGACCGCGTCGTTGCCGGCCGCCTTCGAGACGACGGCCGATCCTCTGGTCGCATAATAGATGATCGACGCCTCTTCCGGGGCCCAGCCGATCTGGTTCACGCTGTAGCCCGCGGTGGTGTACATGCCGTAGCTGAGGTTGAGCACGTTGCGGCCGGCGGCCAGCGAGACGGCCGAACCTGTCGAGAAATCCTTGGAGCGGATGGTCGCCGCGGGCGCGATCATGCTTGCCTCCTCGCGCGTCCATTCACCGTGCCGCTGCGTCTGCACACCGATGCCGAAATTGCCGGAGAAGCGCGAGGTGCTGCTGAAGTCGTCGACCATCGTGATGGTGACGCCCTTGCCCTTGTAACCGGCTGCCCATGCCGCGCCGACATCGGGGTTCATCCAGCTCTGCACGGCCTGCGTCGTCCGTGCGACCGGGATTGTAGCGCTCACGCATATGGACCCACCGCCATGACAGAGCGCGGCCATCTCGTCTGGGCTCAGAGCCTCCTGCGCCGATGCGATCGGTGCCGAAAGGGTGGCCAGGGCGACAGCGAGGCCGAACTTCAAGGAGTTAACCGACATGTTCATTCTCCAGTCAGACAAGAACCAGGACGGACGATCGTGAATTTCGGGACGAGATGATTTTCATCAGCCCTCCAATCAGAAAGTGAGACGGTAGTTCAGCCAGAGATGCATGGTCTCCGGCTTGGCGCTCACCAGATACTTCAACGTTTCCTCGGGCGCCGTCTCGCCAGCGGCGAGCCGGCAATTGACGCTGTAGCTACCCAGGTCGCCGTAGTCGGCCACGCAGGGCTTTTCAGTCAGGTTGCCGCCGAAGGTCGAAGTAACCGACAGGGACAGGGTGCTGTTCGGGTTCGGATGGGTCTGGGTGAGAAAGCCAAGCTTGAGACTGGGCTGGATGCGGTATTTCTCGGCTTGCTCCCCGGTGCCAAATCCCCAGAGAATGCCCGTATCGGGCGTGATCTGGGTGAGAAGATCGACGTGCATATCGACCCAGCTCGCATGGTACCAGCGGCTGAAGGACACCCAGCTTCCGCTCTGCAACTCGTAGCCGCCATTGCCGAGGCCCCTGGCGCGGTCGCTGAGCGGAGAGCCCTGATGGACATCGACGAGCGAGGTGGTCCATTCCTGGGCGGTTGCCGCGGACGCACAGAGGAACGTGCACGACAGCAGCGCCGCCACGCAGAGACCGCCTCGAATGTTGGACCGCTCGCGCATGCGCGAAGCACCTCACCCCACCATTCCGGACAGCGCCTTGATGGCGAAGGGCTCCTCGGGCAGCCGCCTCTGGCCGGATCATGGGCAGGAGGGTCGCACGCGCACCGTTACCGCAAAGTTATCTAAGCCGTTACGAATATAAGAATTTGCTTGAATTATGCATGAATAACACCTCGGCCGGCGATCAGGGGATCGCCAACGAAGAAGGCCGGATGCGTCGGGAGCAACGTCCCGCCATCTTGCCTGTCGGTTTGTGACGTTTCGAAGGCTGCGACTTGACCCGATCAGGCGGCGTCGCGAACCTTCTGGATGCGCGAGCGGATCGCCTCGATCATGGTCTCGCGGATGACGGTCTCGCCATGCGTCTCGCGCATATGCTCGACGGCGCGGCGCATGACCTCCGCTTCCTCGCCGGCGCGCGTGTGCCAGTCACAGCCGGGAACCAGCGATCCACACTGAAATTCCTTCATGGGGTTTTCCTTTCCTCGCTCTGGAGCCACCCAGCCCGACCGCTCCAGCGATTGTTTATGCAATCCATCGGAAGCGGGGCGCGTTCTCGCGGGATTGCTCGGATGGATATCAATAACACATGCCGCCGGTTTCGGTTGCATGAAGAGTAGCCAAGGGCGGTCGGCGCGGCAAAAACACGAAACCGAAAGGCGGAGCACTGGGTGCTCCGCCTTTCGTGCTGCCTGAGCCTGCGTTGCCGGGATAGCCGTTACTTCATGATCTTGACGGCCTCGGCAATCTTGTTCTTACCGCTCATGTCCCAGGACACGCGGACCTTCTCACCGGTCTGGATGCCGGGATCCTTGAAGGCCTTGGACAGCGTGAAAGTCGATCCATCGTCCAGTACAAGGCTCATGGCCGTTCCATCAAAACTCTTGACGGTGCCGGTGGTGTGCTTGACCGCCGCGAACGCGGCGCCACCGGAGGCGAGAAAGGCGGCGGCTGCCGCCGTCACGATAAGCTTGCGCATGGCATGCTCTCCTGGAAATGCGGGTGCCCGTTTGGCAAGGCATCCCTCTCGATCAGGGCCGTCAAGTCGCGTCGGGTCACGGCTCGCAGTAATGGCGAACCGCCGGCGCTTCTCGGCCCGACGACCTTAAATAACTCAATTTTTTCAAAAGGATATTAGACGAAAAAGAAATCCGGCCCGCCACATTGCGCGCCAAGATTCGGCGAATGGGACAACAATGCGGCCATGGCCGCGCTCACCGGATCGTTACGGCCATTTTACCTCGGGCGGCAGGCTGGAAAGGATCGAGGCGACATTGCCGCCGGTCTTCAGGCCGAAGATGGTGCCGCGATCGTGAAGCAAGTTGAATTCGACGTAGCGGCCGCGCCGGATGAGCTGCTCGTCGCGCTCGCCATCGGTCCAGTTCCGGTCGAAGTTGCCGCGCACCAGATGGGCATAGACGACGAGGAAAGACCGCCCGACATCCTGGACGAAATTGAGATCGGCATTCCAGCCGCCCTTGTCCTCGTCCGAATGCAGCCAGTCGAAGAAGATGCCGCCGATGCCGCGCGCCTCGTTGCGGTGCGGCAGGAAAAAATACTCGTCGCACCAGGCTTTGAATTTGGGATAGTCGGCGACCGCGGCGTTCTTCTCACAGGCGAATTGCATGGCGCGATGGAAGGCGACCGTGTCCGGGTCGTCCTGGGTGCGGCGACGGTCGAGCACCGGCGTCAGATCGGCGCCGCCGCCGAACCACTGGCGCGTGGTGACCACCATGCGCGTGTTCATGTGCACGGCCGGCACATTGGGATTCCAGGGGTGCGCTATCAGCGAGATGCCGCTCGCCCAGAAGCGGGGGTCCTCCTCGGCGCCGGGCATCTGCTTCCTGAACTCGGGCGAGAATTCACCATAGACGGTCGAGGTGTGCACGCCGACCTTCTCGAAGACGCGGCCGCGCATCATCGACATGGTGCCGCCGCCACCACGGCCTTCGTCGCGCTCCCAGGCGGTCTTTTCGAAATGGCCGGGCGACCATGAGGATTGCGGTCCGGTGAGTTCCTGCTCGATCTGCTCGAAGGTGGCGCAGATGCGTTCGCGCAAAGCTTCGAACCAGAGGCGGGCCTTCATCTTCTTCTGCTCGATGTCGGCCGGCAGCCCCACGGGAAGGTCAGGTCTTTCCAATTCAGTCTCCGGCTACAGGCGCACTTGCCCGATAAATGACTCGTTTTTTCTGCGCGCGATCCCTAATCTCTTGGGGGCAAGGGTCAAGTCTCATCTGACCAAGGTGCAAGGAGTTCCTTCGTGCGCACCCCGGCAAGACCGCCGCTGGATGGCTTGAAGAAGAGGCTGGAGCGCTCGCGGGCCGAGCGCGAAAGAGAGCCGCGTGACGGATTCCTGCGCGAGACCTTCGTGCTGCCACGCCCCGACGCCCGCCTCAAGGCCAAGGAATGGTTCGAGCGCTTCCCCAAGCAAGCCTACTGGACCGAGATCGAAAGCTGGTTCGAACGTCCGGGCGATGTCATCGAGTTCACCATGCGGCGGTTGCCGGCGGCGGATTAGGATTTCCTCGCCCCGTTTACGGGGAGAGGATGCTGGCAGGCAGGTGAGGGGCGGCGCCGGCTTCCGAGACTATCGCATAGCCAGGCGATGGTTTTGGCGTCGCCCCGGGGCCGCAGCCAATCACCGAAATCAGCGCCGCCCCTCATCCGCCCTTCGGGCACCTTCTCCCCGTGAACGGCAGGGCTATCGCATATGAGTTATCGCCTGGATGAGATAGGCGTCATTCCAGGCGCATTTTTTGATGCGGTGGCTGATTGGAACTTTGTCGGCATCTGCGGCCTGAAGGATATTTCTGGCGAT
>NZ_JAVIIT010000026.1:0-61601 GCF_033977265.1 Mesorhizobium australafricanum | reverse complement strand
TCAGAGCGGTCGCCGACGATCCCCTCTTGGCCGCGGGAACAATGCGCAAGCAGAGCGACAAGATTTCCTTGACATCCGCTCGACATGAAAGCCGCGTCTTCCTTGCCCAACATTTCGGCAGCCAACGGCCTGCTGCAGCCGCCGCGGCGCTCAGCAGCGCAGTGATCTCGCGATCGGTATAGATATACGAGCTGTCCATATGTCATTCTTCAGGTGACTTGATGCCTACCAATGAGTTCTTTCACCCTCTGTTTGCGGTCCATCTCGGCGCGCGCCCAGCGTTCCCGCATGTCCGCGCATTTCAGCTGCGAGTCCCGAAACAGCGTTTTTGCTACGGAAATCTGGCTCTCGGTCGATCTTATTCCTGGTCCTCCTCCAAACTGCAGAGCGTCCCTGCATTCTTCAGGACTCGTCGGTAATGCATCAGCCAGTTGACTGGTCAGCTCGCTTCGGCGTTCCGCGACGCAGCTATCCTGAGACAGACGCGCGGCGATCTCGCCAATTTGTGTATGGGCCTTCCTGAAAGGAACGCCTTTTGACGCCTTCCTTTCGGCGGCTACGGCCGTCATCGAAGAGCCGTCTTCTAGATTATCACGCATCGAACGCGCATTAAAAGACATGAATTTCACAATCAGCGACGTGAGGATGATAGCCTTCTTTAAGGCATCTTCTGCAGGGCCCAGTGGAGAGCAGCCGTAGTTGCTCGTCTCAATCGAGTTGCTGAAAGGCGATTTGCAGGTCGCTGTTGCCGCAGAAATGTATGCGCCAATGACGGTGCTTGCCGATCCTTTGATATGTTCAAGAAGATATGGATTCTTCTTTTGAGGCAGCATGGAAGAGCCTCCGGCCAGATTGTCAGGAACGTCTATGAGGGCGAACTCCCTGGTCGTCCAAACCTGCAGATCCTGGGCCACACGACTAAGCAAGATTGAGACGCTAGCAAAGAGAGAAAGGCCGTGTAGGTGATGATCGCGGCTTGCGACCGCATCAAGTGAATTGAACGCCGGCAGTTCGAACCCTAGAAGACTTGCAGTTTTGAAGGGATTTATCGGCATGCTAGTGCCTCCGCCGGCACCGGCCCCCATAGGGGAGTTCCTGATTTCTTCCAGCAGGCAATGGAGGCGCTGGCGCTCGCGCCCTAGAGCAAAGAAAACACTTAGCAGGTAATGCCCTGGCGACCCGGGGAGTGCGATCTGGTATTGACTGTATAACGGAGCTACAAGTCTCGATGCCTCTTCCACTCGCTGAAGCAGGGCATCCTGTAGAATTCCTATCTCTCGCGAGATGGACCACGCGGTCTCCCGAAGGGCGAGCAGAGAAATAGTCGCGTTCAAGTCGTTGCGGGATCTCGCAAGGTGCAGCCAGCCAGCCTTTTCCGGTCCTGCTCTGGCGGCAAGTTCCGCCTCATAGGCCAAATAGAGGCCACGCGGAGCACTGCGGCCCTCCAATGACTGAAAGCCCTCGTCTTGAAGGTCCAGGATATGCTTGAGGAGATCGGCTGCGGCTGACTGGCTGACCAAGCCCTGGTCCGCAAGCATCACCAGATGCGCTTCATCTGTGGCCGCTTGGTAATGCAGAAGGCGACCATCACGCGTGATTTCGATAGGCGGAGCGAGCAATTTCATCGCTTCGGGGTGCAGGTTCCACCTGACCTCGCTTGCCTCGGCGCCTTGTTTGTCGTCCGACTCTCCAATAGCCGCCTCAATATCGACCACGATGGAATCGATCGTTCGTTCAGCTGCCGCGGCGGCGGCATTGAGTTCGTCAGCGACGCCTACGGCGAAGGCTACTCGGTCTCTGAAGTCGCCATTTATTTGAACTTCCTCCCCCTCAGATTTCAGAAGACCCGCTTCAGGCGCTGTCGGCTCTGGATTTCGAGAAAAGCCCAGGCGTTTGAGCTTCCCTGACGAGTGAGCAAGTCGGAAACGGATGGCTCCCGCCTTTGCGCTCGCCCGTGGAGGCGTGAACCCTTCTCCCGCGTAAAGTCTAATCACCATGTCAAGGATTGACGTGCCCAAGGTATGCGATAGCATGATTGGAATCATTCCTCCAGCCAGCCTGGGATTGACCTCAATAATGACGGGCCCCGACTGCGCTATCACGAACTCTACATGAGCCGGTCCGAAATCCAGCCCCAGCGCTGACACCGCGCCCGCAGCAAAGGAGGCCAGTTCCCGGAGGAATGGCTCCGGCAGCTGGGCCGGAAAGTCGTGCCCTGTCTCGACGAAGCAAGGAGTAGGCCCCTTGTGCTTTGCAATAATTCCAAGGCAGTGCAGCGCCCCGCCGTGGGCAATCATCTCTGCAGAGTATTCTTTCCCCTCCACATATTGCTGAATGAGGATATCGGGACTGGTTAGCTCCACTTGATCCACCAGTGCGCTCTTTGCGCTCTCAAACGCATTGATGGCGGCTGTGGCACTATCGCATAACCTCACGCCGCTACTACCACTACCGGACACCGGTTTGACGACCACCGGCAGAGTAGCTTGGGCAAGAATATTCTCGACATCGCTGACCGAAGTGGCCAGCCGAGTGGCAGGAATCGCGATTGACTGTCGCTGTAACTCGAGTGCTTGCTTCCATTTATTTCGACTTGTAACGATGGCCTCTGGCTTCGCTGCTGGAAATCCCATTGCCGTCGCGGCACGTGACGCAGTTTCCACGAAATAGTCGGACGATGAGTATATTCCCGTCAGCCTTGCTATTTTGCTAGCCGCCCCGATGACGTCATCCGGATTGCGCGTTTCAGCTTCGATCACTTGATGCGCCGCGGAGTTTTTTAAAAACGGGTAGCGCGCTCGGTTGCGTACAACGAGATACGGTTCAAAGCCCAAGGCTCGGGCCCGCTTCAGTAATAGTTCGCCAGTACCCGTAGTGTTGCTTTCTACGAACAGGAAGCTACCTCGGCTCATCAAACTTGCTCCAAGACGTTTAAGATGGCTTCCCGGCTTTTTCGCTTCCAAAGATATCGGTTCCAGGGTGGGAGAGCCACCGACGGATGATTTTCGGTTGCCGGCGCATCCAGCAGACCGCTTTCACTTAGATATCCGTTCTGCTTGAGCCACTCGTGATCGTATGCAGCTTCGACGTAGCGGTGGCCTTCGTCGGGGCAGATGACGACGACGGTTTCTTCTGGAAACTGCCGAGCGCGCCACCGCCCTACGATGTAGCTCGCTCCGGAGGTCGGACCGGCGAAAACGGCTTGCCGCTCGTGCAGGGTTCGCGTTGCAGCAAATGCGAGCGGAGCCGAGATGAGGTGCACCTCATCATACAGTTCATGCTTCACGTTCTTGGGGACAAGACTGTTCCCCAGCCCCCGCAGTTTCCGTTCGCCATCCTCTTGGCCGAAAATGACGCTATTGAAGGTGTCCACTCCAATCAGGCGTGCGCGAGGCGCTTTTTGGCGGAGGCGCTCTATCGTTCCGCAGGTAGAGCCGCCTGACCCCACAGAACCGACCAAAGTCACGTCGGCGTCCAACATCCCCGATATTTGGTCGGCGAAGAGCTTATAGGCTGCGGGGTTGTCGGGTGTTTCGTACTGCCGGGGCCAGAAACATGCCTTGCCCAACTGTCTCATCCTAGCGTCTAATGCGTCGAGGCGGCTTCTTTGATAGCCACCCTGCTTGGCCTTTTCGGCTATTATGGAGACCTTTGCTCCCAGGGAGTTCAATCTGTTGTTGAGGCCTTTGTCCATCACTGGGTCTGTGAAGATTTCGAGTTGGAATCCACGTTCCCGGCAGACTACCGCTAAACCCAGTGCGAAGGTTCCGCTGGAAGTCTCGAGAACTTTCATGCCGCACGTCAGAGTCCCCCTTGCCAGAGCTTGCTCAATGATGTACTTCGCTGGAAGAAGCTTCATGAACGCGAACTGCGCTACGTAAAGGTTTGTCTCACACCTTATTATGCTGGGGAGAGCATAGGCATCAGAGTACCCCGAGAATGGCAGGCGTTTGCGGAGAGCGTTCATCCTGCTTACCTCACTGACAGCCAGTCATGGTCAGATATATTTTTGGCGAGTCGTCGAACGCCGACACATGAGCGAGCACGCACCGAAGCTTCCGTGGAAAATCAGCCGCCATTCGATCAAGCAGGATTCCAATCATTGTGCCGCTGTGCGCGACTATGACCCCGAGAGCGTCAGCGGCCTCGGATGCTTTCAGCATCGAGTTCAGGTGCTCCTTTGGAGCTCGCTCCTGATGCAGGAGCGCGCTGGCCGTAGCTATTCTGCCTATTGCAGCCGTATCACCCTGCGGAATCGCTGTCCGCGCGCGGTCGAGTAATTCGTGGTATTCTGATCTGTGGCTGGCGGAGATTTTACCTCGCCGTTGATCATAGTCCACGGTCTCAACCCTCCCTCCTTCATCGATACCGACGATCGCAAGCGGCGGCATTTGCCCAAGGAAGGAGAGAAGGCGACACGCTCTCTGCTGATAGGCGACCACGCCAGGATACATCACCCCGTCAGATGGCTCGATCTCCGACATCAGTTTCTCGACCAATGACGTGCGAATCCTAAGCTTGCAGCAGTGCGCGATTGATCGCGCAGCCGCTACAAGGTCCGCAGACGAACTCGCCAGTCCTTTGCCTTCGGGGAGTTCCGATTGCAAAAGCAGAATTCCTCCTGAGGCGCCGAGCGCACTCAAGAGATTCTCAGCTAGCTGTTTTGCCTTGACTTTATGGGACGGATAGACCGTCACGGATCTTGTGTCCGCGATCGGCGTGAAGTGAGCCCTCGCAAAGAGCGCGATCGGCATCGTGACCAGGAAGTGGGAATCCTCGAGAACAGAGTCCGCCGGCAGTTGGCCTTGGAGCAGCTCGCCGAATGTGCCGCAACAAAGGGCATCGCTGGATTGAACCCTTGGCTCCGGCCCATCCACGGCTATGTTCTGGGCCGCGTCTGCGCCATCGAACGTCTGATGACACATGTAAGGCCTCCAAACTTCATCGGCGGCCGCTTCGAGAAGGTCTCTCGTCAACATGCTCAGTTCTGTTTGTGAAAATATTGAGTACGTCGACTTTCGTATTTCCATGTTACTTTCTCGTCCCGATACATTGATTGTGCTGGTGCACGGCACGACCGATACGCGCCAGCACCGGCTGGCGTTTCGGATGGGATGCCTTTGAGTGCCTCGCGCCTGAAATCCCTTCGTAGCATTGATAGTGAGTTTTGTTCGTAAAGGTTCTTTAAAATTAATTGTAAGATCTGTTTCACTGTTTGTTGTTGGCGGCGGGGCACTGAGCATCCGGCGAAACGCGTTGGGCGCCCGCGAAGGGCGCCGCTTTAACCAATCAGTGATCCCGCTTTGGCTTCGGCAAGGGTGCACCAAGCACCAAGCTCTCAACCTCTGCAGAAGCGCGCTGCTGTTCTCAAGATGCCTATCCACAGGCCTGCCCTCCTTCGATTTTGGGGACGGCCGGTGGAAGGGCTCTCCACAAACGCAACGGATCACCTCAACTCATACCTGTTGCGTCGTACGCCTCATTTATTTCTTGGTCGCCGCGAGCTCTTCCTCGGTCGGCCCGTTTTGCGCCATCTCCTTCACCACCTTGCGCACGATCGAGAGCGTCTCGGCGGCGCGATCGGAGCGTGTCGCGGTCGTCACCAGCAACGCGTTGGAATGCTCGTGATTCGTGACGCTTACGATCGACCTACCCCCTTTACGAAGCTTCGCTATCAAGTGCGCCTATTTCCGAGCCCTCGGCCAGGCTTCTGCCTGTTACGACACGCTGGCATGATGGCGCGGCCTTCCTCACCAACGATGGCAAGCTAAAAATGCCATGCCAACACGCGGCAGCACTGATGGTGCCGGTCTAGCCGCGCCGCGGCTCCAAGCCGATAAGGTCCGATTGGGCGGCGGTCGCGCTAACAGACGTAACACATCATCGCAACTATCGTGGCCTGGATCTGGGCTTGGAATGTTGTCAACGGCCAGCCGGTTCTGCTCGGGAAGCCATTGTCGTCGATGGTGTTCTTTACCACGCGTCCGGCCGTCACGATGAGGGATAGGTGGTCGCCCTGGCCGCCGAGCAGCGACATGTTCTCCAGCGGGTCACCGTCGACGGCGATAAGGTCGGCGAAGACGCCGACCTGGAGCGATCCGACCTCGCCGGTCATGCGCAGCAACTCGGCCGCATAGCACGTCGTGGACCTGATCACCTCGATCGGCGGCAGTACCTCGGCGCGTATGGTGAATTCGTCGGACTGGTACTTGTGCAGTTCGCCCAGGAGATCGGTGCCGAACGCCATCGTCACCCCGGCCCTCTGGAGAATTTCGAGCGAGCCCCGGCTGCGCAGCCGGACGTCGTCGTTCTTCGCGAGGGATACGTCCGGCAGGCCCAGCGCCTTGGCATCCTTGTGCAGCGCTTCGTAGGCCACCAGTGTGGGGCAGGCGATAGCGCCGCGTACCTTCATGAGGCGCGCTGTCGCCGGCTCGATCAAGTTGGCATGTTCAACCGAGCGCACACCGCACCGCACGGCACGCGAGATCGCCTCGTCGGTGTAGAGATGCGCGGAGACATAGGTCTGAGCGTTCGCCGCCTCTTCGACGATGGCCTCCAGCTCTGGTATCGAGAACTGCTGGAAGTTGATGGGATCCGTCGGCGACGACACGCCGCCATTAGCCATCGCCTTAATGAACTGAGCCCCCTGGCGGATTTCGTCGCGGGCAGCGTGACGAACGGCGTCGACGCCGTCGCAGACTCGGCCCATCGCACCGAGACGGTAGGTCTGGGACTCGGCGCTGCGGTTGTCGACGAAGCCGCGATAGTCGCTGTGACCGCCAGTTTGGGAGAGCGCCTTGCCGCAGAAGACGAGACGCGGTCCCTCGATCTGGCCGGCTTCCTCAGCCTGGGCCAGCGGCCGCGTCGCCCCGCCGACGTCGCGCACCGTCGTGAAGCCGCGCATCAGCATCTGCTTCATGATGCGCGCCGCGCCGAAGGCGACCGTCACGTCCGGAAGCATCGCCGTGCGGCCAGGGTCGACGGTGATCGCCGTCACATGTACGTGGCAGTCGATAAGCCCTGGCATCAGGGTGCGGCCCTTCAGGTCGATGGTGCGCGCCACCTCTGAGGAGATCGGCTTCTCGGAGATCTCCGCGATCACGCCATCCGCGATGCGCAGCCACGATTCCGACGCCCCGGCGAAGCCGTTTCCGTCAAGCATCCTGGCATTGGCCAGGATCAAATCATCCGCGGGCATGTTTCCTCACTCTTTGTGCTGGCTGGGTGTGAAGGAGATATGCGTGTGGCTGACGCGCTCGCGAGAACGCCGCCCAAATGCCTCTCAGGACAAGCCGGTTGGCAAATCCAATCACCAGCAGGAACAGTGCAGAAATCGATGTGCCGGTGACGCTGCCAATGTCGTGGAAGACGTGAAGCTGGTTCCCGGTGGCTGCGATCACCAAGTCTACCCAGAACGACGATGCTGGAATGGCCCAGCAAAAAGAAGAAGCCGACCGAAAACGGATGTTTGCCTTCGTGTGCGAGCTTGCGCACGGCATTGTCTGTTGCCGCAATATGGTCTGCGTCAAATGCATGTCGAAGGCCGAGCATGTAGGCAGGGCCTAGCACCTACGAATGAGGTGCTCGCCCATATTGCACGGCGTAAGGTTGAGGAACAGCCTGGACAGGGTCCGGTCTGCCCTCAACTCTTTCATTGGGCGTTTTCGGCGCTTCTAAATGCCGAAGGTTCAATCGCCGACCTGTTAGAAGCGGTAAGTGACGCCTGCACCAATCAACCAGGGGTCTAGCTTGGCCTTGCCCTTCAGATCGGTGCCGGCCACTTTGACGGTAAAATCTGGTTCCAGGAAAAGCTTCTTGACATCGACGTTGATCCCCCAGTGCCGATCCACCATGTAGTCGAAGCCGACCTGCAGCGCGGCACCAAACGTGTTCTTCACATGGAGAGCATCGGCGCTGCCGACACTCTGATTGTAGAAGACGGTGTAGTTCAGGCCGGCGCCGACATAGGGTCGGAAGGCCCCGAAGTGGGTGATATGATACTGCAGCGTGAGCGTGGGTGGCAGTATCCATACCTTGCCGACATTCCCCAGCGCGCCGATTGCTCCGGTGCCATCAACGTTAGCGTAGGTAGTGGCGAGTATGAGTTCGGCAGCGATGTTTTCGGTGAAGAAATAGGAGATGTCGAATTCTGGCGTCACGGTGTCTGAATAGGAGAGATTGGAACCGGCAATTCCACCGACGTAACCTGAATCGTTGCTTTTCACTCCCAACGCGCGCACGCGGACCTGCCACGGGCTCGACGCCTCCACTGTCCCCTGGTCCTGTGCGATGTAACGTTGCGCAGGGTCTGCCGCCAAAGCCTGCTGACCCACCCCCATAAGGACGATGAGCGCTATCGCACCCTGCGCCGCAACCATCCGCACTTTTGTCATCATGTTCTCTCCTGGTATCTGATAACCGTAGACTCTGTCGTTGTGCGCGCGGGATGATTCTCATCACTCGCTGGTACAGACGCTCTGCGAAGAGCACTGCATTTGTCGTGCCAACGAGAAGAACATTGGGAAACCGCAAGATTCGCTTCCGACACGCTCGTGTCTCGGAGCTGATACTGACGTGTTTCGAGCTGGTATTGTCGTGTTTTGCACAAACGGACTAACGACCGAAAGCACGCGACAGCTATCCCCGACCCATTGGCAGAGGATGAACGAGACAATACCTCACGAGGTGATCGCGACGTTGGTCATGCGATGTCTCATGCGAGAGTGTTTGGGCCTGCCAATCGGGCTTGAGGTGATCGCAATCTCTCGCGTTAGCGCGATATCGCTGATCCGGCCGAGCATGGTCATATCGAGCATGTGATCTTTCTCCCTGCCGGTCACGCTACCAGCGTCGCCAAGTGTTTGCGGTTCGTGGCGATATCAATAGACGGCTTTGCCGCGACTGCTCCAGATGCACTAGCTCCGCACTCGGCAGCCGTCGCGGCAACTCCCAGCCGGGTCGCTGCTGACGCGGCCCGTACGGGTCAGCCGTTTCGAAAGGTGTAACCGTAGCCGTTGATCGCCGGGGCACCGCCGAGATGCGTGAAAAGAATCCTCGATCCCTTGGCAAAAAAGCCTTTCTGGACCAGGTCGATCATTCCTTGCATCGATTTGCCTTCGTAAACGGGATCGGTAATCACACCTTCGAGCCGCGCGCACAGACGGATGGCATCCTTAGTTTCCGGGGACGGTATGCCGTAACATGGGTAAGCGTACTCCTCGAGCAACACCACATCATCCTCGACCAGTTCCATTCCGAGATCGACCAGCTCCGCAGTATTTTTGGCAATATCCAGCACTTGCGCCTTGGTTTGCGAGGGAGTGGCAGAGGCATCGATACCGATGACGTTGCGATGTCGACCGTCATTGGCAAATCCGACGAGCATGCCGGCATGCGTCGAGCCCGTGACCGTGCAAACGACGATGAAGTCAAACGCAAACCCAAGCTGTTTCTCCTGAGCGCGCAACTCCTCTGCGAACCCCACGTAGCCGAGACCACCATACGGGTGAACGGACGCGCCTGCTGGTATCGCATAGGGTCTGCCGCCCCGTGCCTTGACCTCATAGAGCGCCTTTTCCCAACTGCGGCGGATGCCGATGTCAAAGCCCTCGTCGACCAGATGCACTTCTGCTCCCATGATGCGGCTTAAGAGAATGTTGCCGACCCGATCGTAGACGGTATCCTCATGTGGAACCCAGCTCTCCTGAACTAGGAGGCATTTCATGCCAATCCTGGCGGCGACCGCGGCGACGATGCGCGTGTGGTTGGACTGCACGCCGCCGATGGAGACAAGCGTATCGGCATCTGAGGCGATGGCGTCTGGGATGATGTATTCGAGCTTGCGCAACTTGTTTCCGCCAAACGCGAGTCCGGAGTTGCAGTCCTCGCGTTTGGCGTAGATTTCCACCTTTCCCCCTAGATGCTTGCTGAGCCGGTCGAGCTTCTCGATGGGCGTCGGTCCAAAGGTGAGCGGATAGCGTTCGAACTTTTCCAGCATGTTCTCTCCGGCGATGCGTGAATGAGCCGAGACTAGCTATGCACATCAGCTTAAGGGGCGTGTTTGGTCTGAGGTCAGCTGCGCTGTCCGACGTCTTAGAAGAGCTTCGTCACATTCCAGCGCCTCATTCGCCGTCCCGACACGCAACGGCCAGGCCGGCGTCCCTACCAATGCCTGTCGCACCGAAAACTGCGTCGCCGGGATTGGAACGACGGAATGCGGTCGCCGTCGACCGCACCAGGCATAGCATTCCTTGAAAGATCCACCCGATGTTCACGGTTGATCCGAAGTGGCGTGAAACTGACTTTGATCTCGTCATCGCGCCTCAGTGGAGCAGCGATATGCCGCCCATCGGAAAGACCGGAGCCACATCGGAAGATTTATTCCTCACCACCTCATTATCGTCTGGCGGCTGATATTCCAACTGCGTCGCAACTCCTAAATGTTCAGCCCTTTGGCCATATCTGCTAGCGCGGCCAGACCGCCAGATCAGAAAGAGCACGCTTGCGAAATAGGCTATTTGGAGGAGCAGCGAACAAGCCAGCGTTGTGACGACTACTGTGCGGATGGAATGAGAAGCAAAGTAGACAGCCAAAGCGTTGCTGCACAGGACCACCCAAAAAACGCGATAAAAGATTCTGAAGGGCAACGCCGTTCTCCTGGTTTTCTCGCCACATCATGCAGCGACCTTGTCGGCCGCAACATGGGTCTGGCAGTTCTTCGGGCAGACGCGGGCGCAGGCTCCGCAGCCGACGCAGCGGCCTGCATGGTCGACGACCATGATCATGCGATTGAGCTCGCCATCGAAGTCGTCGTCTTCGTCGTTGCAGGGGCCGAGGATTTCGCCTGCGTCATCGACGCCGTAAAGGTGCATGACCTCGCGCGAGCAAACCTTAAAGCAGCGTCCGCAGCCTATGCAGGTCGTGCCGTCGATAGCGGTGAGATATTGCGGCATCCATTTGGAGCCGTCGCGGGTGACGAAGGCGCTCGTCATCGCGCATTCTCTGATGCAGCTAGATCTCTCTTGGCAGCGTCCCACTCGGCAAAAACGGCGAACGTTCTCTCGGCAATCACCTTGATCTCGGTCCAATTGACCGGGAGGTCTTCGGCAAGGTCGTGCAATTCCATCTTCGCGGTTCCCGCACGCGACTGCAGCTTGCGGACCTTCTTCTGCAGCTCTTCACGGTTTGACATTAATCCTTCCTCGAATACGGCTTCCATCACGCCAGCGCGACGTCGGGACTGACTTCGGTGTCTGCGGTCGCATCGTCGACCAGTTTCGTACCGGCCTCCGCGAGTTGTCGGAACGTCTCGAAGCCGAACCGGTGGATGTCCGGACAGAACGACCCAACGCCTGGCACCGAAAAGCCCGCGCCCAGAGGCCTCACGGGTTTGGCCTCCACAATTGGCGATGTCGCCGGGTGGAAACGCTCCGCGATCGCAAGCCCGACGGCGCTGTAAAACATGTCGAGCCTCCACAGCGCGTGGGGATCGGGATAGCCCATGCCAGGGATCGCGCGGCCCTTCTTTCTGGTGACGATGAAGCCGGCGAGCAGCGCTGCGTCCGATTTGCCTTCCCATAAGCAGTAGGACTCCTCAGCACGGATCAGCCGCACGAGGCATTTGACGAACGGGGTGGCAAGGGCGGCCTCGTCCTCGTTAATAGCAGCGCAGGTCGCGGCTTCGGGCAATTTCATATTCTCCCCGTTTCAGGCCTCTTCCTCGATTTTTCTTTTTCGGCAACGCCTAGTTCGGGCACATATGCGTGGCCGATGCCCGGCTCGGAGCGGGCAATTCCAAGCAATTGACATCCCGGAGAGCGGTCTTGGACGCGTCTTCGATCGCGAGGCCTTCCACCACGGCGACAATTCGCGTCCAACATCACTTGCGCCGCGACGCGGCCGCGGGTCATCGCAAAATTCGCGCTTTGAACCTGCCGCAAACGATCCACCCGGTGCTGCATAGGGCCTACTTGCTGCGGCCACGCCAGGCAAATGGACGAATTGGCCAGTAAACATTCAGATTGACGCCTCTTTTTATGTATTTTTTCGGCCGCTCGCGCTTTGGTGTCGGGGGGAAAATGTTTTGCGAACCCGCGAAGAGAGCGCTGCAACGGCCCTCCCAGCCTTGTAGCTGGCTAGGGCCTGCAGCAAATCCGGTAGAAGGTGCTGTTTCAGTGCGTCCGGAATAGGCTCCGGACCTTCAAGCGACTGCAGTGCCAACCTGAGCAACTCAATCGCGCGATCGTTATTGCCGCTGTCGTAATAGTACCTAGCGACCCCCGGATAGGACCGGAACTTAGGGCCGTCGCCTTGCGGGGGATTGAGTGCCAGGATGTGTTCGGAAAGCTTTTTGCCCATCGCGAAACGCTCACCAGATGGAAAGTGCGAATGATCGTGCGCCGGACCGAAGAGCTGGCCTAGCGCTGCAAGCATCCAGTTCTCGGAGTTTCTGTCGATTGCGTCGCGAACCAATTGGCGCATGACGGGCATGCCTTTTTGCATGTCGTGCATTCTGTGAAGTAACAGATGCACATGAGCCAGGCGAAAACTGATATTGTCTGGCATCAAGGCGATGCCCTCTTCGATCGCCGAGAGCGCCATCGTCCAATCCTCTGCCTTTATCGCCGCCCAGAATTTGTCATTGATTGGCTTCTTCAAGCCCTGTTCGCGCGCTATTGCGCCGCTTCTGGCGATCCGCGCCGTGTCGGCGGCCTTCGCTTCATCGCTGGCGCGCCAACTGCCGTTCAGCACTTTCGGCAAGACCTCGTCGAGTTGCCTCGGATGACCGATAAAGGCGATGTGGCCGTCCCGGTCGACCACGAACGAGGTCGGAATTCCGACCGAAAAGCTGGGCTCCCTCCAAAGCTTGTTCATTTCGCCTGTAGGGTCGAACGCGATCCGATAGTTCAGATCCGGGCATTTTTCGGCCAACCACGCGCCCAACTTGGCTCGGACCTCAACGGGCGAGGAAGCGTCTTCATCAGCCGCGACTCCGACGACCTCAAGTCCGGCGTCCTTGTATTTCTCCTGCAGTTGCACCAGTTGGAGTGCCGCGGCCGCACATGGTCCGCACCAAGTCGCCCAAAACTCGACGACATACACTTTGCCGGGCTGGAAACTCGCAAACGCCTCGCCACGCAGCCAGGTCTCGACCTTGATCGGAGGAGCCTGTGACTCCATCTGCAATGCCATGTTGCTCTCCAAGGCTATTGCCAAAGGTTGCGCGACTTTACGCACGAGCTTGTTTCCCACTAAGCGAGGGGCACACGGGTTCAAGGAAAGCGAGCATCACCCGTCTGGCGCGTCTGCGCGGAGCGAGCGTTTACTCAGTCTTGCCGGCATCCAGTGTTGCCGAATCTCCACTTGCAAAGGCTGTGCCAGTGCGCTCGGCGTGCAGTAATGCGTGGTTTCGCTTGAAAACCCACCATGGGATGAAGATGGCCGGTTGGTATTGAACCCGACATGTTTGGCCGTTGTCAGGTTTTGGACATGCATCACGCCCAGCGCGTCGCCAGAAGAGCCTGGCCACGGACCACTCAACATGGATACCGGCCAAGGGACGAGCAGATGGACATCATGACTGCGTCAGCTATCGCCAGGCTCGTCATCATCGCCCGCTTCGCGTCCCTGGGTTTGAGCTTTGTGCCGTTGCGGTCCCTCAGGCGGTAGCGGAACTCGGCATTTCAATTGCAAGGCGCCGCTCCATGCGTGTGCCGCTGTGCCCCTCCCGCCTTGCGATTGAATTTCCCGCTGGTGACATGGGCGTCCTCCACGTCGAGGCCGGTCCAACTGCGGCCCGCCACGACCGCCATCGCCAATGCCACCATTTTCAGATTGACTATGACGATCGTGGCGGACTGGCCAGGAGTGCTGGTGCCGGCCGGTGAACTCTGCGGGATTCCTGCTTTGTGTCACCTTTGTGTGTTTCTGGCGCCCGGGCGCTACAGCGCCCGCCCGGGTGCGAATGCGAGCATTGTCGGATTTGATGAGCCCAAGACCATTCGGCCGCCACGCGGGTCGGGCCGGACCGACTGAATACACTGAAGATGCGGCGGTGCTCGCCGCTCTACCGTCTCAGCCAATGACATTATGATCGATGCCATCGCTTGCCGCCCAATCCGGCAAGGGCCCGACCGTCCAGACTCGAAGTCGAGGGTCTTGGCCGCGGTACTATGATTGCGTTGTTCAGCCCCAAGCCAGTAGTGAGGGCAATCCGTGATGTCGCCCATGCGGGTGCCGATGCGGGCCCGAACGGCGTGCCGCGTCGAAAGGATTCTCGTTTTCGACCTGACGCCGACCTGCGAACCCTTGAGTTTGACTGCATTGAGAAGCCCAGTACGTCGGCGTGGCCGTTGAGTTCCGCTCACGGATCATCTCGGGCGAGCAGAAGCCATCCTAAGGGCACACTGGAGACGTGCGGGATGTCTCGGGCCGAGGCGCTTGTAAATTGTATCGAGGCGCTCGGCGAAAACCTGCGCGTTTGCCGCGACCTTGGCCGACTTGGCATCAGGATAGGCGACCAGGGAAGCAGAGCTTCGAACAGCATATGTGCGTCTTCGGAACCGTCACCGCGCCAAAAACAGCGGCAATGGCGGCTTTGCTTCTATCCATCTCCTCACGCCACCGAAGAGCCGCTCGCGCAGCCGCCGGCTTCCATAAGCGCCCATCACAATCATGTTGGCAGACGTGTCGATTGCGTGCTGCGCGAGCACCGTTGCCGCCGGCTTGCCGGCGCTCGGCAGCCTGTCGACCGATACCCGAGCACCATGCCGGGTGAGATAGGCAGCGACGTCGGCTCCCGGCTCGGTGCCCTTTCCGGTGCAGGTCACCTCCGGATCGACCAAGGTGAGCCGAACTTCCTCGGCTCCGGACAGCAAATCCAGCGCTTCCCGAACCGCACGGGACGCCTCGACGCGAGAATCCCAGCCGACCAGCACGCGCCGCGGCGACAGAGTCGCCTCGGCACCCTTCGGTACGACGAGCACCGGCTTTCCGGTATCGAACAAGCTGCCGTTGATAACAAGAGGTCCGAGATCAATGTCGTTGAGAAGTGCGGGGCCGACGATGGTCAGGTCACTGCAGAGCGCCCGCTGTCGCACCGCGTCGCCGACGCTGGCCTGATCGCAGTATTCGGTATCGACGTCATAGCAAATCCACAGGGCTTCCAGCAGTTTTTGAATATCCCTGGACGTCTTTTCCAGAATGGCCATGTCGTGTGAAAATTTCTCGATTTGCCTATACCGTTTTTCCAGTCTGGCAATGGCCGCTGCACGTCGTTTTGGCCACTCGGGGATGGAACCGCATAGCGGCGGAGACGCCATAATAAGTACCGAAAGGTTCGCACCGCCCTCAGCACACAAGCCGGCAGCTATTGTGACGTCCTTATCGGAGTGATGAGCTCCCGTCACACTGAGTACGCTTTTGAAGGCCATGGACTGCTTCTTTTCGAGTATGTTGTACCTGCAGGCGTTTCGAAGCCGCTAGACTTGCCCTCGCGAGGGAGATGGGAAATGGCAAACCGGCTTGCCATTCAGCCATCCGGCTTCTCCAGCGAGTAACCTGCCGATCTGACGGTACGAATGACGCTGTCGGGCGAGGCCGCCTTCAGCGCCTTTCTGATCCGGCTGATATGGACGTCGACGGTGCGTGCACCGATATGGATATTGTTGGGCCAGGCCGCGTCGATCAGCTCGTCTCGGCTAAAGACCTTGCCGGGAGCTTCAAGCAAATGGCGCAGCAGGTTGAACTCGAGCGGTCCGAGATGGATGTCATGGCCATTGCCGCGAACTCGGTAAGCATCGAGCTTCATCTCAAGGCCGCCGCAGCAGAGCCAGCTGCCGTTTTCGGCCCCGTTTGAACCCGGCTTCGGCAGCGCCAGCTTCGCGCGCAGACAGTCAAGCAGCGTGGCCGGCGCGATCGGCCGCACAAAGCTCTCGTCGATGCCTGCCTTCAAGAGATCGAGGTGCTGGTTCTCGGCGCCGGGGGCAATCAGGGCAATAACGGGAAGGCCACCCGTCCGGGGCTCGCTCTTGAATGTTGCGCAGATTGTGGAGCCCGTTGGGCTTGCTGGCCCGCAGTCCAGCACCACCGCCTGGAGCTCTCGTTCATCGGCCGCTGCAATTGCTTCCTTCACGCCGCCGGCCGGCTCACTCGTGAAGCCGTCCACCCCGAGAATGTGACTGAGGAACAGATACAACTCCGCATCTTGCGAACAGATCAGGACCAATGGCTTCATCGGCGCTACCCCAAGAAGCAAATCGGCCTCGACCGCCCCGGTTGGGTGGGCGGGCCATGGCATGTCTTCAACGCCTGGCATGATCCCCTTGCTCGAAAATCGCGTTCATCACGCCCGCGCCACATCGGGATAGGCTTCAATGGCCGCGATCGCGTCACCGGCCAGTTTCGTACCCGCCGCCGCAAGTTTCCAGAACGTCTCGAAGCCGAACCGGTGGACGTCGCGCAGGGTCTTCGACAGAACGACCAGCCGCCCGGCCGTGAAGAGCACGCGCCCGAAACCCTCATGGCTCATCTCCATCATCGGCGATGCCATCAGGCCGGAACGCTCTTCGATCGCGAGCCCGACGGCGGTGTAAAACATGTCGAGCCTCCACAGGACGTCAGGATCGGGATCGCCGATAATCGGGATCGCACGGCGCTGTTCCTTTGTGATGATGAAGTCGCCCAGGAGCTCGGCGTCCGATTTGCCTTCCCATGTTCCATAGGAATCTTGGGCACGGATCAGTCGCACGAGGCATTTGACGAACGGGGTGGCAAGGGCCGCCTCGTCCTCGGCGACATCAGGGCTGACCACGGCGTCAAACATTTCGCCCACTCCTCATTTGAAGTCCTCGTCTTCGAAGCACGGCTTCTTTTCGGCAACGCCTGCCTCCGCCAGCACCTTGCGCAGCCAGGGCGGAGGAGCCTTCCTGAGCATCGTTTGCGTGCGCAACAGCACCTCTTGGATGGTTTGGGGCTGCGGCACTTTGATCGGATGGATTTTCGCCGAAATAACCTTGGCTGCCGAAGGTCCCCCGATAGCAAGACAAAACAGAAGATGACAGCCCTTCAGCGCCTCCACCTTCGGAGTGATGCGATCATCGCCCTCGCTGCGATGCTTCCCGCTCTCGTCGGAAACGTCGTCGAAGGCCACGGCTTCCACAAGCTGCCACTCCTCGCGCGTCACGTCGTAGACAGCAAAGCGCTTGGCCGACCCGAAATGGGCATTGAGGTTCTTCATGTCTTGCGTAGCGATCGCCACGCGCAAAGCGCCGGCTTGCCGTAGCGGCATCGATGCGTGAACCTCGTCAGAGACGAGCGAGAGGCGACGAACTGAGCTCATCTGGCATTTCTCGGTGGCGGAATGGATCAAGCGCCTCAGGCGTCGGCGTATGTCGATTGGCCTGGAAGATGTTGGCAACCTCGAAGATCAGGTCGCGGGTCCCCTGATAGAGGACTGTGAGCTTGTGTTGGCTGCCGAGCCGGTCAAAGATCGGGAAGCCGACGCGCATGAGCGGGATGCCAAGGTGCTGCGCCGCTTGGCGGCCGTGGGAATGGGTGACGAGGAGATCAGCGCCAGCGCCAAGAGCCTCCAAATCGCCAAGATCGCCGATCTGAACCGAGTCCGCCGGTACTTTCTCCAGAATTTTCGACATATTGGTCGTGGTGACCGCCGCCGCGATTTCGGAGCCCATGGAGACGAAGAAAGTCGCGAGTTGGTAGAGCTGGTCTGGTTCGGCAGCGATCGCAATTTTCTTGCCTCCGAAATGGAAATGTCCGTCGAGCAACGCGTCCTGCAACTGCGCCCGGCGCCGGCGCAGCCCGGCTGGCACCGGCGCGCCCGAAATCGCTGACAGCAGCGAGACGAACCGGTCTGCGGCCTTCAATCCAGCCAGTGACTGGAACATCGCGTAAGGCACGCCAGTCAACCTGTGCAACAGCTCGGCCGGGCGGCGCATATGCTCACCGATCACAATGCATCGCACGGCCGTGCCAAGCTCGCGGATGTCCTCGACGCTGGTACCGCCATAGGTGGTCGTGACCCAGCGGTCTGGCACTGTACCGTCGAGCGAGCCGGAGACGTCCGGCACAATCACTGGCTTGAGCCCAAAGCTTTCGACCATGTCGCGCAAATGCTCGATATCGGCGACAGTGAGATTCCAGCCGGGCAGGATCGCGATCTTCTTCGATTGCCGCGCCTGCTCGCCGGGCCGCGTCATCCTTCCGATCATCGCCGTGACAGCCTTGGCCCAGCCCTCTTCGATCGCCCCCTCGAAATCCGGCGTGTTGGCCAGCACGATCTCCGTACCCGCGAGTTCTTCCGCGCGCTTCTGCCCGATATTGGCGATATCCCCTGCGAAATCCTCGCCTCGGGTTTCCGTTAGCGCCGTCGTGCAGACCCCGATCAGCTTTGGCTTTGTGCGCGTCTTGAGATTGAGGATCGCCTCTTCCAGATGATCCGCCCCGCCAAGGATCGTCGCCACTTCGTCCATCGCGGTAGTCTGCAGGGGGATGGCTTCCTTGAAATGCCGCACGAAGAGCACGAGCGCGAAGCTGGTGCACCCCTGGCTGCCGTGGAACAACGGCATCGCACCATCGATCCCAAGAAAGGCCAAGGCTGCACCCAGCGGCTGCGACGACTTCAGTGGATTGACGGCCGCGGCTTTTGTCTGGGGAAGGATGCGGACCATCGGCTTTCCTCAACACTCGCCGAAATCGTCGGCCGTCGTGCCGGCGAATTTCTTGAAACCCTGGACGGTCGCGGTCTCACTCTCCGTGCTCGGCGGTTCGTCCCCTGCGGGGAGCCGGCACTCCCACGGTGGTGGCTCCCGCACCTGGCGCCAGATCGGGTTGTGGATGGCGAGGTCGATTTGGCGCACGAGTTCCACCATGCCGTCATAACCGGCATAGGGCTGGTGACGCTCCTGGTTGATATCGAGCCAGGGTACCTTGGCCTTCAGTGCGATAAACTGCGTGCGCCCTCCCGACAGCATGATGTCTGCCTCGTGTTTTGAGAGCATTGCGTAAAGCTCGCGCGGTGCAATGGCCTCGAACATGTGGTTTTCGTCCTTGAGGATCTTCTTGATGCGCTCCTTGTCTTCGGGCGTTGATTTCTTGACCGAGGTGCCGACGATCTCGATGCCGATCTCCATAAGTGCGTGGACGACCGACCAGGACTTCACACCGCCAGTGTTGAGAAGCACGCGCTTGCCTTCGAGCCTCGGCCGGTAGGCCGCGAGCTTCTTCCAGGCAATCGCCTCCTCTTCAGCAATCAATGCCTCTGTGCGGCCGAGGATCTCCGGATCCGCACCCTTCTTCATGAGCAGTCTGGAGATCTGCCGCAGCGCTTCGGAAGTGTCGGTGATGCCGTAGAAGGAGCCCTCGAAAAACGGGATGTCCCAGCGCTGCTCCATCTTGCGCGCCAGATTAATGAGGGCGGTCGAGCACACGATCATGGTCGCCCGGGCGCGGTGCGCTGACGCAACGTCGAGGTAGCGGGCGTCGCCCGGAATTGAGGCGCGCACCCGGATGCCGAGCCGATCAAGGAGCGGCTTCACCAGCCAAAATTCGCCCGAGAGGTTGAATTCACCAAGGATATTGATGTCGTAAGGGCCGGCATCGTCGGGCTCCGCCGTGCCGATGACATGGTCGAGCAGCGCCTCGCCGGCAAGCTTGTTGCCGAGATTCTTGGACCCGACGAAGCCCGGCGCATTGACCGGCACCACCGGCAGGTCGAACTTTTCGGCCGCGCGTTTGCACACGGCCTCGATGTCGTCGCCGATCAGCGCCGTCACACAGGTCGAATAGACGAAGATCGCGGGCGGCGCGTAAGCTTCCTTGATCTCGCGGATCGCTTTGAAAAGCTTCCGTTCGCCCTGCCCCATCATCACGTCGAGTTCGGTGAGATCGGTCGTGAAGCTTGTGCGCCACAGCGTTGGCCCGGACGAAGCCGTGCCCCGGTTGTCCCAGGAATTGCCCTCGCAGGCGAGCGGTGCATGGACCAGATGCGCGACATCGGTGATCGGCTGCAGCACGATTTTTGCGCCGTCGAAGGCACAGCCGCCGGCTGCCGCCCCGGGGGTCAGCGGCTTGGAGCAGCCCTTTTTGCGCGCCTCGGCGTCCTTGCCGCGGTTGTTTTCGCAGGCAGGCTCGTTGAAGACATCTTGGATTTTGGCATTGAGCGAGGACATTACGCCGGTCTCCAAAGTCCATCGAGAAGACGGACCGGCCCTAAAAGCCGGCCGCCGCTCTTAGCGGGTGAGGTCATAAGAATAGTCCGTCACCCCCGTCTCGCTTGTCTCGCGATCGAGCTTGTCGAAGATCTTGTCGAGGATTGTCGTCAGTACGCGCAACCCGCCTTGGTAGCCCATGAGCGCAAAGCGATGGTGATGGTGCCGGTCGAAGATCGGAAACATCAGCCGGATCAGCGGCGTGCCGGTGTCGCGCTCCAGATACTTGCCATAGGAATTGCCGATCAACAGGTCCACGGGCTCGGTGAAGAGCAGCGATCGCATCGCCCACAGGTCCTTGCCCGCCCAGACTTGAGCCTCCTTGCCGAAGGGCGAGGATGCAAGCAGCTCCTTCATCTCGTGTGCCCACGCCGTCGTGCCGTTGGTGGCGAGGCAGTGAGTCGGCTCGCCGCCTGTCTCCATGATGAAGCGGGCCATGGCGTGGACAAAGTCCGGGTCGCCGTAGAGTGCGTATTTCTTGCCGTGCAACCAGGATTGGCTGTCCGCCATGGCGTCAACAAGTCGGCCACGCTCCAGTCGGATTGCCTCGGGGATTTCCTTGCCGGAGATCGCGGAGACCTCCACCAGGAATTCGTCGGTCGCCTGCACGCCTAGCGGGTAATGGAACGAGGCTGTGGCCTGGCCGACCTCCTCGCAATATTCCAGCGTCTTTCGGGTGTTGTAATGCTGTAGCGAAAGTGTCGCCTCGGCGTTGAGTGCGTTCCTCACGTCTTGGATTTTCGTGCCGCCGTCATACATGCGGTATTCGCCGTCCGATGGTGTGTCGAACTGGTCAGAGGCATCTTGGATGAACGTGTAGGACACGCCCATCAGATCGAGCAGGCGTTTGAGTTCCCGGTTGTTGCCAACGCAAAAGCCGTCGAAGCCCGGAATGATGTTGATCGTCCCTGGGGCTTCCGTTCGCTCCTGGCCTTTCCAGAAGTGCTCCAAAATGCCCTTGACCGTACCATCATAGCCGTCAACGTGGCTGCCGACGAAGGCCGGCGTGTGCGCGAAGGGCACGTCGAAGTCGCGCGGGACCGAGCCTTCTTCCTTGGCGTTCTCGATGAAGCTGTGCAGGTCGTCGCCAATGACCTCGGCCATACAAGTCGTCGATACGGCGATCATCTTCGGGTCATAAAGTTGATACGTGTTGGCGAGCCCGTCGACCATGTTCTTCAGGCCGCCGAACACTGCCGCGTCCTCGGTCATTGAGGAAGAAACCGCCGACGCAGGCTCCTTGAAGTGGCGCGACAGGTGCGAGCGGTAATAGGCCACGCAACCCTGGCTACCGTGCACGAAGGGCATGGTTCGCTCGAAGCCCGTGGCCGCGAACACCGCGCCGAGCGGCTGGCAGGCCTTGGCGGGGTTGATGACAAGCGCTTCGCGAGCGAAGTTTCTTTCCCGGTATTCCCAGGTCTCGGTGAACTCGCGTTGATCGGTAACGACCTGATCCTGGTGCGGACATTCGAAATTCAGCTTCTTCTCGGCCAGCATCTGCCTGTATTCCGGCTCGCGGAAGAGGGGCGCATGGTCGAGAATTTTTTCGGCCGACTGCGGCATGGTGGTCACCTCTTTTTGTATCTGACCGCGCCATACGGCGGGACAGGAACATCAAACATTTCTGGTCTTCCGCGTATCACGGGGTCGCGGGGTTTATCGTCTCCTTGGGAAGACCAGGCTAGGGGTCCGGCATTTATTCGGCAGCCATCGCCCGCCCACGGCTCGGACGCCTTTTCCAAGGCGCCTCGAATAGGCCCCAGACCGGGTTGTTGATGGCAAGATCCACATCACGGGCGAAAACGGCAAAGCCGTCATAGCCATGATAGGGCCCCGAATAATCCCAGGAGTGCATCTGACGGAACGGTATGCCCATCTTTTGCACGGGGTATTTTTCCTTGATCCCCGAGCCTACGAGATTAGGGCGAACCCCCTCGATGAACTTCTCCAACTCATAACCGGTCACGTCGTCATAGATCAGCGTGCCGTTCTTCACGTAGTGAGCAGTGCGTTGATAATCGTCGTTGTGGCCGAACTCATAACCCGTGCCGACGATCACCATGCCGAGGTCCTCGTAGGCTGTGATGACGTGGCGGGGGCGCAGGCCGCCGACATAGAGCATCACCGTATTGCCTTCGAGGCGCGGTCGGTATTTGGCGATTACCTCTTCGACCAAGGGGCGGTACTTGGCGATCACCTTTTCGGTCTTCTCCTCGATTTCCGGCCCAAAATGCTTGGCAATCTTGCGCAGGGAGGCTTCGATCTGGGAGGGACCGAAGAAATTGTACTCCATCCAAGCGATGCCGTACTTTTCCTCCATGTGTCGACAGATGTAGTTCATAGACCTGTAGCAATGGATGAGATTGAGCTTGGCCTTCGGCGCGCGCTCTATCTCGGCGAGCGTGGCGTCGCCCGACCAGTTGCCGATCACGCGCAGGCCGATCTCCTCGAGCAGGATTCGCGAAGCCCAGGCGTCGCCGCCGATATTGTAGTCGCCGACCACGTTGACGTCGTACGGGCCACCCTCGAACTCGACGTCCCTCTTCTCGAACACCCAGTCGCGGATCGCATCATTGGCGATGTGGTGGCCGAGCGATTGCGAGACGCCGCGGAAGCCCTCGCAGCGCACCGGCACGATCGTCTTTTCGATCTCCTTGGCTTTCTTGCGCGAAACCGCTTCGGTGTCGTCGCCTATGAGGCCGATCGGGCACTCGGACTGCACGGTGATGCCCTTGTTCAACGGAAAAAGTTCTTCAATCTCGTCGATGATCTGTTCCAGCTTTTTGTCGCCGCCGAAAACAATGTCTTTCTCCTGGAAATCGGAGGTGAACTGCATTGTCCCGAACGTGTCGATGCCGGTGGTGCCGACATAGTAGTTGCGGCGCTGCGACCAGGAGTATTGCCCGCAGCCGACGGGGCCGTGCGAGATATGGACCATGTCCTTGACCGGACCCCACACCACGCCTTTTGAGCCGGCATAGGCGCAGCCGCGAATGGTCATCACGCCGGGAATGGACTTGATATTCGATTTGACGTCACATTCGGAAAGGACCTCCCCTTCCTCCCCGGCCTCGTCCCCGCTCTTTGCGACGTTGAGGTGCTTTTTGCGGCGCTTCGCCGTCTTGTCGGGATATTGCGACAACACCTCCTCGATAAGCTTCGCATGGAGAGCACCGTCATTTTCGTATTCCAGGCTCATGGGACCCCTTTCAAGGTTCGTGTGACGCCTCACCGGCGAGGCGCCGTTACAAAGGCGCGCTTGGTCAAGGCCGCACCTCAAGTCGACAACGCTCGTTACAGTGCGGCCGCCTTCGCCGTTTCCTTGGCTTGGAGTTCGGCAAGCATCTGCTCGTCTGTCTTCATGATGCCGAAGTCGAGCAGCATGTCCTCGAGCTCCTCCATGGTGATTGGGGTCGGGATGGTGCCCTGGCGCGAATTGGCATGGATCTTCTCGGCCAGCGCACGGTATTCCCCGGCCTGCTTTGAGTCCGGTGCATACTGGATCACCGACATCTTCCTGAGCTCGGCGTGCTGGACGATATTGTCGCGTGGCACGAAATGGATGAGCTTGGAATTGAGCTTGGAAGCCAGTGCTTCGGCGAGGTCGAGCTCGCGGTCGGTTTGGCGCTCGTTGCAGATCAGGCCGCCGAGCCGCACGCCGCCCGAATGGGCGTATTTCAAAATGCCCTTGGCGATGTTGTTGGCGGCATAGAGCGCCATCATCTCGCCGGACATGACGATGTAGATTTCCTGGGCCTTGTTCTCGCGGATCGGCATTGCAAAACCGCCGCACACCACGTCCCCGAGCACGTCGTAGGAAACATAGTCGACATCATCGTAGGCGCCGTTCTCCTCGAGGAAGTTGATCGAGGTGATGACGCCGCGGCCGGCGCAGCCTACACCCGGCTCGGGGCCGCCCGACTCCACGCACTTGATGCCTCTGTAGCCGATCTTGAGCACGTCTTCGAGTTCGAGGTCTTCCACCGAACCTTCCTTTGCAGCAAGGTGCAGCACGGTATCCTGCGCCTTCGAGTTCAGGATCAGGCGGGTGGAGTCGGCCTTGGGATCGCAGCCGACGATGAGTATCCTCTGCCCGAGATCGACAAGGGCGGCGAGCGTATTTTGGGAGGTGGTGGACTTGCCGATGCCGCCCTTGCCGTAAAAGGCGATCTGACGCAGACCTGACATGTAGCTTTCCTTCCTTCGTTCCATTCATCGCGGCTGCCCGCGACATGAATGCCGGTCGGCAGCTTTTTCGCCGCCTCGTAATGCAAGGTTCAAAACTCGTGCCAATTTTATTGACCGATCGAAGAAAGTTTTTTGTTCTTCCTTTTCAGTTATTTGACCTGAGCAAAATAAGGGAATGGCTAACCGAGCCCGTGTCGCGAACCTGACAAGACCAACGAAACCTGTCGGAGAGCGTAAATATGACAGCCATACCTCACGCCGGGACCGAAAGGCACAAAACGCTGTCGTCCACTCCTCGTGAGTGGCACGCCTCCCCGGCCAATTTGCGCCGCCACAACTTCAATCCTGGATGACGCACCTGTCTTCTGGCAATAGTCGAGAACGCCACGGTTGCTGTCGTCGATCTGGCGGAAGTGAACCTTTAGTCAAGGTGCGCCCAGATATCTCCGTTGAACGCACCCTGATGGCGCAAGTCGAGTGATTTTGGGTCATTCGCGGATTATCGCTAACTATCGCTAACCCGCTCTACGTCACTGATTTCAAGAGAAGATATGTGTAACCCTCGCCCGCGCGAGAGAGTGGTGTCTCGATGCGCGTCGCATGGTCGGGGAGGGAATCTCGCCTGCGCAGGAGAAGCAGCGACAGAAGCGCCGCTTGAAGGAAGCCAAGAGTTTCGGTGAGTTCGGGGAGCGTTGGTTCAGGAAGCGCGTATGGCTGACAGTACACGCGCCATGCGCCGGGCGATCTTCGACCGCGACATTGTGCCGACCTGGAGAAACCGGCTCCTCAAGGAGATCTCGCCGGACGATCTCCGGGGGCTCTGCAAGAAAGTGAAGGATCGAGGAGCACCGGCAACGGCTATCCACGTCCGCGACATCGTCAAGCAGATCTTCGCGTTCGTGATCCTGCATGGCGCGACGATCCGCTTGGGCCTGCGACTCATACTGCTGACCATGGTTCGAAAAAGCGAATTGCAGGATGCGGTCTGGGATGAAGTCGATTTGCCGTGTGGAGCATTCCCAAAGGGCGCATGAAGCGCTCCAAGCCTCATAATGTTTATCTGTCGCGCCAATCCGTCGATATCATGATCGCACTCAGGACATGCGCCGGGAACTCACGCTATGTTCTTCCATCGCGCTACGATGCTGACGCGCCGATGTCTCGCGCCACGTTTACAGAACGGTGGAAGGGCTGCTTGCCGACTTCCCCTCTCCGGTGTAATAAAATGTCGGAACTTACCTATAATTGCCGACAGTTTGATACATGACCGGATCCCTTGAAACCTCTCAGCGCGACCTTGCCGTCAGTCTGATTGAGCACCACGGGATCATGCGCCTGTCGGATCTGAAACGCCGAGGCATCAATCCGGCTACACTTGCGCGTCTGGTAGACGAGGGCATCCTCCATCGCCCCTCACGTGGGCTCTACGAACGCGCGGATGCCGACGTCGACATTTCTCATTCCCTGGCCGAGATCGCAACCCGAGTTCCGAAAGGCGTGATCTGCCTCGTATCGGCGCTCCAGTTTCATGAGATCACGCTGCAGCTTCCGCGCGGCGTCTGGATCGCAATCGGCTCCAAGGACCGCAAGCCGACGATCGACTATCCGCCGATCCGGGTTGCTCGCTTCGGCGAAAAGGCGCTCACCATTGGCGTCAAGACCTACACCATCGATTCGGTGCCTGTCCGGATCTTTGATCCGGCCAAGTCGATCGTGGACTGCTTCCGCTTCCGCAATGCCGTCGGCCTCGACGTTGCAATGGAAGCGCTCCGCATGGGCTGGCGGTCCAGAAAGGCCAGGCCCGACGACATTGCCCGATATGCGCAGGCGCTGCGCATCTGGAGTGTCGTTCGTCCTTATCTTGAAAGCACAGTTGCTGATGAAGGATAGGCCGGCGAATCTTCCAGCATCGATTCTTGCTCGGCTCCGCAACATCGCGCGGGACAAGCAGACGGACAATCAGCTCATCCTGAGAAGATACGCCATCGAGAGGCTGCTTTATCGGCTGAGCATCTCCCCGCATCGAGATCAGTTCATCCTGAAGGGCGCGATGCTCTTCACAGCGTGGCTCAACGATCCGTTTCGCCCTACGCAGGACCTCGATCTTCTTGGATTCGGCAATCCAGCCGTAACGGCGATCCGATCCGTTTTCGAAACAATTTGCCGGATCGAGGCCGAAAGAGACGGACTGGTGTACGATGCGAACGGCCTGAGCGTCGAGGTGATCCGTGAAGGCCAGCAATATGGCGGCGTCAGGGTGCAGACGACAGCGTTTCTCGGGAGGACCCGGATCCCGGTACAAGTCGACATCGGCTTTGGTGACGCTGTTACGCCGACGGCGCAGGAACTGGAGTTTCCGTCGCTTCTGTCGGCCGAGGGTCCTCGACTGAGAGCCTATCCCATGAAACCGTGGTTGCCGAAAAACTCCAGGCAATCGTCGTGCTTGGCCAGGCGAACAGTCGCACGAAGGATTTTTACGACCTGCTGGCGCTGTCGCGGCTGTTCGCGTTCGAAGGTGGATCGCTGGTCCAGGCAATCCGAGCGACATTTGAACGCCGTGACACGCTACTGCCAACGGAGACTCCGCTTGGACTCAGTACCGCTTTTGCCGAGGACAGCGAGAAAGCAAGGCAATGGACGGCGTTCGTCGGAAGGGAACCGCTTCTCTTGCAGCCACCGAATCTCCCGGCCGCGATCGTCGCGATTGGCGAGTTCGTTTTTCCGCCGCTCCAGGCTGCAGCCATAGGCGACGGTTTCGAGCGTCATTGGCCGGCCGGCGGCCCTTGGACATAAAGCTCGGACTTGCTTTGCTCCACGGGCGGATCACGGCTCTCGAAATCGTTACGGATCGATCGGCTGCCACGGCAGCGGATCAGCTTGGGCGCGGAGGTGTCGACCTGTCGACATAGCACTTCGAAGTGCTTTTTCGCTAGGCCGATGCTTTTATTGCATTGCGGGATGACATTTGTGCGTTGCAATATCTGACGCGGAAGCTACTATGAGGGTGTCGGCCATCAACTCTCTCGATGCGATGCCGATCTTGAATGCGGCACACCCCTCTAGTGCCGTTTTCGAATCGGGCCCGTTGCCACCTCCTCCCGGCAGCGGGCCTTTTCTCTCCAAGGCTGCCTTACTAAACTCACTCAAGTCAATGATTTTGCGCCGTTGGCACATTAGTAGTGTAAGAAGCGACGATAAAATCGATCTCGCCTTCTGGGTAGATGAGTTTGAGGTAGTTTGCCGCCTCATCATATGCCTGATGATCCCAGTTGCCATGTAAGCCTTGGCGAGCTTGGATTTAGAGATACCGTGAGCGCTTGCAAATTGAAAAACGAGAAAAGGCTCCACGTCTGTGAAGAAAGTGGCGACATGGACGGGCCAGTCGTCCAGTTTGGCCTTGGCAATACACTCCCGCAGCGCCGCTACGCTGATATCCCGCTTGTAGGGCGCGTTGACCGTAGCCAATACAAGCCCGTCCACTGCTGAAAAGCCTTCAGCAGCGCCAATGATATGGGTCTTCGTAATCGCGCGAACCATGCTGGGTATGTAGTTCTTTCGCCCGACAAAGTCGACCACGGGCAATTTGGCATCGCGCCTCACAATAGAATTCACCGCGGCACAACGACCCGTTCCGATCGTCAGCCCAAAATGCAAGGAACCGATCGACTCCCGCCGCCATATCCAAGGGCCCGCCCCATGTTGAGGGGATAAGCATACGACGCTGATTTCGAGGGCCTCCCACGGCCGCCGCTTTGCCCATTGCGTATCGACGGCTGCCCAGTCCAGGAGCCTGAACCTGAACCCCAGGCCTCTAATTCTCCTTCGCACCGCCTGACCCCCAGGATTTTGGAGCGTCCGGTGTGGTTCGAAGATAGCCATCGCGATCCGAGAACGAAACGCGGGGTTGTGAAATACCGAACGAGCAGCATTTCCTGATGTCCCCGGCATGCCGGGACATGCCCATCCAGGATCTCGTCGGATTGACGAGGAGGAAGCCTACACGACCTTCTGCCATTTCAGCTGGCCAAAGACGAATGGCGAGCCAGTCTGCCCGCATTGCGGCCTTCTCGGCTGCTACGCGCTCCGCAGGCGCGCTTTCAAGTGCTCTGGCTGCCGCCGCGAGTTCTTACCGACGTGCCGAAAAGAGCGCAGAGTTCATTGACATGAACGAACTTATTTCGGCCCTTTCCCATTCGGCTACGCGCGGACGAAGCTGCGCTTCGGGTTCAGCATAAGTATCGTCTCCCTTCCACCACTTCTCCCTTCTCGCGGCCCAGCCCTGCCCTTGGTAGAGCTTCCGACATTTCGTCCACCTTCTGACACAAGAAGGTCCGTCGAGTCGTCACGTGGAAACGCCTTGTATGTTTCCCGAGCATTAGCTGCCTGAGATGTTACAAGTTAGCCCGATGAGATCGCCGTCTTAGACGGAAGCCTTTCCTCCATGGCGACCCCGAAAGCAGCTCCCTCTACTCAAGGTAAAACTCGCTTCCATCCCTGCTGCAAGTCAGATGGCACGGCATTTGCGACAGCTCATTAGAACCATCGAACCACAAACAAAGCGACGAGCGAATCATTGGTGACTCCGTACAAGCGCTTGAGGCGACGGTGACTATCGCGGATAAACATCGGGAGGTCGTCCCCTCCAGGCGTCAGTGCTCGCTAGCTTTTCTGCGCAGGTGTGGTCGGAGGCCGATATCCAACTGCGCGGCATGCGCCCAATTGCTGCTTGCCGGTCCTCATCAGCATGTGAATGCCGAAGCACTGCATCGAAGGGTCACTCCAACCGACGTCGGCGCGCCACTGGCAACCATCTACAATAGGCAGAACCACTTTCGTGAAGCGAGACTCTTGCGCGACCTCAACGTTGCGGCGCCACACGGCTATTTCGAGATTGACACTGTCGATCACCACCACTTTCTCCTCGACGACAAGCAGCCAGTCATCCACATCCCTTCCAGCGCCACTTGCCGCAAAAGGGTTGCTCGATCCCGCCCAAATCACTCATATTGGCCAGGCCATTCGGATGACGAAGAGGGTGGGCCCAAGGCCTTCCCGTACCACCGGATGGAAGAGCGATTTGGAAGCCGCGAAGGCCTTCATCTCATGTCCGGCATGCCTGCCGAGTCGACGTTGCGTCGGCCCAAACCGAGAAGCCATGCCAGGTTTCTCCTAAAAGGAGCTACTTGATGACCATCACGAAGAAGGTCCCCTTCGTTACTTTTCGCACGCGTGTTCGCGATGAGTCCGTCGAGGGGCCAAATCCATACCGCTGGCAAGACAAGACATCCGACGACTATTTCGATGGCAAGCGCGTCATCCTGTTCTCGCTGCCTGGCGCCTTCACCCCGACCTGCTCGACCTACCAACTGCCCAATTTCGAAAAGCTCTATGACGAGTTCAAGAAGGAAGGAATTGACGCAATCTACTGCATCTCCGTCAACGATGCCTTCGTCATGAATGCGTGGGGCAAGTCCTTGGGGCTGCAGAAGGTCGAGCTTATCCCGGACGGCTCAGGCGAGTTCACGCGCAAAATGGGTATGCTGGTTGCGAAGGACAATCTCGGCTTCGGAATGCGCTCCTGGCGCTACGCCGCCCTGATCAACGACGGTGCGGTGGAGCAATGGTTCGAGGAAGAAGGATTCTCCGACAACTGCGAGACCGATCCCTATGCCGTCTCATCCCCGCAGAACGTTCTTGAAACACTGCAGGCCGCCGCATGATCAAGTGAGCGTCTGGCAATCCCATTAACGCACGGCCAAGAGCCTCCTCGATCGGAGTTTCGCGTTCAACATGCTGTCCTCGGCAAGGCTGCTTCAACGCCAGAAGCAATCTATGGTGGCATCGCCTCAGCTCATTGAGTCGATTCGCCTGTTGCAACTGGCTCGCGCCGAACTGCATCAATTTGTGGAGCAGGAACTCGAGAAAAATCCGCTTTTGGAGCCAGCTTCAAACGACGGTGAGGCTCTTGGCGACGTGCCGATTTCGGCAGACCAGTCCACCGGCGCACGCGAAAAAGACACGGATAGGCCGACGAGCGCGGCGGCCGCCGAGCGACCGGGGGAATGGAAATCGCTGCGCAATACGACGAATACCCCTGCGGATAGCCGCCCTGCCCTGGACGAGTTTGCCGCCTGCACCGAAACCTTGCACGACCGCGTCGCTGGTCAGATCGCGCTCACTGCATTCACACCACAGGAGCGGCTGATTGCCGGCGAGCTCGCAGCCCATCTGGAAGATACGGGCTATCTTCGGGTGGACCTCGTGGAACTGGCCGGCAAACTGAGGGCCCGCGAGACGGATGTGGAACGGGTTCTCGCAACCTTGCAGCAGTTTGATCCACCTGGAATTTTTGCTCGTACTCTCAGCGAATGTCTCGAGATCCAGTTGCGTCAGCGAGACCGGTTCGACCCGGCGATGGCCGCGTTGGTTTCGAACCTTGAGATGGTTGCCAGACGCGATTTTCAGGCGTTGAAGCAGCATTGCTGCGTCGATGAAGAAGACCTTCTCGAGATGTTGCATGAAATCCGTGCGCTCGATCCCAAGCCTGGCAACCGATTCCAATCCGGAGCGCCCGAATCCATCATACCCGACGTCTGGGTCACGCCCTCACCCGGAGGTGGATGGCAGATCGAACTTGATCCGGACGCATTGCCCAAAGTTTTGATCAACCAAACCTATTTCGCAGAAGTTTCGCGACACACCGTCCAGAATTCGAAAGATCAAGCGTTTCTGAACGAATGTCTGCAAAACGCGAATTGGTTAATCCGCAGCCTGGATCAGCGGGCCAAGACGATTCTTAAGGTTGCGACTGAAATCGTGCGCCAACAGGATGCCTTTTTCCAACATGGCGTGGCCCATCTGCGGCCTCTCAATCTCAGGACTGTCGCTGAGGCGATCAACGTGCATGAATCGACGGTGAGCCGGGTGACCTCGAACAAGTATATGCTTACCCCACGCGGGGTGTTCGAACTGAAGTATTTTTTCACCGTCGCGATTGCCTCCTGCCAGGGCGGCGACGCGCACTCCGCCGAAGCTGTCCGCCATCGGATCAAAGCGATAATTGCTCAAGAATCGCCCGGTGACGTGCTTTCCGACGACGAGATCGCCGTCCGGCTGAAGGAAACCGGCATCAATGTTGCGCGCCGCACCGTCACAAAATATCGCGAGGCGATGAACATCCCCTCCTCCGTGGGACGGCGCCGGGAAAAGCGGCTATGGCTCATTGGCGATCAAGATTGAAGCAGGCGTCTGGCCCTTTCTCGGCTTCTATTAGCCGCCCTCGAAGGATTATGCGGTCACGGCGCCGGCCGGGGTGTCGTCGCGACGCTCGGCGGCAAGGTGGGATAGGTGACCTTCGGCTGGTCCCCGGTGAGCGCCTGTAGGAAAGCGGTGATCTTGTCGACTTCCTCAGGGCTCAGCTGCGTACCAAGCTGGGTCGTGCCCATCACCGCCACGGCTTGCTCTAGATCCCATGCATGGCCGCTGTGAAAGTAGGGGGCGGTGAGTGCAACGTTCCTCAAGGTAGGGACCTTGAAGACATAGTCGTCATCCACCTTCCGTGTCACCTCGACGCGTCCCTTGTCGTCAGGCGGCAGGAACTCCCAGCCGGGCTTTTCGACCACCCCAAAAGGAGCGTACATGCTCCCACCGAGGTTGATGCCGTTGTGGCAAGACGAGCATCCTTTGTCGGTGAAAAGCCTGAGCCCCTCCTTCTGTTCAGTGGTGAGCGCGTTTTCGTTACCTTCGAGATACCTGTCGAAGGGTGCGTTAGGCGTGATCAGCGTCGCCTCGAACACGGCGATGGCTCTCGCGATGTTGTCATATCTGAGGGGATCGACTTCATCAGGGAAGGCTTTGCCGAACGCCTCAACGTACCCAGGAATGCCCTTGAGCTCTTCGACGGCGTGCCCGGGAGTGGTCCCCATCTCCGTTGGGTTGGAGATCGGGCCGCCGGCCTGCTCCGTCAGATCCGCTGCCCGTCCGTCCCAAAACTGAGCGATGTTGAACACCGCGTTGAATACAGTTGGCGCATTGCGGCCGCCGCGCTGCCAGTTATGGCCAATAGAGGTGGAGCGGCCATCGCCGCCAGCACGGCCGATTTGATGGCAGGTGTTGCAGCTGATGTTATGTGCTTGCGAGAGCCGCGGTTCGAAATAGAGCATCTTCCCCAACTCGAGCTTCTCTAAGGTCGCCGGATTGCCGTCCAGGTCTGCAGCAGGCTTGGGAATGGGGCTAAACAGCGATCTCGCAACATCCAGCAGGTTGTCCTGCCCCATGGCTGTGGAGGCAAGCAGGCAGCCTGTGAGTGCAGCACATACAAACGCCAATCCCGCCGCCAAGCGGATGAAGGAGACAATAAATGTCTTCACTAAGCCCATCGACGTAAGTACCCACTATTGCTTTGATGAAGCTTTCTAGGGCTTCAAGCGAACTACCGCAGCGCCCGGACCGCGTCTTCGCAACTAGAATTGGAAGTCATTCCTGAATTGCATGAATGCCCAAGACGGGAACTTTCCCGGCGAAGCCCTCGCGCCCCTTAAGGCGAATCTGAGGCTGGCCAAAGATTGAGTCTCTTTCCGGTCGTATCATCCTTTTCCTCCATTTGGGTTTCGCGAGCGGGCCGTCGCGTTTCTTGCCCGCGGCGATCACATCGAATGGAAAACAACAAGGATCATGCCATTTCAGGCCAACCGAGATTTTTCTCTAACTTGCAGCGGGGTTACGCTCGAAGAGCCTGTCTCGGTCGAGCTACAGTTGTCGCCAATCCGACAGAATCGACAGCGGAAAAGTCGGGAGTTTGTGCGGCCACCAGCGCTCCTAATCACGGCGCGCGGGTGTCTATTCATCAGCCGCGTCGAACTCTAAGTCTGCCGCCTGGGGCTGCGGAGTTATCTGTACACTCGGTTATGACGTCGATGGCGGCGAGGACCGGAGTCGCTGCCGCAATACCGCCTCGGCTTCGTCTTCAAAGCCCTCCCCGGCAATTTTATCTGGACTTCGCCTTCGAAATCGAAGCGGTCTTCAAGGCCGCGCAGACCTTCCAAGGAACCCCGGCGATAGAGTTCGCGTCTCAGTCGAGACTAGCGATCTGGCCGCGCAGCTCAAGCAGCCAGGCAGCCGCTGTGACGCGATCGGCCGCGATTGCACAGGACCAGCCGGCGATCACTTAGCCGTAGCAGGACTTGCTACGAAAGGATTGCCGGCGTCCTTGTCGCCTCCGAGTTTGCTTCGGGTGTGCGCAGGGGCTATGTCGGATTTGAAGGCCCTACAGGTTTGGCCGGTCAATTCCACCCTATGGCGCATCGACCTGGGGGAGGCATTGCGCCCCCTACCTAGATTTGCGTGCCGCCGACTTCCTTTCAGGATTGCTGACAGCCTTGTGGCCGAGACCGCTCGACTTCGCCAGCGCCGACCGTTGGGCCGCATAGTTCGGCGCCACCATGGGGTAGTCGGACTTCAATCCCCATTTCTCGCGATATTCGTTGGGCGTCAGGCCGTAGTGGACGTTGAGATGACGCTTAAGCGATTTGAATTTCTTGCCGTCCTCTAGGCAGATGATGTGGTCGGGAAACACCGACCGCTTCGGATTAACCGCAGGCGCTTGGGCTGGCTTCTCTGGCTCGACCGCCTGCCCAAGATTCGACAATGACGAATTCACGCTTGCGATAAGCTCTGGCAGTGACGCGGGGGGAACGGCGTTTTTGCTGACATAGGCAGATACAATATCTGCCGTAAGTTCAATCAACAGGCCTCGGCTATTTGCGGTGTCCTCGTGCATTCAATTACTCCTATTCCGTGACAACACGGGGAACTCTTTTACCGGCTTTGTCGGGGAAGGCCAGCATGATCTGCTTATGTCGGCGTTAGTCCACCACTTCTGGCTATCGCAGCAGAAGATTGATTGAAGGCTTGAATGATCCGATAAAACTGCATTTGCAGCAGCCGACCAGTTTGGCAATTCCTGCTGGGCCGAGGCCGTCGGCAAGCAGTACCATGATAATCCCTGTCAAGCCGCTGTTGCCACCTTATAGGTGCTGTTATGTTGTTCGATTTCCGTCGCGCCCGCGTTCCGTGATAAACCGCAACCTCAATTTGAACGACCATGGCAACGACGGTGAGCACGAAGTGAACCATATCGGCCCTCGTTAAAAGATGAGGATCGAGCACCGCGACAAACGCGCCATTCTGATGTGCTTATGCGCAGTGAATGGCTCACCATCGCGCGTTCAACAAAAAGGGCTGGGCCGTCGTCAAGCAACTACACGAATGCTTTGCACCTCCAGACCTTTCTTGCCCTGCGCGCACTCGATAAAGACCTTTTGTCCCTCCACGAGCTCGCTCACTCCACAGCGGGCCAACGTTGAGGCGTGGACGAATACGTCCTTTCCGCCGGCTTCAGGAGCAATGAAGCCAAAGCCTTTCTCGGCGTTATACCATTTGACGGTGCCGGCGCTTTCCGGCGCGGATGTCGAAGTGTTGGCAGTCTCCCGTGCAATCTCCAGAACTTGCGCGACCTGATGGCCTTTTCGCGTCTCCTCCAAGGTGCCCTTGAGCCGCGCTCCCTCTGGGACACTGCTCCTTCCAACCGCTTCCAATGCCCGAATATGCAGGTAGGCGTCCCTTCCGTCCGAGACTCTGACGAAGCCAAAACCTTTGCTTGCGTTGAACCACTTGACCTCTGCGTCTACCGGCTTTGCCGTCGCAGGTGACGTTTGATGAAAGAAGCTTGGGACGAGGTCCTCTTCTGGAAAAGGAAACGGGCCGTCGTCATCTCGACGCCGACGGGGCTTGCGGTAATCCTTGTATCTGCTCATGTCATCTCAGGGGAAGGAAATGGTGCTGGCCACCAAAAAGGTTGGCACGGATGGGCGTCGCTTGGGGCTTCGGTCGCAAGTGTCAGCTCTTCAAAAGCGCCATCCATCTTTGATCAGCGACAAGCTAGAATTGTCAGCCGGACAGCAGGGCGCAGTTCAATCAACCAGACTCCGCAGAGGGCTCTCACTTGCTTTGGGCCTCGCTTTCTAACCACTGGATATCCTTCTTTGCAATATCGTCGCGAATGCGTCGCCACGGCGCTTCTATTCCGGGACCGATCCGCCATGGTTGAGACGCGTTCCGCTCGATTATTGGGAGTTGCCGCTCTTCGCGATCTCGCCCTGATCGAGCGTAGGTATTTTTCGGGATGCCCGCGCCCCCCTAGCTCGTTTGTGGACTTCGGTATCGAGAAAGACATATCTCGTGAGGAGGGCCAACCGGCCGCGGAGCATGTGTCTTCGACATTAACGCATGCCTACGAAATGATGGTAATGCCGGCGCGCAGGCCGAGCATCGAGGTCGGCGCCGACGCGGACCTGTTGCTCGAGATCCGAGCTTTACGATTCGATGACGTCGAGGCGGACTGTCTTGAAGACGGCAGTGGGCTCGATGTCGTGAAAGATCGACTCGAAAGCCGCTGCCTCCCGCGATGTCGCCGCGTAGAGCGTCGGTACGCATGCGCCTGCGGAGTCTTGAAAAGGAGCGAATCGCGTCGGCTGACCCATGCATGGGTTGAACTGCGCCGGCCGGAAACTGGAGCCGTGCGTGCGATGGAGGACCGTGCCTTTCGTGACGTTTTGGGTGTTAATGCTCGGAAAGGAAGAAGGCGGCGGGCGTACGCTTGAACGTGCGCCGTCCGCCGATCGGCGCATGCGGTCGATCGACCATGAGGAAAGATGAGAAGAGAGCGTCGGACAAGACATCACGTGAGATTGCATATGAGCACACTCATATCACGTATGTCACGCGACGTCCAATGCAAGTGCCGCGACTGCTTCTTGTCAAACGCATGGGAGAGATTACCGAGGGGATTTCGGGGCCTACCCTGATGGCACTCGCTATCCTACGGCCCCGTCGCATCCCGACATACAGATCGCAATCTGGACGGATAATCAATTGGCAGAGCTGCGTGAACCGCATGTGCAAAAACAGCTCGGCTATGCCTCAGCCGAAATGACGCGAAAGTATCAGCGGCGGCGCGACCAACTAACCAAGGCGTCCGGGCTGTAGAAAAAGCCCCTCCCCTGCTCAGTGCGATGCACCATGAAGTTCTTTGGTCGTCTCCTTCTCGGACGACAGGGCTCGCAACACGGCCTCGGGCTCTTTCTTCATGATGCGAAGCAAGGTGCGCGCAGCGCCACTCGGCTGCCTTTTCCCCTGCTCCCATTTCTTGTAGCCGGATGGGCTGGTCCCCAGCACGGTTGCCATCTCGTCCTGTGTAAGATCGAGCTTCTTGCGGATTGCTTTTGCGTCCACAACGCCAACGTCCACGCTGTGGACCTTGATGCCGGGAACGTCCTTGCCTTGCGCGTGAGCCAAAGCTTCCGACATCGCCTGGATCAGATCGGCGCCGAACTTCGTCATCTCGCTCATGTCCTGCTCCTTGTTAGCTGCCTTGATCGCTTTGGCGAATGCCGCGACCGCCTTGGCTTCGTCGGGCTCTAGATCGACTTTCTCGTTCTTTCCGTACGCCAACAGCGCGTAGATCGGCGCGTCATCGCTGTACCAATAATAGATGACGCGTGCCGCGCCGCGCTTGCCCTTGCCTTTGGCGCCGAACCGCACCTTTCGCACACCGCCGGTTCCGGGAATCTCATCACCAACCTGCGGATTGGCGGCCAGAAAGTCGATCAGTTCCTTTCGCTCATCCTCACTGAACAGCTCAGCTGCCTGCTTGATGAACAATGGTGTCTCGGCAACTGTCTGGATGCAGTCATATAACCCAATGGGTTACTACATGGAACCGGAAAGGATGAAAGTCAATGTCTGACTGCCGCCGACGTATCGATCGCGCGCGCCATCCGGTCCCATTTCCGGCGTGACCGTGCGGAGTGATCGGAACACGGCTTGCTGCGCGCCTCCGTTGTGCGGTATCCAGCTATTTATCCTTGCAATCTTAAAACGCGCCTTTTAATTTGCATGGATGATAGGCCGCCGTGTGCTACCTCAAGTTCGTCAGGCGCTTGCCCGTCAAGCTGCTGTGGCCCTCATCGGCCCACGCCAGGTCGGCAAGACAACGCTCGCCTTGCAGATTGGTGAAGACCTGGATGCACTCTATCTCGATCTGGAGTCCCGCGAGGACAGGAACAAGTTGTCGGATCCAGCACTGTTCCTGCGCGCCTACGAGGACCGTCTGGTCATCCTGGACGAGATCCATCGAATGCCAGAGTTGTTCCAGGAGCTTCGAGGGTTGATCGACGCCGGACGCCGGCGCGGACGCCGCACCGGTCGTTTCCTGCTTCTGGGATCAGCCTCGATGGATCTGCTGCGTCAAACGGGCGAAAGCCTGGCCGGCCGCATCGAATATGTCGAGATGACACCGCTGGACGCGCTCGAGATCGCTTCTGAAAAGCTGTCGGTTGAAAGTCTCTGGCTGCGTGGCGGGTTCCCGGACAGTTTTCTTGCACATTCGGAAGCCAACAGCTTCGCGTATCGACGCAATTTCATCCGCGCTTATCTCGAGCGCGACGTGCCGCAATTCGGCCCGCGGATTCCGGCGCAAACCCTCGAACGGCTGTGGACCATGCTTGCCCACAATCAGGCGGGCCTGCTGAATGCGTCACGCCTGGCGGCCAACCTTTCGGTCAGCGCGCCGACCATTTCGTCCTATGTTGATCTGCTTGTGGACCTGCTGTTGATCCGTCGGCTGCCGCCGTTGCACGCCAATACGGGCAAACGCCTCGTCAAAACACCGAAAGTGTACGTCCGCGACAGCGGGCTCGTACATGCCCTGCTTGGCATAGAGACGGCCGACAGCCTCGCCGGCCACCCGGTCGTCGGCGCGAGTTGGGAAGGCTTCGTTCTGGAGAATCTTGTATCGGTGGCGCCCGAAGGGACCCTCGCAAGCTTCTTCCGCACCGCGGTCGGAGCCGAGATCGATCTTGTCCTCCAGCTTCCAGCCAATCGCGGCGTCTGGGCAATCGAAATAAAACGCAGCCTGTCTCCTTCGCTGGGAAAGGGTCTGCATATGGCCTTGGAAGATGTTCAGCCCGACCGCACTTTCGTCGTGTACGCCGGAACCGAGTCCTATCCGATGGCCCCGAAAATAGAAGCTGTCGGGCTCACACAACTGGCATCGCTGCTAGGCGAACAGTCATAGTCGTATATCAGCAAGGCCTCAGACGAACCGGCTGAAAGGTCGAACAGGCCGGCCGAGCGGCCATTCTGGGTCAAGGACCTGATCGACCGCACGCTCTCCGTTCCGAGCTCATTGCCAATGGCGGCATCGGCGATCCAGCCCGGGACATCATCACCAGCCCTTTTTCTTCATGCTGTCGCGCAGCGCGTCGCTGATATCCAGCGAGCTGCTCCACGGCACCCGCCGCGCTCCTGCGCTGCTGAGGATTCCTCCGCACCTTTTCCGGCAGCAGCCTTCTCCAGCGCCCCCGACTCTGGCGTTGAGCAACGCGGTGACCATGGGCCAAACAGAGAATTTCTGCGCCCGCGCTTTTTCCGTGAGATCCCGCAGATAGCCGCCACAACTGCAGATGCGTTCGGCCCGTTGCAGGATCGCAGCCAGGGTAATCGACGCATTCTGTGAACCCATGACCTCCGCCGCCTCCTGCCAGGCGCCTGGGCTGACCCCAATAGTCGGCCGCGCCCTGTCCGCAACGGCTGCAAGTCCCGCCAAGTCCGGATTTGCGCCCCCTTCGTGTAATTTGCGATGGGCAGGCGCCCAGCACCAACGGCACGTCCCGTTGTGGCAGGCTGCGCACGTTGTCGTCATGCTCGGCGTCGCGGCCGGCTCCTTGTGGAGACAGGCCGTCCTTGGGTCTGTGATTCTATGGGGTGCTAATGTCTCTAAGAGACTAGATGTGACCCGATAGTGCTATGAACAGGTCATGCGCCCGTTCGTTTGGTTAGTCAAATATGATCGCCCCTGCTTCCGAAATAAGAAGATCTCGACCCGAGTCGAATCGACCATCGCTCACCGCGATCATGCGATGAAGGTCCCCTCCTCCCGTGTAACGTCGCCGGGAAAAGTGCCTACGGCTCGATGGCGATCAAGGTTGGCTGCCTCATAACACTGACGAAAGCTGCTCTTAATCCAATGCAAATCCATTTTTGATTCGTGCAAGGCGATTTTCGCCTTCCTCCGGACCGAAGCAGCCTGCGAAATCATTGCATTCCCGGCAACTGGGCGCGGTGCATAGCGAAAACCCTTCGGCCTCACAGAGCTTGCGGTAAAAGTACTTCTTCCATTTCATGTTTTGGGTGTTGCCGGCCGCCAGCGTCGGAAAATGCGTGGCAAGCAGGCGGCTGAGCTCGGTGCGATTGAAAAGGCCAAGGTCCTGCCAGAGATGGTCATTGCGCATGGCGCGCCGGGCGATGATCTTGGCAAACCGGGCGCTTGCCGGGTCGCCCGGCAGGGCATGGGCCAGGAGCAGCTCGCGCAAAAGTTCTTCCTCCGGGTCCGGCTCGGGCTCGCCCATCTCTTCCAGGGCGAAGGCCTTGAAGGGGAAAGTGGGGAAGCTGCTGGCCAGGACATCGCGCAGCTCGGCGCGCGAAAGACCGGTTGCCTCCGTCGCCGTCGCCTCGCCGGCCTCGACTTCCTCGAGTGCACACGAAAGCACGCAGATAAGCACATGCTGATCAAACTCCAGCTGATACGCGGCGATTGGCCGGCGCAGAGGCGGCCCCAGTGGTGGGCGAGCATGGGTGCCATTCTCCTGGTTTTGTCCCATCAACCGCCCTGATGATCGAGCGACTTGTTGACCGCCGGGATGATCTTGTCTCCCCAGAGCTCGATCTGGCGCAGCATCGTCTTTTGGTCGAAATCCCCCAACTGGGTCTGAATTGCGATCTGGTTGGGTTTTAAGATATCGATCTCTTCCAACAGGCGATCGACCACTCGATTCACGTTGCCGATCGGCAGGTTCCGGCGCATCGTCGCGAATGACAAATCTTGCTGCGTTGGCGTTTCTTTTAGCAGATAGCCGTCCAGGCTCTGCTGGCGATGCTGATGCAGTGCTTCAGACAGCCGGCGCTGGAAGCGGGCGTTGTCGAGATAGCTATTGATCTCTGCCTCGTCGTCGCTGGCATAGCAGCAACGTAGCAAAGATATCTTGGCGTCCGTGACATTCTTGCCTTCGGCAGCCGCGGCCTTCTCGATGGCTTCGCGCAGGACGCGCAAAGTTTCTAATCCGTTATGGAATGCCGTCACAAAAAGATTGTGTCCCTCACGATAGGCCCGGCCCAGGCGGGCCGTCCCGGCGGCGATCCAGATCGGCGGGGTCGGCTTCTGGACGGTGCGCACCGAAATCGCCGTGGGGGGTATGTTCTCATACTGACCGTCGTGCTCGAAGATGTTCTGGTTGAGGCCCTTTTGAAGGATGTCCAAGTATTCCGAAAAGACCGCCGGCGCCTCATCGATATTGACGCCGAAGCGCTCGAACTCGAATTGCTGGTATCCCGAGCCGACGCCAAGCTCGAGGCGGCCATTCGCAACAATGTCGGCGAAGCCGATCTCGGAAAGCAGGCGCTGCGGTTGATAGAGCGGCAGCACGCACACGGCAGTGCCAAGGCGAATGGTACTCGTCACGCCGGCGCAGTGCGCCACCATCATCAAGGGCGAGGGAATGAGGCTATAATTGTTGAAGTGGTGCTCCGCGAACCACGCGGTATCGAAGCCGGCCTGCTCCGAAACGACGGCCTGTTCGATGGAGTTGCGGATAACGCTCTCGCACGATTGGTGATATCCGCGCTGGGCCGCCAGGATGAAGGTTGCGAATTCCATGGTGTTTCCCTGTTTACAGAACGGAGCTAGCCATCGGGAGATGCTCTGGGTGCGCACGAGGCGCCTTGGCCGCGGCCTCGATCTTGCCCTTGGCGGCGGCGTGGTCATGCGGCAAGCCTTTCGGCGGTTGCAGGCGCACCGAGCGGTTGGAACTGCTTCGACAGCGATGAGGACGGACTGTTCGTCTCGCCGAGGATGACATCTTCGGTCACAGCAGTGCGGGCGCGGCGCCCGACCGAACCATGAACCCTTGGACGAACTCGGCGTCGATGAGCCGCGCGCCTGACGAGTAGTCGACGATCAACACGCGGCCTCCGCAAAATACTCGTTATTGAGTTCGCTGGCGTTTCCGGCATCACCGAAAGAGGTCCAGCCGCCGTCCACGTACAGGATCGAGCCGTTGACATATGAGGCGGCGGACGAAGCCAGGAAGAACGCTGCGTCAGCGACGTCTTGCGGCTGTCCCAGCCTGCCCATCGGGATGCGTCGTGCGATCGTTTTCATGTCGATGCGGCCGACCTTCGCCAACTGAGCAACGCCGGGCGTGCAAATGAAGCCAGGAGCGACGGTGGCCGTCCGTATGCCGACCGGCCCGAGTTCGGCCGCCAGGCATCGGGTCAGAATGTCCAGCCCCGCCTGGGAGGCACCGTAGGCATGGCGCGGCGCGAACGGCAGAAAGCTGTTGATCGATCCGATGTTGAGGATCACGCCGCCAGCGCGCATCGTCTTGATCGCTTCGCGAGCGCAGGTGAAGGCCCCGGTAAGATTGACATCTAAGACGCGTTGGATGTGTTCCGGTATTTGTTCGATTCCCAACGACAAAGTGTCGGCGGCAGCAGCACCGTTGACGAGCACATCGATGCGCCCGAAGCTCGCCCGCATCTCTTCGAATAGCGCAACCACCTCGCTCTCGACGGCCACATCCACGCATTTGGCCGGGTTCTTGCCGCGGAGCCACGCAGCGAGTTCTGCCGCTGCAGCGCCATCTCTATCAGCAATCACAACGGTATCGCCGTTTGCTGCAAAGCGGCGAACCACGGCCGCGCCTATGCCGTTCGCGCCGCCGGTGACGAGCACGATTCGCGCGTCGGTGCGTTCGGCCGGACAGCACAGTTCGGCTTTGGGTATCCCATCCACCTGCGGGTGCGCATCCCCCGGCTGGTTGAATGACATCCAGCCTCCGTCGACCGCCAGCACTGAACCGGTGATGTAGCGCGCCTGCGAGCTGGTCAGAAAACGCACGGCGAGAGCGATCTCGTCCGGATGCGCCAAACGCCCCAGCGGCACGCGGCGGCGCACGGCCGCTAGGTCCACTTTGCCCGCGCGTTCCAGTTCTGCCACCATCGGCGTGCGCACGTAGCCGGGCGCTACCGCCGTCACGCGAATGCCGCGAGAAGCCCACTCACATGCAAGCGACTTCGTCAACGAGATCAGGCCCGCCTTCGAGGCCGCGTAGGCGTTGCGTTTGGGATTGCCTACGACGCCCGCCATCGAAGCGACGTTGACGATCGCACCGCCCCGCCTCATGCGCCTCGCCGCTTCGCGGGCCATGACGAACGGTCCAATCAAGTTTACTGCCAGGGCGAGGCGGAAGGCGTCGACACCAGTGTCGACGCTCGCAGCCATGGTGGGTCCCATCGCGGCGTTGTTGATGAGGACGCTGATCTGGGCGAACTGTGCTTCGACCCGACCGTAAAGCGCGAGCACATCCTCCTCCCGCGAGACGTCGCATTCAAGGCCAAGATGCGGGTGGCCGAGACCACGGGCCAGTTCAACGACGCCACTGCCAGGAAGGTCTACCGCAACGACAGTGTCTCCATCCCTGGCAAGAACTTCGACCAGCGCACGGCCGATCCCACCCGCGGCGCCCGTAATGATGACGATGCGTCCTGTCTGCATGTTGAGGACATCCTTCGGCGATTTCATCCAATCAATTTTGAGCGGCAAAAGATGCGTCGCGCTAAAGCAGCGCGTCCTGGCGATGGCCAGTTGCGGACCCGGAAAGACGACGCAGCGATCCGGCAGCGATCCAACTTCCGATTTGGTAGCCGAGGCTGCTGAGGGACCGGCCAAGGACAGGAGCTTGCCGTGATGATCTGCGCTGCCAAGGACCCGTACATTTGGGCACAACCAGTGTCGTCGGCGGGCTCGTGGGACAGAGCCGATCGCTCACGCCGTCGCGGGCAGAAAGGCAATCCAATTTGGCGCACCTTCACCGGCTAGTCTTTCGCCGGGATCGCTGTGGCATCGCAAAGTTGTCATGGCCTTGATTCTCCTCGGCGGATGCGGCTGTGTCGTTCGAAGCCCCCGAAGAGTCATGGGGAGAAGGAATGCGACGCTTTCCGAGCCTGTAGACCGGATCGTCCGGATGCGGTGCTCCGATCGGCCGTCGCGGGCCGAACCGTTCTGCCTCAACGATCGCTGGTGGGATCTGCTCCTCTATCCAATCGTAGACAACTGTCCGTTCGGCAATCCGCCACTCCCCTTCCCTCTTGTGAAACAGATCGCAGTAACGGCCGCACAGGAGCGTCTGGCGTACGTCTCCGTCTTTGTCCGGTGCGCGTTGCAGCGCGGTGAAATAGCTCTCGACCGCAGCCTCTGCCGAGCTGATGAACTCGATCAGGATGTTGGTGATCTGGTGGATGTTACGGGGTCCGGTCTTGAAGACACCGAGTGCAAACTCGATGAACCCCTCTGCAGGGCCACAATAGGCGCCGTGATTGTCATGCGCATCGGGCCAGTATGCGCTGCGTAGCGCCGCTTCATCGGCGCGGTCGATCCCGCGGCAGTACCGATAGAGGCAGTCCCGGATCGCCTCACGGTCGATTAGTTGGGCAATTTTCGTCTGTTCCATCGGCTCTGCCACAAATTCTGTGATCGGAAGAGGTGTTTCGCGAACCGCACCTTGGCGTTTGCGCATCCTGGGGGGCTTCTCGATGCCGCAGGTGCCCCTGCGCAGTTGGACGAGGACGGTGGTGGAACAGAAGGCGCGTGCCTCAGTTCCCGTATGGGCCACTTGGTCGATCCCTTTCATGCCCGCCGGACTCTCGGTGGAATGACGTCCGGTTCACTCGTGCTGCAGGGTTCACGGTCGAGTTTAAGTGCACGTTCGGGACAGGATCGCGCACCTCGCGATGCAGTCAGTTCCTCCCCTTCCGCAACTTCGATGTTACCGGCCAGGATGTAACCGGCGTCATCGAGCTTGAAGATGTGTGGCGCGTGCGCCGCGCATCGCGCGTGACCCTGGCATTTGGCATTTTGGACGATGATGCGCATGGCGCTGCCTCCATTGTCTTTGCACCTCGGCACGGGGGCGGGGCTTGGTCAGGACCAGTCTAGGATCAGATTTTCGATCCCGAACACATGGCCGCCAGAGGTGATGGGTGCCGTACCCTTCTTGATCCGGAAGGCGGGGATGCGCGCCAACCACTCCTCCAGGCCAATGACGATCTCGCGCCGGGCAAGATGTGAGCCAAGGCAACGATGGGGACCATAGCCAAAGGTGGCATGGCGGTTGTCCTCTCGCGCCAGATCGACCGTGTTGGGGCATTCGAATTCCGCCGGGTCGCGGTTGGCGATCATCGTGGCGCAGGAAACATAATCTCCCTTGCGGATCGGCGCGCCTTCGAAGTCGATATCTTTCGTTGCCACGCGGATCAACTGAACGGTCGGATAGGCGCGCAGCAATTCTTCGGCCGCGGCCACGATCCGGCCTGGTTCGCCGCGCAGCAATTCCTGATCCTTGAGGTTGCGTGCGAGATAGGCCAGGTCAAAGCCTATGGCTGCTGCAACAGTGTCGAGCCCGGCAACAAAGACAAGCACGCCGACGCCGCGTACTTCCTGTTTCGTCAGGCGGCGGCCCTCGACCTGTGCCTGCACGACGAACGTCATGAAATCATCAACCAGGTCCTTGCGGCGGACGGCTGCAAGTTCATCAATGAACGATACGATCGTACGGGCCGCGGCCGGCCGTTTCACATCGTCGCCGTGGAGCAGATCTCTCCCCCATCCGACAAATGTGTCGATTCGGTCATCCGGTAGCCCTAGGAGATGAAGGAAGATGTTTACCGTGAACGGAAATGCGAAATCCTTCATGACGTCGCAGCTTGTGCGCGATGCGGCGATCCCGTCGATGAGCCTGATTGCCCGCTCGCGGACAGCCGGCTCCAATGCCGCCACCCGCTTTGGCGAAAACAGGGGATTGAGCAATGAGCGAAAGGCGCCATGGGCAGGGGGATCAAGTTCAAGTGGGATCATCGGCCAGCTTTCGCCCAACGCGGAGGCAAAGATGCTGCGATGGCTGGAAAAAGTTTCGGTGTCCTGCAGCACCCGGCGCTGGTCGCTGGCGCGGGTGATCACCCAGGTGCCCCTGCCGTCGCGTGTGTTGAGGGGTGAATAAAAGATAGGCGGGCCGGAATGGACGCAAGCGACTGCTGCGTGGGGATCCCCGTTGGGAGTCGGCGACATGCCGGGCGAAGTGAACAGGCTGAACTCCCTCACCATTTCGGGCGGAACATGATCTGGAACCGGATTTGTCGCCATTTGGCCTCTTCTCCTGAACGCCAGGGGTTCATGCGCTCGATTGAGATTGCCGGCCGATCTCACGGTCGATTGGCCAGCACCCGGTAAGTCCCAGCTCTAGCGCGTCGTGATTGTGTTGCGCGATGCAGCCAAACTGCGCACCAGCGCAAGAGATCGGTCGCGCATTCAAGCAGCAGAGGCATCTGCTTCGTGCTGCGGTTCTAAAGCGTAACCCACTGGTTATCCCCATTGAAGTTGTGAGACTGGTCAATCATCGCTGAGCTCCGTGACGCACTGCTGCTGGCGCCCCGAAATCATCTAAGCAAGTTGCGTGCCGGATCGGCCGTATCGATGGTGCTGAACCGATCTATGCTCAGCCACCACCGGGACCGCCGCTCATTGGATGACCACATGTCCTCCCGGCAAAACGTCCGACAACCGACACCTGCGGTCAGCTTTGTCGCGTCCGCGACACGGGGACAGTTCGGCTTGGCTCCTGCCAAACTTTGGTTCAGACCAATTTAACAGTATGCAGGACACTCTTTCTGAGGCTCTTCTGCCAACTTGGCATAATGTCGAGACTCTTTGGTGGCCGCGCCAAGCATTGCGGTCTCGCCGAGTACCGCAGCCATTCGGCTTTCTCCCTCGCAGACCGACGGGATGCTCAAGGCCTTGATTGAATGGCCGATCGAGGACGATTGGCTATAGGAGTGGATGTGCGCGAACTATCTGAAGGTGCGCCGCGGCGGCCGCGTCGTCTCGGTCGCGGTGATTATCGCCGTCGGCGTCGACCATTGCCGCGAGGTGCTTGGCATGAGGTCGGCATCTCCGTGGCCAAGCCGACCTGGACGGGGCTCCTGCGCAAACTGACGCGCCGCGGCTTCGGAGACGTCAAGCTTGTCGTCTCCAACGCGTCTCGATCGCGGTGATTATCGCCCTCGGCGAAAGCGGCGGTGTATCTACGCGGTAGCGCATCTCGTGCTATCCGATCCAAGGTTCCCGCGGATCAGACGAAGGTAAAGTCCCACGCGCTCAACCCAAGCCCGGCCAGATCCGCGACGCTGTGGACATTACCGAGATGAGCAAAATCGTCGGCATGGTTATCGGAGGTGACATAGGCCAGATTCCCTGACTGGGTCAACGGGTTATAGTAAACGATAACGTCGCCGATACGCTCATTGGAGATCGCATCCGCGGCCTGGGAGCCGTTGCTGAACGAGTTGGTGAGCACGACGACATGCTCGCCGTTCGCGCCCGCGGCGTCGCCGCTGTAGAAGGTGTCAACTGGATGGCCAGACCGTGAGCTGGCGTGGTTGACGAAGTTGGCGCCAAAACCGTCGCTACCGAGGCCGACTGCATCGAAGGCCAAAGTGTCATCCGCCGGGTTGAAATCCAAGATCGAGGTATTATCCGGGTCCGGCCCGAAATGCGGGTCATATCCAGGGATCGGGTTGTGGAATTGGAACACGAACGTGTCGTTGCCTGTCCCCCCGGTCAGATAATCCCTGCCGTCACCAACAAAGAGGGTGTCGTTACCCGGACCCCCATAGAGCTTGTCATTATCCTCAGCAGTGATGCGCGGTCCGTCTCGCCCGCTGTCGCCGTAGAGGTAGTCATTGCCCTCCTCGCCAAAGACATGATCATTACCTGTGCCACCGAAGACTCGGTCATTGCCGGGCCCCGCCGAAATGGAATCGTTACCGGCAAGAGCGTCAATCCAGTCATTACCGTCTGGATCTGTGATCACATTTTCACCGTTGGTGCCGAAGAGGGCGTTGTCGCGCGGACTACCATGGATAGCCATCAGAGACGCTCCTTATCCTGCATCCCCACGCCACCTGAACCTTTTCATATCTCTCTTCAGGTTATTGGCAAAATTGATTGTTCCGATTCAACATATTTACGCGATGGATGTGTGTCATCCTCGGGTGCGCCATGGGCGCCTCCGGGTCGTGCGCGCAATGACGCGAGGCGCGGATGCCGGAAGAACACGCGCGGCCTGCGGGCGTCCTGCTCTCCCGGTCGCGAGTGGATGTCTAACGCTTTGATATCGGAGAAACGTGATTGGAAGATTGTTTTCCAGGAAATGTGGTCATTGAGCAGGACCTTATTGAAGCCGGAGCCTCCCGCGGTGGAAGCAGGGGCAGAATGATCGTTGGTCCTTGCAGCCGTTTGTTTGACGCAAGGTGGTTGAATGCCTGAACAAATCAATCCGGCGCGGCACTCCTAAGCGAGCGGCAAGCGGCCGGGGCATTTCGGTTCGCGGCAGAGATCACCTCCATCTGCCCACGCACGGGTGCTGTCGCCAGATTAAGAGTTGTTCCCGCCTGCGGATCAGATCACAAGCAAGCAATGCCCAGCTAGGGATCTTAGTACTTTGAGGACGGCTACTTGAAGGAAGCATGGGCCTCGTTTTGGAGCACGGCCGCAAAGTTGGACTGACTGACCGACAAAACAACCTTCGCCGACAGCTGACGCATGTGGCCGACATCGGTCAACCTTCAGCGGAATTCGGGTAGTAGCTCGTCGAATTTCGAGCGGTGAGATGTCTTTCCTCGCCAAGCGCGCAGGCGATTGCGACGATCGAGCGATCCGTGACAGCACGGGAAGCAATAGCTAGGCGCTCACTCGCTCCGCAGGCAAAGCGATGGCCAGCAGAATGCCGAGCCCCGGCGACGGGTGCCGAGCGAAACCGGAAAACAACATGCAATTGGTCTCGCCTCATGCAGCGGTCGGACCGGGAATGCGTGGCAGGGTCTCGGCCAGAAACCGCCAGTCCTCGCGCTCGCCCTCGCCTTCGCGGCGCTTGCCAAAGAACTGGATGATCATTTTGCCATCGGCGCCGTAGGCTTCGAGCGAGGTGACGTGACCGTCCTTGGTCGGCTTGCGAACGGCCCAGACCTCTATGATGTGGTGGGTCCCGAGATGCAGGTGGAAGGTCTCGTCGAGCACATTGATCCACGGCCCGATTGTTTTGACCCACTTGATCGGACCGGAATGGATCTGGATGCAGCCACGATTGCCTACAAAGCACATGATCGGCATTTCGTCTTCGGCCGCCTGTTGAAACATGGCGCCGATGGCGTCCTTTTCGAGCGCCCAAGCGTAAACCTCGCCGACCATACGCACCGCCTCGCGGCGGCTGAGCTTCAGTCTCTTCAACATGTCGAAGAACTGATGCACGTCCGTCAGCTGGCTCCAGCACTCGCGTAGATCCTCCACCGTGGCGGCTTGTCCAGGAACCTCTGCGTCGTCGTTGGCTCCGCTCGCCTTGAATACTACGATCGGCTCCTGGTTCGAGGATTCCAGCTCAGCCACCAGCTTCTGATAAGCATCGAGATTTGAGGCGGGCCCGAGTTGCACCTTGTGCATCGCCTTGCCGGTGGCATCAAAGAATTGCAGGCTACGGCTAATGTCCTTGCCATTGCGCTTCTCGACAGCAAAGCCATGTGCCCAAACTTTCGGGAAGATGCGCAAGTCGATGTCGTCGCCAAGTACCAGGGCATGCTTGTTGCCGGTGACCACCTTATCGTAGACGCCGATCTTTTCGTGCACAGCACTTTCATTGCGGGTATGCGCCACCACCTCGCCGACCGCTTCGAGGCCGGTCAGCAGATCATTGACGCGCGGTTCGACGCGAATCGCGCCCAGACCGCAATGCGCGGCGACCAGTTCCGCTTCCGAAATGCCCAGTCGGGCGGCGAGATCGTGCTCACGGATCTTTGGATTGTCTTGCTGCGCCCGCCGGATTTCGTGCGGCGATGGTCTCTCGCGCTGGTCCATGTGTTAACGACCTTCATCTGCTTGTTGAGGATCAGTTGCCCTGCCGGGTGGTCGGTCGACTGAGCGCAGCGTGGTGCTCGATGTCGACCTCCTGCTCGTCCAGGACAGTTGCTGGCGAGAGTGCGTGATCGCCATCGAAACCGGCGTGTCGCCTGAGCGGCGAGGAGCCGATTCCACCCGCGCAGAGCGGTTCTGACCCAACCCTGACATGTGGCTTGCTCCATTCCATCGATCGCGAGGGCACTCGCAGCATGATTTTTGTCTCGGCGGTTCTTGCCGCATCGCCAATGGGCGTTTCAAAAGTCGTGCCAATTCACCTGAACAAGCGCAAAACAATGTTCCGCACACTCATCAATGATTTATGTGAGAGTTCAGTGGGAACCGAGGCCGGACACTTTGTGTCACGTACTCGACAAACCCGACAGTGTGTGTCGGGTGCCCGACGTCTTTTCAGCAATGGCCAACAAGATTGATAGCGCCTCTAGAGGGACCGCGCCGTGTTGAAATGGTTTTTTCCTCTTTTGGCACGATCCCTGCGGCGTGATCCGCAAAGACGTCACGGATTGAGGAGAAATCTTGCCATGATCACGCTCACCGACAATGCTGTTGCCGCCGTCAAGACCGCTCTTTCCAGCACCAGCGAGCAAGCGGAGGGCTTTCGCATTATGGTCCAGACCGGCGGCTGCGCCGGGTTCAAATACATAATGGGCCTGGAAAGCGTCTCGCGCCAGGGCGATGTGATTACGGAGACAGATGGGATCAAGCTGTTTGTGGATGCAGACTCCCAACCCCATGTCGCCGGCATGACCGTCGACTTCGTCACCGGGCTCGACTCTTCCGGCTTTGTCTTCGACAACCCCAACGCGCGGGACAAGTGCGGCTGCGGCAAGTCCTTCAGTTAACTGAGGACTGTTCGCATGAGGCCTGTCTACCTCGACAACAACGCAACGACACGGGTCGATCCTGACGTTGTGCGAGCGATGTTGCCGTACTTCACGGATCAATTCGGCAACCCTTCGTCGACGCACGCTTTTGGCGCCTCAGTCGGTGCGGCGATAAAAAAGGCGCGGCGGCAGTTGCAGGCGCTGATCGGCGCGCAGTTCGACGATGAGATCACCTTCACCTCGGGTGGAACAGAAAGCGACAATGCTGCGATCCTTTCGGCGCTCGAGCTCACGATCGACCGAACCGAGATCGTGACGTCCGCGGTCGAGCATCCCGCCGTATTAACGCTGTGCGCGCATCTTGAGCAGGTTCGCCGCGTCAAGGTCCACACGATCCCCGTGGATCGTCGTGGCCGGCTTGACCTCGACGCCTACAAGGCAGCCCTCTCGCCCCGTGTGGCAATCGTCTCGGTAATGTGGGCGAACAACGAGACCGGTACGATCTTTCCCGTGGCCAAGCTCGCCGAGTTGGCCAAGGAAATTGGCGCCCTTTTTCATACCGATGCAGTGCAGGCGGTTGGCAAGCTTCCGATGGACCTGAAATCGACCGCTATCGACATGCTGTCGCTCTCCGGCCACAAGCTTCATGGCCCCAAAGGGATCGGTGCACTTTGGATAAAGCGTGGCGTGCACTTCCGCTCGATGATCAAGGGAGGGCACCAACAGCACGGCCGGCGTGCCGGTACCGAGAACACGCCCGGCATAGTCGGGCTCGGCACGGCGGCCGAACTCGCCTTGAAATTCATGGACGACGCGACCACACGGGTAAAGTCGCTGCGCGACCGCCTGGAGGATGGGATCCTCCAGCGCATCCCAAACACCTGTGTCACTGGCGATCCGATGGAGCGGTTGCCAAACACCGCAAACATCTCCTTTGAACATACCGAAAGCGATGGGATCCCACATCTGCTGAGCCGCGTAGGCATCGCCTGTTCCTCCGGCTCCGCCTGCACCTCCGGTTCAATGGAACCCAGCCATGTCCTGAGCGCGATGAAGATGCCACACGGGGCAGTCCGCTTCTCGTTTGCGCGCGACAACAACGAAGAAGACGTCGATCGGGTGCTTGAGGTCATGCCGGCAATCGTTGAGAAGCTGCGTGACTCTCCCGGTTCTGGGCCGCGTGGGCGAAGTCCCGAAGACGTTCGATCCGGTCTATACCTGAGCGGAAGCAGAACAGGCTGCCGTTCATGAGCCGTGATGTCTTCCTCAACGACACGACCTTGCGCGACGGCGAGCAGGCGCCCGGTGTCGCCTTTACGACGGCGGAAAAGCTGGAGCTCGCCGAGTCTCTTGTCGCCGCCGGCGTCCCAGAGATCGAGATCGGCACGCCGATCATGGGCGCCGACGAGATCGAAACAATTCGCGCCGCGGTCGCGCGGCGTCTCCCGGTTCGGCTCATGGCCTGGTGCCGGATGAAGGCGCGGGATCTCGACGCAGCGATCGAGAGCGGCGTCGGCGCCGTCAATCTGTCGCTGCCTGCGTCCGACATCCAACTTGCCGCCAAGCTCGGCCTCGATCAGGCGGGAGCGCTCCAGGTCATCGAGGATATGGTCAGGCGCGCAGCCGCTGCCGGCTTCTTCGTCGCTGTGGGCTGCGAGGATGCCTCGCGGGCTGATGGGGATCATCTTGCCCGCGTCATCGAAACGGCTGCGCGCGCCGGCGCAAGCCGCGTCAGGCTGGCCGACACGGTCGGCATTCTCGACCCCTTTTCGACTTTCGAACTTGTCGCCCAGCTCATGGCGAAGTCTGAAATCGACCTCGAATTTCACGCGCACAACGATCTCGGCCTTGCGGCCGCCAACACGCTGGCCGCGATCCGCGCAGGCGCGCGCCATGCGTCCGTGACCGTCCTCGGGCTCGGCGAGCGTGCGGGTAATGCCGCGCTGGAAGAAGTAGCGGCCGCGATGGCCGTCATCGACGGCGCGGATACCGGCATCGAGCTGACCGCATTGCCCGACCTCGCCGCCCAGGTGGCTTGCGCCGCCCGCCGGCAGACGGCGACTATTAAGCCGGTCGTCGGCGCCGATGTTTTCACCCACGAATCCGGCACTCACGTCGCAGGGCTGCTGAAGGACTCGCGCGCCTACCAGGGGCTCGACCCGGCACTCGTGGGCCGCTGCCGGCGTATCGTCATCGGTAAGCATTCCGGCGCCACCTCGATTGCCCGTGTGCTGAGCGAAAGCGGTCGCGATCTCGACCCGGATTTGGCAGCCGCGATGGTGGCCCGCGTCCGCCGCAAGGCGGCCGAGACAAAGTCGACCATTACTGCGGCTCAACTGGTCGAGATCTACGATGGAATGTGCAGCGAGGCACGCTTCGCGGATGTAGCGGTCCAGGCCAGCTGGGCGACGAACACAGCGACACCACAGTTGCCCGACCAGGGAGAATGCGATGAATTGTTCCGCTGACGGCCGCCCCATCGATGTTACCGACATCCTCGCGCGACTGAAGGGCCTGTCGGCCGCGGAGGAGTTCTTCGCGGTCCTTGGGGTCTCTTATGACCCAAAGGTGCTGAATGTCTCACGGCTTCATATCATGAAGCGCGTGGGCCAATACCTTGCCGAAGAAGATCTATCCGATCTGCCCGACCAGGTGGTCGCCGCGCGGGTGCGCGCAACGCTGCTACGCGCTTACGAGGACTTCACGACTTCCTCGCCGCTTAAGCACCGGATCTTCAAGGTGCTCAAAGACCACGATCCCAACAAGCCTGCCACGCCGGGCCGCACCTTCGTCCCGTTCGAGTCCGTACTGAAGCGGTTCGCAAAAGAATGAGCGCGATATGGTTGCGACGCGACAATGTCGGGAAGCCGACAAATCGTGTCATCACGGACGCGCCCCTGGAAGGAACCAACGGAGTCTCGAGGAATATGAGCACGCAAAACAGTTGGCACGAATGATGCTGCCAAAGATCTACTGCCAAGCCCGCATCCGTATTGAAGCCCAAAGAGACCGCCAATGCACATCGTAGTCTGCATCAAGCAGGTGCCGGACTCGGCACAGATACGGGTCCATCCCGTTACGAACACGATCATGCGTCAGGGTGTGCCTACCATCATCAATCCTTACGACCTATTCGCCCTCGAAGAGGCTCTTAGACTGCGCGACACTTACGGCGGCGAGGTCACCGTGCTCACTATGGGTCCGCCCATGGCGGAGGACGCGTTGCGCAAGACGCTCGGTTACGGCGCGGACCGCGCGGTGCTGTTGACCGATCGCTATTTTGCGGGCTCCGACACGCTGGCGACCTCCTTCGCTCTTTCCCAGGCAATCGCGAAGGTTGGCGAGACGTTCGGCACGCCAGACATCGTCTTCACCGGCAAGCAGACGATCGATGGCGACACTGCTCAGGTCGGGCCCGGCATCGCCAAGCGCCTCGATCTCATGCAACTCACCTATGTCGCGAAGATCCCCTCCGTTGACCACGCTGCGCGCGAGATCAAGGTCGAGCGCCGCTGTGAAGGCGGCACGCAGATGCTGAAGAGCAGGCTCCCTTGTCTCATCACCATGCTGGAAGGCACAAATGAGATCCGTCGGGGCTCGCTCGAGGACGCCCTGTACGCCGCGCGTAGCCAGGTCCTGAAATGGAGTGCGGCCGACGCCGGCATTGATGACCTCACCAGATGCGGCCTGCGCGGCTCGCCGACGGTCGTCAAGCGCGTTTTCGCCCCTACAGCGCGGGCGGAAAAGGCGGCACTTATCGACACCCCCGAGAGGAATTTGCGTGATCTCGCTGACGAACTTATCGCCGCAATCTTAACCCGCGGGCCAGCGCTGGAACAGGAACTCGCCTTCAACGGCGGCGAATGACGGCAAGGAGAGACGATGTCGAGCGCGAATCGAGAAGCCCCTCGCCCTGCCTCCGGCCGTGCCGGCACAAAGAAGGAGCTGCCCGACCATTTCAAGGACTATCGCCACGTCTGGGTGTTTATCGAGCTCGAGCGCGGCCAGGTCCACCCGGTATCGTTCGAACTGCTCGGTGAAGGCCGCAAGCTCGCTGACAAGCTTGGCGTCGAGCTCGCGGGAATCGTGCTCGGACCGCCAGGAGAGACCACCCAGTCTGCGGTAGCCGAGGCCTTCGCTTATGGCGCCGATCTTGTATACAACGTCGAGGCGCCGCTGCTTGCCGACTATCGCAATGAGCCTTTCACCAATGCGATGACGGATCTGGTCGATGCCCATAAACCCGAGATCCTGCTTCTTGGGGCGACCACACTCGGCAGGGATCTTGCTGGTTCGGTCGCAACCACCTTGAAGACAGGGCTCACGGCCGACTGCACCGAACTCGACGTCGATACGGACGGTTCGCTCGCTGCGACCCGTCCAACTTTCGGCGGTTCCTTGTTGTGCACGATCTACACGCTCAATTACCGGCCGCAGATGGCGACGGTGCGACCAAGGGTCATGCCCATGCCGCAGCGGATGGATAAGCCGGTCGGGCGTGTCATCCGGCACCAGCTATCGGTAGCCGAGGATGACATCGTCACCAAAGTCCTCGGCTTCCTGCCGGATAGCCAGTCTGGAAAGGCCAATCTTGCCTATGCCGACGTTGTGGTTGCGGGAGGCCTCGGTCTAGGCGCGGCGGAGAACCTGCAGCTTGTGAAGGATCTCGCACGAGCAATCGGCGCCGAGCATGGCTGTTCGCGCCCGTTGGTCCAAAAGGGCTGGCTGTCGGCTGATCGGCAGATCGGCCAAACAGGCAAGACCATCCGGCCGAAGCTTTACATAGCGGCAGGAATTTCCGGCGCCATCCAGCACCGGGTTGGCGTCGAAGGAGCGGATCTCATCGTGGCTATCAACACCGACCCGAAGGCGCCGATTTTCGATTTCGCCCACCTCGGGATCGTCACCGATGCGATCCGCTTCCTCCCCGCACTGACGGAGGCCTTCACCCGGCGGCTGTCGCCCCACAGTCGCGATAAGCTTGCGAGCTAGGGAGATGGACATGATCGAGGAAAAATTCGATGCCATTGTTGTTGGGGCCGGCATGTCCGGAAACGCTGCTGCTTACACCATGGCAAGCCATGGCCTGAACGTGTTGCAGTTGGAGCGAGGTGAATATCCGGGCTCCAAGAATGTTCAAGGTGCAATCATGTACGCGAACATGCTGGAGAAGATCATCCCGGATTTCCGGGATGATGCGCCTCTCGAGCGGCATTTGGTCGAACAGCGGCTTTGGGTGATGGACGACACTTCCCACACCGGGATTCAATATCGGTCGGACGACTTCAACGAGGCGAAGCCCAACCGCTATACGATCATCCGCGCCCAGTTCGACAAATGGTTTTCGCGTAAGGTGCGCGAGGCCGGCGCGACGGTTCTGTGCGAGACGACCGTGACCGAACTCGTCCGCGATGCCAAGGACAAGGTGGTCGGCGTCCGCACCGACCGGGTCGGCGGAGAGATTTTCGCGGACGTTGTCGTTCTCGCAGAAGGTGTCTCCGGACTACTTGGCACGCGCGCCGGGCTTCGCGAGATGCCGAGGCCAAAATCCGTGGCGCTCGCCGTCAAGGAAATGCATTTCCTGCCTGAAGAGGTCATAGAGCAGCGGTTCGGCCTCAAGGCCGGTGAAGGCTGCGTGATCGAGGCAGTGGGTACAATCTCCCGCAGCATGGCCGGGCTCGGCTTCCTTTACACCAACAAGGAATCGATCTCACTGGGCATCGGCTGCCTCGTTTCGGATTTCGCTTCGATGATGGAGAGCCCATACGTCATACTCGATGCGTTAAAAAACCATCCTTCGATCCGGCCGCTGATCGCCGGCTCGGAGGTGAAAGAATATGCCGCGCATCTCATTCCCGAGGGTGGCTACAATGCGATTCCGCAGCTGTTTGGCGACGGCTGGGTGGTGGTCGGCGATGCTGCGCAGTTGAATAACGCCGTCCACCGGGAGGGTTCGAACCTCGCCATGACCTCCGGTCGCATCGCGGCTGAGGCAATCATGCAGGTCAAGAGCCGCAAGCGGCCGATGACCAAACAGAACCTAATCCTCTACAAGACCATGTTAAACAAGTCCTTCGTGATCAAAGACCTGAAGAAATACAAGGACATGCCGACCCTGCTCCACACCAATTCCCAAAATTTCTTCACGACTTACCCGCAGCTGATGTCGCAGGCGGCCCAGAACTTCATGCGGGTCGACGGCACCCCGAAAATCGACAAGGAAAAGGCGACCACAGCTGCCTTCATCAAGGCGCGTTCGCGTTGGGGGCTGGTGAGCGACGTGGTCCGCCTGGCATTCGCCTGGCGCTAGGAGGACGAGATGACAATCGCAGTGCCACGCATTGAAGAGAAGCTTTACCAGAACCGCTATCTGGTCGATTCGGGGCGTCCACATATAAAAGTGCGACCGCACCAAAAGCCAAGCGCCAACCTGCTCGCGTTGACCCGCGTCTGCCCGGCCCAATGTTATGAATTGAACGACAAGGGCCAAGTGGAGATCACCGCCGACGGCTGCATGGAGTGCGGCACCTGTCGGGTACTGTGCGAGGCCAGTGGTGAGATCGAGTGGAATTATCCGCGCGGCGGCTTCGGTGTCCTCTTCAAGTTCGGATGACCCGCGCACGCGCGCGCCGTTGCCAGAGCCGATACCTGGAATTGTCGCGATTGCAACATGACAATTTGCAATTGAACAGGGGCTCGTGAATACTAGGATGTAGCGAGTCGAAAGAAAGGCGCTTTGGGAGGGGCACCTTACAACCCCTGAGGCGTTTCCATGGGTCAAGTAATGCGGGATCAGGTGCACGAGGTAGGGCTTGGCGACGCACGGCCACCTATCAAAGCGATGCACGGGGCAAACATCCCGCTCAGGGGCCTCTACGAGATATCCGAGATCCTGACTGCCCCCACGCGGCTGCAGATCACGCTTGGCAATGTCGTGAACATTCTCTCCTCGTTTGTGCAAATGCGTCATGGAGAAATGGTCATCAAGGAGGCGGCCGGGGAGCTGGAGATTGCCGCAACTGCCGGCAACAAACACGCTCCTCAATCAGATTGGCGCCGCTTCACACCGCAGGCCGTGGTAGACCGTATCTGCGCTACGGGGAGGCCACTCGTCATACACGATGTCAGCAAGTCCGAACTATTTCAGGCTGATCTCCAAACGGCTTCGGGCGGCGCAACCATGCCAGTTACCTTTATCGGAGTGCCAATAGAGGCTGAGGATGAAATCCTCGGTACACTGTCGATCGACCGTATCCGGGACGGCGCCGCCAGCGTGCATTGCGACGAAGACGTGAGCTTGCTGACAATGGTCGCCAATCTTGTCGGCCGGACTATCCGCCTCCATCGCATCCTGAGCACAGACCGTCAGCGGCTCTTTGAGGAGGAAGGGAGAGCGGAGAACTCGCGCGACGACAAGGAGGCCCGCCCTGCGCGCCATTCGCCTGTCAAAATCGACGGGATCATCGGGGAAAGTCTCGCACTCAAGCAGGTGCTTGAAACCGCCGCGGTCGTGGCAAGGACCAACTCCACCGTGCTTTTGCGGGGTGAAAGCGGCACCGGCAAGGAATTTTTTGCGCAGGCCATCCATAAGCTTTCGCCTCGCAGCAAGAAGGCTTTCGTCAAACTGAACTGCGCCGCACTGCCTGAAAGCGTTCTGGAATCGGAGTTGTTCGGGCATGAAAAGGGCGCCTTCACCGGGGCTGTCGCGCAGCGCGCCGGCCGTTTCGAATTAGCCAATGGCGGAACCCTGTTGCTTGACGAAATCGGCGAGATTTCGCCTGCCTTCCAGGCAAAGCTCTTGCGCGTCTTGCAGGAAGGCGAGTTGGAGCGCGTCGGCGGCACCAGGACGCTAACGGTCGACGTCCGGCTCATATGCGCCACCAACAAGGATCTCGAGACGGCTGTCGTGAATGGAGAGTTCAGGGCCGATCTTTACTACCGTATCAATGTGGTGCCAATCATGCTGCCACCGCTCAGAGAGCGACCCGGCGATATTCCACGCCTTGCGAAGGCCTTCCTCGATCGATTCAATAGCGAGAACCATCGCGAGCTCGCCTTCGCGCCGTCGGCGCTTGACCTGATCTCGCAATGCTACTTCCCTGGCAACGTCCGTGAGCTGGAAAACTGCGTGCGAAGGACGGCCACTCTTGCGCGTTCAAGCACTATCGCCACTTCAGATTTTGCCTGCCAGAATAGCCAGTGCCTGTCTTCCCTCCTCTGGAAAGGAGCCGACCGTGCAAATGACGGCAATGCCAGCGATGAGTTCGGCCGCAACAGGATGCCGGTTGAATCGCCGCTGGGAGCCAGGCGCACCGGCGCCTCCGAGGGCGCGGCGGTGCCCGTCAACGCCCGCGGTCCGAGCCATCCTGCCTCGGGTGCAACAGGCATGCGTGTGACCGATGGCGACCGGCTGATCGACGCGATGCAGAAGGCCGGCTGGGTTCAGGCCAAGGCTGGTCGTATCCTCGGCCTGACGCCGCGGCAAGTCGGCTATGCCCTGCGTCGGCATGGTATCGAGGTAAAGAAGTTCTAACGCCCTGCGAGGTCAAACGTCCTCGCGCTATGTGCGAGTGGTGCCTTTGAGACGCCACTCGACGCAGCGCATGTAGAATCGAGGCACTACGTCATCGGCTTCTCCTTCCCGGTGGTGCCGAAGGGCCAGGCGCGCATCCACACGCAGATGTCGGCGGATTCAAGGAACAAAAGAATGTCAAACATGATGAAGGCGCTGGTTAAGGCCAAGGCCGAGCCGGGCATCTGGATGGAAGAGGTGCCGGTTCCGGAAATCGGCCCCAACGACGTGCTGATCAAGGTCAAGAAGACCGCGATCTGCGGCACCGACGTCCACATCTACAATTGGGACCAGTGGGCGCAGAAGACCGTGCCAGTGCCGATGGTGACCGGCCACGAATTCGTCGGCACGGTCGCCGATTTCGGCGCCGCGGTCACCGAATACAAGGTCGGCCAGCGCGTCTCGGGCGAAGGCCATATCGTCTGCGGCCATTGCCGCAACTGCCGCGCTGGGCGAGGCCATCTCTGCCGCAACACGCTCGGCGTCGGCGTCAACCGTCCCGGCGCCTTCGGCGAATACATGGTGATCCCGCAGCACAATGTCGTGCCGATTCCCGACGACGTGCCGGACGAGATCGCCGCCATCTTCGATCCGCTGGGCAATGCCGTTCACACCGCATTGTCCTTTGATCTCGTCGGCGAGGATGTGCTGGTCACCGGCGCCGGGCCGATCGGCATCATGGGCGCGCTGGTCGCGCAATGCGTCGGTGCGCGCAAGGTCGTGATCACCGACATCAATCCGGTCCGGCTGGATCTGGCGCGCAAGCTCGGCGTTCAGCACGTCGTCGACGCCTCGAAGGAAAAGCTGCGCGACGTGATGCCTTCGATCGGCATGAGCGAAGGTTTCGACGTCGGACTGGAGATGTCGGGCGCGGCACCCGCCTTCCGCGACATGATCGACACCATGAACAATGGCGGCAAGATCGCCATCCTCGGCATCGCGCCGACCGGCTTCGAGATCGACTGGAACAAGGTCATCTTCAAGATGCTGCACCTGAAGGGCATCTATGGCCGAGAGATGTTCGAGACCTGGTACAAGATGATCGCTTTGGTGCAGGGCCCGCTGGATGTTTCCGGGCTGATCACGCACCGCATCGGGATCGATGATTTCCAGGTTGGGTTCGACGCGATGCGGAGTGGTAGTTCGGGCAAGGTGGTGATGGATTGGTAGAGGTTATGCCTTCGTCAAGCCTTGGCGCTGCCAGCGCCACACACGTCAGACGTTCGTTTGGGATTGAATACTGGCGGATAGTGACGCTCGTCGAGCATTCGAGGAAGGGTCCAACCCCGCCGTTCTGACGAACTCGTACTCCGCACAGGAGATCAAATGGACGCAGAGGATCCCAACGTCATCATTGTCAATGGTCAGCGCCTCGGCAATACGGTTGTCCGGCGCTATGATAGGGGTAAGAAACGGGAAAACTCGGAAATCCGATCCTGAGACCGGCGAACCAAAGCGTTTCAATGCGGTAACCAAAACCCAACCATTTGAGATTGTTGATGATGTTCTGGTCACGAACTTACCAGATTAGTTCCGCTCGCCGCTCGACGTCTCTCCTGCTGTTGACGGAGTGGCCATGCGCCGATCGCTCATTCCGTTGGTTAGAAGCACGAAGCACTGGCCGGCGGGATCGATGGTAAGCGCGAATTTCCCCGCGCGTCGCCGCCGCCCTTTCAACGACGGTCGCTTTCAAACGGACGCGTCCGGGCGGATCGGGCTGCAGCGGCTTTGGCGAAGTTGAAGGGCTTCGTCGATATCAGTATCGACAGCGCGTTGAGGCAGTTCGGTGAGAACGTGGCGCAACCATGCGAGCGGCTCGACGAGTGAGGCGCGGCAGGTCAGCACCAAGCTGTAGACGATGGTGCTGGCCTTGGCTCCGTCGACGGTAGACCGATTTTCGATAGAAGTTGCTGGAGCTGCCGGATGACCCTCCGGCGCGAAATCCCTTTGGAAGCCAAGCCATCCGTATGTCCAGTCCTGACTTCAACCCTTTAGCCCAAAATGATTAGCACCAACTGTGTCTTGTCCCAAACAGGCTTCGAGCGCCGCTACGCCCTTTACAATCGCCGCTCGCTCGTCCGCACTCAGCCTCTCCAGCAACTCCCTTTCAAACGTCTTCGCCAGCGGCACCATCTCGCGATAGGCGGTGAGCCCTGCTCTGGTCAGCGCCAGGTTCCCGACGCGGCGATCGTTCTCGTCGGGCGTTCGCGTCAGCTGGTGCAACACCCAAAGTTTTGTACCTACAAGCCAATGTTTGTACTTGGAGCGGCCAGACACCCCGGAAGTTCCGGCCCGGGCGATCCAAAGACGGGGAGCACCTCAAAAGGTGAACAGGGCTAACTTATAGGCGCGGACAAAACGGGGAGCAGGTCAGCGGGCCCCTAAATCAAATCTGGAACTGAAACTCATTACATTGGAAGCTTGACCTCTTCGTGGGAGGTTTAGCGATGGCGCACAGCGGCTCCGGGATCAGGCTGGGATTCCAGAACACACCTCGGTCGGTATATCGCTTTTTGACCAGCAGAGGCCGACATCAGCCCCGCAGTCGGTTTTGCAGTGCCTGCCGATCAACGGCAAGATAGTCGAGGTGCAGCCTGGCTGGCTGCCGCCTTTGCCCCAGTTGTCCGACCAGCGCCCTCGTGCCGTCAAGCACAAAG
>NZ_JAVIIT010000025.1:0-65917 GCF_033977265.1 Mesorhizobium australafricanum | reverse complement strand
AGCCTCGCATGAGGCCTATCGGCCGCCGTGCCTTCCTGACAGTTGCTCCAGACACCAAGTTACTCAGCTCAATCAATACCCAAAAACAAAACCCCGCCGAAATCGACGGGGTTTGTCAGCAGTCTGAGCCCGCTCGAAAGCGGGCTTTTTTGTTGAGCGCCGGGAGGCTTATTCCTGGTCGTCGTCCTCGTCCTTGTCCTTCGACTTGAGTGCCGAAAGCTTGGCGAAGACGGCGTTGGCGTCGAGTTCCTGATCCTCGTCCTTCGGCTTCTCGGGCGCCGGCACCAGCCGTTCGGTGAGTGCGGCCGGCAGCAGCGTATCGCCGACGGGCTGCGCCGGCTCGCGGCCGCGCGAGGCGCGGTTGACTTCGAGGTCGAGGTCGATCTGCGAGGTAAGGCCGAGCGTCACCGGATCCATCGGCTGCAGATTGGCCGAATTCCAGTGCTTGCGCTCGCGGATCTGCTCGATCGTCGACTTGGTCGTGCCGACAAGGCGCGAGATCTGCGCATCCTTGAGTTCCGGATGGTTGCGCACCAGCCACAGGATGGCATTCGGCCGGTCCTGGCGCTTCGACAGCGGCGTGTAGCGCGGGCCCTTGCGCTTCGATTCCGGCACCCGCACCTTCGGCTCCGACAGCTTCAGCCGGTAGTTGATGTCCTTCTCGCCACGCGCGATCTCGTCGCGCGTCAGCTGCCCGGTGATGATCGGGTCCATGCCCTTGATGCCCTGCGCCGACTCGCCGTCGGCGATCGCCTTGACCTCCAACGGATGCAGCCCGCAGAACTGCGCGATCTGCTCGAAGGAGAGCGCGGTGTTGTCGACCAGCCAGACGGCGGTCGCCTTGGGCATCAGCAGCGAATTGGCCATATCAAAAATCCTTCTCGTTCGCCCGCGTTCCCGCGCGGGCGGTGGTTTTAGAGCCACCAAAATGGGAAATTCGCGGCCTGTATAAACGCTCCCTCAGATTTTCGCAATGTTTTTGGGAAAGGGCGATCAATGCATGTCGCCCAAAAGTGTACGGCGGTTTTGGGAGAACGACATGCATGAAACAAGCCCCTGAAAAGACAAAACCCGCTGGACGAGGTCCAGCGGGCTTGGAACCGGAAACAAAGCAAGCGTCTCGACGGCTCTGGCTTGCATGTCGCAGCCCGGCCTTGCGGTCGGGCTGCCTCTGATTACACCGCCTGGCGGGCAATACGCTCGATGTCGGCACGGTTGATGCCGAGGTCGCTCAGCTGGCGGGCATTGAGCTTGTTCAATTCGCGCACGGTTTCGTTGTACATGCGCCACTTACGGAAAGCACGGATCGGGTTCATTTTGGTTCTCCAGTCGTTTGGTCAAATCGTTTGATGCCGCGTAAATAGGCACGCCTGCCCACAAATTGAACGGACGCTTTTGCATGGCCGCAATGCGTTTTGTGCAATGCAGCAAAAGAAAGGGAGTAGGGGAGTAAGGGAATAGGGCAGTAGGGTGAACGAGGGGCAACCCCTACTCCCCTACTCCCCTACTCCCCTACTCCCCTACTCCCCTACTCCCCTACTCCCCTACTCCCCTACTCCCCTACTCCCCTACTCCCCTACTCCCCTACTCTACGTCGAGCACGATCTTGCCGATGTGCTCGCCCTCTTCCATCCGCTCATGCGCCCGCCAGGCTTCGGTCAGCGGAAAGATCATGTCCATGACGGGAGCCACCTTGCGCGTGCCGAGCAGCGGCCACACCTGGGCCTCCAGCGCAGCGGCAATCGCCGCCTTGAACTCGACGGTGCGCGGCCGAAGCGTCGAGCCGGTATGCGTCAGCCGTTTCACCATGATCTTGGAAAAGTCCGCGCTCGCCACGGCGCCGGCCTGCACCGCGATCTGGACGATGCGCCCCTCGACGGCCGCGGCATCGTAGTTGCGCCCGACATAATCGCCGCCGACCATATCGAGGATGACGTCGGCGCCCTTCCTGTCGGTCGCATCCTTCACCGCGGCGACGAAATCCTCCTCGCGATAGTTGATCGCCCGGTCGGCGCCGAGCTTCAGGCAGGCGTCGCATTTCTCCTTGCTGCCGGCGGTGGTGATCACATAGGCGCCGAAGGCGGAGGCGAGCTGGATGGCGGTGGTGCCGATGCCGGACGAGCCGCCATGGACCAGCAGCGTCTCGCCCTTTTTCAGACCGCCGCGCTCGAACATATTGTGCCAGACGGTGAAGTAGTTTTCCGGAACCGCCGCAGCCTCCGAATGCGTGAAGCCTGCCGGCAGCGGCAGCACGCTGCCCGCATGCACCTTGACATATTCGGCATAGCCGCCACCCGGCGTCAGCGCGCAGACCCGGTCGCCGATGCGCCAGCGCGATATCTCGTCGCCGAGCGCCGCGATTTCGCCCGAAGCTTCGAGGCCGGGCAAGTCGGAGGCGCCGGGAGGCGGCGGATAGGCGCCTTTGCGCTGCTGCACGTCCGGCCGGTTGACGCCGGCCGCGTGCACCCGGATCAGCACTTCGCCCGGACCCGGTACAGGCACGTCGCGGGTTTCCGGCTTCAGCACCTTGGGACCGCCGGGTTGCGAGATCGCAATCGCCGTCATCTTCGCCGGAATCTTCTCGCCGTTTGCCATGATGTCGCGTTCTCCCTGTGCGCCAGCCTATCGCCGTCGGTTTGCATCGGCGCCCCTGCCCTATGTATGCTGATTGCCAAATCAGGCAAATGGCCAAGTAAGGGAGGAGCGACGATGGCGATCTTCGACGACGAACCCAGGAAAAAGCCGCGCCCGCACGAGATCGGCCAGGATCTGTCGCTGCTATCCGTCGACGAGTTATCGGAGCGCATCGCGTTGCTGCGCGACGAGATCGCCAGGCTGGAGGCCGAGCGGGCCGCCAAGGGCGCCACCAAATCCGCCGCCGACGCGTTGTTCCGCCGCGGATAATTTTGTCGGCGCGCGCCGCCGAAAAGCCCCAATACGTCTGTTTTCAGACCCCTGCGCCCCGAACCAGGATCAAGCGATGTTTGCAACCTACCGACCGATCCTCTCGCTGCTGCGCGGCACGGCATTCCTGCTCGCCGCCTCCGGCCTGCACGGCCTGCTGTTGCCGTTGCGCGGCCAGATCGAGGGTTTTTCGACCGCATCGCTCGGCCTGATGGGCACGGCCTGGGCCGGCGGCTTCGTCGCCGGCTGTTTCTTCGCGCCGCGTCTCGTGCGCCGTGCCGGCCATGTCAGGGCCTTCAGCGCCTTCGCCGCGTCGGGCGCAATCATCGCGCTGCTCACCGGCCTCATCATCGACGAATATTTCTGGATTCTGTTGCGCGCCTTCACCGGCTTCACCATGGCCGGCGCCTTCATGGTGATCGAGAGCTGGCTGAACGAGAAGGCCACCAACGAGAACCGCGGCACCGTCTTCGGCCTCTATATGATGGTCACCTATGCTTCGATCATGGGCGGCCAGATGATCGTTGCCGGCGGCGACGTGCGGTCGGCCTCGCTGTTCATGATCACCGGCATCCTGTTTTGCCTCTCGCTTATTCCGACGGCCGTGTCGACGCAGTCGCTTCCCAAGCCGCTGCAGGACGTCAAGCTCGACGTCAAAGGCCTTTACGCCAATTCCCCGGTATCGGCGGTGGCCTGCCTTCTGATCGGCATCGCCAACGGTGCCTGGGGCACGCTGGGCGCCGTCTACGGCGCCCGCATCGGCATATCGACCGCGGAGATAGCATTGATGATGAGCCTCGTGGTCGTCGCCGGCGCCGCCATGCAGCTTCCGGCCGGGCGCCTTTCCGATAAAACCGACCGCCGCTTCGTGCTGGCCGGCGCGGCCTTCGGCGCGGCTCTGGTCGCGGTGCTGATCTTCCTGATCGCGCCGCGCTCGGGTGTCTTCGTCATCGTAATGACTGCCGCCTATGGCGCCTTCGCCTACACGCTCTATTCGATCGCCGTCGCGCATGCCAACGACCACGCCCGTTCCGAGGACTTCGTCAAGGTCTCAGGCGGCCTGCTCTTGCTCTACGGCTTCGGCACGATGATCGGCCCGCTTTTGGCCGCGGGCTTGATGGGTTCGGTGCGCCCGGAGGGACTTTTCATTGCAACCGCGCTCGCGCATCTCAGCCTCGCCGGCTACACGCTGCTGCGCATCCGTGCCCGCGCGCCGGTGCCGATCGAAAACCGCGATGCCTTCAAGACCCAGCCCGCCGACCGCGCGGTCACGCCTGAGGCAACGCGACTCGATCCACGCAGAAAGGTTGAAACCGATAGTTGAGATTCGGAAAACTTTGCCCCACAAATAAAGGCATGATGTTTTCTGACGCCTTCACGGCGATAGCCGATCCCAACCGGCGCTATCTGTTGGAGGAACTCCGGCGCGGCCCGAAGACGGTGAACGAATTGGCGGCCGGGTTGCCCGTCTCACGCCCGGCGGTTTCACAGCATCTGAAGGTCCTGCTCGACGCCGGCCTGGTCAATGCCAAGGCCGAAGGCACAAGGCGCGTCTATGCTGTCTCCAGCGCCGGCTTCCTCAGGCTCAACATCTGGCTCGACCAGTTCTGGGAAACGGCGCCGGGGGAATAGGCTGCCGCCTCAAGCCGCCGGTTGCAGTGCCGTCCCAAGCGCGTCGAGCAATTCGCCGGTGCCATGCTCGCGGGTGGCCGGTGAGTCGATACCGTCGAAGAACGCCCCCTGCTCCGTCAGGATAAGCCGTGTTCCCTTGCCTTCGGCGATGAGCTCTATCGTCGCAAGCGACACCGAGACCCGGGTTTCGCCGAACAACAGCTCGTAGCTGTAGACGATGCGCCGGTTGGGCACGATGTCCTGATAGACCGCGTTGTAGAAATGCATCTGCCCATCGCTTGGACAACCCGCGTTCACCTCCTTGCCGCCGACACGAAAGTCCATCTCATGCCGGCTCGGCATCGGATTGTCGGGATCGAAAAACCAACGTTTTTTGGCGGCTGGATTGCTCAGCGCGAAATAGACCTTCTCCGGCGCCACTGGATAGACGCGCTCGATGACGAAGGTGGAATGGACGACGGATCGTTCGGTCATGACGGCTTCCTTCAGGTTTCGTCTTTGGTCTCAGCGAGGAAATCGCCGAGACGGTCCAGTCGGCGCTCCCAGGCGAGCCGCCGCTCGTTGATCCAGTGTTCGGCGGCGCCCAGCGCTTTCGGCTCGATCTGGCAGGTGCGCACCCGGCCAAGCTTCTCGGTCCTGACGAGGCCGCTCGCCTCGAGCACGTTGAGGTGCTGGACGACGGCCGAAAGCGACATCGCCAGCGGCTCCGCCAGTTGACTGACCGATGCCGGCCCGCGCGACAGCCGTTCCACCATCTGCCGCCGCGCGGGATCGGCGAGCGCCTGGAACATCAGGTCGAGCTGGGCGGGATCGTGCAGCATCACGGGTCAGCGGTTGTTGTACGGGAAGAGCTTGAAATAGGGCTGCGCTTCCTCGATGACGCGGGCGAAGGACGGGCGCGCGAGCAGGCGGTCGTGGTAGCGTTGCACCGCCGGGAATTTGTCGCCGAACGGCTCGACCTTGTTGGCGTAGAACAGTGCCGGCGAGGCGGCGCAGTCGGCCATGGTGAAGGTTTCGCCTACGGCCCAGGTCCTTCCCGCCATCTCCTCTTCAACAATGGCGTAGGAATTGCGCAGTTGCGCGCGAGCCTCCTCGACCCCGAACGGATCGGTCTGCTCCTTTGGCCGCAGCCTGTCGCCGACGATCTTCTGCATCGGATGCTGCACATAGAAATCGTAGAAGCGGTCCGCCTGGCGGACCTGGAGGGCGACATCGACATCGGCGGGAACGAGCTCGACCGGCCCGGGATAATGGGCGGCGAGATATTCGACGACGATGGTCGATTCCAGCACCGTGCGGTCTCGCGCATCGTCGCGCAGCGCCGGCATCTTGCCCGTCGGCGACACCTTCAGGAAGGCCGTGCGCGACGCCTCGTCGCCGAGATCGACGATGACCGGCTCGAAAGGCGTGCCGTTCTCGTAGAACGCGATCAGCGGCTTCCAGCAGAAGGATGCCAAGGGATGGAAATGCAGCGTCAGGGACATTCTGGCTCTCGTCGTCATTTGCAGATTCAAAACTGAAGCATTTACTTAACTATTGCCGCGAGACGGTCACGTCAAGGGCGCGGAGCCATCACGGGTGAGTGGCGGAAGCCATCACTGGTGAACCGCGATGGCTTCGACGATTTGCGGCCAGTCTTTGCGGTGCAATTCGTGGCCGCCGCCTTCGATCCGTACCAACCTGGCGCCGGGAACGGCCTTGGCAAGCGCTTCTGCATGCTCGATCGGGAAGATCGGATCGGCGGAGCCATGGATGACCAGCAACGGCACGCGGAGATCCCGCACCTTCCGCTGCGGGCCGCCGCCCTTGAGGAGGAAATGGTTGGTCGCGGTGGCGAGACCGCCGGAACGGTCGTAATCCTCTTCGATCATCGCGCGTATCCGTTTCTCGTCGAACGGATAGAGCGTGCTGGCGATCGCGTGAGCGTCCTTGACCATGAAGTCGAGCACCTGCCCCCGGTTCGACCAATCGACGTCGCCCCCTTCCGCCGAATGTTTTCGATAGGCTTCCGTGGTTCCCGGCAGGTTGGAGGTGTCGACGCCGAGCGGCGAACTGGAGATCACTGTGAGCGCGCCGACGCGTTCGGGATATTTCAGCGCCACGCTTTGCGCGATCATGCCGCCCATCGACATGCCGGCGACATGCGCCTTGGCGACGCCATGGTCATCGAGCACGCGCATGGCATCGTCCACCATGTCCTCGAACGTATAAGACGGCGCGCCCGGCGGATATTTCGTCGACAGGCCGGTATCACGATTGTCGTAGCGTATGACGAAGCGGCCGCGCTCGGCCAGTTGCCGGCAGAAGGTTTCGGGCCACCACAGCATCGAGGCCATTGCGCCCATGATCAAAAGGATCGCCGGATCTATGGGGCTGCCGAAGGTCTCCGAAACGATGTCGGGGCGCTGCGCTGCGGCGGTCATCTGCTTCTCCAATCCGCTTGCATTTTGCAATCAGTTGCACGATAATGAAACCGATATCATAATGCAACTGGTTTTTCTGGAGAGTGCCATGAGCATCGACCGTCGATCCGGCTGCCCTATCAATCTGTCGCTGGAAGTCTTCGGCGACCGCTGGAGCCTGATCGTCCTGCGCGACATGATCTTTGGCGGCCGGCGCCATTTTCGCGAGCTGCTCAACGGCTCGCTGGAAGGCATCGCCTCCAACATCCTGGCCGACCGCCTGAAACGGCTGATGGAACTTGGCATGCTGACCAAGGCCGACGATCCCAGCCATAAGCAGAAGGCGATCTACAGCCTGACCGAGATGGCGATCACGCTGGTGCCGATCATGGCGCATCTCGGCGCCTGGGGACGCGTCTGGCTGCCGGTCAGCGAGGAGCTTTCGATCCGCGCCGAGCTGCTCGAAAAGGGTGGTCCGCCGCTGTGGGAGCAGTTCATGGACGAACTGCGCCACGAGCATCTGGGCGCGCCGCTGAAGACGCCGCCGGGCACGCCGACCGTGCGCCAGCAGCTGCGCGCTGCCTACGAGGCAGTAGTCGCGCAAAAGGCTGAGCCCGCGGCAAGCTGACACGCGGCAGAGGAACCTCGTCATCCCAGGGCGGAGCAGGAGCGAAGCTCCGTCGCGAAGACCCTGGGATGACGAAGAGAGATGGAGGTAACCGCCAATCGCCAACGGGGGCGATCGCTATGCGCCGAGCCCTAATTCAGATTGATATCCCGGCTCGCCGACCGCATCGACACCGAGAAGCCGGCCAGCACGTCGAACAGCGCGATGACCATCAGCGTGAAGAAGACCGAGTGCGCCGCGCCCTTCACCAGCAGGAATTCGACCAGGAAGGCGATGAAGACCAGCGTCGACAGAAGATGATCCAGGATCGAGGCATTGGTCGTGCGCACCGATTTTGAGATTTCGATGAACAGGAAGATCAGCCCGATCAGCACCATCAGGTCGCCGAGCGTCATCGAGAACACGCCGCCCGACATCATGCGGAAGGAGAACATCTCGGTCATCCAGGGATCGTCGCCGCCGCCGAACAATCCGAGCAGTCCGAGATTGTAGAGGACGAAGGGCACGATCAGCAGCGGGATGGCACCGAACATCTGGGCGACTCCAATAAGGGCACCCTTTTCTAAAATCCGCCGCAAGCGCGCCGTCAAGGTTTTTCGCCGGCGGGGTCGAACACGCTCTAAGACCTAATGAAATAACGATGTCAGCCGGTTGCCCGGCCATCGGCAACGCGAGCGATATATAATCCGAACGCCAGCTATCCCGGCGCCAAAAACAAAAAGACCGGCCAGAGGCCGGTCTTTTGAAACGTCACGAACCGTGGAAGCTTCTCAGCTTTCCTTCGGCTCCAGCACTTGGCGGCCGCGATACATGCCGGTCTTCAGGTCGATGTGGTGCGGGCGGCGCATTTCGCCGGAATTCTTGTCCTCGACATAGGTCGGGGCCTTGAGGGCGTCGGCCGAGCGGCGCATGCCGCGCTTCGACGGAGAGGTTTTTCTTTTTGGAACGGCCATGGATATGCTCCACTACATGGTCAAAATGCCCCGACAACCCTCGCGAAAGGGCCGCATCGAGGCCATAATCTGAGAAAGTCGGGTGCCTATACACGCCTTGCGCCGTTTTGGCCAGCGCCGCCCGCGAATTTTTTTGAGCCGGCGCCGCTCCGTCCTAGTCGAGGCAGCCGACATAGGCGCCCGAGCGACTGGCGCGCCGCTCGATCAGCGAGGCCAGCCGCCGCAAGCCAGGCCCAGGCTTAGCTGGATTGCGTGCGATCGGATTGGGCAAGCTGACAGCAAGCAAGGCTGCCTGCCTTCGCGACAATTGCTTGGCCGAGACGCCGAAATGATGTTGCGCGGCGGCCTCGATGCCATAGATGCCCGGCCCCCATTCGGCGACGTTGAGATAGATCTCCATGATGCGCCGCTTCGACATCACCGCATCGAAATAAACGGCCAAGGGCAGCTCAACCACCTTGCGCACGCTGCTGAGCGGCCGCGCCCAGAGAAAAAGGTTCTTCACCGTCTGCATGGTGATGGTGGAGGCGCCGCGCGTCGCCTCGCCGGCCAGCGCGTCGTCGACGACGCCGCGCAATTCGCCGAGGTCGACGCCGCGATGGAAGCAGAACTGCCCGTCTTCCGACATGATCACCGAATGCGCCAGCACCGGCGCCACGTCGTCGATCGACACCCAACGCCGGTCGTAGCCGGAAAAGGTCACAAGGTCCTTCAGCATCAGCGTCGAGACCGGATGCACGAAGGGCGGCAGATAAAGGAACGTGAGCACGACCGGAATAGCCGCCAGCACGAGCGCCACGACCAGGCAGCGCCGGACGATGCGCTTCAGACCGGCGCGGTTCAGGCGCCGACGTCGCGCCATGTCCAGCCCTTCGCTTTCATATTCGACGATCGGTTCCGTCAAGCCGCCCCACCCGTGCCACTCGCGCTTCCGGCATAAAGGCGCGCGGCTGCTTGCGCAATGTCTGAGTGTCGGCTACCGCTCCCGGCCATGAGCAAAGACGACCAGATCGCCTTCGAATCCGCGCTTTTCATGCGCGCCGCCGCGGTCGAGACGCAACTGCGGCGGATCCTCGACGCCCGCCCGCTCACCGGTGAGATCGCGCGGCCCGAGCGCCTGATGGCGGCGATGCGCCACGGCGTGCTCAACGGCGGCAAGCGGCTGCGCCCTTTTCTGGTCATGGAAAGCGCGGCGCTGTTTTCGGCCGATAACGACGCGGCGCTCCGCATCGCCGCTGCACTGGAATGCGTGCACTGCTACTCGCTGATCCATGACGACCTGCCGGCCATGGACGACGACGATTTGAGGCGCGGCCAGCCGACAGTGCACAAGGCCTTCGACGAGGCGACCGCGATCCTCGCCGGTGACGCGCTCTTGACCTTGGCCTTCGACATCATCGCCGATGACGCAACGGCATTGCCGACAGACCGCCGGGCAGCGCTCGTGCTGGCGCTGGCGCGTGCGGCCGGCGCCGGCGGCATGGTCGGCGGCCAGACGCTCGATCTCGAAGCCGAGCGCAAACGGCCGGACGAGACCGGCATCATTACCTTGCAGGCGATGAAGACCGGCGCGCTGATCCGCTTCGCCTGCGAGGCCGGTGCGATCGTCGCCGGCGCGCCGCCCGCCGACCGCGAGAGGCTGGCCGAATTCGGCTCGGCGATCGGCCTTGCCTTCCAGCTCGCCGACGACCTGCTCGACCTGACCGCCGACGCAAAGCAGATGGGCAAGGCAACGAACAAGGACGCCGCCGCCGGCAAGGCAACGCTTGCCGCGCTGCACGGCCCGGACTGGGCGCGCGGCCAGCTCCACGGCCTCATCGAGCAGGCGCATGCGCTGCTGGAACCCTACGGCGAAGCGGCCACGCTGCTGAAGGCGGCGGCGACGTTCGTGGCGGTGCGGAATAGCTAAACTGTGGCCTAGCCAGACTATGCCAGCCAGGCACCGTTCCGATCGTCACGGCCTTGCCTAGATAGAGCGCCGACAACGGCTCTGATTGTTCGCCCTGTCCGAATACTGCTGTCGGCAGCAGGGTGATTATCCGGCATCCGCAGCAATCTATATCCGCTCCAGGACAACGCACGGGGATCGATCCGTCCGATGATGGCATCGGCGACTTCCTCCGCGCAGTGCCGTGAAATCCAACCCGAAAGGAACCTGGACATGCCCTTTGCCAACTTCAAGATGCCCAAGGCCGCCCTCACAAAAGCCCAAAAGGAAGACCTCATCCACAAGACCACGCAGATGTTTGTCGACTATTTCGGCGAAGGTGTGCGCCCCTATACCATGGTGCTGATCGAAGAAGTTCCCGACGGAGGTTACGGCCGCGCCGACGAAGTCTTCATTCTTCCCGACGCTTACCGGGCCAAGGACACCGCCTGATTTGAACGGGGCGAGTCGCCTGCCGCGACTTGACCCATCGATACGCCGGTCATCGCCCGCCACCAACGAAATCTTAATGTAAATCAAGCGTAATCCCGACCATTAAAATTGTGCGTATGTGTTGGGGTTGCGCATGCCGGAATACTCCTCCTTCGTCCGGTCGATCCGGATCCGCTACATTTCGGGGTTGCTGATCTTTGCGCTGGCTTCGGCCGCGGTGATGTACGCGCTCAACCGGGTGAACTCCTTCCGTCACGAGGTCGATGCTCTCAGCGGCAATGTCGTCATCTTCGCCCGCGACCTGCGCAACGCCACCAATTTCGCCGAGACGACCGGCACCGCCTGGCGCAGCGAGACGCGCGATGCGCTGACGGTCGCCGCGCGCGGCCACTCCGAACGCCTGACGGGCGAGATCGAGGCCTTGAACGCAGAGCTTGCGGCGATCAGGCCGAAACTGTCCCGGAACACGATCAATGCGCTCGATTCTTCTTCGGTCAACGGCGACCTGTTCTGGTCGACGCGCGACATGGTGCGCAACTTCAACCTGATGTCGACCGCCCAGAAGGTCGACGAGTGGAGCTACCGCGAGATCCGCAACCAGAACGACCTTTTTGCCCAGCCGATGCTGGTGCGTGTGCGCACCGCGCTCGACGACGAGCGCCGCCTCGCCGATGCTTCCAGCGACCGGCTGCTGTTGTGGGCGAGCGGCCTGCTGTTCGCCGTGCTCGCCATTGCCGCGATCTGGATCTTTCGGCCGATGGAGGATGCGATCCGCCGCGCCTTCGCCGAGAGCGCCGCGTCGCTGTTCAAGGCCGAGGCAGCCGACCGCGCCAAGTCGGAATTCCTCGCCAATATGAGCCATGAGATCCGCACGCCGATGAACGGCGTGCTCGGCATGGCCGAGCTGCTCGCCAAGACCGAGCTGACCCCGCGCCAGAAGACTTTCACCGACGTCATCGTCAAATCCGGCAATGCGCTGCTCACCATTATCAACGACATTCTCGACTTCTCGAAGATCAATGCCGGCCAGCTGACGCTCGACCCCGCCCCCTTCCGCCTGGCGGAAGCAGTCGAGGATGTGGCGACGCTGGTGTCGGCGCGCGTAGCCGAAAAGAACCTTGAGCTCATCGTGCGCGTCGACCCGCGCCTGCCGGCCTTCGTCGTCGGCGATGCCGGGCGCTTCCGCCAGATTGTCACCAACCTGCTCGGCAACGCCGTGAAGTTCACCGAGAAGGGCCATGTGCTGGTCGATGTCGGCGGTGATGTCGTCGACGGCGTGGTCCAGCTCAAGGTCCGTGTGGAGGATACCGGCATCGGCATCCCGGCCGAAAAACTGCAAAGCGTGTTCGAGAAATTCGCCCAGGTCGACGGCTCCTCGACCCGCCGCCACGAAGGCACCGGGCTTGGCCTTGCGATCGGCGCCCGGCTTGTCGACCTCATGGGCGGCAAGATCGGCGTCGAAAGCGAGATCGGCCGCGGCTCCGTCTTCTGGTTCGCCGTGCCGCTGCCGGCGCACAATCAGGAGGCGCGCGACAAGCTGGTACCGGTCGACGTGACCGGTGCCCGGGTGCTGGTCATCGACGACAATCCGGTCAATCGCGAGATCCTGCTGGAGCAGCTCAGAAGCTGGAGCTTCGACTGCGCGGCCGCCGAAAGCGGCGCCGTCGGCCTTGCTTTCCTCGACCGTGCCTGCCAGCTCGGCGCCTCGGTCGACTGCATCATCCTCGATTACCAGATGCCCGGCATGAACGGCGCCGATGTCGCCAGGGCTATCGCCGCCGACAGCCGCCTTTCCTCCATTCCGGTCGTGCTGCTCACCTCGGTCGACCAGGTCGATTTCGGCAGGATGGTGATCGATTTCGGCATTGTCGCGCATCTCACCAAGCCGGCGCGTTCGGCGGTGCTGCTGGGCACGGTGATTTCGGCCATCCAGAAGGCGCGCACGCAAGGCGCCAGGGCGCATTTCGTGCGCGAGCCGGTCGTGGCCCAGGCGGCCCCGCCGGCCTTCACCGTCATCCGGGGCCCGGCTGTTCCGGTCCTGGCCGCGCCGGAATCGACCGCCGCGCCGAGCGGCCCGATCGACATCCTGATCGCCGAGGACAATGACGTGAACCAGCTGGTCTTCGGCCAGATCCTCAACGGTTTCGGTCTGAGCTACCGCATCGCCGGTAACGGCCGCACCGCGGTCGAGATGTACCGTTCGCTGCGCCCCCGCCTGGTGCTGATGGACGTCTCCATGCCGGAGATGAACGGCTATGAGGCGACCCGCGCCATCCGTGCGATCGAAGAGCACAACGGCGATCGCACGCCGATCATCGGCGTCACCGCCCATGCGCTCAAGGGCGACCGCGAAAAATGCATCGAGGCCGGCATGGACGACTACCTGCCGAAGCCGGTCTCGCCTGACCGCCTCGGCGCCAAGATCGGCACCTGGCTCAGCGAGACCGTGGCGGCAAAGACGGCCTGAGCGTTTTGCCGAACGAGGACGGCTCGCGATAAAGATCGACTGCCGAGTTCCCGCCAACCCCCCCTCTGGCCCGCCGACTCTGAAACCAACTTCTTTTCGAACTTCAGCCCCGCCTGAACGGATAGAGGAATTGCCGCCAATATCCTTTCGGCACCGGATGGCCGTGAATGCCGTAGCCTTTCGGCCACCGTCCCTCGGGCAGATGATAGGTGCCAAACAGCCGGTCGAGCAGCGGGAAATGGATGGCGAAGTTGACGTCGATCGCCTCCTTCTCGAGGCCATGATGCCAGTGATGGAAGCGCGGCGACACCAGTACCTTTTCAACCGGGCCGAAGCTCGTTCCGATGTTGGAATGAATGAAGGACGAATAGACATAGACGATCAGGATATAGGCCTGGATCGCCGATCCATCGAAGCCGAGCACGAACATCGGCGTGGCGGTCAGGCTGCGCAGCACGATGATTTCCAGGAAATGCATCCGCGCGCCGGCAATCCAGTCCATCGACTTGGCCGAATGATGCACGGCATGAAAATTCCACAGGAACGGGATGCGATGGAAAGCCCGGTGCACCCAATATTGGGCAAGATCGGTCAGGAACATCACCGCCAGCAACTGCACGCTCCAGGGCAGGTCGTGGACCCAGGCGCGCACCGACCCAAGACCGCCTTGCGCATTGACGAAATTGGACGGCGCCAGGGTCAGGTAGGTCAGTATTTGCACGAGCAGCGACGAGACCAGATAGTAGAACAGGTCCTCGCGCCATTCGTCGCGGAACACCGTTTGAGCCTTGTTGCGGGCAAAAATGCGCTCGAGCGGAACAAACAGCACGCCCATGAACAGGGCGTTCAGGATGAAGAAATCGAGACCGAAGAACACCCCCTCGATCCGCAGTTCATGACGCGCCGGCAGCATGCCGATGAGCGAGGCCAGCAGCACGGTTACCATCGCCGCCGCGCCGAGCGTCTTTTCCCTGCGCAGCATCATGCTCAGGATGGCCAGAATGTAGCCGGAGATGAGCACGAAATAGAGCACCGGCTTGAAGAACAGCATCTGGTGGATGGGAGCCAGATCCGGCATCGACGTCAGCGATGGATAGCGCAACACGATGACCATCAAGAGGCCGGTGATGCCGGCAAGCAATGCGATCGAGCCGGACAGCCAGCCGGAACCGAATGGCCGCTTGGTTCGCGGCGTTTCGAGCTCGCCGATAACCCTTTTAAGAAAATTCCCCTCAGGCACGATGCTCCCCCTTGTAAGATCGCGAATAAGAATACGCCCTGCAAATACTGAACCCGCTCTTACTATGGCAAAGCGCATTAAGATTTAACCGCCACCGCCCTGGCAAGCGGATTCTCGCCGCAACATTAGCAATTGGCTATCGGCGTTGTTGGCGGCCAGGGAAGATCGAGCCACCACAAGAAATGCCCGCCGCTACAGTCTGAATCTCTGCTGGATGAAATTGGTGCATTCGAGTGGCGTGAGCCGGCCGGTGTCGACTTCGAGATCGTAAGCGACACCTTTGTGCACGCGCTAATATTGCCAGCGCCCTCTTCACATCACCGGTTGCGCATCACGACGCAGGCGCCGCCGACGCTTTGCAGCTTGTTGCAGATGCCGTTGGCCTCGCTGCGCGAATCGGCGCCGATCCTGACCGCATAGATGCCGCGCCGGCCGATCGGCGTGCGCACCCGGCTGACCACCGGGTCACGGCTGGCGAGCAAGGCCGGGAACCGGCCCCTGACCCTCAGCCATTGGCTGATCGCCGCCGAACGGCGGAAATTCCCCGCCACCTGGACACCCCACGGCTTGACGTTGATCGAGGCCATGGCGACGGTCCGCGACATGATCACCGGCAGCCTGCGGCAGGCAACCGCGAAGCTCATCTTTGGGTCGAGCGGCTGGACGGTGCCGGCATAGGCGGTGTCCGAGAACTTGTCGACCGGCTCGCCCATGACGTCGAAGACATAGCTTTCCGTCTCCATCGGCAGGAAGCCGCCGGAGGCAAGCCAGCGCGACACCCGGTTCTCGCCGGCATTGTAGGCCGCCGCCGCGAGGCCGAGATTGCCGTAGCCGGCTTTCATCTCGGCAAGATACTTCGCCGAGGCGGGAATCGCCTGCTCGATGTCGAAGGCGTTGGCCAGGCCGCGCATCTTGGCGGTCCCGGGCATGAATTGCGCAATGCCTTCGGCGCCCACCGGGCTTACCGCGTTCGGATCGAAGCGGCTCTCCTTCCAGATCAGCCGGGCGAAGAAATCCTTCGGCAGGCCATTCTGCTGGGCCTGGATCTCGATCAGATCGCAGACGCGGGAAAGCAGCCGTTTTGCGGCCGATTGCGACTGCGGCGGATCGGCGAACGCCTGACCGGCAAGGATCAGCACGAAAAGCAAGAGCAGCGTTGCCTTCAGGAAACGCTGCATCAACTCATTCCGCGGCGGCTTTGCCGTGTCCGTACCGCTGCTCGATATAGTCGCCGACCATCTTCTCGAAATCCTGCGCGATGGATGGACCGCGCAGCGTCGCCGCCTTCTTGCCGTCGATGAAGACAGGCGCCGTCGGCGTCTCGCCGGTGCCGGGCAGCGATATGCCGATATCTGCATGCTTGGATTCGCCGGGGCCGTTGACGATGCAGCCCATCACCGCGACCTTGAGGTTCTCGACACCTGGATATTTCTCGCGCCAGACCGGCATGTTCTTCCTGAGGTCGGCCTGGATGTTCTGGGCAAGTTCCTGGAACACGGTGGACGTCGTGCGGCCGCAGCCGGGGCAAGCCGCGACGATCGGCACGAACTGCCGGAAGCCCATGGTCTGCAGGAGTTCCTGCGACACCTGCACCTCGCGCGTGCGGTCGCCATTCGGCTCCGGCGTCAGCGAGATACGGATCGTGTCGCCGATACCCTGCTGCAGGAGGATGCCCATGGCGGCGGATGAGGCGACGATGCCCTTGGTGCCCATGCCGGCCTCGGTCAGGCCGAGATGCAGCGCGTGATTGGAGCGGGTGGCAAGCTCGGTATAGACCGCGATCAGATCCTGCACGCCGCTGACCTTGGCCGACAGGATGATCTTGTCGCGGCCAAGCCCGATCTCTTCCGCCATCTCGGCCGACAGGATCGCCGACTGGACGATCGCCTCGCGCGTGACTTCCTGCGCCGTCAGTGGAAAACCCTTGTCCTGGTTTTCGTCCATCAGCCGGGTCAGCAGCTCCTGGTCGAGCGAGCCCCAGTTGACGCCGATGCGCACAGGCTTGTCATGCTTGATCGCCATTTCGACGATCGCGGCGAACTGGCGGTCCTTCTTTTCCTTGAAGCCGACATTGCCGGGATTGATGCGGTATTTCGCCAGCACCTCGGCGCAGGCCGGGTGATCGGCAAGCAGCTTGTGGCCGATATAGTGGAAGTCGCCGACCAGCGGCACATCGACGCCGAGCCGCAACAGCCGCTCATGGATGCGCGGCACCGCCGCGGCGCTCTCGTCGCGGTCGACGGTGATGCGCACGATTTCCGAGCCGGCGCGATGCAGCGCCGCCACCTGGGCGACGGTCCGGTCGACATCGGCCGTGTCGGTATTGGTCATCGACTGCACGACGACCGGCGCGCCGCCGCCGACCATCACGCCGCCGACCGACACGCCGACCGACATGCGCCGCGGGAAAGGAGAAGAAAAATATCCGGTCATGCCGGCCGCCTTCATCTGGGAGTTCCGGGCATGAGGTGGCGGAGCAAAGATGGCTTGTCAATGGCAAGCGTCAGGCAAGGTCGGCAAATCGGCCGCGCCTGATCGCTCCCCGTGCGGGTCAGCGAAGCAAGCCGGGCCGCACGCTGCACGCCCAAACGGTCAGGTGATGTCAGTGTAAAAGACCGTGCCGGTGGCATTTCTTGCCACCGGAGAGATCACCGCGGCGGGTGCGGCGACGTTTACTCAGAGGAGCTTCAGTGTGTCGTCGGGCTTCCCTTCAGCTTTTCAATCTCGTCCTTGATTGCCAGCTTGCGTCGCTTGAGATTCACGATTTCGAGGTCGTCGACCGATGGATGGTTCATCGCATCGGTGATCTCACGCTCGATGTCACCGTGTTTCCGCTGCAGCTCATCAAGATGGGACGCAAGAGACATGATTGGTTCTCCCTTTCATGGTTTCCTCGATTGCAGCCATCGCGGGCGCATCCACCGCAGGTTGCGACTGTGACGGCACAATGACAGTTTGCCACCAACCGATCTCGATGTCGAATGCCACGTGGTAGCATTCCACGACAAAGTGAAATGTGATAAGGGCTGCGCGCCGGTCACAAACAGACAAGCCCAACCGGCCCCGCCCAGACAGCCCGATTGGGCGATGCATACGCTAAACGGTAGATAATGTCCGAACAGGAACAGGCTGAAATACGCCTCGAATTTTCCCGGCTCAAACAGGAACACGCCGATTTTGACGCCGCCATCAACGCGATGATCGCCACGGGCTGCGACCCGCTTCAGATCCAGCGCATGAAGAAGAAGAAGCTGATGCTGAAAGACCGGCTCTCGGCGCTGGAAGACCGCATCATTCCCGACATCATCGCCTAAAGCGCGTCGCGCTGAACCGGACTCAGGCGACGCGCTTTAAGTCTTTGTTTTGATGCATGTCGTTGTCCCAGAACCGCTGCACACTTCTGGGCGACATGCATTAGCGGATTGCGCAATTCCGGACGGAAAACCGGAACGCACTTTTCCTGGAATTGCTCTAACCGCCCCTCTCCGTCACGAGATCGAAAGCCGCGCCGCGCGCTCGCGCAGCACGGTAAGAAGTTCGCCGGTCCGTTCCCCGGACGTGTCGATCGGCACCACCAGGCACATCGTCGCCTCGACCTTGCCGGGAGCCGAGAAGACGGGCGCCGCAAGGCATTTGGTGTAGGCATCGACCAGGCCTGACGTGACGCAATAGCCGGTGACGCGCGCCCGCGCGATGTCGTCGATGAAGTCCTCGAGCACGAGCTTGCGGCCATCCGGCAGCACGAGGTCGTCTTCCGTGACCATCGCCTCGATCCGGCCGCGATCGAGGCCGGCAAGCAGCAGCCGGCCCGACGCAGTCCAGGGCAGCGGGATCTGCAGGCCGGTAGCCGAGCTGATGCGGAACGGCCTGGTGCCAGGGCTGGAATGGACAATCGTGTAGCGGCCGCTCTGCAGCATGCAGAGCTCCGAGGTCTCGCCGGTCTCGCGCGACAGCGTGTCGACCTCCTGGCGGCCGCGCCTGAGCAGATCGTTGCCGCGCATATAGGCCATTCCATAAAGATAGAGCTTCTTGCCGAAATAAACGCGGTTGCCGTCGCCGGCCATTTCAAGCAGCCCGGCTTCGACCAGCTCGCGCACCAGCGTGTAGGTCGTCGAGCGGGGCGCGTTGAGCCCTTTGGCCAGCTCGCCGATGCCGATCGCGCGCTGGTTGGCATGCAGGAACTCCAGCATGTTCAAGACCCTGTTGAGGCCCTTCTCGCGCGAGCCCGCCGGCCGCTCTTCACCGGCGCCCTCGGTCGGCCACACGCTCAGCATTTCACTATCTTGCATTGCTGATTCCTGATGCTAGTATCTGTCTTGTACAGGATACACACGTCTCTTGTAAGAGACAATCGCCATTGCGATGCGTATCTCTGCTGCATTGGGGAACAAACCATCAAAGGAGGTCGCCGTGAACGACACATCCGGCAGACGTGATTTTCTGAAACTGGGAATGGCGGGACTGGCCACCGCCGGCGCGCTCACCGCAATCAGCGCCGAGAAGGCGGCGGCGCAAGCCGCGTCCGACAGCGTGCTGCGCACCGCGCTCGATCGCGGCAAGCTGATCGTCGGCACCGGCAGCACCAACGCGCCGTGGCATTTCGAGAACGATGCCGGCGAGCTCGTCGGCATGGACATCACCATGGGCCGCATCCTCGCCAAGGGCCTCTTCGACGACCCGACCAAGGTCGAATTCGTCATGCAGGATCCGGCGCAGCGCATCCCGAATGTGACGACCAACAAGGTCGACATCACCATCCAGTTCATGACCATGACGGCGCAGCGCTCGCAGTTGATCCACTTCTCGCGACCCTACTATGTCGAAGGCGTCGCGCTGCTGACGCTGCCCGGCTCCGAGAACAAGACCTTCGACAAGCTCTTGGCCAACGGCGCCGCAACACGCATCTCGATCCTGCAGAACGTCGACGCCGAAAGCTCGGTGCATTTCGCCTTGCCGCAGGCGCAGGTGATGCAGATCGACACCCAGGCCAACGTGCTGCAGGCGCTGGAATCGAAGCGCGTCGACGCCGCCGCGGTCGACCTCTCGACAGTTCGCTGGCTCGCCTCGCGCAACCCGGACAAGTATTTCGACGCCGGCAAGAGCTGGTACTCGATGCTTTACGGCGCGGCCGTCAGGCAAGGCGACCTCGACTGGCTGACCTATGTCAATCAGACCTTCACCATCGCCATGTTCGGCCATGAGACGGCGCTCTACGACGCCGCCTTCAAGGACTATTTCGGCCAGGAGCCGCCGGCACGCCATCCCGGCTTCCCGGTCATCTGACCCAGCCGAGGGAAGAGCGCCTTGAGCGTTCTTCCCTCGCAGCCTATCCTTGAAGCGCTCGGCACCGAGAGAGGCGCATGGGCTATACGCTCAACTTCAACCTGATCTGGCGGCATTTCGACAAGCTGTGGGGCGGCCTGCTGCTCAGCCTCGAGCTCGCCGTGATCTCGATCGCCATCGGCATCGTCATCGGCCTGGTGCTGGCGGTCTGGTATGTCTCGGCCGGACGCGTGGTGCGCGGCATCATCGCGGCTTACGTCGAATTCATCCGCAACGTGCCGTTGATCCTGCTGGTCTATCTGGTCTTCTACGGCCTGCCGACGGTCGTCGATCTCGCCTACAGCGCGCAGACCTCTTTCGTCGCGACGCTCGCTCTCTATAGCGGCGCCTATCTGGTCGAGGTGTTCCGCTCCGGCCTGGAAGCCGTGCCGCGCGGCCAGCTCGACGCCGGCAAGGCGATCGGGCTGACGCCCTGGCAGCGGCTGCTGCATGTGCGCCTGCCGACGATGATGCGCATAACGCTGCCGGCGCTGTCGAACACCTTCATCTCGCTGTTCAAGGACACGTCCGTCGCTTCCGTCATCTCCGTGCCGGAGCTGACCTATGGCGCGCAGTGGATCAACTTCAACACCTTCCGCATCGTCGAGGTCTATCTCGTCGTGACGGCAATGTATCTGGTGACGGGCTACGCCTTGCTCTTCGCGCTGCGGCTGGTCGAGCGCTGGTACAGGACGGCACGCTGAGATGTTCGGTCAGATCGCCTACGCCCTGCCGTTCCTCGCCCAAGGCTTCGCGCTGACGCTCTGGGTATCGCTCCTGGTCGTGATGCTGTCGCTGATCGCCGGTGTCATACTCGGCGTCGGCCTGGTCTATGGACCCGCGCCGGTGCGCTGGGCCGTGCGCATCTTCTCAGACACCATCCGCGGCATCCCGATCCTGGTGCTGATCTTCTTCGTCTATTACGGCCTGCCCGCGGTCGGCGTTCACCTGCAGTCCTTCTGGGCCGCGGTGCTGGCGCTGACCTTGTTCAAGACCGCCCAGGTCGTCGAATATCTGCGCGGCGCCGTCGGCTCCATTCCGAAAGGCCAGTCGGAAGCGGCGATGGCGATCGGCCTGACCTTCCGCCAGCGCCTCGCCTACGTCATCTTCCCGCAGGCTTTCCGCCGCTTCCTGCCGCCCTGGATCAACGGCGTCACCGATGCGGTCAAGGGCAGCGCGCTGGTCTCGCTGCTCGGCATCACCGACCTGATGCAGGCGATCAACCAGGTGATCGGCCGCACCTATGAGGCGATGCCGCTCTATATCCTCGGCGCGCTCATCTATTTCGCCGTCAACTATGCGCTTTCCTCCGCCAGCCGGCGGCTGGAACGGCGCTTCGCTTTCATCCGGGACTAAGCCGATGGCCACCAGTTCGAACAACAGCACCGCGCTTCTCGATATTGCCGAGGTCTCGAAGTCCTTCGGCTCGGTCGAGGTGCTGCGCTCGGTCAGCCTGACGGTTGCGAAGGGCGAAGTGGTCACCGTCATCGGCCCGTCCGGCAGCGGCAAGACCACGCTGCTGCGCTGTGTCAACTTCCTCGAAAGCTATGACAGCGGCTCAATCCGCATCGACGGCAAGGAGGTCGGTTTTCGCCCCGGTCCTGCTCGCAACTCCGGCACCCGCCAGCGGCGCAGCGAGCGCGACTTGGCCGCTATGCGCGCCGAGACCGGCATGGTGTTCCAGAGCTTCAACCTGTTCCCGCATCTGACGGCGGCCGGCAACATCATGCTTGGCCTGACCAAGGTGCGCGGCAAGAGCAGTACGGAAGCGCGCTCGATCGCCGAACATTGGCTGAGCCGCGTCGGCCTCGGCCACAAGGCCGACAGCCTGCCCGCCGAGCTTTCCGGGGGCCAGCAGCAGCGCGTCGGCATTGCCCGCGCGGTGGCCATGGAACCGAAAATCCTGCTGCTCGACGAGATCACCTCGGCGCTCGACCCCGAGCTTGTCGGCGAGGTGCTGGCCGTGGTGCGGAGCCTCGCCGAAGACGGCATGACCATGGTGATGGTGACGCACGAGATGGCCTTCGCCCGCGATGCCTCCAGCCGCATCGTCTTCATGGCCGACGGCGGCGTCTCGGCCGTCGGACCGCCGAAGGAGGTCCTTGCCGCGGAGACCACCAACGAGCGCCTTCGCACATTCCTGGCGCGCTTCCGCGCCTCGCATTTCTGAACGCGGATGGCCTCGGCCATCCAAGGAGTACCTTTCTCATGTCGCCTTACAAACGGCTCGCCGAACTCGGCCTGACGCTGCCCGAGCCGCCGACGCCCATCGCCAACTTCGTTACCCATGCCGAAAGCGGCCGGCTGATCTTCTTGTCGGGACAGGGACCGCTGCGCGCCGACGGCACGCTTTGCACCGGCAAGGTCGGCGACGACGTCACCGTCGAGCAGGCCTATGAGCATGCCCGCCTCACCGGTCTCAACCTGCTTGCCGTCATGCATGCGGCGGCGGGCGATCTCGGCCGCATCGTGCGTGTGGTGAAACTGCTCGGCTTCGTCAACGCGACCCCGACCTTCAGCGATCATCCCAAGGTGGTCAATGGCTGCTCCGATCTCTTCGCCGATGTCTTCGGCAAGATCGGCGGCCATGCGCGCTCGGCGATCGGCGTCGGCTCGCTGCCGCGAAACATCACTGTCGAAATTGAAGCGGTCGTCGAGATCGCAGCCTGACCAAATGGAACCCACTCAAATGAAAACCTATTCCGACATCGGCTCCAACACCACGATCCGCGAGCGTCTGGGGCTGAGGCCCATCATCAACGTTTCCGGCACCATGACGACGCTGGGCGCCTCGATCATCGTTCCCGAGGCGATCAGCGCCATGGCCGAGATCGCCTCGCAATGGGTGGAGATGGACGATCTGCAGCGCGCCGCGAGTTCTGTCGTCGCGCGTCTTACCGGCGGCGAAGCCGGTTTCATCACAGCCTGCTGCGCCTCAGGCATCACCATGGCGATCGCCGGCGCGATGACCGGCAACAATCTGCTGGCGATCGAACGCCTGCCGGACGACACCGAAGGCCTGAAGTCGGAGGTCGTCATCCAGCTCGGCCATATCGTCAATTACGGCGCGCCCATCGACCAGTCGATCCGCGTCGCCGGCGCCAAGGTCATTCCGGCGGGCACCGTCAGCGTGACGCAGGATTATCACGTGCGCGAAGCGATCAACGAACGCACGGCGGCGGCGCTCTACGTCGTCGCGCACCACACCGTGCAATACGGCATGCTTTCGCTGGAGGAGTTCTGCGAGATCTGCCACGCCAAGGACGTGCCGGTGATCGTCGACGCGGCCTCGGAATATGATCTGCGCAGCTTCCTGGCGCGCGGCGCCGACATCGTCGTCTATAGCGGCCACAAATTCCTGAGCGGCCCGACCAGCGGCATCGTCGCCGGACGCAAGGACTTGGTGCGCTCCGCCTATCTGCAGAACCGCGGCGTGGCGCGGGCCATGAAGGTCGGCAAGGAAAGCATCGCCGGCACAATGGCGGCGCTCGACGCCTGGGAGAAGCGCGACCATGCCGGCATCCGCCGGCGCGAGGAAGCGGCGCTCAACCTTTGGCAGGACGCGCTGCAAGGCATTCCCGGCATCGGCGCGCAGATTATACCCGACCCGACCAACAATCCGCTCGACCGCCTCCAGGTCTTCGTGCGCCCCGAAAGCCGCTTCACCGCTGCCGGCCTTGCCTCGGCTTTAGCCGCCGGCTCACCGCCGGTCATCGTTCGCAACCACGAGGTCGAGCGCGGCCATTTCTTCCTCGACCCCTGCAACCTGCATCCCGGTGAGGCCGAAATCGTCGCCGATCGGCTGCGCGTCGTGCTGACCGCCAAGGAGCGTCCCGCCGATGCGTTGAAAATCGCCCGCAAGGATTCGTCGGGCTCACTGCGCTGGCCGGACTAGGTTCGCGGCGTCCAATCGACTACTTGCGGGATGGCGCACTAACGGTGATACAATCACTTGTCGGGAGGAGCGCAATGGAAATTGCAGGGCTTGGCGAATGCAAGCTTGATGAAGACCAAGGCTGCTATGTCAGCAAGCCTATCTCTCTGCCGGTTCTGAATGGAAAAAAGTGCACGGTGCTTGTTGAAGGATACGATGAAGAGCCTCCTGTGGGGGATTTCGATGACGCAATCGCAAATTTCCTGAAGGCGCCGAATACCGTTCTCACGTCGGCGCAACCGCATATCTTCAGATATTATCTGGACGTCAAAGAGAGCGTCGAACCAGAAGACGATTTTCCGTCCATTGGTTCACCTTCCGAGATATGGAAATTCGTTCAGCTTGGCGAAGAGGCCTTCGTCAGTCGGCGGCAACGTGACAATGGCATATACATATCGCTTGAGTGCAATTGTGACTGGGAGCCCGAGCATGGCCTGCAGATCGTTTTCAAAAACGGTCACGTCGTCAATAAAATTGGTCCCTATGATGGGCATCTCACAAACTCGGATGCCTATGCTGACAGCACTCTCGAAAATGTCGTCTATCGCTGATCGCGAACGTTGAGGGTCACGGGCTGCAATCACGGCCTGAGATGCGATTAGCGGTCACCGCAATCCTTGCGACTGTCGGCGAATTCCGCTAAGGCGCGCCTTTGCCGGGGAGCACACAATTGACCGATCACCGTGCCGACGTCGCCATCATCATGGGCAGCCAATCCGACTGGGCGACGATGCGCCAGGCGGCGGAAACGCTGGAGGCGCTGGGCATCCCGCACAAAAGGCTGATCGTCTCCGCCCACCGCACGCCCGACCGCCTCTATGAATTCGCCAAGGGCGCCAAGGCCGCCGGCTTCAAGGTCATCATCGCCGGCGCCGGTGGGGCGGCGCATCTACCCGGCATGACGGCGGCAATGACCCCCCTCCCGGTCTTCGGCGTTCCTGTCGAATCCAAGGCGCTGTCGGGCCAGGACTCGCTGCTTTCCATCGTGCAGATGCCGGCCGGCATCCCGGTCGGCACGCTGGCCATCGGCAAGGCCGGCGCCGCCAATGCCGCACTTCTCGCGGCCGCCGTTCTGGCGCTCAACGACGACAAGCTCGCCGCCCGGCTCGACGCTTGGCGCTCGGCGCAGACCGCCAAGGTCGCCACCGAGCCGACGGACGCGCCGTGAGCCTGGCTCCCGGATCGACCATCGGCATCATCGGCGGCGGCCAGCTTGGCCGCATGCTGGCAATGGCCGCCGCCCGCCTCGGCTACCGCGTCGTCGTGCTGGAACCCCAGGCCGACTGCCCGGCCGCTCAGGTCGCCAACCGGCAGATCATCGCCGCCTATGACGATCCGGCAGCGCTCGCCGAATTGGCGGCCGCCAGCGCCGCCGTCACCTACGAATTCGAAAATGTCCCGGTCGCCGCCGCCGAAACGCTTGCCGCAAAAGTTCCGGTCTATCCGCCGGCCCGCGCGCTCGAAGTGGCGCAGGATCGCGTCACCGAGAAAAGTTTTTTGAACGGCATCGGCATTCCCACAGCCGAATTCTGCCCGGTCGACAATGACGATCAGCTGACCGAAGCCCTGAAGAAGTTCAACGGCAGCGGCGTACTCAAGACCCGCCGCATGGGCTATGACGGCAAGGGCCAGCGCGTCTTCCGCAACATGGAGACGGCTGGCTTTGCCGGCATCTGCGAGGCGATGGGCAATGCGCCGCTGATCCTGGAATCGCTCGTCGCTTTCGAGCGTGAGATTTCGGTGATTGCCGCGCGTGGTCTCGACGGATCTGTCGCCGCCTTCGATCCGGCCGAGAATGTCCATCGCGAAGGCATATTGCGCAGCTCCACCTTGCCGGCGGCCATCCGCCCGGAAACGGCTGCCGCCGCCAAGGATGCCGCCTCGAAAATCCTTTCCGCGCTCGACTATGTCGGCGTCATCGGCGTCGAGTTCTTCGTCCTCGCCGACGGCTCGCTTCTGGCCAACGAGCTGGCGCCGCGCGTGCACAATTCCGGCCATTGGACCGAGGCCGCCTGCATCGTCTCACAGTTCGAGCAGCATATTCGCGCCGTCGCCGGCCTGCCGCTGGGCTCGCCTGCCCGGCATTTCGACTGCGTGATGGAAAACCTGATCGGCGACGACATGCTGAAAGTGCCGGCGCTGCTCACCGAGCCCGACCTGATGCTGCATCTCTACGGCAAGGCCGAGTCGCGCCCCGGCCGCAAGATGGGCCATTTCACGCGCCTCATCCGGGCGCGGTAAGCTTCGCTTATTGCAAATCCTGGTCGTCGTCGCCGTCCGGGTTGGCGCAGCTCGGATCGCTCAACTTACAGTTGGCGTCGGAGGCGAGCTGCTTTGTGCGCTCGGTGGTAAGCCGCGTCAGGCACTGCGACACCTCCATCGGATGGATGGAGCCACCTTCGCTGTCGGCGGTCGAATAGGTGCATTCGGCGTCGCGGAAAGCGATCCAGGCGCGCTGCGCCGTCTGTAAGAGCTTGTTCGAGGCCTGATCGTTGCGGCTGACAAGCTCCTTGTAGGCGGCGTTGAGCTTGGCGTCGGCCGCCTGATAGTCGGCATCGGCACAGATGTTCATCATCGACTGGCTGTCGTCATTGCGGTCGCAATCCTCGGCAAAGGCTGCAGGAGCTGTCGCCAGAAGGACAAGGCAGGCGGATAGAAAGAGGCGGCGCATGGGGATCTCCAGTCGCTTGGGCGTGGATCACTATCCCAGCCGCCCCACCATTCCAGTCGCCTTTGAGTCGCGCAATGCCGTGCCAGGTGGATGGCGAATATTTGATATGCCGCGCCACTTGTGGCATTCGGGCATGCGCATGTGGTTGACAGGGGCAAGGCTCCTCGTTTATGAGCCACGCAAGTTCAAAGGCGCGCTTTTTCCGGGCGCGCCTTTAAAATTCGGCCCGGGACGGGCCCCGACTGAACAGGCAAGACCATGAAGATCAAGAATTCGCTCAAGGCGCTCAAGGCGCGTCACCGCGACAACCAGCTGGTTCGCCGCAAGGGACGCATCTACATCATCAACAAGACCGCTCCGCGCTACAAGGCGCGCCAGGGCTGAGCCTTGCGCGCGGCGCTATGCACGTCGAACGACCTGCATGAAGCCGCGCCGCGCTGATGTCGATTGCCGGTTCGCCGGCCCTCTCACGCTAAAATCATTTGGACGATCCGCCCCCCGGGATTAGATTCCGGTGATGCGGATTCGTTTTGCATTTTTCACCGCTCTTTTGCTGGCCGGAACAGCTTTTCCTGCTGGAGCAGAAGAGGTGCCAGGCGCGCTGCCTCCGGACGCCGGGCCGCCTCCCGCCATGACACCGCCGCCGGCCGCCCCAACCAGGCAGGGTCGCCTCGACCAGCTCTTCACCGACTTGAAGCGCGAGCGCAACGAAAAGGCCGCCGAGCGCATCGCCGGCCGCATCTGGAACGAGTGGAACCAGTCCGGCAGCGCCTCGATCGACCTGATGATGCAATGGGCGCAAAAGGCGACGGAAGACCAGAAATTCGACGTCGCGCTCGATTTCCTCGACCAGGTCGTGACCTTGCAGCCCAACTATGCCGAAGGCTGGAACCGCCGCGCCACCGTCCACTTCCTGATGAAGAATTACGGGAAGTCGATGGCCGACATCGACCGCACCCTGCAACTCGAACCACGCCATTTCGGCGCGCTCTCGGGCCTCGCCCAGATCATGACCGAGACCGGCCACAAGCAGTCGGCGCTGGAGGCCTGGCAAAAGGTGCTTACGATCTATCCGATGATGCGCAGCGCCCAGGACCAGGTCTCGACGCTTTCGGAAGAACTTGCCGGCGAGGGTATCTGAGGGAGTAAGGGAATAGGGGAGTAAGGGAGTATGTTCTAAGCGTCATAGAACGGCACTCGGAAATGCTCCCCCCTACTCCCCTACTCCCCTACTCCCCTACTCCCCTACTCCCCTACTCCCCTACTCCCCTACTCCCCTACTCCCCTACTCCCCGCATGAACCTCATCGGCGCCGCCTTCCTCTTCCTCATCGCGTTCCTTTTTGCCCTCGCCGGTGTCACCCGCGTCGGCGTCTGGTCGATCGAGCGACGCAGCCCGCCTGCCGGCGCGTTTGCCGAGATCAACGGCATGCGCATCCATTACGTCCATATCCCGGCGTCTGCCGGCGCCGACCTGCCCCCGGTCGTCTTCATCCATGGCGCCAGCGCCAACCTCAAGGACCAGATGCTGCCGCTGAAGCCCTTGCTCGCAGGCCGCGCCGAGATGCTTTTCCTCGACCGTCCGGGCTTCGGCTGGTCGGAGCGCGGCGACAACGAAACCTTGGCAGCGCAGGCCGATACGATCGCTGCGCTGATGGACCGCCTCGGCATCGAAAAAGCCATCATCGTCGCGCATTCCTTCGGCGGCGCGATCACCACGGCCTTCGCCCGCCAGCATCCGGAAAAGACGCTCGGCCTCGTCTTCGTCTCGCCTGCCACGCACCCCTGGCCGGGCGGCGCGACCGCCTGGTACTACAAGCTCGCCGCCATGCCGGTCATCGGCTGGCTGTTTTCCGAAACGCTCGCCTATCCGGCCGGCATGCTGCGGATCGGCGATGCGACAGCCTGCGTCTTCTCGCCCAACAACCCGCCGGCCGACTATGTCGGCAACGCCTCGATCCCGCTGGTTCTGAGGCCATCGGCCTTCCGCGCCAACGCCCGCGATGTCGCCCAGCTCTACGACTATGTCCGCGTCGCCTCGCCGACCTACCGCGAGATCAAGGCGCCGACCGTCATCATATCGGGCGACCGCGACAAGGTGGTCTACGCGACAGTCCATTCCGTCGGCCTGGAGCGCGACATTCCCGGCGCCGAACTGATCTGGGTCCACAATCTCGGCCATAAGCCGGACTGGATCGCGCCCGACCTGGTGGTCGGCGCCATCGAGAAAGCGGCCGGCGCGCCGGTCGACCTGCAGGCGATGGCGAGAGTTGTGGAAAGGCGCATCGCCAGCGACGGGCAGGGCGCCGGCAAATGCCCCGAGCTCAAGGTGCCGGACGCCGAACTCGCGCCAGGCTAGCCAAGCCCGCCGGTGGAAGTGCTCCAGGGTGTGTTGAGATTCGGGTCAGGCCGAGTCGAAAATGGCGGATTCCGAGAACCGGCCTACGCCGGCCGTAGCCTTCACGGACGGAGACACTTGTGAGGGCTTCGGCCGGCGAAGGCCGGAGCGGAGCGTACTTTTCGTACGTGAGCACCGGAAGCGCAGGAAGCCGTCATTTGCAGACCGGCCTCACCCGCATATCAACGCACCCTAATGCGTATCCGACCCGACATAGGCAATGCGCAGCATGTTGGTCGATCCTGGCGTCCTCAGCGGCACGCCGGCGGTGATGATGACACGGTCGCCCGGTTTGCCGAAACCTTCGTCGAGCGCGATCCTGCAGGCCCGGTCGACCATGTCGTCGAGGTCGATGGCGTCTTCCGAAACCACGCAATGCGTGCCCCACAGCAACGATAGCCGGCGCGCGGTGTTGAGGATCGGTGACAGCGCCACGATCGGCACCTGCGGGCGCTCGCGCGCGGCACGGAGCCCGGTTGTGCCGGAAGCGGTGTAGGTGATGATCGCCGACAGCTTCAACGTCTCGGCGATCTCGCGCGCGGCGAGCGAAATCGCATCGGCGCCTGTCGCCTCCGGTTCCGAGCGCTGCGCGTTGATGATGCCGGCATAGGTCGGGTCGGTTTCGACCTTGGTGGCGATGCGGTTCATCATGGCGACCGCTTCGACCGGATAGGCGCCGGCCGCGGATTCGGCCGAAAGCATGATCGCGTCGGCTCCCTCGAACACGGCGATCGACACGTCGGAGACCTCGGCGCGGGTCGGCACAGGGGCGGTGATCATCGATTCCAGCATTTGCGTGGCGATCACCACCGGCTTGCCGGCACGGCGAGCCGCGCGCGTGATCTGCTTCTGGATGCCGGGCACTGCTTCCAGCGGCATCTCGACGCCGAGATCGCCGCGGGCGACCATCAGCGCGTCGGAGAGTTCGATGATCTCGCCCAAACGGGCGACCGCCTGCGGCTTTTCGATCTTGGCCATGATCAGCGCGCGCCCGCGTGCGATCTTGCGGGCCTCCGCCAGATCCTCCGGCCGCTGCACGAAGGACAGCGCCACCCAGTCGACGCCGGTGGCAAGCACCGCGTCGAGGTCGGCGCGGTCCTTCTCGGTCAGCGCGCCGACCGGCAGGTCCGTGTCGGGCAGGCTGACGCCCTTCTTGTCGGAAATGCCGCTGCCGGCAACGACGGTGCAGGTGATCGACTTGCCGTCGCTCTTCAGCGCCTTCAGCTCAAGCTTGCCGTCGTCGATCAATAGACGATGACCGGCCTCGACCGAGCTCAGGATTTCCGGATGCGGCAGATAAACCCGCTTCGACGTGCCAGGCTCCGGATTGTCGTCGAGCGTGAAGGTTTGCCCTGCCGTCAGCGTTTCCTTGACATTGGCGAATTTGCCCACCCTGAGCTTCGGCCCCTGCAGGTCGGCAAGGATGCCGATGGGCCTGCCGACCGCCGCCTCGACGGCTCGGATGCGGCCGACCAGCGTGCGCATCAGCTCGTGATCGGTATGGCTCATATTGATGCGGAAGACATCGGCGCCGGCTTCGAAGAGCTTTCTCAGCATTTCCTCGGAGGAGGACGCTGGACCGATGGTGGCGAGGATCTTGACCTTGCGGTTACGTCTCATTGACTGTTTGTTCCCGGAGCGGGGGCCGCTGGCGTGCCTCCCGTTGCGGGCTCGTCGGTCAGCTGGACCATCCAGCTAGCCTGCTCGCCCGTGTCATATTCCTGAAATCCGGCGCGCTGAAAGCCCCGGGCGACGCAATCATTCACGCCGGCAATCTTGAACTCTTTTTCGGCGACGCACATGTTGGTCGGGCCGTCCCAGCGCCCGCCGCGTTCGGCGTCTTCTGCATAAAGATAGTAAAACCTTGATGACAGCGGACCCTCGATCAGCGTCTTGCAGGTCGATCCTTCGATATGCCACCAGCCCTCGGTGATCCAGCCGGCCTTGGCGCGATAGCCGATGCCGACGCCCACCAGATTTTGCGTTGCGTTGCAAACGCGGAAGTCGGCCCGGGCCGGAGAGGTCGCGCCAATGGCGCATAATCCCGCGCCGACGATCAGCAACGGCATGGCCAGGCGCTTGCGCAACCGACCGCCAAAACCCATCGCAGATCCCCTTGCGAACCACATTTGCATCTCTCGACGCCCCTTTTCAGCAAACTCCGGTCGCATGTCAACGCGCCGTTTTGTTCAATTCCAATCGATTTAGAAGGGCCCGTCGCGCATATTCTCCTCCCATCGGGGATTTTTTGCGGAAACCTTGGCCAAACAACGGCATTGCGCCAGCGTCCTCTTCGTGGAATGACGATACCACATCGCAGCCGCCACCCCCTTTTCAGCTGATGACCCGATCCACAGTTTTCACGCCATTCGACATTGTCGAGGGCGACCGCAAGAAAGGCGTCGTGCTTCTCGCCGACCACGCCCGCCGCGATCTCCCAGAGGAATATGGCAGTCTCGGTTTGCCGGCATCCGAATTCGACCGCCATATCGCCTATGACATCGGCGTCGAGACGGTGACGCGCGAGCTCGCAGCAGTGCTCGACGTGCCGGCCGTGCTTGCCGGCTTCTCGCGGCTGCTGATCGACCCCAACCGGGGCGAGGACGACCCTACCATGATCCGTCAGCTCTATGACGGCACCGTGGTGCCGGGAAACTATCCGATTGCCCAGGAGGAACGCGAGAGGCGGCTCGACCGCTTCTACCGGCCCTACCATGACGCCGTCGGCGCGATGATCGCCTCCGTAGCCCATGCCTCGGGCAAGGCGCCGTTCATCTTGTCCGTGCATTCCTTCACGCCGGTGATGCAGGGTTTTGTCCGCCCGTGGCACGTCGGCGTGCTGTGGGACCTTGACGACCGCGTGGCGCGGCCGCTGATCGATATGTTGGCGCAGGACAAGTCCCTCTTCGTCGGCGACAACGAACCCTATGACGGCGCGCTGCGCGGCGACACCATGTTCCGTCACGCCATCGTCAACGGCTATGCGCACGCGCTGATCGAGATCCGCCAGGACCTGATCGCCGACCGTGCCGGCGCTCTCGCCTGGGCCGAACGGCTGGCGCCGATCGTTGACGCAATCGATCGCCGTGCCGATATACATGCCGTAAAAATGTTCGGCTCGCGCACCGGGCCGGCATGAAGGGCCGAAAGGCCTGGCATTTGCGTGAAAAGGCCGCCAAGGCCGGGAGTTTCCCGAGATGACCGAACTCAGCGATGACCAGAAGCGCGACTTCGAGGCAGCCGCTTTCCGCCGGCTGGTGAAGCATCTGCGCGAACGCGGCGATGTCCAGAACATCGACCTGATGAACCTCGCCGGCTTCTGCCGCAACTGCCTGTCCAATTGGTACCGCGAAGCCGCCGACGCCGAAGGCGTGGCGCTGTCGAAGGACCAGTCGCGCGAGATCATCTACGGCATGCCTTATGCCGAATGGCAGGCATTGAACCAGACCGAAGCGTCGGAGGCCAAGAAGGCCGAGTTCGAGGCAAGGCGGCCGAAGGATCACTAGGGCGCAGTCGCCTACGACGTCGTCATCCTAGGGCGTAGCGACGCGAAGCGGAGCGCAGACCCTAGGATCCATGCCGTTACGCTAAGGCGTTGCAGCGGTTACAGAATTCTGCACGGTTGCACTCCACATCGAAGGTCACGGAATGGATCCTCGGGTCTACGCCGCGTAGCTTCGCTCCTTGCTCCGCCCGTGGATGACGAACGGAGAGGCGTTTCTGCCAACCTCCAAAGCCGCAGCATGCCACGAATGGGACCGACCCTGTTCGCTCCTTGGTCCAAGTACTTCCTTGGTGCGGTCCTTGACTAGAAATTGAATCGATCTAATTTGCCGCGCAAAGCCATTGACCTAGCGGACTTCACCATGAGCGTGCAAACCACGATGCAAGTCGCGACGCGCGGCCGCTGGGCCGTCGCCGGTATCTTCCTGGCCAATGGTTTTCTCACCGGCAGCTGGGCGCCGCAGATCCCCGTGTTCCTGACCAGGCTGGACATCACCAAATTCACGCTCGGCCTGCTGATCCTTCTGTTCGGCGTCGGCGCGGTCATCGCCATGACCTTGTGCGGCCACCTCATCTCCAGGCACGGATCGCGCACCGTGACTCAGCTGTTCGGCATCTGCGGCAGCTTTGGCCTGCTGATCGTGTCGCTCGCACCCGATGTTCCTCTGGCGGCCATTGCCATGCTCGTCTTCGGCGGCTCGATCGGCGGCATGGATGTCGCGATGAACTCGAATGCCGTGGTGGTGGAAAGAAAACTCTCCCGGGCAATCATGTCCTCCTCGCACGGCTTCTGGAGCCTTGGCGGCTTCGCCGGCGGCGCGCTCGGCGGCTATTCCATCCAGAACTACGGTTATCTCTCCCATGCCATAGCGGTCACGGTGATCGCCTTCGCCGTCATCGCTATTGCCATCCCTTATCTGGTCGCCGAGGACCGGCCGCAGGCCGTCGAGCATCAGAAATTCACGCTGCCGCGGCACACGGCCGTCTACCTCGTCGGGCTGATGGCGTTGCTCACCATGATCTCCGAGGGCGCGGTGCTCGACTGGGCGGCGCTCTTCCTGCATCAGGAGCTGGGCGCCGACCTCGCGATCGCCGGCCTCGCCTATGCCGCCTTCTCCGGTGTCATGGCGCTGATGCGCTTCCTGGGCGACGGCGTGCGCAACCGGTTCGGCGCGGTGGCGACGCTGCGAGGCTCGGCGCTCGTCGCGGCCGCCGGCATGCTGGTCGCCGGTCTCTCGCCCTCGCCTTACCTTGCCATTGCAGCTTTCGCCTTTTGCGGCTTCGGGATTGCCAACATGGTGCCGATCCTCTTCTCCGCCGGCGGCAATCAGGAAGGCATGTCGTCAGGCACCGGCATGAGCGTGGTCACCACCATGGGCTATTCCGGCATCCTGGTGGCGCCGTCGGCGATCGGTTTCGTCGCCGAGCATTCGAGCTTCGGCCCGATCTTCATCGCGCTATCCGGACTGCTCGTCATCGTGCTCTTGATGGCCGGAATGGCTTACCGGGCCGAATTCGCCCCCGAGCCGGATGATTTCAGGTCGGATCGACCTGAAATCATCCGGCTCTAGGATCAGAGAAATAGAGCATGATGTCGTCCGAAAACCGCTTCACACTTTTCGGCATCATGCTCTAGCCCGTACCGGCCGAGTAACGCTTCAACTCCTCATGCAGGAAATCCGCCACGCGGCGGATGCGCATGCTGGTGCGCACGTCGCGATGCATGGCGAGCCAGACCGGCAGGTTCGGCAAGGGCACGCCCGGCAACAGCTTTTCCAGGTTCGGATCGCGCGCGGCCAACGGCTCCTGGCCGATACCGATGCCGTTGCCGGTCCGCACTGCTTCCCACAACACGATCTGGTTGTCGGTCCTGAAACGGAAATGGCTGCGGCCGACCGGAATGCCAATCGAGGTGAACCCACGAATGATCTCGTCGCTGCGGTCGAACCCGATCAGCGCGTGATCGATGAGGTCGGCGGGCTTCTCGGGGCGGCCGCGCCGGTCGAGATAGGAGCTGGCGGCGCATAGGCAGAGCGGGATGTCGGTGACCTTGCGCGCCACCAGTTCGTTCTGTCCCGGCCTGACCATGCGGATGGCGATGTCGGCGTCGCGACGCAGCAGGTTCTCGACCTGGTTCGAGGCGACGATCTCGATTTCGATGCCCGGCTCTTCCTCGCCAAGCCGCGCCATCATGTCCGGCAGCACGAAGGCGGCGACCACCTCCGAGGCGGCGATGCGCACCGTGCCCTCGATCGCCTCGACCGAACCCAGCGCCAGCAGCGAGAATGCATTGGCCTGCTCGCTGACCGCCCGGCCGCGCTCATAGAGCGTGCTGCCCGCCTCGGTCAGTTCGTAGCCGCGTCGCCCACGCCGGAACAGCGTGACACCCAGCGCCTGCTCAAGCTCGGCGATATGGCGGCCGAGCGTCGGCTGGCTGGCCGCAAGCCTGCGCGCGGCGGCCGAAAGGCTGCCGGTTTCTGCGACCGCAACAAAACTCTTGATCAGGTTCCAGTCGAATTCTTTCATTCATTTTTGAATAACAGATCGCCAGTCTTAGTCAATTTCAATTCGCCTGTGAACATACCAGATTAGCCGGGCAAGCACAGACAACGGAGACGAACAATGACCAAGATCGCAATCCTCGGCGCCAATGGCCGGCTCGGCCGCGTGGTTGGCAAGGCTTTCATCGACGCCGGCTTCGAGGTCCGCGCCGTCACCCGCACCGGCAAGGTACCGGCTGAGCTCAAGGGCGCCACGGCCGTTGCCGGCGACGCGCTGGACCGCGAATCCCTGGTCCGCGCCACCGAAGGCGTCGACATCGTCTTCAACGGCCTGAACCCGGTCTACACCGACTGGGGCAAGTGCATGCCGATGGCCGAAAACGTCATGGCCGCCTGCCGCGCGAACAACACGCTGCATCTCTTCCCCGGCACCGTCTACAATTACGGCTCGCCGATGCCGCAGGTGATCACCGAGGAGACCCCGTTCCATCCGACCACCGAAAAGGGCCGCATCCGCTGCGCCATGGAAAACCTGTTCCACGGTGAGGCCGAGGCCGGCCGGGTGCGCACGGTTGTCCTGCGCGCGGGCGATTTCTTCGGCGGCACCGGCTCAGGCTCCTGGTTCGACCTCGTCGTCGCCGCCAAGATGGAGAAGGGCGTCTACACCGCGCCCGGCCCGGCCGACCTTACCCATGAATGGGCCTACCTGCCGGACTTCGCCGTGGCCTTCGTCGGCCTGGCGCGCAATCTCGACAAGCTCGGCTTCTACGAGGCCATCAACTTCCCTGGCCACGCCATCACCGACCTCGACATCAAGGCCGCGGCCGAGAAGGCGCTCGGCGGCAAGCTTAAGCTCTCCTTCATGCCCTGGTGGGTGCTGCGCGCCGGCAGCCCGTTCGTTGCCATGTGGCGCGAGATCGTCTCCATGTCCTATCTGCGCTTCGAGGCGCACCGGCTGGTCTCGACGCGGCTGGAAGCGGTCATCGGCGAAATCCCCCACACCCCGCTCGACCAGGCCGTGAAGGAAGCGCTGCAGGATATCGGCTTAAAAGTGGGGTCGGCACGCCTGGCCGCCTGATCGCAACATGCCAAAAAGCGGCCGATCCGGCAGCCCGGCTGCCAACCACAAAGATCGGTCGGCTATGCCTGCGTTGGCAGATGGCATGCCTTGGAGATTGGCTGAAGCCTCCCGACAATCCCTGGGTCGAGGAACAGGTCAGATCCGGCCCAACAGCAACATAATCAGCAGAACAACCAGAATAACGCCGACAATCCCCGACGGGCCGTAGCCCCAAGAGCGTGAATGCGGCCAGGCCGGAACGGCGCCGATCAGGATCAGGATCAGGATGATTACGAGAATAGTACTTATCGTCATGACAAACCCTCGCCTTCTGATTGAAATCGAAGGGACAATGCAAAAAGCCGCCGGGTAGTTCCCGGGCGGCTTTTATCCTTGGGGTTGTGAAAGCGCACTATTCCGCGGCTTTCGGGAAGGCGACCGCCGGCTCGGCGCCGGCCTCGCTGGCCGGTTCGTCGGTCGAGACCTTGCCCTTGCCGCGCCGGAACAGGCGGCCGAGCCAGTTGCGCCGCTGGCCGGGCTTCACCTTGGCGCGGGTGAACACCATCAGCATCGACGGCGTCACCACCAGCGTCAGCAGTGTGGCGAAGGACAGGCCGAAGACGATCGCCGAGGACAGCGAAATCCACCATTGCGTCGACGGCGCGTTGATCGTCGTCTCGTGATGGAAGATTTCCAGGCCGAGGCCGAAGGCGATCGGCAGCACGCCGAGAATGGCCGACACCGCCGTCAGCACCACCGGCCGGGCGCGCTCGCGGCAGGTCTGCAGCACCGCGTCCATCTTGTCCCAGCCCTCCTCGCGCAGCCGGTCATAGGTGTCGATGAGCACGATGTTGTTGTTCACCACCACCCCGGCGAGCGCGATGACGCCGATGCCCGACATGACGATGCCGAAGGCCTCGCCCGTCAAAAGCAATCCGAGGAACACGCCGATCGTCGCCATGACCACGCAGGACAAGACAAGCCACACGCTGGTGAACTTGTTGAACTGCGCCAGCAGCACCAGGAAGATCAGGAAGAGCGCCGCGCCGAAGGCCTTGCCGAGGAAGGCGCTGGCCTCCGCGCTGTCCTCGTTGGAGCCGGCAAGCTTCCAGCGGATGCCGCTGCCGAGATCCATGTCGGCGACCGCCTTGGTGACCTGCTCCTGCACCGCCGCGACCTGCGCGCCGGCGCTGACATTGGCCTGCACCACCACGGTGCGCGCGCCGTCGATGCGGTTCAGGATACCGACGGTCGGCTCGGGCTTGCGCACGACGAAGTTCGAGATCGGCACCGACCCTTGCGAGGTCTGCACCCGAAGCTCGTCGAGCGTCGAAAGTGTGCGCCGGTCCTCCGGCAGGCGCAGACGGATGTCGACCGCGTCATCGGCGCCGGCCGGCCGGTATTCCGACAGCTTGAGCCCGTTGGTCACCAGCTGCACCACCGTGCCGACCGAAGTCGGGCTGATGCCATATTGCGCCGCCTTGGCGCGATCGACATCGATTGCCCAGTCGACGCCGGGCGGCGGCAGGCCGTCCGAAATGTCGATGACGTTGGGTATCTTCCCGATGCGCGCCGCCACCGCGCGCGCCTTGTCGTCGAGCCCGGCCGGGTCGGCGGCCGACAGCCTGATCTGGATCGGCTTGCCGGTCGGCGGCCCGGCTTCCGGCACGCGCACCTCGACATCGACGCCGGGAATGCCCGCCATCACGCCGCGCAGATCGTCGAGGATCTGGTTGGCGGACTTGCGCTCGCGCCAGTCGACGAACTCGTACTGGATCACGCCGACCACGTCTTCTGGAACATCCTGGCCGCCGCCTTGCGCCTTGCCGACGCGCGTATAGACCGACTTCACCCCCGGCCAGCCGAGCAGGCGGTTTTCCGCCGTCTTGGTCGCGACGTCCATTTCGGCAAGCGAAAGGTTGCCGCGGGCATGGACATAGAGCAGGCCGTAATCCGGCTCGACGCTAGGGAAGAACTCGACGCCGGCGCCATATTTCGAATAGGCGAAGCCAACGCCGACCAGAAGGCCGACGGTGAGCAGTATGACGGTGATCGGGAAGCGCACCGCCTGCTTGACCAAAGCCATGTACCAGCCGTCGCGATGATCGTCCTCGTGATGCTCCGGCGCCTTGGCGAAGATCGCGCCCAGCGTCGGCGCGAAGACCAGCGCGTAGAGCATCGAGGCCGACAGCGTCACGATCAGCGTGATCGGCATGTACTTCATGAAGTCGCCGATGATGCCGGGCCAGAACAGCAGCGGCGAGAAAGCAGCGATGCGCGTCATCGTCGCCGCGATCACCGGGCCGGCCATGCGCTTGGCGGCTAAAGCGAAGGCGTCCGCCTTCGGCATGCCCTCGCTCATGCGCCGTTCGGCGAATTCGGTGACGATGATGGCGTCGTCCACCAGCATGCCGACCGCCAGGATCAGGCTGAACAGCACGATCATGTTGATCGTGTAGCCCATCATGGCAAGCAGCAGGATGCCCATCAGGAACGACGACGGGATGGCAAGGCCAATCAGCAGCGAGGCGCGGCCCGACAGCGCATAGAGGATGACGATGAACACCAGGATGACCGCGATCATCACATGGTTCTGCAGGTCGCCCAGCAGCTGGTTGACGAAGACCGATTTGTCCTGCGTGTAGGTGACGTGCATGCCTTCCGGCATCGTCTTGATGAAGGTGTCGGACACCTCCCTGACATGGTTCAACGTGTCGATCAGGTTGGCGCCGATGCGCTTCTTCACCTCGATGGCGATCGCCGGCTTGCCGTTGAGGCGCGTCACCGTCTCGGCGTCCTTGAAGGTCGAGCGGATGGTGGCGATGTCCTTGGCCTGCACCACGGCGTTCGGCGTGGCGACCACCGGCAGGTTGGCGACATCTTCCGGCGTCTCGATCAGCGACGGCACCTTGACCGCGTATTTGCCTTCCGAACCTTCGAGGTTGCCGGCTGCGACCAGGCTGTTGGAGGAGGCGACGCCCTGGATCACCTGGTCGAGCTGCAGCCCATAGGAAGAGAGCTTCACCGGGTCGATGACGACCTCGACGAGGTCGTCGCGCGCGCCCTGCAGCGAGCCTTCGAGCACGCCGGGCACCTCCTCGATGCGGTCGCGCAGCTCGCGCGCCGCTGCAGTCAGCACACGCTCCGGCACATCGCCGGAGAGTGTGACGACGAGGACAGGAAATTCCGAGACGTTGACCTCGTTGACCGTCGGCTCCTCGGCCGCCTGCGGCAGGTCGGCCTTGGCGTCCTGCACCTTGCTGCGCGTATCCTGCAGCGCCGTCGCCAGATCGGTCTGCGGCTGGAATTCGACCAGCACGTAGCCGCCGCCCTGGAAGGCAGCCGAGCGCATCTCCTTGAGCCCCTTGAGGCTCTTGAGCTTGCTTTCCATCGGCCGCAGCAGCAGGCGCTCGGAATCCTCCGGCGAGATGCCCTGATAGATCAGGCTGACATACATCATTGGAATCGGAACGTCGGGCTCCGCTTCCTTCGGCGTCGACTGGTAGGCGACCCAGCCTGCGACAAGCAGGAACATCAACGCCGATATTGTGAGGCGGGCATTGTTGATGGCGAGTCTGACGATATCCATGACTTCGGCCTGTTATTCTTCGGGCTGCGAACTGGTCGCCGCCGGGCTGCCCCGGCAAAGGCGCGTCGTGCTTTACTGCGTGCCGGCGGTGGCTTCGCCGATCAGCTTGCTGATGGTCGCCTGGTCGGCCTCGACGGGCTTCACCGGGTCGCCTTCCTTCACCAGTTCCTGGCCGGCGACGATGATGCGCGCGTCTTCCGGGATGCCGCCCAGCACCAGGCCGTGCGGCGTGTCGTCGACCAGGTCGATCGGGAAGAACGCCACCTTGTCGTCCTTGCCGACGGCGCGGATGCCGAGGTCGCCCTTGTCGCCCAGCGTCACCACCGAGCGCGGCAGCATGACCGCATTGGTCGGCTCGGCGCTGAGCGCGATCTCGGCCGTCATGCCTGCGGGGATCGAGCCGTCGCCATTGGGGATCGCCACCTCGACGCGGAAGGTACGTGTCTGCGACGAGGCATCGCGGCTGATGTAGCGAACCGTGCCGGTGACCTTCTGGTCGTTGACCAGGCGCACATCGGCCTCGTCGCCGATCTTGACGTAGCGCAGGTCGCGCTCGCTGATCTCGCCGCGGGCGATCACCGGATCGAGCTTCAGGATCGTCGCCACCTCGCCGCCCTGCATCACCGAGCTGCCGAGCTCCACCGGAATGCGGTCGATGACGCCGTCGAACGGGGCCTTGACCTCGTTGCGGTCGAGTTCGGCCTGCGCGGTATCCAGCTGGGATTGCGCCTGGGTCAGATTGGAGCGGGCGGTATCGAGCTGCAGTTTCGGCAGATTGCCGGTCTTGGCCAGCCGCTCCGCGGCATCGATCTCGGCCTTGCGCTGCACGACAAGCTGCTTGGCGTTGTCGACCATCGAGATCTTTTCCTCGGCCGCGAGCATCAGCACGAGGTCGCCGGTCTTGACGTGATCGCCCTGCTTGACCGGCAGCTTTTCGATGACGCCGGCAACCCGCGTCGCCAGCACTGCGCGCTTGTCGGCCTCGGTGAGGCCGGAGATGCGGATGGCGCGTGCATAGGTCTTGCGCGGCGGCGTCACCACAGCGACGGTACGCGGCGCGGCCTTGGGCTCGGCTTGCGCCGTGTTCGGCTTGGCGGCCTCCGGCTTCCCGGCTTCAGGCTGCGCCGGCTTGCCGGCGTCAGCTTGCACCTGTTTGCCGGCAGCGTGCTTATCGGTGGTAACCGACTTGTCGGTGGTAACCGACTTGTCGGCGGCGCTGCCGACGGACGAAAACTCGCCCGTTCCCATCCAGGCCGCGAATCCGATGAGCACAGCAATGGCTGCAAGCTTGTGAAACCTGAATTTCGGCATCGTCATTTTTCCGTTGCAGGACCTGGCGAGGTCGGCGCTCCCGACTTCGGGCGCGCGGCCGATATGGGTGCGCGCAGGGTCCAGTTCAATTTGCCGTGATAGGCGAAGTGCGCCTTCTACCTGAAAGTTGCGGCGCAATATAGTCGGAAAAGTTGCATGAGCATTGCATCATGGAACGCAATAGCTCGACAAATACGGGCTTTTCTGCGAGCCGACCGCCGCTTTTGCGGGCGCGCCGATAATTTTCTATCCTTCCCCACGGTTACTGGCAGCAGCCGTCAGGATGATGCGGAGAACTTCCATAGGCGACGGCGATTGCCCGATTGGAGCACAGTCTTGCCGCGCCATTCTCGGATTGAAGCTGTCAGGTGATGAGGTTCAGCAGCCGGAATATCCGCTCGAAGGTCCTGCCATAGGGCGGGCGGAGCAGGCCGCCGGCGCTGAGCTTCGACTGGATGAAGATCGGCTTTTCCTTGCTGAAGGTGCGAAAGCCCCATTCGCCGTGATAGGCGCCCGTGCCGCTGTCGCCGACACCGCCGAAGGGCTGCCGCTCCTGCACCAGATGCATCATGCAGTCATTGACCGTGACGCCGCCGGCCACGGTTTCCTGCATCACCTTCCGGCGATTGACGCTGTCGCTGCCGAACCAGTAGAGCGCCAGCGGACGCTCGCCCCGGTTCACATGATCGATGGCCTCGTCCACCGTGCCATATTCGACGATCGGCAGCACCGGTCCGAAAATCTCCTCGCGCATCAGCCGCAAATTTTCCCCGGCATTGCGGACCAGCACCGGCGCCATCTTGCGGTCGGTGACGCCGAGCTTCTCATTCGCCGGATTGACCTCGGTGATTTCGGCGCCGCTGTCGCGCGCCTCGGCGACCATGTCGCTCAGCCGCCGATGATGTCGCTCGCTGACGATGGCCGTATAGTCCGGGTTGTCGCGCAGGCGCGGATAGAGCTTTGCGATTGCCGCCGCGAACTTTGCCGCAACCGCCGCGCCCTGGCCTTGCGGGACCATGAGATAGTCCGGCGCGATGCAGGTCTGGCCGGCATTGAGCAGCTTGCCATAGGCGACGCTGGCGACCGCCGCGTCGAGATCGCAGGACGGATCGAAGATCGCCGGCGACTTGCCGCCGAGCTCGAGCGTCACCGGTGTCAGATTGGCGGCCGCGGCCAGCGCCACCTGGCGGCCGACGGCGGTCGAGCCCGTGAACAGGAGGTGGTCGAAAGGCAGGGACACGAACGCCTTGCCGACCTCGGCATCGCCGACAATCACGCTGGCCTCGTCGGCGGCGAAATATGTCTCAACCAGGCTGGCGAGCAGGTCCGAAAATTTCGGCGTCAGCTCCGACGGCTTGATCAGCACGCGGTTGCCGGCGGCCAAAGCCGCGGTCGCCGGCGCGATGGCGAGCTGGAAGGGATAGTTCCAGGGCGAGACGACACCGACGACGCCGAGCGGCTGCGGCAAGAGGCGGTTGCGGCCGGGCAGGAACGGCAGGCTGGTGGCGACGCCGCGCTCGCGCATCCAGGCACTGAGATGCGACAGCGCATGCCTGATGCCGGCGCGCACGACGAACAATTCGGCAAGCCGCGTTTCCTGGGCCGAGCGGGCAGAAAAATCACTGTCGATCGCCGCGCAGATCTCGGCCTCGTGCTTTTCGGTGAGCGCCATGAGGCGCTTCAGCCGGTCCCTGCGCACGTCCAGCGTCGGGAAAGGTTCCTTCTCGAAGGCCCTGCACTGCGCTTCAAACCTGACCCCGAGAGCGTTCTGTCTGGTCTGCAGCATCGCTACCTCCCGTTTACGTCGACGTAAGACTACATCGCGCTGAAGGCGTGATCCAGCGCCCCGCCGGTTCCGCTGGGGAAGATACTGACAATCGGGACAGACTTGCTGACAGGCAGGGAGGCGCCTAAAGCGCGTCGCGCTGAACCGGATTCGGGCGATGCGCTTAGGTCTTTGTTTTGATGCATGTCGTTGTCCCAGAACCGCTGCACACTTCTGGGCGACATGCATTAAGCCCGCCGCCGCGCGGATTCCGGCTTGAGCCGCGCCGCGAGGAATTCCTTGACCCGCCGGCCCGGCGCCGGGCCGTGCAGCGGCTTGAAGCCGTCGTCGAGCTCGCCCGAAAGATCGAGTGTGGCCCGCTGGCCGACGGCGTCGTAGTTTTCCTCCAGCCAGTCGCTGGCAGCGCTTCGGCCGAGGTCGCGCAGATAGGCGATGAAAGCCCATTCGGCATTGACCTTGGACGATGCCGACAGGTCCTTGAAAGCCTCGTCGGCATCGATGCGGTGCATGCGGATGTCGCGATATTCACCGTGCGGCAGGCGCCCGGCCGCGATCAATTCCTTGACGAAGGCGATCGAGCGGAATTCGCGCAAGAGCCCGGCGTTGAAGGTGATCTCGTCGATGCGGTTCTGGATTTCGTTGGCGCTTTTCGGCGTGCCTTCGCGCACCACGGGATTGATCTGCACCAGAAGCACGTCCTCGGTCGCCGCCGTCTTGAAGAACGGATAGAGCGCCGGGTTGCCGCCATAGCCGCCGTCCCAATAGGGAACGCCCTTGATCTCGACCGCCTGGAACAGCTGCGGCAGGCAGGCCGAGGCCATCACCGTATCGAGGTCGATCTCGCCGTCGGAGAAGACGCGCAGCTGCCCGGTCTCGACATTGGTCGCCGAGATGAACAGTTCCATCGACTTGCAGGCGCGCACATTGTCGAAGTCGATCTCCTTCGCCACCACATCGCGCAGCGGATTGAGGCCGAGCGGATTGGCGACATAGGGCGAAAACACCCGCGACATGGTGTCGAAGAAGACATAGCCGGGCGTGTTCTCGATCGACCAGTTGCCCCAGACCACGTCCCACGGCATGCGCTGCACCGGGCTGAAACGGCCCTTCGAGGCCACCGCCCGCCAGAAATCGTCGAGCTTTTGGCGGGCGCCCTCGACGCCGCCGCGCACGAAGCCATCGGCCAGCGCCACCGCGTTCATCGCGCCGGCACTGGTGCCGGACACTGCCGCGATGTCCAGCCGCCCATCCTCGAGCAGACGGTCGAGCACGCCCCAGGAAAAGGCGCCATGCGAGCCGCCGCCCTGCAGCGCGACGTTGATCTTCTTCTTTTCCTCCGCCTTGCCGTTCTTCGCCATGGCGTTCCTTGTCTCGATGCGCCACCAGCCTGACCCCACGTCACGGGACGGAGCAGCTGGCGACCGGCCAATGTTGCAGTGCAGCATATAAGGACGGACCAAGGCAAGAACACGAACACACAAGCGTGATCACATGAAATTTCGGTCATGAAAACCTCTCCGCTTCGAGTGAGCGGAGGGATTGCATCAAGGCGCGTCGCAATATCAGGCGACGAGATCGGGCATCGGCCCGACATAGCGCGACTGCGGCCGGATCAGTCGTCCGGTCTCCCGCTGCTCGCGCGCGTGCGCGATCCAGCCGCCGACACGGCCGGCGGCAAAGACGTTGGAGAATGCCTCTTTCGGGAAGCCGACCGCTTCCAAGAGAAGCGCGGTATAGAACTCGACATTGGTCTGGATCGAGCGCTGCGGCTTGGCGATCTTGAGCACCCCGAGCGCCGCCTGTTCCACCGTCTCGGCGAAGGCCAGCCGGCTGCCCGTTTCGCCACCACTCTTCTCGTTGCGCGAACCGAGCTGCCGTACGACCGCCTTCAGCGCGTCGGCGCGCGGATCGCGCACACGGTAGATGCGGTGGCCAAAGCCCATGATGCGCTCGCCATGCGCGATCTCGTTACGCAGCCATGCGGTGGCGTCGCCGCTCGCCTCGATGGCGTCCAGCATCTCGATCACCGGCCCCGGCGCGCCGCCATGCAGCGGGCCTTTCAGCGCGCCGAGCCCGGCCAGGATCGCCGAAGTCAGTCCGGCTTGCGTCGACGCCACCACGCGGGTCGCGAAGGTCGAGGCATTGAGCCCGTGGTCGCAGACCGTCACCAGATAGCTGTCCAGCGCCATGGCGAGCACCGGCGAGGCGGTGCCGGAGACCATCCGCAGCATGTCGCCGGCATGATCGGCCTTTGCATCGGGAGCGATCGGCGTCTCGCCCCGGCCAAGGCGCAGCAGGGCCGGTGTCAGCACCGCCGGCGCCGCGATCAGCCGCAGCGCATCGGCAAGCTCGTCACCGTCCGGCAGCACGGCCATGCCGGCTCGCATGCCGCTGTAGATGTCGAGCGGCGCAAGCTGGGTAAGCATCGGCCGCACAAGGTCGAACACTTCGACGCGCGCGTTGCCGATCGCCTTCTCCAGTTCGGCATCGCTTGGCAGGTCGTCGAAGAACCCGTCGAACAGCAGCCGGACCACTTGCGCATATCGCCAGCGGCCGGCGAGCTCCATCAGCGAATGGCCCCGGATGGTGAGATGCCCACCCGCGCCATCGACGTCGGAAAGCACCGTGTCGGCCGCCACAACATCATCGAGCCCATTTGCCATGATCGTCTCCTTGACCTTTTGTGCATTGCAATTAATGCTGCACAATCAATGCATCAATCTTGATCAATATAATCAATGTAAGGCGGCAGATGACGGAATGGCTGACGCGGGAGCAAGCGCTGGAGCGGCTGAACGTCCGGCCGCAGACGCTCTATGCCTATGTCAGCCGCGGCCGTATCGGCATGAAACCGGACGACGCCGACCCGCGCCGCAGCCAGTACCGCGCCGATGACATTGCCGCGCTCGCCACCCGCCGCGAACGTGGAAGGAGCCCGCAGGCGATAGCCGAAAGCGCCATCGCCTGGGGCGAGCCGGCCATCGCCACGTCCATCTCGACGGTGCTGCATGGCCGCCTCGTCTATCGCGGCAAGGATGCGGTGGCGTTCTCGGCGGCGGCGACACTTGAGGAAACGGCTGCCCTGTTGTGGGGCTCGGACTCCCCGGTGTCGTTCGCTCCGCTGACCCCTTCAGCCGCTCGGCAAAGCGGCACTCCAACGGCATTCGCCAGGCTCTCGGCGCTCGCGGCCGAAGGCTGGCCCTCACTCGGCCGCAGGCCGGCCATGCTGCAGCACGACGGCGCCGCCGCCACCAGCGCGCTGGCCACGGCGCTTGGCGCGACGCCGGGCTCCGAACCCGTGCATGACAGGTTAGCGCAGGGTTGGTCGGTTGACGCTGTGGGCGCAAAACTCATCCGCAAGGCGCTGGTGCTGCTTGCCGATCACGAGCTCAACGCCTCTACCTTTGCCGCCCGCGTCGCGGCCTCCACCGGCGCGCCGATCGCGGCCTGCCTGCTCGCCGGCCTGGCGACGCTTGCCGGCCCGCGTCACGGTGGAGCCGGTGCGGCGGCGATCGCGCTTGTCGAGGATGCGGAGCGGCTGGGTCCCGATGAGGCGATCGCCCGCTGGCTCGCTCACGATCGACCGCTGCCAGGCTTCGGCCATCCGCTCTATCCGCAAGGCGACCCGCGCGCCGAAGGCCTGTTCGCCGCTTTCAGGATCGATGACGGTCTGCTACGGCTGCGCAAGGCGATTCTTGCCGCGACCGGGCTGCATCCGAACATCGATTTCGCTCTCGCCGCGATGACGCGCAGCCTGCACCTGCCCGCCGATGCGCCGTTCCGCCTGTTCGCGCTCGGCCGCAGCGTCGGCTGGACGGCGCATGCCGTCGAGCAGGTGACCAGCAACAGGCTGATCAGGCCGCGCGCGCGTTACGATGGGCCTGACGAGAGAGGATGACGGCTGTGGCTGCCAACTGCGATTAGCGGAAACGTCTCTCACGTTGTCATCCTAGGGCGGAGCAAGGAGCGAAGCGACGCGCGCAGACCCTAGGATCCATGCCGTTCCATTAAGGCGTTGTTACGGTTCAGAATTCTGCGCCGTCGTGCCCTTCAGCAGGCGTCACGGCATGGATCCTCGGGTCAAGCCCGAGGATGACGAAGGGATAGGCCTTGCCGCCAATCTCGAGCGTTCGCGACCGCCACCAAGCGGCGGCACACCCGTCAGGACATCGTGTCGAGCTTGCGCTGCATGGCCGCGATCTGCGCCTTCAATTCCTGCAGATCGTCGGACTTCTCTTCCTTCTTCGCAGGCTCGGCCGGGGCAGCGGAATTGCCGCCGGCGGACGGGAACGGCGTGAACATGCGCATGGCGTTCTGGAACATCTCGACATTGCGGCGCGTCTGTTCTTCCAGCGCCTTCATCGGCGTCGGCATCTTCATCATGTCCATCGGCGACTTGCCGAAGGCGCCCTTCATCTGCTCGCGGAAACGCTCCTGTTCCTTCGAAAAGGCGATCATCGACTGTTCGAGGAAGCTCGGCACGATCATCTGCATCTGATCGCCATAGAAGGCGATGAGCTGGCGCAGGAACGGGATCGGCAGCATGTTCTGCCCGTCCTTGTTCTCCAGTTCGAAGATGATCTGCGTCAGCACCGGATGAGTGATATCGTCGCCGGTCTTTGCGTCCTGGACCGTGAACTCCTCGCCCTTCTTGACCATCTCGGCCAAGTCCTCGAGCGTCACATAGGTGCTTGTGCCGGTGTTGTAGAGCCGGCGGTTGGCATATTTCTTGATGACGATCGGGTCGTCTTTCGCGGCCATCCGTATCCTCCCCAGGATACCGGCGCGCTCGCGGTAAGCGGCCGGTAACGATTGTGCCCTTTGGCGAGGATATGCGCAAAAGCGTCACAATTCCAAGTGGTTTGTGCACTGCGGCATCAATTAATGCTGCATGGCCATGGCAAAATCCGCCACGCGGTCAACGTCATGTTACCGCAACCGGTGCGCGCTCTGCTTGCCGCGCATTGCGCCCATGCCCATTTCCGGTTTGACTTGGCCCCTTGAACGGGCAAGAAAAGTCTTCAACGATAGCCTAAAACACGACCCCTCGAAGTCTGGAGAAGAAAATGGCCGCTTCCAATTCAATCGTCGTCGCCGGCGCCGCCCGCACCGCGGTCGGCTCCTTCAACGGCAGTTTCGCCGCCACGCCGGCGCATGAGCTCGGCGCCGTGGTGATCAAGGAATTGCTCGCGCGGGCGAGCGTCGAGGCGGCGGAAGTCGACGAGGTCATCCTCGGCCAGGTGCTGACCGCCGCGCAGGGCCAGAACCCGGCGCGCCAGGCCTCGATCAATGCCGGCCTGCCGAAGGAGACCACCGCCTGGGGCCTCAACCAGGTTTGCGGCTCGGGCCTGCGCGCGATTGCGCTCGGCATGCAGCAGATCGCCACCGGCGACGCCAAGGTGATCATCGCCGGCGGCCAGGAATCGATGTCGCTGTCGCCGCATGCCGAGCATCTGCGCGCCGGCGTCAAGATGGGCGACTACAAGATGATCGACACCATGATCAAGGACGGCCTGTGGGATGCCTTCAATGGCTACCACATGGGCAACACCGCCGAGAATGTCGCCCGCCAGTTCCAGATCACCCGCGACGACCAGGACCAGTTCGCGCTCGCTTCGCAGAACAAGGCGGAAGCCGCGCAGAAGGCTGGCAAGTTCAAGGACGAGATCGTCGCTTTCACCATCAAGGGCAGGAAGGGCGACACCGTCGTCGACCAGGACGAGTATATTCGTCATGGCGCGACGCTTGACGCCATGACCAAGCTGAAGCCCGCTTTCGACAAGGACGGCACGGTCACCGCCGCCAACGCTTCCGGCATCAATGACGGCGCCGCCGGCGCGCTGCTGATGACCGAGGCCGAGGCTGCCCGGCGCGGCATCACCCCGCTGGTGCGCATCGCTTCGTGGGCGACCGCCGGCGTCGATCCGGCGATCATGGGCACCGGACCTATTCCCGCTTCGAAGCGGGCGTTGGAAAAGGCCGGCTGGTCGGTCAAGGATCTCGACCTCGTCGAGGCCAACGAGGCCTTCGCCGCGCAGGCCTGCGCCGTCAACAAGGGCATGGGATGGGATCCCGCGATCGTCAACGTCAATGGCGGCGCCATCGCCATCGGCCATCCGATCGGCGCTTCCGGCGCCCGCGTCTTCAACACGCTGGTGTTCGAGATGCGCCGCCGCGGCGCCAAGAGGGGCCTTGCCACACTTTGCATCGGCGGCGGCATGGGCATCGCCCTATGCGTCGAAGCGCTGAACTGAGCCAATAGCGAATAGGGAGTAGCGAATAGGGAAAAATGGCGTCGGCGCGACGGGACATAGATCCCTACTCGCTATTCGCCACTCCCTATTCGCTCCTCCACCAACAGGGAGGAGCACATGTCCAAAGTAGCAATCGTCACAGGTGGATCGCGCGGCATCGGCGCGGCGATATCGGTCGCATTGAAGAACGCCGGCTATTCGGTCGCCGCGAACTATGCCGGCAATGACGAGGCGGCCGCGAAATTCAATGCCGAGACCGGTATCCCGGTCTACAAATGGTCCGTCGCCGACTACGATGCCTGCGCCGCCGGCATCAGGCAGGTGGAGGCCGATCTCGGTCCGGTCGGGGTGCTGGTCAACAATGCCGGTATCACCCGCGACGCCATGTTCCACAAGATGACGCCCGCGCAGTGGAAGGAAGTGATCGACACCAACCTCTCCGGCGTCTTCAACATGACGCATCCTCTGTGGAGCGGCATGCGCGACCGCAAGTTCGGCCGCGTCATCACAATTTCCTCGATCAACGGCCAGAAGGGCCAGGCCGGCCAGGTCAACTACTCCGCCGCCAAGGCCGGCGACATCGGCTTCAGTAAGGCTCTTGCTCAAGAAGGGGCTCGCGCGGGCATCACCGTCAACGTCATCTGCCCCGGCTATATCGCGACCGAAATGGTCAAGGCGATCGACGAGAAGGTGCTCAACGAACGCATCATCCCGCAGATCCCGGTCGGCCGCCTCGGCGAACCGGAAGAGATCGCGCGCTGCGTCGTCTTCCTTGCTTCCGATGAGGCCGGCTTCATCACCGGCTCGACCATGTCAGCCAATGGCGGCCAGTACTTCGCCTGATACCCGATTGTCATTCAGAGCGGGACGGCATTTCTTTGAATCGCCACCCCGCTCTAGATCTTATTTTGAAGCGTGATCTCCCCCTAAAAGCCTGCAACTTTTAGGGATCGTGCTCTGGGCGGCCCTGACATCTGGGCCGCCTTACGCGCCCGCCGGAAAGGCCGGCGCGCCACCTTGCCTCAATTCGGCACGCAAAAGTTAACGGCCGGGCCACGCCCTGTGCGCAACCCGCTTCGCAAGCTGTGAATTTTCGGTGGGCAAGCTGTGGATAACACCATATCTAGGGGTGAACAAACCGGGAAAATAACCGGATCGCTGATTCGTCGCCGATTCGTTCTGGCTTTGGCCGAAAAGTTAACGACAGACGGCGCAAACATCACCGAATTCGTTAAAAGCGATTAAGAAAAATCAACGATTTCATAATCTTGAGGGCCACCCCCAAGTCGACCGCGACCGTTCACCGGCAAAGGTTAACGACGGCCTGGGTCCAGCGAGGACCAAGCATGAATCGGGCCAGTTTGTCGATTCAGCATCTGGTGAGACTCATCGTCAGAAAATCCACATATAGCCGTGAACAAAACCTGAATCAGAACGAGTCAGCGATTCGTCGCTGATTCGTTCCAGACTCGTTCCAGCCGTTAACAACAGCCGATTTCGACCGTCCCCGGCTGGCCTCGCTTGTCCCCAAAGGAACATTCCGCTTTCGCTTCGCGTGCTAAATCCCTATGTGTCGGCTGTCACACGCGGCGGCGCCGCCGCGCCTCCGACCAAAAGCGGCAGAAACACTTATTTCCGAGCCGATGAATATCCAGCCGAAACACTCCCAGCCGCTGATCCTTTCGGGCCGCGACGTGACGGCCGTGCTAGGCCCCACCAACACCGGCAAGACCCATCTCGCCATCGAGCGCATGGTCGCGCATGAGACCGGCATCATCGGCCTGCCACTGCGGCTGCTCGCCCGTGAGGTCTATGCCCGCGTCTGCGAGAAGGTGGGCGCCCACAAGGTGGCGCTGATCACCGGCGAGGAGAAGATCCAGCCGGCCGGCGCGAAATACTCGGTCTGCACCGTCGAAGCCATGCCGCGCGAAACCGACGCCGCCTTCGTCGCCATCGACGAGGTGCAGCTCGCCGGCGATCTCGAGCGCGGCCACATCTTCACCGACCGCATCCTGCATCTGCGCGGCCGTCAGGAGACGCTGCTTCTGGGCGCCGCCACCATGCATGGCATTCTGCAGAAGCTGCTGAAGGGCGTGTCGGTGGTGACGCGGCCACGGCTTTCGCATCTCGCCTATGCCGGCTCGAAGAAGCTCACCCGGCTCCCGCGGCGCACGGCGATCGTCGCCTTTTCCGCCGACGAGGTCTATGCCATCGCCGAGCTGATCCGCCGCCAGCAGGGCGGCGCCGCCGTCGTGCTCGGCGCGCTCTCGCCGCGCACCCGCAACGCGCAGGTGGAGATTTTCCAGTCCGGAGACGTCGACTATCTCATCGCCACCGACGCCATCGGCATGGGGCTGAACCTCGACCTCGATCATGTCGCCTTCGCCCAGAACCGCAAGTTCGATGGCTATCAGTATCGCAACCTGACCGCGGCCGAGCTCGGCCAGATCGCCGGCCGCGCCGGCCGGCATCTGCGCGACGGCACATTCGGCGTCACCGGCCAGGTCGATCCGTTCGACGAGGATTTGGTCAGGAAGATCGAGGCGCACGACTTCGACCCGGTGAAGGTGCTGCAGTGGCGCACCGCCGATTTTGACTTTTCCAGCCTCGATGCGCTGAAGCGCTCGATCGAGACCAATGCGCCGGTCGAAGGGCTGACCCGCGCGCTGCCGGCTGTCGACGCGCAGGCGCTGGAACATCTGTCGCGCGACGGCGATATCCGCGCCCTCGCCTCCGGCAAGGAGCGCGTCGCGCTGCTCTGGGAAGCCTGCGCCCTGCCGGACTACCGCAAGATCGCGCCGGCCCAGCATGCCGACCTCATCGCCTCGATCTATACGGACCTTGCCCGCCATGGCCATGTCGATGAGAATTACATGGCCGAGCAGGTGCGGCGCGCCGACACGACGGAGGGCGATATCGACACGCTCTCGCATCGGATCGCGCAGATCCGCACCTGGACTTTCGTCTCCAATCGCCCTGGCTGGCTGGCCGATCAGCTACACTGGCAGGAAAAGACGCGCGAAATCGAAGACAGATTGTCGGATGCGCTGCATGAGCGGTTGACGAAACGCTTTGTAGACCGCAGGACTTCCGTCCTCATGCGGCGCCTTAGAGAAAATACCATGCCTGAAGCCGAAATCAGCCCAACCGGAACCGTCCTCGTCGAAGGCCATCATGTCGGCGAGTTGCAGGGTTTCCGCTTCACCGCCGACCAAAGCGCCGGCGGCGAGGACGCCAAGGCGGTGCGCACCGCCGCGCAGAAGGCGCTTGCGGCCGAGTTCGAGGCGCGCGCCGAACGTTTTGCCGCGTGCGCCAACGGCGATCTGGCTTTGGGCTCCGACGGCGTCTTGCGCTGGATCGGCGCGCCGATCGGCACGCTGGTGGCCGGCGACGAGGCGCTGAAGCCGCGTCTGGTCCTGCTTGCCGACGAACAGCTGACTGGCCCTGGCCGCGACAAGGTCGCGGCGCGCGCCGAGCGTTTCGTCAATTTCCAGATCGAGTCACTGTTGAAGCCGCTGGTCGATTTGAAGAATGCCGACCAGCTCACCGGCATCGCGCGCGGCATCGCCTTCCAGCTGGTTGAGCATTTCGGCCTGATCAATCGCCGCGACATCGCGGAGGAGATGAAGTCGCTCGACCAGGAAGGCCGCGCAGCACTGCGCCGCCTCGGCGTGCGCTTCGGCGCCTACCATGTCTTCGTGCCGGCGCTCATCAAGCCGGCGCCGGCTGGCCTGGTGACGCTGCTCTGGGCGTTGAGGAACGACGGCAAGGACAAGCCGGGCTTTGGCGATGTGGTGCATGCGCTGGCCTCCGGCCGCACCTCGGTGGTCATCGACCCGGCCTTCGACAAGACCTTCTACAAGCTCGCCGGCTATCGCAATCTCGGCCGCCGCGCCGTGCGCATCGATATCCTCGAGCGGCTTGCCGACCTTATCCGCCCGGCGACCAACTGGAAGCCCGGCCTCGGCCAGCGCCCCGACGGCGCCTATGACGGCCACGCCTTCATGGTGACGCCGCCGATGATGTCGATCCTCGGCGCCACCGCCGACGATATGGAAGAGATCCTGAAAGGCCTCGGCTACCGCTCCGAGGCAAAGCCGGCCGCCGAAGTGAAGGCGAAACTCGAAGCGCAGGACAATGCCGCCCGCGAAGCGGCCGCGGCGAAGCTTGCGGCGGAAGAGGCAGCCCGCGCCGCGCAGGCGGCGGAAGCTGCCGCAACGGACGCGGTCGCGGTGGCACCGGTCGAGGGTTCGGAACCGGCTGCCGCTGTCGAGACCGCCGCCGAAGTTGCTGCCGAAGCCATCACGGAAGTGGCAGCGGAACCTGTCGCGGGAGAGCCGGCAGAAGCTCCGGCCGAGGCCGCGGAAGAAGCCCACCCTGTGGAGGACACCGCAGCGGTGGACACTGCGGCAGCGCCCGAGTCGACCGAAAGCGCCGAAGCCCTTGCCTCCCCCTCGATGGGGGAGGTCGCGGCGCGAAGCGGCGCGGGTGGGGGTGACGGCGCCGACGATGCAGATACTGGTACCGCTGGCGCGCGCCCCGCAACGGCACTGCGCGCCGACCCTCCCCACGAGGGGGAGGGTGAAGCCGACGCGTCGGCAGTCGAACCCGAAGAGCCGAAACCGGTCCTCCTGTGGCGCCAGGCGCGTTTCGACCATCAGCGTCCGCGCCACCGCCAGGACAACCGTCGTGACAGTCGCCCGCGCGGTGGCCAGCCCGCACGCGAGGCGGGCGCCGCAGCCGGCCAGCCTGGCGACAAGGCCGCCCACGAAGGCCGCCGCGAGCAGCGCGACGGCGCCGGCAAGCCGCGCTTCGACCGCTCGAAGTTCAAGCCGAGGCCGGAGACGGGCGACCGGCGCGAGGGTGGTGAACGGCGCGAAGGCAGGCCGCAAGGCGAGCGCCCGGATCGCCACGAAGGGGGCCGCCGCGAGGGCCGGCCCGACTGGAAGGGCAACAGGCAGGACGGCAAGGGCAACGCTCCGGGCGGCAAGCCGGCCTTCCAGGGCAAGCCGCGCGAAGAACGCCCGCAGCGCTTCGATCCGGACTCGCCCTTCGCCAAGCTCGCCGCCTTGCGCGACCAGCTGAAGAAATAGGCTAGAGCATGATCCCGAAAAGTGGGAACCGGTTTTCGGATAAGATCATGCTCCGACAAAGCTAGCCCCGATGGTTGGAGAAGGCCGCCAGCGCATCGACAAATGGCTGTTCTTCTCGCGCGCGCTGAAGTCGCGGTCCCTGGCGGCAAAGGTCGTCGTCGCCGGACACGTCCGTATCAATCGCGACAAAGCAGCGCAGGCCTCGGATTTGGTGAAGCCAGGCGACGTGCTGACCATCACGCTCGAGGGCCGTATCCTGGTCTGGAAAGTGCTGAACTGCGGCACGCGGCGCGGCCCGGCCGACGAGGCGCGCCTGCTTTACGAGGACATGTCGCCGGCACCGACACCCAAAGGCGAGGCTGTCCCGGATGCCATTCCGGCCTTGCGCGAGGCCGGCAGCGGCCGCCCGACCAAACGCGAGCGCCGGCAGACCGACCGGCTGCTCGGCGACGACTGAGACATAGCCGGATGCCGGCGCGTCCGGAGCAATTCCAGGAAAGTTCGCGGCGGTTAGGTTCGGCGACTTCGCCGCAGCCATTGCGAGGACGAGCAGGCCGGCGATTTTTATGAATTGCTGAACCGCTCCAAAGCTGGAAATCCATTCCGCCACTGCGGCTCGGGCAGCAAGTCCTGCCCTTGCAAGCGGCGGGCAAAGGCGTTACCTCAGCCAAAAAGCCCAACAAAATGGGACGTTCCGGAGCCTGCAATGACCTATGTCGTGACCGACAATTGCATCAAGTGCAAATACATGGACTGCATCGAGGTCTGTCCGGTCGACTGTTTCTACGAGGGCGAGAACATGCTCGTCATCCATCCCGACGAGTGCATCGACTGCGGCGTGTGCGAGCCCGAATGCCCGGCCGACGCGATCAAGCCGGACACCGAGGGCGGCCTCGACAAATGGTTGCAGGTCAACTCCGAATACGCCGAGAAATGGCCCAATATCACCGCCAAGAAAGAGCCGCCGGCGGACGCCAAGGCCTTCGACGGTGAGACCGGAAAGTTCGAGAAATATTTCTCGGCGGAGCCCGGCGAAGGCGATTAATGCAGGCGTTGGCAACGCCGGCATGACGCGGCGTAATGGGGCCGATACAAATACTGTCTTGACAGGCAGCGGTCTCGCTTGGCGTTAGCGAACGCAGCAAAACCTTGATTCTTCCGACTTTTTGTGTTACATCAGCCAAACATGCCGGTGACACAACGTCGATTTATGGCGCTAACGCCCCAAATCACTGAAAGGTGAGCTTCTCAAACCCGAACCAGAGCGATCTGGGACAGGCGGCCGCATTCGTGCGCTTTGCTGGTCTCGGCTTTTTCCGGTGGGTTCGCCTGTTGTGCGGCTAATGATCGGCTACCGCCGGTCACACGAGTTCAGCCGGCGCCGCCATGCCGGCGCTACAACCAAGGAGTTCAGGGCGTAATGGCAACGATCACCCCGCAGAAGAAGTCCACCGCAGCCCGCCACGGGTTCAAGACCGGCGAGTTCATCGTCTACCCCGCGCATGGCGTCGGCCAGATCGTGGCGATCGACGAGCAGGAAGTTGCAGGTCACAAGCTGGAACTGTTCGTCATCGATTTCCAGAAGGACAAGATGCGTCTGAAAGTGCCGGTCGCCAAGGCTACCTCGATCGGCATGCGCAAGCTGTCGGAAGAGGACTATGTCGACCGCGCGCTGAAGGTCGTGCAGGGCCGCGCCCGCATCAAGCGCACCATGTGGTCGCGCCGCGCGCAGGAATATGATGCCAAGATCAATTCCGGCGACCTGATCTCCATCTCGGAAGTGGTGCGCGACCTCTATCGCGCCGACAACCAGCCGGAGCAGTCCTATTCCGAGCGTCAGCTGTATGAAGCCGCGCTCGATCGCATGGCCCGCGAGATCGCCGCGGTGAACCGCATGTCGGAAACCGAGGCGGTGCGCCTCATCGAGGTCAACCTCAACAAGGGTCCGAAGCGCGGCGCCAAGGCCGACAACGAAGAGTCTGAACAGGAAGAAGCTGCCTGAGCTTTTTCGCTCCAGGAGTATGAAAAACCCGGCCTCGCGCCGGGTTTTTTGTTTCTGGCTTGCTGTGAAGCGGCCGCGCGGACCCCCACCCGGACCTTCGGTCCGATCTCCCCACAAGGGGGAGCTACTGCATGTCGCCCAGAAGTGTGCAGCGGTTCTGGGACAACGGCATGCATCAAACCAAAGACTTAAAGCGCGTCGCCTGAATCCGGCTCAGCGCGACGCGCTTTAGGGAGCTCAGCCGCCAGATTCCTTCTGTGCCTCCTCCTGCCGCAACGAAGCGATGAAGCGTTTGGTCCGCTCGCGCTCCGGATTGTCGAACAGGACCGAAGCCGGACCTTTCTCGACGATCGCGCCGGCATCGAGGAAGACGACCTCCTGCGCGATCTTGGAGGCGAGCCTGAGATCATGCGTGGCCATCACCATGGTCGTGCCCTCGCGGGCAAGCTGCCCGAGCACGTCGACCACTTCCTGCGCCAGTTCCGGATCGAGCGCCGAGGTCGGCTCGTCGCACAGCAGCACGCGCGGCGACGGCGCCAGCGCCCTGGCGATCGCCACGCGCTGCTGCTGACCGCCCGACAGCGTCGACGGCCAGGCATCGGCCTTATGCGCCATGCCGACCTTTTCGAGCAGCGCCATCGCCCGCTCGCGCGCCCTTGGCTCAGGCCATTTCAGCACCGTCACCAGCCCTTCCATGACATTCTCGATCGCCGTGCGATGCGGGAAGAGCTGGAAGTTCTGGAACACCATGCCGGTCTGCAGGCGGATGCGCTGGATTTCCTTGGCCGGCACCTTGCCGCCCGGATGGAACGCAATCGTCTCGTCGCCGATGCGCAAGCTGCCGGAAGTCGGAATCTCCAGTAGGTTGATGCAACGCAGCAGCGTGCTTTTTCCCCCGCCCGATGGGCCGACCAGCGCCGTCACGCTGCCTTCGTCGAGGCTGACGGTGACGCCCTTCAGCACCAGATTGTCGCCGAAGCGCTTTTCGATGGCGGTGAGGCCGATCATGCGTTGGCCTCCAGGAATCCGCCATAGCGGTTGAGCCGCACCTCCAGCCGCGCCTGCAGCGCCGACAGCACCGAGCTCAGCGCGAGATAAAGCGCCGCCGCCTCGACATAGGGGCCGGGACAAGAGCGGTATAAAATCCTGCGCTAAGGTAGAACGGACGACGAACACCGGACGGCCGCGAAGCTCAAAGATGAGCGTGGGTATTCCGAACACCGCGTTTGCCGGCCAAACAAGCTCCTTTCGACATTGATTTCATCGATCATAAGCCGGACGACGAGGTTCAATCTGGCCGCCGTAGCACATTGCGGCATTTTCTATTTCTGTCGCAGTCGCAGTGTCAGGAAACTGGCAGCAAGAGCGGCAACCATGCTGAACAGTATGGGGCCAAGATAGCTACCGGTTTTATCGAAGACGAGCCCCGCCATTGTTGGCCCCAGCAATGCAGCAAGGCCAACAGCCGTGTAGAGATAACCCAGTATCGTTCCGATATGACGGGTGCCGAAGAGATCGGCGGCAACGGCCGGATAAAGTCCGACGCAACCGCCATAGCTCATGCCGAACGACAGGGCGAAAAGCACCAGCATGGCCAAGCCGCTGGCAACGGACCACAAGAGGAAGGAGCAAGCAACGGCAAAGGTAAGGATTGCCAAAAGGCGCAAGGAACCAATGCGGTCACCCAAGCCCGCCAGCACGAAGCGCCCAAAGATATTTCCGATGCCAATGAGTGCGATAAGGATTGTACCGCTTTCGAGCGACAGACCCATATCGTGCGCGGCCGGGACGATATGCACGTAGGGAATGAAGGTACAGAACGACGCCAGGACCAACATAAGGAAGAATAGACGGAATTGGCTGTCGCGCCAGACTGTGAAAGGGCCGGGCCGGGAGACGGATTGCGGCTCTGAGGGACTGTTGGCATCCAGGCGCTTGCGCACTAGCATCGCGGCCGGCAAACCGATGACGGCAATGACAACCGCCAAACTGATAAAACATCCGCGCCAACCAAGCCCGGGGACAAGGCGGCCGATTGTAAATGGCAACAGCAGCGTGCCAAGACCGAGGCCAGCCGTAGCAATACCGGAAGCGCGGCTTCGCTTGAGGACAAACCAGGATTGCACGGCCCCCAGCGCGGGAACATAAGAAAGGCCGATCCCAAGTCCCACGCCGGCACCATACCAAACGTAGAGCGAGTCCAGCGACTTTGCCTGGCTGGCTCCGACATAGCCGATGATCATTGCTATCAAACCGGTCGCTATGACCGCACGAGACGAGTAGCGATCAGCAAGGGGGCCGGCGATCGCCCCCAGCGAATAGAACACAAAAGCCGAGATCGAGAAGACAAGCGCGATCTCGCCCCGCGATGCCGCGAATTCCTCGGAAAGACCGGGAAACACAGCCGAGAAAGCATAGGCTGACCCGAAGGTTACGGCTGTCAGTGCGTGGGCTCCCCCGACGACCCGCCATCCGGTTGGAGAGTCAGTGTCCTCGGACAGCGAAACAGGTGACGATGTGGCTGACAAAATCAATCGGCCTTCAAAATATCCATGGCTGGAGAAATCAATGTGGCAGATGAGGTGAGTTCAGAGAAATGAATATATTTGAGCTCCGGTATTCGATATGCTGATGATGATATGTCCGTTCCACTTGATCTCGAACTGCTGAGAACCTTTGTTGCCGTCGTCGAGAGCGGCAGCTTGTCGAATGCCGCACCGCTGGTAGGCCGCAGCCAATCCGCGGTGAGCATGCAGATACAGCGTCTGGAACAGTCGGTAGGCCGGGAGCTCCTCATGCGTCGTCCCCAGGCTGCAAGGCCGAATGCCGCTGGCGAGGAGCTGTTGGCCTATGCGAGGAAAATGCTGCGATTGAGTGACGCGGCCAGAGCGGCGATCGCTCGGCCAGAGGAGATCGGTTCGGTGCGTCTTGGTGTACCGGAGGACTATGTGGCCCATTTTCTGCCGCCGGTGCTCGCGCAATTTGCAGCCGAGCATCCGCTGGTCGCGGTGGAGCTGATCTGTGAAGCATCGCGCCAGCTCATCCCCGCCGTGCAGAACGGGCGAATTGACTTGGCGATTGTCACGCGACTGCCGGGCGAGACGTTCCCGGTTCAGCGGCGAGAGCCCTTAGTCTGGGTAGCCTCACCCAATCACGTAACCTGGGAGCTCGATCCGCTCCCTATTGCGCTGTTCGAGGCCGGCTGCGGACCCGCACACGCACATGTTCTGGAAGCGCTCAAAGGTGCGAACCGGTCCTACCGTGTGGCTTATTCGAGCGCGAGCCTTTCAGGACTGATCGCTGTTGTGGAAGCCGGTCTTGCCATCGCCGGTCTTCCGCGATGCAGCGTCCCGCCCTCGCTGCGCACAATCGGCGGGTACGACGGGCTTCCGTCCATTCGAGAATTGGAGATGAGTGTATTGCGCAGTCCCGCATCGACACCGGCCGCAACGCAATGTCTGTATGACTTTCTTCAGCGCGAGTTGTCGCGCAATCTCTAACTATAAATTCCTCGCGCAAGTCAGCGGTTCCTGCGATGCATGAAATCGAGGGGAGGCGCAGCGGATCTCAACCGGTTGATAGCTATGGAAACTGTTGAAACATCGAATGACTCCAATCCACATTTGCCCATGGGATATTCCTTGGTCCCCAAAGGGGAAGCTTGCAAATGCCGTCACCTGTCTGGAGATGACGGAGAAGCCGGGCCCCAGAGAAACCAATCTTATCCCGGGACTCTCTTTGGAGCGGATGAAAGATCCCGATCCGCTGACACATAGGCAGCTTTTCCGGCTGGACGGGCGAGGCCCGTGGCTCGCCCCGGCAAGTCGCTGCGAAGCAGGGGCGAGGCTACGGCGCGGACCCCCGCCCGGACCTTCGGTCCGACCTCCCCACAAGGGGGAGGCAGGGAGCTCAGCCGCCAGATTCCTTCTGTGCCTCCTCCTGCCGCAACGAAGCGATGAAGCGTTTGGTCCGCTCGCGCTCCGGATTGTCGAACACGACCGAAGCCGGACCTTTCTCGACGATCGCGCCGGCATCGAGGAAGACGACTTCCTGCGCGATCTTGGAGGCGAGCCGCAGATCATGCGTGGCCATCACCATGGTCGTGCCCTCGCGGGCAAGCTGCCCAAGCACGTCGACCACTTCCTGCGCCAATTCCGGATCGAGCGCCGAGGTCGGCTCGTCGCACAGCAGCACGCGCGGCGACGGCGCCAGCGCCCTGGCGATCGCCACGCGCTGCTGCTGACCGCCCGACAGCGTCGACGGCCAGGCATCGGCCTTATGCGCCATGCCGACCTTTTCGAGCAGCGTCATCGCCCGCTCGCGCGCCCTTGGCTCAGGCCATTTCAGCACCGTCACCAGCCCTTCCATGACATTCTCGATCGCCGTGCGATGCGGGAAGAGCTGGAAATTCTGAAACACCATGCCGGTCTGCAGGCGTATGCGCTGGATTTCCTTGGCCGGCACTTTTCCGCCCGGATGGAATTCCAGTGCTTCATCGCCGATGCGCAAGGCACCTGACGTCGGGATTTCAAGCAGGTTGATGCAGCGCAGCAGCGTGCTTTTTCCGCCGCCCGATGGGCCGACCAGCGCCGTCACGCTGCCTTCGTCGAGGCTGACGGTGACGCCCTTCAGCACGAGATTGTCGCCGAAGCGCTTTTCGATGGCAGTGAGGCCGATCATGCGTTGGCCTCCAGGAATCCGCCATAGCGGTTGAGCCGCACCTCCAGCCGCGCCTGCAGCGCCGACAGCACCGAGCTCAGCGCCAGATAAAGCGCCGCCGCCTCGACATAGAGGATCAGCGGCTCATAGGTGGTGGCGACGATGCGCTGCGCGGCCTGGAACATCTCGGGCACCGTGATCGCGGCCGCCAGCGACGTGTCCTTGACCAGCGAGATGAATGTGTTGGAGAGCGGCGGCACCGCGACGCGGCCCGCTTGCGGAAGGATCGTGCGCCGCATCGCCTGGCTCCAGGTCATGCCGATCGAATAGGAGGCCTCCCATTGGCCCTTCGGCACCGAGCCGATGACGGCGCGGATGATCTCCGACGTATAGGCGCCGATGTTGAGCGTGAAGCCGATCAGCGCCGCGGGAAAGGCATTGAGCAGGATGCCGACCGAAGGCAGGCCGTAGAAGATCAGGAACAACTGAACGAGCAGCGGCGTGCCGCGAAAAATCCAGACATAGAAGCGCACCAGCGCGACCAGCGGCTTCGGACCGAACAGCCGGATCAGCGCCGTCACCAGCCCGGCGATCAGCCCAAGCGCGAAGGACAAGAGCGTCAGCGGTACGGTGAAGATCAGCGCCGCCCACAACAGCGTCGGCAACGATTCCAGCATCAATTGCAGCCAGTGCGGCACGGAGCGCTTCTCCTTTCCAGATACGGCGGCACCTCCCCCGTACGGAATGACTATCATGCAAGGACCGGCGGGCCGTCAAAGACGGCCCCGATGAATGTCACGCAACAAATGGCGGGCCGTCAAAGACGGCCCGCCGGTATCGAACAAAAGAACGGTGGTTACTTGGAAACGTCCTGGCCGAAATAAGTGTCTGCGATCTTCTTGTAGGTGCCGTCGGCCTTGATGTCGGCCAGCGCCTTGTTGATGGCCGCGACCAGTTCCGGATCGCCCTTGCGCACGATGACACCGGAGTAGTCGGCGTTCTCTTCCTGCGCGGCGATCTTCACATTGGCGTCGGGCTTGTGCTTCTTGAAGTCGAGGAAGGACAGGCTGTCGTTGATGGTGGCATCGGCGCGGCCGGTGAGCAGAAGCTGGATCGACTGGTCAAAGCCGTCGGTGCCGACCAGTTCGGCGCCGTTGGTTTCGGCGAGCTTGCCGAAATTCGAGGTCAGCGACTGCGCCGACTTCTTGCCCTTGAGGTCGGCGAAGGTCTTGATGTCGGTGTTGTCGCCGCGCACGATCAGCACGGCCTTCGAGGCGATGTAGGGATCGGAGAAATCATACTTCGCCTTGCGGGCATCGGTGATGCCGACCTCGTTGATGACGGCGTCGTAGCGGTTGGCGTCGAGGCCGGCGATCAGGCCATCCCACTTGCCTTCGAGGAACTCGACCTTGACGCCGAGCTTGTCGCCGATGGCTTTGGCGATCTCGACATCGAACCCGACCAGGGCGTTGGATTCGTCGTGATATGTGAAGGGCGCGTAGGTGCCTTCCGTGCCGACCTTGAGCACGCCGGCCTGCTTGATCTGGTCGAGATTGGCGCCGGCATGGCCGGCGGTGACCGCCAGAACCTGCAGCGTTCCGGCGACAAGGAGCGATTTAAGCCATTTCATTTTTCTGTGATCCCGTTTTGACCGGTGCCCCGGCTCGATTGTGAGAGCCGGAAACTGACAGATAGAAGGTTGGGAACTAAGGAACCAGATTTCAAAAATCGGCTCTGCCAGAAATCTGATGCTCAAAATCATCCGGTAATCCGCCAAGCGGCTTTCCGGGCCCGATAACAAAATGTTCCCGCTGGCAACATTTGCCCCCACGGGCGGCGGAACCATCCATGCGCCTGACACGTTGCATGGCTGTTGTAGGGCACGGCGGCGCCTTTTCAACCGCCACCATCGCAATCACCGCCAAAGGGAGCCGGCATGATCGAGGACGCGGCAGGACGGACACTGGTCCGCGCGGCAATGAGGGCTCCCTATCTCGAGCGCGACGAGGAGCATGTCCTTGCCCTGCGCTGGAAGGAAGAGAACGACCAGCAAGCGCTGCACAGGATCACCGTCGCCCATATGCGCCTGGTCATCTCAATGGCTTCGAAATTCCGCCACTACGGCCTGCCGCTCGGCGACCTGATCCAGGAGGGCCATGTCGGCCTGCTCGAGGCGGCGGCCCGTTTCGAGCCCGCGCGCGAAGTGCGCTTCTCCACCTACGCCACCTGGTGGATCCGCGCCTCGATGCAGGATTACATCCTGCGCAACTGGTCGATCGTGCGCGGCGGCACCAGTTCGGCGCAGAAGGCGCTGTTCTTCAATCTCAGGCGTTTGCGCGCCCGCCTCGCCAACGGCGCCGAGCCCATCTCCAATGCCTCGCTCTACCACGAGGTCTCGGTGGCGCTCGGCGTGCCGGAAGCCGACGTGGCGATGATGGATTCGCGCCTGTCCTCTCCCGACAGCTCGCTCAACGCACCTTTGGCCGACGAGAACGGTGCCGCCGAGCGGATGGATTTCCTGGTCTCCGAAGACCCGCTTCCCGACGAGATCGTCGGCGAAAGGATCGATGTCCAGCGCCGCGCCGTCTGGCTGAGGAGCGCGCTCAGCGCACTCAACGCCCGCGAGCTCCGGATCATCGAGGAGCGCCGGCTGAGCGATGACGGCGCCACGCTGGAATCGCTTGGGGAGCAGCTCGGCATCTCCAAGGAGCGTGTCCGCCAGATCGAAGCCCGCGCCATGGAAAAACTGAAGCTGGCGCTGGTGAAGCAGAACCCTGAATTTCTCGCGGAAGCCGCCTGATACAGCGCTCGAATTCGATTTTAAGAAATTTAGTAAATAAGAAAATATCGCTATCGCGGCAATTTTCCTTCATCCATAGTTACGGATTGTGAGGTCTTTAACAGACCATTGCATCGCAATTGGCCTTCTTGAAGCCTCCAGAATCTAACGGATGGGGGATTTGCCATGCTGCGATGCTGCGTGCTCCTTGCGGCCCTGGTTCTCGTGGCCTTTATGACGATGGACGCCCGGGCGGATCGAAGGGTCGCCCTCGTCATCGGCAATTCGGAATACCGCGAAATCCCGGCTCTCAAAAACCCAGACAAGGACGCCGAGGATGTGTCGAAGACATTCCGGCTGGCCGGCTTCGAGGTGTTCACCGGGAAGGATCTGACCAGGCTTCAGTTCGAAGAGCAGTTCCGCGACTATCTCGCGGCAGCAGACGGGGCCGATCTGGCGGTCGTCTACTATTCCGGTCACGGCTTTCAGATCGGCGGTGAGAATTTCCTTATCCCGGTCGATGCGTCGCTGAAGGACCCGGCCGACATGGAAGTTCAGGCGATCAAGGTCAACGACGTTCTGCAGCAGTTGCGCTCGAAATCGAAGATCCAGGTGATCATCCTCGATGCCTGCCGCAACAATCCTTTCCCGCGCAAGGACTATTGGCTGCGCGATCAAATGATCGTCGCCGGCGGCACCGGTCTTGCGCAAGTGACGGGCTCGCAGAACACGCTGATCGCCTTCGCCACCGAGCCCGGCGCCGTCGCCTATGACGGCAGCGGCGACCTCAGCCCGTTTTCGTCCGCCTTCTCCCGCCGCGCGCTGGCGCCAAACCAGGAAATCCGCTCGATCATGGCGGCCGTGCGCCGCGATGTGGTCAAGGCGACCAACGGCAAGCAGGTGCCGTGGGAAAACTCCTCGCTGATTGACGACGTGGTGCTGATGCGCGGTGCGAACACCGAGGCTCGGCAAGTCATCGCCCCGTCCGACGGACAGCAGCAACAGGGGTTGACCGAACGCGGAATCCGCATCGCCACCGCCGCCAAGGCGATCGAAGACCACGACATCAGCGTCCCGGTCGGCGTCGGCCCGGTTCCGCTGAAACTTGGTCTCGCAGCCAGCGATGCCTCGATCATCCTCAAGCTGGCGAACTACCCGGCAACCGGGACGTTGTCGCTGCCGGATCGCGTCCTGTCGCCGCAATCGGACCTGATGGCCGCTGAAGTCAATGATTTGCGCTACGAACCGCAGATCGGCGCGGCGGCTCCCGTCGAAATCGGCTTTCAAATCGGCGGCGGCGGCACCTCCAAGCGAGCGACGATGAAGCTGTCGCCAAGCGTCGATCCCTGCGACCAGGCCGCCGGCGAGCCGCTCGACCTGCAAGGCGTTGTCCCCGGCCGGTTGCCGAACGAGATTGGCGGCGGGGCGGTGGAGGCTTGCGCGGCGGCGGTTGACACCTATCCCGATGTCGCCCGTTTCCATTACGAGCTAGGGCGGGCATTGCTCGCGGCCGGCAAGGTCGACGAGGCAAGGCAGGCCATTCAAGATGCTGCCGACAAGGGACATGTCCGTGCGGTCTTCCAACTCGGCTACATCGCCTCGTCCGGCCTGGGGACGGCCATGGATACGACGAAAGCGAACGGCTTCTATTCCAAGGCGTCCGACAAGGGAGATCCCTACGCGATGGCCGCCTGGGGACGGGCCTTGTTCAATGGCATCGGCGTCCAGCGAGACACCGGCAAGGGGCTTGACCTGTTGCTCCAGGCTGCGGCGATGGGGCATGTCAATGCCATGACCGATCTCGCCATGATCTTCAAGGAAGGCCGCAACAGCGTGCCCGCCGATCCGGCCAGAGCCTTGGCTTTCCTCAAGGCCGGCATCGAGCGGCAGAACGTCTATTCGATGAGCATTCTCGGTCTTGCCGGGCGCAGTACCCAGACGGTCGCGGTGTGCAAGCCGAAGATCGTCCGAAAAATAGTCACGAAGATAAAGGTCGTCCGCATACCCACGCCAACGGTCTTCGGGACACCGGTCAAGCCGATACAGAACGATACCGGACCGGTGCCTTGGCGCGGCACTGACGGCGATCATCCCGAGCCCAAAGGCGGCAGCAGCAACTCCACCAGCGGCTCTGACTCCGGCAGCACCAGCGGCTCTGACACCGGCAGCACCGGCGGCCTTGACACCGGCAGCACCGGCGGTTTCGACAGCGTCAGCACCGGGTTCTGACGAACAGCAGCAGCCTGGCGTGCGCGGGGCCAACCAGATAATGCATGTCGCCCAGAAGTGTGCAGCGGTTCTGGGACAACGACATGCATCAAAACAAAGACTTAACAGGCTGCTGCAAAAGTCGCGTCCTTTTCGATTTTGATGACATTTGTCGGAATGCTTGGTCTGATCGGGCTGGATTTTGGCTTTTGCAGCTACCGGTTTTGCGTGTGTGTGGGTT
>NZ_JAVIIT010000024.1:0-70050 GCF_033977265.1 Mesorhizobium australafricanum | reverse complement strand
ACGCGCCTGGTTGGTCTGCTGCTGTTGCGAGCCTGCATCGTCTGTGCGGGCGAAATCTGAGACGTGGGACCGATTGACATTGTTAAAGGGATCCATCGTATCTCCCTTGCCTGTTCCGAGCAGCTCATGACGGCCTGGCGGTTGGAAACTGTTCTGTGATGTAACGTCCGGAATTATCTGTCGCCGTGAGGGCCCGAGCCCAGAATTATCTGTCGTCGGCTGGGAGTAACCGGGGCAAAACCATAGCGGACCACCCGCTTCGGACCCGTTGCTGCAGGCGAGCTCCGCTTGGACGACTGCTCCATCCCGCTCGGCTTCAGCGTCGGCGCGGCGGTAGACCTTTCAGACGCCGTATCTCATCCTTCAGAGCCGCATTCTCGGCGCGAAGCCCGGCGACCTCCGCCCGCAACTGCCACGATCACGTCGAGCAGGCCCGCAGGGGTCAGCGTTCGAGAATCGGGTGGCTCCGACATGGTCTGATGGAATCATGCCGCACGCCAAACCGCCACCCACCTCAACCCGACACGCCCGAGTCATAATGCCGCGTCCGCCACCACTGTACTAGATTTAGCGAAAAGGCTGTCCGGGAATTACCGAAGCACGCATTTCAAGAGGGTGGCACGAATTTTTTAGCACTCGATACGGAGAGTGCTACCGATATGAATTCTTAGAGCTAATTGCGCGCAGTAAGAACCAGACAAAAAGGACTGGTCCAGTTTTCTGAAGGACCGTAGGCGTTCGTCAGTTCTTGGACAGTTAACCAGAGTAGCGTCTGGGGCCCATGCATACGTGATGCATGCACCTTAGGAGACTATGATGGACCCGAGCAACTTCAATCTATTTGGATTCGATCCGAATGCGTACTTCGCCTTGGCGGCGCAGCAGCAGGCGGGACAGGCGGAAGAACCTGAGGGGGCTGCGCAAGGCCACTTTGAGCAGCACCTCGAAGGGGCGGCCCAGCCGAACGTTCCGGATCATGGGAGGAGGTATAGGGCCGCCCCTGGAGACGAGGACCTCATCCAGAGCGCGGGCAATATGGAGTTGCAGAGATCTGGGCGTGCGGCCGTAGATCAGTTCCGTTCAGGCCTTCGGAAACTATCTGAAAGGCTTCACGACGTTTATGGATTGTCTCTCTCTGGCCTCAGCTGCGAGTCGCTAAAGAGCTATGCTCGCACACTGTGCGCGGGTGAAAGCCAAGTCGTGAAGGGGCTGAACATGCTTAAGCGGTACCGTGGGACTTCCGGGGAGGGTTCGTCGCAGGCGGGCACTGGGAGGCGGTATCAGATCGCTCCTGGAGACGATGACCTCATCCAGAGGGCGGGTGATTTCGCTCGGGCTGGTAACACTATAGCGGGTCATACCGTGGTCGCATATGGTTCCGGGCTCCGGAAGCTATCTGACAGGCTTCACAGCGTTTACGGCTTGTCTCTCTGTGGAGTCAGCGGCGAGGCGCTCAAGAATTATGCCCAGGAACTTTGTGGGGGTGATAAGCGGGTCGCGGCAGGGCTGCGCATGATTGAGAACTACCGTCAGACTCTTGGGGAGGGTACGTCGGGGGCTGCGGAGGGTAGCGCTAGACAGCCAGAGCACGAGTCGTCCCCGCCGCGGGTGTCGAGTTACAATCAAGACCAGCTTTGGGACTCGTATGATGCGGCGGAGGGAGGGTGGCGCGGCGCCTCTCCACCGCCCAGTCACAATTCGGCAGAGGTTTGGGCGGGCGTCGATCAATGGAACCAGGCGCCGCCCCAGAATTGGGGGGCCAACTCGTCGAGTTTTTGGCAGGGTGCGCCTTCGCCGGCGCCCAGCGTCAATCAGCCAGAGCACGAGTCGTCCCCGTCGCGGGTGTCGAGTTACAATCAAGACCACCTTTGGGACTCGTATGATGCGACGGAGGCAGGGTGGCGCGGCGCCTCTCCACCGCCCAGTCACAATTCGGCGGAGGTTTGGGCGGGCGTCGATCAATGGAACCAGGCGCCGCCCCAGAATTGGGGGGCCAACTCGTCGAGTTTTTGGCAGGGTGCGCCTTCACCGGCGCCCAGCGTCAATCAGCCAGGCCCATCGTGGGAGCAAGGCGCCGCAGCGTCGATCTTTGGGGCACCATACATGCCTTACGCGCCGCCTCCAGTGCCAGAGCTAAACATCTACGTCTCGGGCTGGCAACACGGCAATCAACGGGCGTCAATGGACCTGATGCGCGGAATGCACTACAAGGAAGTGTTGCCGAGCTCGTCTCGGCCGCAGACGAATTTCACCATTGACGGCGTGCCCTATACGGCGACATTGGGGCCGTCAGGTAGACAAAACGACATTCGGGTCTCCCGAAACTGAACAAGTGATCGTCTACATTTTTGTCAAAGCTATTTAAAGGTGGGACAAAGTAGCCAACTTATAAATGCGACATCATCATATTCCTTATTACTTCGTTCGCAAGTTACAATATTTGCAAAGTACGAAGACGCAAGCCGCCGACCGGGTGGAGCTGGTCAGGGTTGCCTGGCCCGGTCGGCGGCGGATGGCTCCAGCTGCAAGATAAACTTTAGCTTTGACAGCCCGATCACTCCGCCGCTTCAGCTACAGCAAGCTTCCGAAACCCACGGGCATTTACCAGAATAGATTTGCTATCTTGCGCTAATATTTGCTTTGAGAGATGCTGGCCTCAGCCGTGGGAGGGCTGGGGGTATGAAAATAAAGGTGTTGCCGGCACTTTGTGCCGCTGCCGCGCTATGCGGCTGTCAAACTAGCAATCAAACAGACTATGTTCAGATCGGGTATGGGCCGAGTTTCGATGTCGCCCATGCACAATGCGAACTTCAGAAAAGGTCAATAGACCAAGGCTATATTGCGATTGGGTCGCCGGGGTTTGTTGCCGGTGCCGGGATTGGCAATGCTATCGGCAATGCGATCGCTGAAGATGATTTCATGCGGAATTGTCTCATCATCAGCGGATGGAAGCGTGCGCCGCATGGACAAGCCGGCGCGGCAGCAGCATCGGTCGCTATCGGTGCATCACCTACGCCTTATGGGATTGCACGCGCGCCTGGCAGCTGGATCAACACCGCGTTGTTGGACTGGAAGGATGCGAACAACAAATGCGTTGCTGGTGACAAGACGGCTTGCGCCACGCGAGCGAAACTTGGCGCGAAGTTGAAATCAGCCGGCATCAATCCCTCCCCGGTGTAAGGCGGGAACGACGTTATGCGAAGGAAGATCTCGATGTGCGTCCTTATCGTGGCATTGAGTGTTAGCGGCTGTGCGGCCGACTATCTCAACAACTACGAGACGATGACGTTGGCGGCAGGTGACTCCGCTCGCCAGAACCAACTTCTCCAGACGGTCGACCCGTTCAACCCCAACAGCAACAACACGAAGATCGAGGGCGACGGGCAGCGGATGACGGCTGTCGTTCAAAGGTACCGCGGAACGCCGCAGCCGGCATCTGCCTTACGAAACAACGGCGCCGATCTGGACTGCGCCGGTGGTAGGGGCAACAACCCCGTCGTCCAGGGACCTGTTTCGGTCGGCCCGTCCGATCCCAACCACCTGGACCGTGATCATGATGGCGTGGGTTGCGAGAGGTAGGGGAGCAAAATGAGATTCGGAATCCGCAGACCAAGCATCAAACGCAGCATTGCGGCCAGAACATCCGTTAAACGGATGGTGAAGCAGAGTTTCGGCCTGAAGCCCCACGCGGTAGGGGATGGGTCACCGACCCTAAGCGAGCCACTTACAATCGGGTCTATGACCGCACCACCGTCAGCTTCTGGAGCCTGCTCAAAAGGTTGTTTGGCGGCAGATGAAGCAGTTCGGCGCCAAGCGCTCTCGCGCCAGCCGTTGGGCAAGCGTGCCGCTCCGCCTCGTGCTGGTAACTGTGGCGGCGGCTTCCGCCCTGGTGACGCAGTTTGTTATGCATAACACCGGCTCGCTGCCAGAGATCAATTTGCAAAACCTGATCAAGCCGAAGCCAGTCGCGATTGGTGGGGTCCGCTGCCCCGCGTTGTTCAAGTTGGGGAGCATGAGGATTTGTGGGGCGGTCATGCGGCGCGGGCCGTTTCTCTGTTCTCGCGATTGTCGTTGGCCATGCCGGGATACCATTGCCGGAAGGTCGAGCGGAGGGAACCGTCAAGGGTCTGCGTGCGGGCTTGCAGCAGAAGATGCGCGCCGACCCTGCTCCACTGCATCTGCTGTTTCTTTGCGAAGCGCTTGGAGATGACGGCGTTAACGGTGGCCTCGACGAAGGCCGAGGAGATGCGCTCACCGGACCGATAGCGTTCGCCGTAATTGATCAGGCTCGCACTGTTGGAGGCAATGTAGGCCTGGAAGTCGCCGATGGCGGTCAGGAACTTGCGCATGTTCGGATAGCCTGTTTCCAGACCTTCCGCGGGAATCGAAGGTCGGCAATTTCGTCACGGGCACGATAGACGTTACCATGCCAAAGATGCCACTTGATCCTGCCGAGGCCTTCAAGCAGATTCTGCCCGGCCTGCTCGTCGTAGATCTCGACACCCTTCGAGATCTATCTCAGAGAGAACAACTGACCACCGTGGCGGCCGTGCTTGCCGCGGCACGGGGTGTTGGACGGTTGTGAGATGAAAGCTCTTTCAATCAAATGACGGGCGGGGTATGAGGGGAATGAAATCAAGGGTTCGCATGGGAGGGTTTTGAGCCGCAGCGTTCCGAAAGATCGGTCCTTGGCCAGCATTGACAATGCCCGCCTAAAAGGCTGATGGCGCCTCTTGCCTTGATCAACCGTAAAATGTGTAATCTTTCAAAGCCTCTCATCCGTAGTTGATCTACCTTTCATTCAATCTCATTGTGGGCCATGGGTAGGCGACCAACGATCACGGATCTCGCCGAGCGTGCAGGTGTTTCGGTCGCGACCATCGATCGCGTGCTGAACGGCCGGCAGCCGGTGCGCGAGGAGACCGCTCGCAAGGTCTACGAGGCGGCGCGAGAGATCGGCTATCACGCCGCGGATCTCATTCGGCAGCGCATCGAGCGCGACCTTCGACCGATCCGGTTCGGCTTCCTGCTCCTGAAGGAGGACCAAGCGTTCTATCGCGCTTTCGCGGCGCAGTTGACCAGGGCGGTGGAAGAAACGCCGGGCATACGCGGCATCGTGCATATCGAGTTCGTCAGGTCCCAGACCCCGTCCGACTTCGTTAAGGCGCTGGAGACGTTGGCGACGCGCGCGGAGGTGATCGGCATGGCCAGCCTCGATCATCACCTGGTGACGCGCACGGTAGAGTCATTGAAGGCATCCGGAAAGGCCGTGTTTTCGCTGCTGTCTGATTTCGCGCAGGGCGTTCGCGACACCTATGTTGGAGTTAACAACATGAAGGCAGGCCGCACCGCCGGCTGGCTCATCTCGCGGTCGGCGCCGCGGGTCGGCAAGGTGGCGGTCTTTGTCGGCAGCCATCGTTGGCACGGCCACGAACTGCGCGAGACAGGCTTTCGCAGCTACTTCCGCGAACATGCGCCGCAGTTCAATGTGCTCGATACGCTAGTGAACCTTGATACAAAGGAAGTCACCCATGAGGCGACGGTTACCCTGATTGACCGCTATCCCGATCTCGCGGGCTTCTATGTCGCCGGCGGTGGGTTCGAAGGCGCAATTGCAGCGCTACGCGAACTGGATCTCGTGCGGCCGCCAAGCGTCGTTGTCAACGAACTCGTGCCGGAAACAATCGACGCCTTGAGGGAGCATCTGATCGTCGGCGTCATCGCCACGCCGCTCGAGCGGCTCTGCCGGGCGTTGATCGACTTGATGGTGAAGACTTTACAGGCCGGGCCGCTAGAAACGAGTGGACAACTGTTCCTCCCATTCACGCTGCACGTCCCAGAAAGCGTGTGATGCAGCGCTGTATGAAAGAATGAGAGAATAGTGGCACGAATTTACCGAAATCCCTCTTCGCTGATGGGATTTCGTTTCTGGCTGTTGACCACAGCAATGAGCTACCTCAGTGAAGGTTAAAATCGGTCAATCCGCGACCGGATGAGGAGTTTATATGACCGCTCAACCGAAGTTCGCTATGAACCATATGGCAGCGCCGAGGCTCGATTGCCGCGCCTTCCTCGATCTTGCAGCTTCACTCGGGTGCCTTGGGGTCGAACTGCGCAATGATCTGGCGGACAAACAGCTGACGGACGCTGCGTTCTTCGACGGCGAAGCCCCAGCGGCAATCGGCAACTACGCGCGCTCCAAAGGCCTGCGGCTTCTCGGGCTTTCGGAAGTCTATGGGTTCAATGCTTGGTCGGACGCCATGCGGGCGAAGGTCCAGCTGCTCATCGAGCAAGCCAAGGAGGCCGGCGCAGAGTCGATTAGCCTAATTCCGCGCAACGATGCGCCGCAATACAGCGATGGTGGCCGCGACGAGGCGCTGCGTCGCTCGCTGGGCGAGATCCTGCCGATGCTGGACGCAGCCGACCTCGTGGCGCTTGTCGAGCCCTTAGGCTTCGTCACCTCATCGCTGCGGTGCAAGGCCGATGCCATCGCGGCAATCGAGGCAGTCGGCGGCAGCGGGCGCTGTAAGCTCGTGCACGATACCTTTCACCATTATCTTGCAGGCGAGAGCGAGTTCTTTCCTGAGCATACGGGCATCGTCCACATCTCCGGTGTCATCGATCCGAGCCTCAGCCCCGAGGAGATGCAAGATAGCCATCGAATCCTCGTCGACGAGCGCGACCGGCTCGGCAATATCGATCAGATCCGTAGTTTAATTGACGGAGGTTATTCTGGCGCTTTCTCCTACGAGCCGTTCTCCCGCGACATTCACCGGCTAAGCAGTGCTGAGGAGGCTTTCAGGCTAAGCATGGATTTTATTCGCTCTACTCTCTCTTGAGTATTGCGCGGTGATAATTTCTCACTCGCGGACCCGCGAGCTTCAGTCTTTTTGCAAAGTATCCACCTGGCTACTCGCCAATACCCTGTTAGCGTTTCGCGGCACCTTGCCGGCGTGAGACTACTGAGGAGGAAACGATGTTCAGCTTTGCACTTCGGGTGAAATGCCGCTCCACCAGGGGGATCGTCGCTGCGATTTCAGGATTTCTTGCCGATCAGGCTTGCAACATCACTGACAGCGCGCAGTTTGACGATGCCGACACTGGCAATTTCTTCATGAGGGTGAGTTTCCGTTCCGAAGGCGGGCGTGAACTCGAAGAACTGCGCGCAGATTTCGATCCCATCGCATCGCGCTTTGGGATGGAAGCAGAGTTTTTTGACGAGGCCACGAAGCGAAAAGTCATCATCATGGTCTCGCGCTTCGGCCACTGCCTCAATGATCTCCTGTACCGTTGCCGCATCGGCGCTCTTCCGATCGATATCGTGGCAGTGATCTCTAATCACATGGATTATCAAAAGGTCGTGGTGAATCACGACATTCCGTTTCACTGCATCAAGGTGACGAAAGATAACAAATCCGAAGCGGAAGCACAGCAAATGCGCATCGTGGATGACACTGAAGCGGAGCTGATCGTGCTTGCCCGTTACATGCAGGTTCTCTCTGATGAAATGTGTCAAAAGATGTCTGGGCGGATCATAAACATCCACCACTCGTTTCTACCTTCGTTCAAAGGCGCCAATCCGTACAAGCAGGCTTACGAACGCGGCGTGAAATTAATCGGCGCCACATCGCATTACGTGACCGCAGATCTCGATGAAGGGCCGATCATCGAGCAGGACATCATCCGTGTGACACATGCGCAGTCGAATGATGACTACGTCAGCCTCGGCCGCGACGTTGAGGCACAAGCACTGGCTCGGGCGATACACGCGCACATCCACGGACGAGTATTCCTCAACGGCAGCAAGACGGTCGTGTTTCCACCGTCGCCAGGTTCATATGCTTCAGAGCGAATGGGATGAACGCTCGCAGGATGGTCAAAAGATCAGTTACGGACCACCGGTGGACAAACAGTCGACGAAGACGTCATCCGGCGAGGTTCGGGCGATCTGATATGCCGACCGGCTGCGTGGGTGTCACATTGAGCCGAAGAGCCCGCATGTGCTCTGGCAGGCCTACTTGAGACAGACTGCCAACTCACCACTTATTATTTCCGCGGCGATCTCGAGACAGCGGCCAAGGTAGAGGGCATCCCGTTCGATTGAGGCGATGCATCCAGCAGCATGCGGGCGAAGGTTTCCGATCACTTCTGCTCATTCCAATCGCGCCAGTGGCTGGGATGAATGTCGAGGGGCGCCTCCGTGATGCGCTGTCCGATTGTCCGGTCGAAATGGGGGGCAGTTCAGCGATAAGCTTCACGATACGGGCTGTCTTCGTCCACCAAACATTCCCCCAAGCGGGGCTCATTAGCAAACGTTCATGACGCTTTCGTGAGACTGCCACGATGGAGGATGTGATGAGACTCAGATTGTTTGCCGCTAGCCAAACTTCTTCGCATAGAGTTTAAGGTCGATGGAATGCCGTATGGAGCGGCTGTCGCCCAGCTCCGCCCCGGGTTGTTCAACCAATGTGCACAGTAGTAGTTGAACCCCATTCCTGGGCGATGCGAGCCACAAAGACCACATCGTCAGCGTCAACCAACGCTTTCAAGTCGTCGCGGATTTTGCCCCGCTTGACCGCTGTATCCAGCCATACGGATTCGACCCCTTTGCACCACGTATAGTTATGTTTGATGTACTTGTAGACTGGATCCTAATTGCGCCCGCATGTTTCAAATCATAGGTAACGAGAAAATGCCAGTGTCCGTGACGCGGCTCTCCCCATCGTGCCGACCGGCACGATGATTCCTACCGTCGCGCGGCTGTCACACATCGCACCTAAACGCAAATCGAGGCGTCCCGTGACTGACATTTCGGGACGCCTCAACAGTTGGTTGGGGGTGTCGAAATGCTAGACAGCAACTGGTCGGGTCGCTGTATCTTTTGCTGCTGCCATTTCCGCTCGTCGCTGTAGCCGTTCAACAATCGGCCGCAGCTAGGGAGGGCAGCGCAGGGCGCGCAAGACAGATACATGACCAGATTTCAAAATCCGACGGATGGGATCTCGCAGAAGGCCTTGGCAGGCCTTGTCGCGGAAGCCGTGCAACAGGCTCTGATCCAGCACGGCATCGTTCTTGATACACAGACCCTGGCTTCAGCCAGCGCTATTGCCGGCAGCGTCGCCGCCGCCGTGCCCTTCCTTCCACAGGCACAGCGGCTTTCGATCGGCTCTTTCAAGGGCGAATGCGCGGCGCTTGTCTCCGAGTTCTTCAGCTCAGTGGCGGACTTCGCGCACGGCGGCTTGGCAAGTGCCAACAGCGCAGATGAAAGCCTGATGCCGGCAACCGCAGCACCTTCATCGCTGCAGCCGGCCAACGATCTGCAGTCGGTGCTGATTGAGGATTGGGCGGGCGAGGTCGCCGGATCGACCTATCTGGAAGAGCATTTCCACATACCGCGCTCGACGCTGCATCGCTGGCAAAGGCGCAATGAGGTCGTTGCCTTGCGCAAGGGCGGCCGCAAGCATGTCTTCCCGCTCGCCCAGTTCGTCGACGGCAGGCCGGCATCAGGGATCAGCGAAGTGCTATCGGCAATCGGCAATCCAAGGCTGGCGTGGTTCTGGCTGACTCGCCCCTCGCCCGAACTCGACGGCCGCATTCCGATCGAGGTGCTCAAGCAGGACATGGTGTGTGACGTCGTGTCGGCCGCCCGCAAATTTCCTCGGCTTGAGCCACCGGACTCATTTCATCGGCGGGGGCTTCCTGCGCACGCAGGGCAGGAGTTCAGCGTGATGTTCCTCGGCCCTTGAGCTTGGCAGTGGGGTGCAGCCGGCACGATCCAGGCAGCACTGACCTGCCTCTGGCGATATGGCGGCCGATTTGAGGCCTCGTGTCGGCGAACGGCAGCGCCAACGCCGCACCGGCCCGCGCCCGGACAGATGGCGCCAAAGAGATAGGAGCTCTCGTTGCACCGGTCAGTGGGCTGGCACGGGCTTGAACTTCGGGAAGCAACGCTCAGCGTGGGCGAATCACCACTCGCCAACCACGAACCGTGCAATCGGAAATCCTGTGCCAGCTACGATGCGTTGGGCATGATTTACTTCGTAAAACCGAGTGAATTCTCCACCGCCTAAAAGGGCGGTGGCTTCAGGTTACGGCTTAAAGCCGGATCGGTCCGCCCGTTGGCGGACAGGGCGCCAACTCACGTCACGTTGAAGTTGTCGTCAGGCTCCGGCGGCGTCTGGTTCTTGATATACTCAACCCAAATCTCGTCGGTAACGTTCCCGCTCGTCGCCGCCCAATAGCCCCTCGCCCACAGGTGCTGGCCCCAGTAGCGCTTCCGCAATATCCCGAACTCGCTCAGCAGCATGTGCGAACTGCGCCCCTTCAAGTATTGCACCGCGCGCGATACCGACAGGCTCGGCGGGATCGACACCAGCATATGCACGTGGTCTCGGTTGATCGACCCGGCATGCACCACCATTTCATGCGCTTGCGCCGTCTCGCGCAGCAGGCCGACGAACCAAATGCCTCTGCGCGGCACTCGATGTAACAGGATCATGACGCTTCGTTTAGTCGAACGTTAAGGGTCCTCGCCATAGGTTCCGCGACGAGCGGGGCACGGGATCAGACAAGGCGCGCGACCGCACCGCGGCAGACCCGGGCTTGCCTAGAATGCCGGATGCGCTGGGCGAGCGGAGCTTGCGCTCCTCAGAGGCCTTGACCCGATTGGACCCGCAGCAGAACCGGCGAGATGCGACCATGATTGCGGCTCTCAGAAACGTTTCCCTGCAGAAGTTCACACTCGATGATCGGGCTGGATCATACGGGCCTCGGCACGGTCGACGCTGCGGGGCAGAGCTTAGCGGCCCAAACGGAGTTCGACGACGTGAGGCTCATCCTGCGCCGCTGGCAATCCGCCTGCGGCGCAGGCGCGCTGCCGCCCTATGAGGAGATCGCGTTGGGCAGCGTCGGCCGCTTCTCGGATGAGATCGCTGTCGTCCGTCGTTTAGGGGACGAGCCACCTCTCCTGCTGCGCTGCGGCCAGCGCTTCCGCGCGATCGTGGGCCTTGCGGAGTCCGCGCGCAGCCTCGCGGAACTGCCATATGCCTTCAATCTAGCGATCGGCTCCGCTATCGATAAGGCCTGCTCGGCAGGCGAGCCGCGCCTCACAGTCTGCCACTGGGTCGTCGACGGCAAGGTTTCCACGATCGAGATCGTCGCGCTGCCGTTGTCGTGCCGCTGGCCGGGCGAATACTTCGTTCTATTCCTTCGCCCGCGCGCCAGCCAGGTCGAGCTTGCCAGTCTGCTCATCAACTCCACGCAGGAAGGCATCATCGGGCTGAGCCCGATCGATTGTGGGCATGGCGCAACGTCTGACTTCTACATACTAAGCGTCAACGAGGCCGCGGCGGCCTTCCTCGGATCGAGCATCGACAGCCTCCAGTTCACCCGGCTCTCGGACGCGCTGACCAAGGTCGGCATAAGCGAGATTCCACAAGAGCTGCTGTGCGCGGGTTCCGGCGGGCGCATATCGAGCTTCGAGCTCGCCTACGGACTGGGACAGCAGAGGGTCGCTCTGCAGGTCGGCGTCGACATCGCCGGCGGCGTGCTGGCGGTCACACTGACCGACATTCGCGACCTGAAGGCGCGCGAGACCCTGTTCCGCTCTCTTTTCGACGATAATCCGGCACCGATGTTCGTGCACAGCCAGTCGACCGGCATCTTTCTCAACGTCAACGAAGCGGCGTTGCGCCTCTATGGCTACAGTCGCGGCGACTTCCTGGACAGCAGCCTTGCCGAAATCCGCGTGGATGGCCGCACCAACCGCGAGAGGGACGGTCGCGAGCTGGTGCTCCGGCACCGCACCGCCGACGGCCGCGAGCTCGATGTGATCGAGTACACAAGCGAAACCCTCGTAGACCACCAGGTGGCAATACTATCGACTATCGTCGACATCACCGAGCGCAAGCGCGCCGAAGCCCATATCACTTACCTCGCTCATCATGATCCGCTGACGGGAGTGGCCAATCGAACAGTTTTCACGCGCGAGCTGGAGCACGCGGCCGACAGCCTCGAGCAGAACGGACGGCGGTTCGCCGTTGTGCTGATCGACCTCGACAATTTCAAGACGGTCAACGACACTCTCGGACACGCGGCAGGGGACGCACTCCTCATAGAGGTGACCGCGCGGCTGAGACACCTGGTGCGCAAGACCGACGTGGTGGCCAGGCTCGGCGGCGACGAATTCGCGATCCTGGTGCCGGCGGTCGAATGCCGCTCCGACGTCGAGGAGCTCGCCCAGCGCATCATCCGCGATCTTACCGCCATCCGGAAGGTCGGCGGCGCCGAGATAGTGATCGGCGCGAGTATCGGCGCTGCGCTGGTCCCGGACGACGCCGCCGACATCGACAGCCTACTGAAATGCGCCGATCTCGCCCTCTATCGAGCGAAGCAATCGGACAAGGGTACCTTCCGCTGGTTCGAAGCCGGGATGGACATGCGCCAGCGCGAGCGGCGTGCGCTGGAGATAGAGCTGCGCGGCGCCGAGATCGACCGCGAGTTCGAGTTGCATTACCAGCCAATCATCCGGACGCAAACCGGAAAGCTCCGCGGGTTCGAGGCCCTGCTGCGCTGGCAAAATCCGCGCCGCGGCATGGTGTCGCCCGCGGATTTCATCCCGATCGCAGAGGAAACCGGCATACTCGACGAACTCGGCCGCTGGGTACTTGCGATGGCATGCCGAGTGGCGGCAACCTGGCCGCGCGATCTGGTGCTGTCCGTCAACGTATCGCCGGTGCAGTTCCGCAAAGGGAATCTCGTCGGAGCAGTAGGACTGGCCCTGGCCGGCAGCGGGCTGGAGGCGCACCAGTTGGAGATTGAGATCACTGAGTCGGTGCTGCTGGCCGAGAGCAGCACCAACCTCGCCATTCTCAAGCAACTTCGATCGCTCGGCGTACGCATTGCGCTCGACGATTTTGGCACTGGCTACTCCAGCCTGAGCTACCTCAGGCAGTTTCCATTCAACCGCCTCAAGATCGACCGGTCGTTTGTCCGCGAGATCGTCCAGTGTCCAGAGTCGCTCGCGATCGTCCGTGCCGTCATCGGCCTCGGCACCAGCCTCGGCATCGATACCACGGCCGAGGGGGTGGAGACGGTCGCGCAGTTGGAGGCATTGCGCGCCGAAAAATGCGGCGAGTTGCAGGGGTTCCTGTTCAGCCCGCCGGTTGCCCGCAAGAGTGTCGCCTCCATCATCGGTGCGTATTTCGAAGAGACATCGCGTCTCGCGTAACGGGATCGCCGACCTGTGCTGTCGACGGCCTGCGTCCAGAGCAAGTGGCGATTGGATCGAACCATTCTGCGCGAATTGATTTGGGTCAGGTCGGGATTCGGCTAAGGTCCTACCCCGTCTGGCCGTCCCTGCTGTCGAAAGGTCACGAAGGACGCCATTCAGCAAGCTCCCGGAGCAGCGGATATTAAGATCGCCTGACCTGCCTCGCCAGTCGCATCCGCTCTGCTTCAAGGCGATGAACTCGGCCACCGGCAAGGCGAGTGGCGCGCCGGCTGCGCCACAAGGGAACTGGCGAATTTGGGTTGCGCCGGCTTCCAAGGCTCGGCGCTGCCTTCTTTCGACCAATCTCACCCAAGCGCCAGTCTACACCTGCACCTTTCCGCTTCCCGATTTGCAGGCAACGACCCATTGCATCGCGGAGTTTGGGTCTTCCAAAATCCCGGCCCGTTTCGCAAAGCCGAGAAAGGCATTGTGGGCCGCGCCTATAGGCTTGTGCCCGTCGTGGGCGTCAAAGCACGCCCGAAGGGCGGTTTGATGGATCAAGTCTCTGCGATCTTCCGGCCATTCATCGAGAAAATCGATTGCGTCCGCAAGGCCGGCAATCTCTTGCACGATAACCGTGGAACGCCTCACGAAGATGGGGCTGCTGAAAACTTCGGCGTTCATTTCATTTCCTCCGACCTGGTGAACGGCTTGTCTGTGTAAGAGGCCACCGATCGAGGTCGGTTGCGACTATCGCAGAATATGTTGTCACGGCGATGACGGCTTGATAGGGAAGAAGCCGCATCGCGCCCGAGGGAAATCATGGATTTTGCAGAGTGCCGCCTTTGCTGGGGGACAGCGGCGGATCATCGCAACCGACAACCGCCTTCGCGTTGAGGCAGCCTAGTGCAAATCGAAGACTATAGCTTCCGATTGGCACGGCATCAGAAATTTGATGCGCTCCGATTAACGCAATTTGTTGCGGCGTGTGGCACTCGTTTGAACTCACGATGGTTGATTTTACTGAGTAGCGCCGCACCCGAAGGAATCCGCCCAAGCGGGGTCGGCTATGGAGTCGTGACTCGCAATCTGGTTGCTTCGTAGTCGAACGAAACGCGGTTCCGGCCACGCTGTTTCGCTTCAAAAATGCATCGTTCTGCTGTGCGAAGGATATCCTGACTATCTGCATTGGGAGGGATTTCCGCACCCCCGATGCTGACAGTCACCTTTAGATCGTCCTGTTGCCCTTTGATCCAGGGCATCCCTTCGATAAGACGGCGGATGTTCTCCGCAATGGTCATTGCCTGCTCTTTGCGGACCCCTCGCAGCAGGACCCCGAACTCTTCGCCACCAAGGCGTCCAATTGAATCGCCAGGGCGCGTTAGATAGACAAGCGCTTTTGCGATTCGAACCAAGGCCTCGTCACCTTTGGAATGTCCGTGCTTGTCATTGAACGAGGCGAAGTGATCCGGGTCGATAACGAGAAGCGTGTCGTATTCACCCTCATCGCGCTTCCTGTCCATCCTTGCCATGAATCCGCCGCGGCTAAGAAGCCCCGTCATCGGGTCGTGGCTGGTCACGAACGCCAGCCTGTCGTGGGTCTCTCTCAGGGCCGCATACGACTTCTCCAACTTGTCACAGGTGTCTTGGATGGTTTCCGACTGGGCGAAGATGTAGGCACCGACGGGCATTCCAATCAGGATGGGAATGAGGGTGCATTCCACCCAGCTCAGCCAATCGATCGGCATGTGCAAGGCGAGTCTTGCCGTGAACGACAGAGCAAAGGTCGCGACGATTGCAATTATCGTCACGACTATTGATTTGCCTAGAATACGCTTGGCGCGAGGCGTCATGTTGTTTCTTTGGAGATTGGCACTGTTTCTTTAGATAGAGGCTCTGAAAGAGCCGTTACCAAGTCAATTAAGATTATTCTGAAACTAGAAGGGCGAGAAAAGAGGTGCCGTCATCTGCGGTCGGGAACGCGCGCAAACGTAGGACAGCGCGGCGAATTTTAGCAACGCTTAAAATGCGAGTTTTTCGAATCTGCTGGCGTTAGTTTTCGGATGCTAATCCACGCTGCATGGATGGTGATCGTTGAATATGCGCGGCCTAGGTTGGATTAGAGAAATACGATTGACGGAGGCTCAGCAGATGCGCGATCGGATAGCTTTGCTCGAATCCGAATTGATCAATGCGGCTGGTTCCAAAGGCAAATCCAATCTGCTTAACGTAGGTCACCAGCTTCGTTCGCAAAAGGCTAGGTTGGAACGCCTGGAACAATGCATAGCCTGGATGCCGAAGCGACTCTGACACCGCGCAACCCCGATCCAAGGAAGTCGTCCGCGGATTTTGGCGATGCCGGCAGGTTCGACGCATCTGAGACCGTGAAGAGGGTGGCGGTTTTCTGGAAATTTCTGCAAATTCCAGATTGCCTTTTAAGCGACTTTCGAAGCACAAATAGTGAACATTAAGCTAGTGGCTCATGTGACGTTAGCAGCTCTGGCTCAATTCGCGGCCGGCGGGCATGGCGAAATGGCCAGAAGGGGGGGCCGGGGGGATCTGTCCGCCTTTCGATTACTGTCGGCGATAAGCTGTCATTCAGCATCCGGGCTGGAGGCATAGTGACGAGATTGAGATTTCTGCCGCACGAGGATCACGCCAGTCGCAAGACAAAGCCATAGCTTATGCACAACCTTTATTATCCAGAAAGCTTAGTTCTTCCCTTAGAACTTGAACCAATCTCAGACTCAGTGTCTTCTCAGGGCCAACTCGGGAGTAGACATGCCTTCAGGCTCGTTTCAACACCGCGTTTGGCAATGGGTTGTCGCGTGCTTTCCGACATCGGCGCACCTCAATGTGCAGGAGCGTAATCATCGCTTCCTTGAAGAAGCGCTCGAACTCGCTCAAGCGAACTCCTGCACCAAGGCGGAGGCACTCGAACTTGTGGAATACGTGTTCGGCAGGCCGAAAGGTGACGTGCGCCAATAAGTTGGGGGCGTCGTCGTGACGCTCGCAGCCCTTTGCAACGCCACCAGCGTCGACATGGATGAGGCCGCCGAACAGGAACTGCAAAGGAACTGGTCCCGCATCGATCGAATCCGCGCCAAGCAAGCGGCCAAGCGTCGGGGATCGGCTCTTCCTCAATGAACGTAGTGTTAGCCGATCAGCGTGGCGCAAGCTTCGCCACCCAGTATTGCGCAAGCGGGCGGTGACTCGCGGATGCAGATTTCGTATGGAACGGCCGACCTAAAGCATTGTTGCCTCAACCGTGACGTGGCGGAACAACGGTTTGGAAGAACATATGCGGACCGCCTGGTCAGCGAGCTTGCGGATGCGGAAGCTTTCGAGAATGTCCAGGAGTGGCACGAGATCCTTGGGGGAAACGTGACCGTCAATGACGATGAGAGCTTTGAAGTCGCCATCGGTTCGAGTTACACGGCAACCTTCGTGAGCGTGGATCAGAACGTCGCACTGACGGACGCTGGACGGATTGACTGGGCCAGCGTTGAATTCGTGAAGCTGACAGCCATATTGGAAGTACGATGATCGACGATCACGCCACAGCCAACTGGTTTTCGAAACCTGGCGACTCGATACGCGCGATAATGCAACGACGCAACATCTCCGCGCGTGACCTTGCCGCGCGCTTCGAGGACGGGCTTGAGGCTGTCCGCAGCCTCATAGACGGGTCGCGGCAAATCGACGAGTCATGCGCTTCGACACTGTCGGCGGCCTTAGGAGCGACAGCGAAATTCTGGCTGAAGCGGCAGGAGAACTTCGATACGGCGGTTGACCGTGCTCTGGTTCAAGTCCGGGAAAGTGGACATGAGGATCTGCTGCTGCGCCTCCCTGCTCCGGGCCAGAGGGCACGTGGCAAGCTATCCCTAGAGCGCCGTGCGGCCGAGATCCGCAAGAGGTTGGTCTTCTACAACGTTCCGGACGCAGAATCGTGGACGGGTCGATATGGGCGCCTGGTGGGCGAAACGGACTATCGTACCTCCAAGGCATTCGCTTCAAAGGAAGATGCCACTCTTCTATGGCTCCGGCGCGGGGAACTTGAGGCCGACATGATCCAGACACGCGTCTGGAATTCCGAGAATCTGATGGATCGGCTGCGGGACATCCGAAGGCTTTCTATGATCCGCCATCCTCAGCTCTTTCTACCGAGATTGAGGACGCTCTGCGCTGAAGCAGGTGTTGCGCTTGTAGTCGTCAAGGCTCCCGAGGGCTGCCGCGCCAGCGGCGCGATACGAATGGTCGATCCCGACAAGGCAATGCTCCTGCTGAGCTTCCGCTACAAGCGGGATGATCAGTTCTGGTTCACGGTTTTCCATGAGATTGGACATCTGGTGCTCCACAAAGCGAACACCTTCCTTGACGATGACGCTTTACCGGGGGACGCAGATCGGGAAAACGAGGCCAACGAGTTTGCGGCGGAATGCGTCATTCCTGCCCTTCGGGAGTCCGAATTCGAACGCGTCAGGCCTAAACGAGAAGACATCGTGCGTTTCAGCGTGTCGATTGGGGTGGCTCCAGGCCTAACCGTCGGACAGATGCAGCACCGTGGAATGCTGGACCCCGACAAGTTGAACTATCTTAAGCGTACGTGGGACTGGAGTCAGATCAACCCCGCCACCGTCTAGGATCGCTATCCTTTGAAGTGGACGAATGCGGTCGGGCTCTTTTGCCAGTTGCACAAGGCATCTTCCATCACGGCCATCCCCACGTGAAGGCTGGCATCCAACTCATCCACCCAGGCCTGAAGCTGAGCTTCCGTTGCCGCGCCTGTGTGTGAACCTGTGAATAGGAGGCGTGCGCCGGAAGCGGGACCCGTGGCGCCCTTGAAGTAGGCGGATCCTGGCTCGATCGGAGCGATACCGTACCGCCCGATCAGCGCAAGGTAATCAAACTTCGCAAGACGCCCAAAGGTCTTAACGCTCATGCTCCGATAAAGAGCATCGAAGATAGTTGCGGGATTGTTGCCGGTTTGGTGGATCTTTGCAGCGAAGAACGCTTGATGTCCCGCGGACCCTATCCAACCGACGTAGCTAAGCAGCACGTCGCCGAAGCTCCTGTTGGAATTCGGCCGCAGGCTCTCGTACTTCCGGTGATTGCCGAATTTTCCCCCGATGTTCATCCAATTCGCGTCGAGCCATGAGATCATTGCCTGTGGGTTGTTCGAAACAGTCTGCCAGTCCCACACTCCAGCCCCCAGCCGGCCGTATATCTGCTGAAGTCGAAGCCATCCGGAAGACGCGGGCCGAGCGAGATGCGTCATGAGAAACACAAGCCATGCAGCCTCTTCTACGTTGCCGTTCTGCATATGGTATGCAACCGCTCGCTCGGCATCGAACGAGCCCGAATTGGGATCTGCTTTCCTTGCAGTAACGGGCTTTTCCTGTGCTCGCCTGTAGTAATCTTCGCGCCTCAGGCTGGCGACGAACTGCATCGCAAGCGTGTCGCGCGCTAGAGTCCCCGTGGCACCCGGAAGATTACGCATGTTGGCCGAATAGTTCTGAAGAGCGCTAGAGATCTGCGCATGTTGTTGTTGCCTCGACGGCCACATTTCAGGCTGCTCCAGTTTTTTTGGTGTCTCGCTGGGCTCGGGTCCTCAGCCTTCGCGCGAGATATGTTCGATAAACCTCGTCATGAAATTCGGCTTTCAGCTCGTCGAGACCTTCAAAGCCAGGTGCATCCCGCCGTTTAGTTGCCCAGAACACCTGCAGAAGGCGAACGATATCAGCCCAGTAGGGTTCTCTCACAAAGTCTCCGGCCCGAATTTTCTTTCCTGCGCGGATCTCCCCTTCCGCCTGCAGCAGGGCGTCTGTAATCGAGAACGCGTCTCCGGAAGGCATCGGGGGCATTTGCACAGTCTTCTGATGTCCTTCATGCACGTAGTGGTTCATTGCTTCGATTGAGCCGTCATAAACATGCATGCTAGTGGCGTAGTGAATGTAGTCACCCGGATCGAGTTCAAGGCGAGTTGCCATCATCTCCTGGAGCATGGTGAAACAGAACACGTCATGTGGCAGTCCCTTGTGCGCATCATTCGACCGCATCGTGGTGCACATGTGAAGACGGCCGTCCCGCGCTACGAATTGCAATGCAGTCGTGCACGGGATCTCCTTGTGATGGACCGCGATGTCCGCGGCATCGTAGAGTTGGATCACAGCGCGCTTGGAGGTGGATTTCTCTTGCAGAAGCCTGGTGACATTCTCAAGCTGGTTGATGCTTCCGCGCAGAGCGTGAATACGCGGGCCGTACGCGCCAGCGAGAATGCCATCTTCGGCATCCTCGGCGTAGTCCGGGATGTATTCCTTGATGAACTCCAGAGTATTGAGGCCTCCGAGGTACCAGAGCAATTCACCCAGCGCGCTGAAAGGTTTGCCGCGGTCCTGTGATCGACTTATCCGAGCTCTGGGATTAGTCATCCGGAACGACACCCCAAGCTTTTCTCGCATATCGCCGCGAGTGCCGACGGTCGCGGCTCCCTCCGCCAGAAGGATCTGGTATAGTTCGATCAGTATCTCATCAATGCCTTCACCGCACAGGTACATGCCGCCCCTCCGAATCTACCCTGAGTCACATCTTATGATTAGATTTTGGCAAGTAAAATATTATGGGAGCGGGTTTGGGGCTTTTCTGCACCTTGGGCAAGCTGCTCGGGAACCGAAAGCGAAAGCCGCAGCAGTTCGGCCTCTTCTTCAACGTTGTATTCGACGTCGATCCTTGTGCAGTCCTCCCGCGTCGGCTACCCGCGATGAGAGCGCGCGGCGCGCCCGTGTTATCCCAGACGTATCAGGACGCCCGTCTGGCCCCGGCCATTACCAGTAAGGGTCGCACCCCCTCCCCAGACCAGCGTCGGCCAATTTGGTACCCTCAAAATTCCCTTGAACTTCACCGTCGGCACTCGAAAAACTCTAACAGTAAGACTCATTTTTCTGGCAGAGAGAGCGGGAACCACGTCGGAGCGCGACCTATGTCAGTTTATGCAATTTGGAATAACAAGGGGGGAGTCGGGAAAAGCTACCTGACTTTCCAGATCGCAGCAGAATACGCACGTACCCATCCGAATGAGAAAGTACTTGTGATCGATTTATGCCCGCAATCGAATTCGTCCAGTATGCTTCTCGGTGGGATCATTGAGGGCGAAAGACAACTGGATCAGATTGCCTTGACGGCCGCAGCCCGTCGTAAAACGATCGCAGGATACATCGAAGAACGAATTCTAAGCCCTTATATGAGCCCGAATGTTGGAGCTTCATATGTGTCCCAGGTGCGGCCTTTCAACGACGCGATTCCAGGTAACTTATACCTGGTCGTTGGCGATGAGGAACTTGAGATTCAAGCCTCTCGTGTCGCGAATGCAACCACACCAGGACCAGCAGACGCATGGCGAATCGTGCACTTTTGGATATCTGATCTCATAGCGGATATTCGCCGGTCTTGGGATGTGCAAGATTCGACCGTCTTCATCGACTGCAATCCCAGCTTCACGGTTTACACAGAGCTTGCCATGTCAGCCTCGGACAATCTCATTATCCCATTCTCAGCAGATGGATCTTCAAAGCGTGCGGTCAAGGCTGTGCTCGCGCTACTCTACGGGATCACCCGTATTGCCGGCGCTCCGCAATCCCAGTTCTTCCTTGAATCCCAGCGCTGGAGAATGTCGATACCGCGAATCTACAGTTATGTAGGGAACAGGCTGACGCAGATGAATTTGGGAGCTGCCGGCGCGTTCAAGACAGTTGTCAATGAGATCGGTGCCGAAATCTGGAATGTCTGGAAGAGCAACCCGAGCTTGTTCGCCATTCACCCGTCCGGCACACAAATTCCTTCCTCCCAGCGGGATTTTCGGCGCATGTTTCAGGCGGAAATCAACGACGCTAATACCGCCTCAGTGATTTCCGGAGCGCTCGGAATCCCGATTATGGGATTGCATGCCGGCACCAAGAATCTTGCAGGCAGAACCATCACAGTAAATCAGTCGCAGCTCGATCGGCAAAAGCCCAATATCAGCGACTTTGTGAAAACGATAGTTTGAAGGAAACGTGACGCAGGACCTGATCGGATAAGTCTGGCTTGCAAATTGAGTTGCCCGTTTCCGTGTCTGCGGCAATGGGTTTCTCCAATTCGTCGTCGATACTCTCTGAAGGGAACTCAAGCCTTCTCTTGATCCTGCGTTGGGATTGTTAATTGCTATCGTATCGGGCGCGGCCTTGGAGAGGAGCGGCCCGATCCCATCTTCGACCACGACATTGACCCGAGGATAATGAGCTCGAACATCACTCTGTAGCCGACGCCGACTTAGGAGTGCGGCGGGCAGCCGCTTCCCTCACCCACCGAAACGCCATTAGAGTTGGCGCTGAAAGACCTTGAAGGCATCCTTTATACCGTGATTTTCTTCGGATCGTTCGGGCCATTGATCGGCTCCAGAGCCGGGATAGATCAACAACGATAGGGTCATGTCGTGATACTCAGAAAACACGGCTGACTCGAAGACCGGCTCTGTCGGATTCCATATTCCTGCGGCATGCTCGATTTCGGTGAGGCCACTGCGTCGGCCGAGCGCCGCAAGCGACGCGTCGGGGACCTGAATCGTCATCTGCCTGGCTTTGAAGAAAACGCCTGATTTGAACAGCGCCTCGCTGCCCCAAGACCAGTCGATGAATCCATCTCGACTAACCACCAGCATTGCGCGCCGCTTGGTATCCTTCAACCAATTGAGCACGGCAGCCGTCAACGATACCTCATACCTTTGGCGTATCGGTTCGAACTGCGCGAGAGTTGGCCGCCGGAAATCCGCAGTTTGCAGTCGGAAGTCGTCAGGAGGCATGAGCACAAATGAGGCAAATTGGTTCGCCTCCGCCTCCATCTGACCATATGCGGTATCCCAACCCCACATATCCCGGCGTGAGCAATAGAATGGCTGCCCACTGAAATGGCGATGGGCGAGGTAGTGACCGAACTCATGGGCCTGGGAAAAGTTGATGCGGCCTTTGGATGCGTGCCCAGAGTCGAAGAAAATGGCCCACTCGTTACGCTTTTCATTTGGAACGAGGGCGCCTTCGAATTTTCCTTGAAAATCCTGGCCTCGCACCAGCGTGATCGGTTCATTCGGAAAGACGTTTCGGGAATAGTCAGGGGCGATCTCCGCAATGCGAACAGGAAACCGTGGCTGCCCGAGTAGCTCTTTTCCCTGCTTTACATATGCCGATACGCGGGAGGCCCATCCGCCCCAAGTCGTCGGCATCTTCACTTCTTTTTGCTCCAGGTGTCGATCATATCCATGATTTTACTTTTCGTGTCGTCGTCAAGGCGGTTGAACTTGCGGAAAAAGGCTTCCTTGACCTGGGCATCGTCAAACTCTGCCTTGTCATCCGTGAGATAGTCCGTCGTCACATCGAGAACGCGAGCTATTTCCACCAATTTTTCGGCGGAGGGCTTCCGCTCGTCGCGATTTTCAAGTTCCCAAAGATAGCTTTTACTGGCACCGGAGAGTCGGGCGAGCTCGTCTAGGGAATAACCCTTGGCGGCTCGCAATCTTTTGAGCTTCTCGCGGAGCGTGGCCGGCATGCTTTGCAGATTCTCCAGTGTTTTGAATGGCTTGTATCGTTCGATATATACCGCACGGATCCGTGCTTGACAACCGAACGGTTCTATGTTCGATATACCGAACAAAAGCGCACCTTCGAAGCGTACTCCAACAGGTCAAGGAGGTCCATACATCTATCGCGAAGTGGGCATCGATCGTGACGCCCTGAGAGAGTCAGCGGTCACGACGACATCCAGTAAGCGGCAATCGAAACAGCCGCGAGGCAGTCAGTAAGTCGAGTTGCGGCGGTCGAGGCCCCCCTGACGGCAAAAGCAAACCTAGGAGAATGACATGAGCGGACAGAATCAAGGCTCTGGAGGGAACCAGGGTAATGGCAACGGCCCTGCCGGGAACAACGGCGGCAACAATGGGTCCCAGTTCCACCTGATCGTCAATCGCGTCGAGCACACGTGGGCGACGGAGACGATCACTGGCGCCCAAATCAGGCAGCTGGCCGGCAGCCCGACGGACTGGGTGGTGAATCAGATCGAGCCAGGCCCAGGTGAAGATCCGGAAATCGGCGACGGTCAAGCTGTGCATCTCGACGAGAAGGCCCCGCCTCGTGGGCGCAAGCGATTTACGACGCGCAAGCCGGCGACTTCCCCTGGAGCGTGAGCAACATATGTTCCTCCCCGAAGACGATCAGATATTCCTCACGCAGAAATCGCTGCGGTATACGCTTCGAGAAGAGCCTGCGGGCCAGGAAGTCCGCAGGGGAGTGGAGTTTCCCGAGTTCGAAGTCCCCGCGAACCTCGCTCGAAAGGAAAATGGCCAACCTGTCCCTGCCGGCCTTGTACGGCTGCTAGTCCTCATCCCTACAGGATACGCGAAAGTGAGGCTGGACAGCTGGTATGTGTCGCCCGGCCTCTTCCACCTGGATGGACGCGAGGTCGACCGGGCCAACGGGCAGCAGGTTCTGTTCGGGGAAAACTGGCAGTTCTGGTCGCGTCACTTGACTGATGGAGAATGGCGCGCCGGCATCGACGGGCTCGAAACCTATCTTCAATACATCCGTTCGGGGCTGCGGGCAGCATGACACACTATAGCCTGCGCATGATTGAGGACCATCGCAGGCAACTGCGAGAACTGCTGCTTGCCGATGAAGACGAGGCTGCAGCGCTGGCGCTGTGCGGCCGCTCTCGTGTCCACAATCCCTGGACTGGGGAGGTCGACGAAAGGTTTGTAGTAAGGGAGGTGGTTGCCGTGCCACCCGAGGCATATCACGAGCGTCGGCCGGATGGTTTCACTTGGTCGACTGCGCCGTTCTACAGTTTGCTCAAGCGAGCGGAAAGTCGGGACCTGGCGGTGGCGGTGTTTCACTCGCACCCACGTGGGGTCCTGGAGTTCTCGATGCATGATGACGTGTCCGATCAGGCTTTGTTTTCGCTCGCTTTCAATCGTCTCGAAAGCCGACGCCCGCATCTGTCGGTTATCATGGATCGCGACGGATCTTTCGTCGGGCGCGTGTTTGGCCCCGAACTCCGGCCAGAGATTTTTTCAGATGTCGTTGTGATCGGGGAGCGGTGGGATTTCGGTGCGGCGGCCGCGGATTCGAATACACCGGAACTAGACCGTCAACGCCGCGCTTTCGGTGCCGAGACATCCGGGCAGCTGGCCAAGCTCAAGATTGGAATCGTTGGCCTGGGCGGCACCGGTTCCGCAGTGGCGGCCCTTGTTTCGCGAATCGGCGTGCGTCACCTGGCGTTGATCGATCCAGATCGAGTCGAAGACACGAACCTTGGCCGTCTGCATTTTGCGACCCGCTTCGATGCCAATCTAAGACGCCTGAAGGTCGACGTTGTTGGCGAGGGGATAGCAGAGTTGGGACTACCCACCAACATCGTGCGCCTGCCGCACTTCGATTCGCACCCCGAGGCTCTGGCGGCATTGCGCGCCTGCGACGTAGTTTTCGGCTGCACCGACGATCATCTTGGGCGGGAGGTCCTGAATCGGCTTGCCCATTTCTACTACGTTCCTGTTATCGATCTCGGACTTCTGATCGAACCGAACGATCAGGGTGGCTACGATACCTTCGATGGACGCGTGACGGTCGTTCAGCCGGGCTACCCATGCCAGACGTGCCGCGGCCTCATCAAGGATGAGCAGATGTTCCTGGATAGCCTGCGACGGGACGGCGAACTTCTGGTCGCACGGCAGCGAGCTGGATATGTGCCAAACAATCCTGACCCCAATCCGGTCGTGGTGACGTTCACGACAGAGGTCGCTGCAATGGCCGTCAATGAACTTTTTTACCGCCTGAACGGCTTTCGCGGGCCTGATGAGCATGCGTCTGAACGGGTGCGGTCTTTCAGATATCTGAAGGATTCGGATACGCTCCCACAGGGCAAGTCCAAGCCCGAATGCAAGATTTGCGGCCGCCGCCATTACGACGGCCGTGGCGACATGTCTCCCTTGCTAGATCTGGTGTTGTGATGAAGTTCCGGCTGCCTCTGCGGTGGGTCGAATGGCTCGGCACCCATCGTGTTCTTCAGCGCCCTCATTTTCTGGCCTGCGAAGTGCCGGAAGCCCCCGAGGTGCTGGTGCGGGGGATGCTTTATCACGAGGTTCGCGACGGCTATTCCAAATGGGCGCACCTGGCATGTCCGCGCTGCTGCGAACATATCCAGTTGCAGACTGCACAGGCTCGGCAACGATGGACATTGCGTATTGACTGGCTGAACCGCCCAACCATTTCGCCCTCTATCTGGGAGACCCAGAGTTGCGGAGCTCACTTCTTCGTGCGGAGCGGTCAGCTTCTCTGGACTCCTGACGACCGTCGCTAGTCTAGCGAGGACGTGCCTCTCGTCATCGTGGACAACAGCGGGATCGTGAGCAGAAGCGGCCACCTGGATGCGGTGAGGGTTTCCTATTCATCGCTTGGCCATCGGCGATCTCCGGTGGACTGTCGAGATACCCATCACAACGACCCTTCACGCCCCATCTTTACCATACCGATCGGAAAACTCGGGCATGATGTCGCCAGCCAGCAGCTTTTCCTTCGACAGCAGCCCGGCATCCTCGAGCGCCTCGAAATCCGGCAGCTGGCGCAGCGTGTCGAGCCCGAACTGCGACAGGAAGTTTTTCGTCGTCACATAGGTGTAAGGCGCGCCTGGCTGCGGGCTGCGCGGCCCCGAGGCGATGAGGTCCTGCACGCGCAGCACACCGATCAGATCGCGCGAAACCTCCTTGCCGAAGAAGGATGACAGCTCGCCCCGCGTGATCGGCTGGAAATAGGCAATGCACATCAGGACAAGCGCCTCCGACTGCGTCAGCTCTTTTGCACCCTGCCCCGCGGCAGTCCCGAATGCGGCGTGGATGGCGTCGCCAAAGACCTTCTTGGTCCGGTGCTGCCAGCCGCCGGCGACGGGAACCAGTTCGTAGGGGCGGCCGGCGAGCTCGGCGCGAATGTCGTCGATGATTAGATCGATGTTGCAGTTTCTTCCCACCACCCGTGCGAGGACACTACGTGTCACCGGTTCGCTGGCCGCAAAGATCACCGCTTCGACGCGACCCATCCACTCGCGCCAGCGCAGTTCGGGCGGCAGGCGCTCGAGCTCGGTGTCCAGCAGCGCCGGCTGGTCGTTCCGCATGCGGCGGGCGGACGCTTGGCTCATCGCTACAGCCCAAACAGCCGGAAGCTGGTGCGGCCCGACAGCTCGCGCACGGCATCCAATTGCGGAGGCGTTCGAACAGGCGCCGCGCCGCAAAACGCGACAGGTTCTTTGTCACAAGCGATCCGGCGACAGCCTCTTCATTCAGGAGCAAAAAAATCACGTCGCCGGCGGCTGCAGCGCCAGCTGCCGCCAGGCCCCAAAAATGGCGCCGGCGGGGCCGGGATCGGCGCCGGCCGGCAAAGCTGCCAGGCATCGCGCAAGGCGGCTTCATCCCCGGCGCGGCCGGCCAGCCGCATGCTGGCGGCGGCGCATTTGAGCGCCCGCCGCTGGCGCCAGGCGCCGGCCCAGGCAGGCTGCGCCCGAACCAGCGTATCGAGTGTGCCCAGCGCAGCGCCGGCCTGGAAGGCGGCGTCGACATCGTTGTTGAGCGCTCCGCCGGCGGCAAGCGCCCAGGCAGGGACAGTCGGCGGCGCGACGCAGCTGGCAGTCGCGGGATCAAGGCGAATCATGCTTTCAAGGGTAAAGCGCGCGTGCACTTTTGGCGATGATTTTCGCATAAGAACGCACAGCCTGTCGGCGCGACAAAACGACTGATAATGTTGCCTTATCAATCATTTACGTAACCGTAGGCTAGGTCTAATTAGATTTGTCGGCTAACTTCTGCCATTGACTGCATCCTCTTGGGCCAAATACCGGCGGCGGCTCAGTGCAAGCAGGTCACGAAACAGTCGGTCCGCTCCTTTGCCGACCGATGGTCCATGAAATCCCCTCCCCGCTCATGATCCCGGAGACCTGCTTTCCGACATGTCGGTCAAGCACTGGCCGCCACGGCACGAGAGTGAACTCACGCGACTTTTCAATGACGGCGTATTTCCCGCTGGCGAGTTCGACCGATCGGACCACCTTGCCTTCCAGTCGATCTCCGAGCTTTGCTTCGAAATAGGAGAGCCCGAGCTCGCTCGAAAGCTGACCGGCAACGCGGTTTAGCTCGCGCTGGCGCAAGATCGAAATCATGTTTGCGCGATAGACGATCCGGTCCTGCTCTTCACGCGCCAAACCCTGCGCAATCAGCCATTGCCTCCGGCGAGCCTGCGCCTCATGCACGTCACGGCCAAAGCCGGATTTGCGCAGTGTCTCAGGCGCATCGGAAACTAGCTCCTGATCAATCCAGGTGGCACCGTCGAAACTGACTTGCTTCTCCAGCGGCAGCGATGAGAGCTTATCGACCAGGACTGGCTCCGCCTTCGCGCGATCGCGCTCGTATTCCGCAACACGATCGAGATGATCCGGCGCGATGATCCAGGTTCCGTCCGGCTGGCGCTCCAAGCCGCCGGCGGCTCGCCGGATCGCTTCCAGCCGCCGGACATGCGTCTCGGCAAAGCGTTCGGTAGCGGAAGGGTCCTGCCTCAGATGAATATCGACGTTGTAGCGCCCGCCATTCGCTGCAGCGATCCCGGCAATGGTCCGGTCAACTTGCCTGGGCTCCGTGCTTCGCGGCGTGACCCGCACGATGCAGCCCTCCGACGTAGGCTCCGTCGCCTCGCCTTTGCCGATATCGATGTAATGGCTTTTGCCGTCCAAGCCATCGACGATAAGGTAATGGCGGTCGTTAATCTCGTCTGCCAGCCCACGAGCAACAACGCGGCCGACGATAGGCTCGGCATTCTGTCCCGCATCGTAGACAACATAATCGGCGGCACTGCGCGCGATTCCCTTGCTGGTCAGTTCGCGATGCATGGTCTTGATGATATCGCCGCGCTCGCCCAACCGACGCAGCGTTGCTTCGAGCCCATCATCAAGGCGCCAGCGGGCTGTGCCGGCCTCCGCTGCAAGATCCATCCGCTCGAGCTTGCGCAGGCGACCCTGATGCAATGTCTGGCGAAACGCGTCGCGGCCGACCGGAGAAACAATTCCATACTCGTCACGCATTCGTAGCAGTTGGCGGTCGATGCTGGTGAAGCGTTCTTGCTCCATCTCCTGGCGCAGGCGCTGCTCGATCTCGCGGTCGGTGTGCGGGGCGAGGTCGAGGCTGACCAACTCGGCGGCCCGCTCGCGCAGCCCAGAGGAGATGTACTCCCGCGCGATGACGAGATTCTCGCCCCGATCATCCTTGCCACGGAGGATGATATGCGTATGCGGGTGGCCGGTGTTGAAATGATCGACGGCAATCCAGTCGAGTTTCGTGCCGAGGTCTTCTTCCATCTGCGCCATGAGGCGCCGTGTTAGCGGTTTGAGGTCCTCGTACTCGATGCCGTCTTCGGCTGCGACGATGAAGCGGAACTGATGCCGGTCGCCGTTCGCCCGATCGATGAAGGCCTTGCCGTCGACCTGATCGCTATCAGCTCCGTAGAGCTCGCCAGCCTCGTTTTCACGGGTGACGCCGCCGCGCTGAAGATAGCGGAGGTGCACACGCGCACCGTCAACGCCCTTGCCGGCCAGCCTGACGACGCGCGCCTTAACAACGACCCGCCGCTGTCGGAAAGCGGCGTAGCGATCGCGTGATTTCAACAGCGCGGCGGCCGCTCCGCCGCGCCCTGTCCGGCTTCCCGTGAAGCGACCACCGCGAGAGGGCTTGCCGCCGGCCCTGTTGATCGCCGCCCGAACCTGCCCAGCGTAGCGTTTGCCTGCCTTCGATCCGCGCGACCCGATCTTGCCGAGCTTAGGCCTGAATTCGTCGTCCGACATCGCAACCTCCGGCTAACTTGAAGCAAAATCAGAAACTTGCGGATTCCTGCCTCCTGGTGCCGCAAGCAGCCTCCTGGAAAAACGATGTGCAGACAAAGACTTCGTCGCCTCCAGGAGGCGGCACCTTTATCTTGCCTTACCAATTAGACACCCCATCAACCTGCAATAATTCATCAATATCAATTGCTCAACTCCAACTCCATCGCAGTAAAGACGGCATGATTCATTTCAGTCGTACATAAGCCAAGCTCACGGGCGGATTGTTGCCTCCGTCCATGCGCTACTTCGAGCTCGGCGCCTAACGGCGTGCAACGCGCCGCTGAGATGCGGCCGCGCGATCGGAATTCCGCGGTGGCGACATAGGACGAGAGGCGACGGATGCCGTCTCCCGTCTCGACTTTAGTCGCGGTCCCGATCCTTAAGCTCCCGGATCACCGCCTTGACCTCATGGTCGCCGATCTTGGTGCGGCGTTGCGCGACCAGGATGCTGACGGCCGTCTCGTTCGCCTCGATCGCCCGGATCGCGTCCTCCATGTCGGCATATGGCCGCAGGTTTTCGATGGCGATGACGTCGCCGTTCTCGTCATAGCCGCCGTGGAGGTACATCGGCGCCCGATTCAGGCGCGAAAGCGCCCACTCGGCCTCATGGATGAGCAGGAAGCCCAGCTTGCGCTGCCGCCAATATTCTGCTCTGCCGCCGTCGATGCTGACGATTTTGCGATGTGTCATGGAAATCTCCTTTCGTTCTCTGACGGAAGGGGACCGCACCGGCGCATCGACGGGTCAAGGATCGCTTTAGCGACCGCAACGCGGCGTGCGGGGGAGCCGATTTGGTCGTCGGCGCTTCAGCGTCCGGCGGCAAAATGGGGGGGACCGCTCGTCCTTGACGCCGCAGAGGCGGTGCCACAATGGGCAGTCAGAGAGAGATAACCCACGGCCCCGACCGGGGCCCGTGTCCGTATCCGGCGACCAGCCGGTCCTGCGCCCTCCCACCCGTACTGGCGGCGCAGCGCCGCGAGACGATCGTCACGCGGATGCGCCCAAACCGTGTAGCGGCTGGTGCCCATCTGGCGCTCGTTCAAGGGAGGGCAATAGCGTGCCCCACCGCCCGCCCGGCACCTTGCCCTCATCTGCCGTCCGGCCGCGCTGACCCACTTGGCTGAGACCCGAGCGGCACCAGAATTCCGCCACTCGAACCGCCCGCCGAAACGCCATCCCTCAGGAAAAACAATTCGCGCCCTAAGGAGATTTTCGGCGCTTTTGGGGGTCGAGATTTGCCCTTGAACTGATCCATGTCGGCCGCCGAAACACCCGCCGCCTTAAGCTGTTGGAGATACAAGACTGTCTCTCTCGGCAGCGGCTTCCCGCGTTCCAGATGCGCCTCATATCGATCCGGCCCGGCGTTGTAGGCTGCGAACAGCCCAGGAAAGCCGAAGCGATCATACATGGCGCGCAGATAGGCTGTACCGGCCAGAATATTGTCGCGCGGATCGTGCGGATCGGCTCCGAGATCGTGCTCGACGTGCAGTTCCTCATAGGTGTCGGGCATCACCTGCATCAGCCCAATCGCACCGGCTCGTGAAGTGATCGGCCGACCGTTGAGCATGGTCTGCCCACGGCTTTCGGCATCCACGACGGCATAAATCCAGGACTGTGGAACACTGAAGCGCTGGCTTGCCTCGGCAACGAACTCTTGCCATCTTGCCAGCTGCGGACCTTGGGAGATGACGGCCGGCTGTGCGCCGGTCGCGGCGGAACAGGCGCATGGTGCGATCGACACCATGCCCAAAATCAGGAGGGTCACTCGGTCCATAGCGGCACGAGCCTCCCGACGATATTGGCGGCCGGCACCGGCCCGAAATACCGGCTGTCGAAGGAGCCGGGAGCCTCGCCATTGATCAGGAAAACTTCGTCGCCGGTGAGTGCCCGGCATTCGTTCCACCAAGGCAAGGTTCGGCCTTGCGTGTCGACCGGAACGCGGCGTGCCACGATCTCGCCGCCGATGATGATGGCGTCATTGAAGGCGCAGACATGCTCGTGCGGCAGTGCGGCGATACGCTTCACCAGCGGCACGTTGCGAGGCAGATAGCCGCGTTGGTCGGCGAGGTGAGCGGCCATTTTGGGCAAGCGGACAAGCACGAAATCGCCGGCGCGAGCGGCACCAAGGCCAAGGCCATAGAGCCCGATTGGCGCGCTGGCCGAGGCATTCCAGACCAGGACGGGCGTCGGCTTGACGAAAGCGGTAAAGCCGATCAGGCCAAGGCCGATGCTTGCCGCGGCAAGCGTCTTGCGCGCGCGAACGCGCCGCAAACGGCTGCCGATCAGATGAAGAGAAGGCCGCGCGATCATGGCTGGCCTGCGCGATTGTCATCGGCGTCAAAGCCCTTCGGCTGGCCTTTCGACCAGGCGTCGAGCTCGTCGATGTGGTAGCGGACGAAGCGGCCGTGCTTGCGAAATTGCGGGCCACCGCCCTTGAGCCGCATCTTTTCCAAAGTCCGCTGAGAGAGCCCGACATAGAAAGCGGCCTGCGCGGTGTTGAGGAACGGACTGCCCTTCTTGGCGCGGGCGGCGCGTTCGTTTTCGTCGTCCATGATGATCCTCGTTTCGTCGGCTGAAGACGGTGGGAGGATCGGCAAGGAAAAGCGCTTGCGGGACGGGCGAAGAGTCAACGGCGAGTTTTCGCCGCCCCTGCGGGCTGGCTCAGTTCGGCTGAAAGAGCCCCCGCGCCAGTGGCGCGGGGGCCTGTTGCGTCAGTCGGCCGGGTTCCAGATGATGGCGAAGGTGTCGTCGTCATCCTGGCCGGCGGCGCGGCCGAGATTGGCGTAGAGTTTTCTCGGGCCGAACTCCGGTGCTGCGATCGACAGGCTCACATAGTCCTTGCCGGATGCCTCGCCGATCCTGGTCCAGCCGGCACCGACCTCCACGCCTTGCGTGAGCACCCTAAAGTCGGGATGGGTGTCGGCGCTCTTTGACTGGTTGGGCACGATGGCGATGTCGGCGCGGACGCTGAGCGTCTTGAGCTGGCCTTTGTAGCCGCCATTGTCCTGCTTGGTAACGTATCCGATCGCGGTCATTTGAAAGTCTCCTTTTGCTCTCGCCGGGGACCATTCCCCTGCGATGGCGGACCGTGATGGGCGCGTCCGGGCCGGCTGAACCCGGAGGGCCGCAGCGGCAGCGGAGGACCCGAGCGGCAGCTTTTTTGAAGCGAAGCGGGCGCGAGGAGCCGCCGCAGGCGGCGGGGAAAAAAGCTGCTGGCCGAGGGTTTCGGGCGGGCCGGATCCGCCCATAGGTCATCAAGCCAGCGGCAGGGGAATGGTGCTCGCACGAGCAAAAGGAGATGTCGCGAAGACGCGGTCCCGGTAGCCAGGCAGACGTTGGCCGAGGACAGGTTTGCGGACGCTCCAGCGCCGTGCCAGCGCTATCGTGCCAGGCACAAAGCGCCAGATTGCCACCACCTGTCCGGGTGTTTTCGAACTGCTGTCGGCCGGTACGCGCGGCTGAAACCGGACCGGCGCTGCGGTCTGCAGGAGACTTTGCCGAGCGATAAATGCTGCCCGGTTGGCGCACGAGCGGCGACGCCAGAAAACGTCGCCGCCCGCCATGCGAGGATCATTCCGACACGAACAGCGTCTGGACCTTCGCCCACTGATCGGCGGTGCGCAAACCGCCACGGTCCGTGTAGCTCGACACCGGGAATGCCATCCAGCGCGGCAGCCAGCCGTCGACTTTTTGCCTGCCGTTCTCGCCGCAAAGGAAGTCGCGGATGATCTTCTTTTGCGTCTTCAGCTTCTGCGAAGAATTGCCATCGGCGACGAGCCTGCCGCCGACATCGGCGAGGATTTCGGTGGCGACTTGCCGGTCGCGCAACAGCTCGAAGAAGGCATCGTCGGCCTGCCAATGGCCGCGCATGTCGAGGCCAAGATGATTGCCGAGCGCTTCGACAATCGCGCTGCCCGTGCAAAGCGTCTCGGCCATGACCAGCGCCAGAACGCGCAGGACATCGTCGTGTGGGAGTGCCAGCAGACGGGCGAAGACGCTGGCCAGCGCAAAGTCGTCGCCATTGCCACCGGTCACCGGGCCATCCTCATCGACACAACCGAGCAGGGTCAGAACCTCGCGTTGCTTCTCACCGAAGACGGCTTCAGCCTTACAAGCGGCGATGCTGGCGGCCACCGTTTCGTTGGCCGCGCGCTGCGGCTCGGGACGTACCGTCCACAGGCTCGAGCCGACAACGGCATGCGCCACCATCAAGCGCAGTGCTGCGCCCGGATGATCGAGCAAGGCGGTGCGCACGGCGGCGTGACGATGCAGATCGACATAGTTCTGCATCGGCCCGCTCAACTCGGGACGCGACGGTTTGGCACGCGGTTCGGCTTCCTCACCAAAGTCGCCTTCTGCGCGGACGCGGCGCGCTTCCTTGCGCGACAGATAGCCCTCATGACATTCCACCTCGCCGCGCTGCGAGACGGTGATGATCACCTTGCCGCCCTTTTTCTTCGGCGTCTTTTCGTAGTCCCACGAATGGAAATACTGGCCCGGTTCGAGCGCGACCACCTCGATCCAACCGGCTTCCAGATAGGCCTCGCGCCTGGCGGCAATGCCCTCGTTCTGCTTTTGCCAGAACAGGTCGGCATCGGCGAAATAGCTGTCCTCGCCGAACAGGTCGGAGACGATCAGGCCGGGATAGTCCTCGATTGGAAACAGCGCCACCTTGGTCGAAATCGACTGGCCGCCGAACAGCCATTGCTTCAATTGCCAGCCGCGTGGCGCATGTTGATCGGGGTCGGCATAAAGCGCGAGCCAGTCCTTCTGCTGCGCCTTGGAAGCCATGGTGAGATGCCGCACCGTTTCGGTGTCGATCTCCTCGCGGCGATAGGCTTCGCGTATCTTCGGCAACAGGTCGCCGAGCGCCAGAATGCGCTTCACCTGAGTCTCGGTGAGGCCGAAGGTGGCGGCAATGTCGGCGACGCCCCTCCCCTCCTTGATCAGGCGCGTAAAGGTCTCCCACTGCGAGACTTCATCAGGGTCGAGGCGGGCGATGTTCTCGATGAGCGAGGCCTCCAGCGCATCGGCGTCGTCGCCTTCTTCCATGATGGCGCAGGGCAGCGGTTCGGCCTCGCCGCGCTCGTCGGCGACCGTTTTGGCTGCGAAATAGCGCCGCCGCCCGGCGACGATTTCGAAGCTGTCCGGCGTGCCATTGGGCCGGATCAGAAGCGGCACGAGCACGCCGCGCGCCCTGACCGACGGCAGGATGTCGGATATGTCTGGCGGGCGCTTTGAATGACGCATGTTGATGGCGGAAACGCTCAACTGGTCGAGGGAAATATGGGCAAGCTGCATGGGTCTTTCTCCTTTGTCTGGGCTTTTAAAAGCCCCACCGCGAGGCCGCAGGCCGAGCGGCGGGATGTTGTGCGCATGGCGGCGCGGTCATTCCGCCCGGTCTGGCGGAAGCTCGGGAGTGGGGATTTCGAGAGCGGCGGCGGCCTGCCGCAAAAGCCGCTCGGCCTCGGTAATGTGGCCGGCAATCCGGGCGGCTTGCGCGTAGACCGAGAGCGGAAACCGCGCACGAAAATAGAGATCGCGCTCGATGCCGAGGCCAAGCGGTCCCTTGACGGCTTGCAGTTCGGCGAGGCTGACGCTGCCGAGTTCCGGGAAGCCGAAGCCGAGATCGCAAAGGCCGAACAGCGTGCCGCCGTCGGCGTCGAGTTCGCTCAGAAGCCAAGTCGCGGCGCCGACCGGATTGAACAGTTTGACGACCGGGACATGGTCGGTTTCGATTTCGGCGGCACCATTGGCGAGCAGGCGGGCGCGCAATTCGTCGGTGATCAGGATCATGGCAAAGCTTCCTTGTCAGAACAGGTCGAACTGGGTCAGAACAGGTCGAGCTGGTTTCGTTTGGCTTCGTCGAAGCGGTCGAAATCGAGCGTCTTCCTGCGCCGCGCGCGGGCGCATCGGCGCGTCCATCAAAAGGTCAAGCCGGTCGCGGGCGGTGACCCGCCTTCGCGAAGCCCGCTTCGGCGGGCGAAGAGGTCGGCCGGACGGACATCGGCAACGAGCGTCTGCTCGCGTTGCGGCGTCGGCTCGCTCTGCAGCGCAACGGGATTCGGGAGCGCTCATGCCGCGATCCCTTTGCGCATCTTGGTTTCGGCATCCGTCTGGAAGGCCAGCAGGAAATCGGCGGCTTTCGAGGCAAGGCTGGCAGCGCGGAAAATGGCGCGGTTGTCCTCGCGCAGCACCTCGAGCCATGAGGCGATATAGTCGGCGTGACGCACGGTCGGCTCGATGCCGAGGCTCGAGCAGGTGAAGGCAGCCGTGATCTCTGCCACCAGTTCCTCGCGCGCATAAGCCTTGGTGCCGAACGAGCCGGAGAGGTCACGCGCAAGCCGCGTTGGGTGCCCGGTCCAATGGCCAAGCTCGTGGAAGCAGGTTCGGTAATAGTTGATCTGCTCGAAGAACGCCGGTTGCGGCGGCAGTTGAACAAAATCGGCAGACGGCATGTAAAAGGCGCGGTCGCCGCCGATGCGGATATTGGCACCGGTTTTGCGGACAAGCGCCTCGGCATGCGGGATGATCTGGCGTTCGGGCAGCGGCTCGGGCTGGCTGTAAAGCGCGTCGGGCAGGCCCTCGCACTGCGCGACATTGAAGACGGTGAAGCGCTTGAGAAACGGCACCGCCTGCGGCTCGGTATCTTCCGCCTTGGCGCGTTCCTTCTCGTTTTTCGGGATGAAGCGATCGGCATGCACGATGGTCGTGCCGTGCTCGCCTTTGCGGACATTGCCGCCGAGGGAAAGCGCCTGCCGGAAGGTGAGCCAGTTCTGGCCGGCATAGCCGTTTTCGATGACCGCGCCCCACAGGATCAGGATGTTGATGCCGGAATAGCCGCGCCCCGTGGCGGCATTCTTCGGCAGGCCAAGGCTGGCCTTGGCGCTGCCCCAAGGGTTCACCCAAGGCACGCAACCCCGCTCCAGATCGGCGATGATGCGGTCTGTGATCTCGGAATAAAGGCTGCCCTTAAGCGGCTCGCTCCTCTTGCCGCCAACTTCTCCGCTAGCGCTATGTTTGCCGGTCTTGCGCATAATTAGATCTCCGCTCGCCAATCTCGCCGCGCTCTTCCCCGCAAAGCGGGGTGGGCGGCGAAAACGACCGGAAAGGCCCGCCGTCAGAGGTGGCCTGCATCCGAAGGACCGGAACGCAAGTGGAGGACCCGGAGCGCGAGCGAAGGGTTGCGGGCCGCCGCGGCGGGCCTAGAAGGGAGAGCCGCCCACACCGCGCCGCCGGGAAGGCCAAATCAAAAAAACAACGCCGCCCGAAAGGGCGGCGACCGGCACAGCCCGCAAGGGCTGCCCGCGCCAGGGGGCGAAGCCGAATGGCCGAGACCGCCTGAGCGACGCGAAGACAAGCGGGCTCGGTTCACGAGCACCCGATGCGCGCCTTGAGGCGCGCAGGTGCCCAGCAATTGGCGCGCAGAGATCGATTACTTGTCGGGACGAACCAGATCCATGTGGCTGACGCCAAGCGCCAATGCCAGTTCATAGATGGTGACGATCGTCGGATTGCGGCGGCCCTTCTCCAGACCGCTGATATACTGCTGGCTGAAGCCGGAAACTTCGGCGAGCTGTTCCTGCGTCAGACCTTTCTTCAGCCTGATCCTTATCACATTCCGACCGACCAACTGACGCATGTCCATGCGTGAGAAGTCAGCGGATCAGGCTCCTTGAGTTTATCAACTATAATATGTATTCCACACCAAGCGTCTCAATCCACTCGCGGACGGGTTTTGCGAGACCGCTCTTGAAGATGGAATCAGCGATGTTGCAGCCTCACTCGACCGTGCCGGTAGCGGATGAAGCGCCATGGTCGGACAGCCTCACGGCTTACGACAAGGAGCACTTCACCATCTATATGCGCTTGCTGGATGCCGCCGCCGATGACGCCAGCTACGAGGAGATGGCCGATCTGATCCTCGGCATCGATCCGGAGCGCGAACCAGAACGCGCCCGCAATGCGGCCCGCAGCCATCTCGACCGGGCGAACTGGATGGTGACGACGGGCTACAGGGAGCTGTTCACCAGCTGACGCATTTATACGGCGCGAGACGTCAGGCAAGAAAGTCGAGATAGCCGCCATTCATGAGCACGCGAGCCCGTGTCACGGCACGTCGGATGCGATCGCGCAGATGGTCGCGAGGATCCGTCCAGTCGGCCCGCACACGCGTCTGACCAATCAGCGCTTCGGCGATGTCTCGGTACGAGGCGCCCGCAACTGAGCCGTCAAGAGCCCGCAGAACAAAACGCAGGCGACGACCGCGCGCTTCCGGCACAAACAGTCTTTTCGGCAACCGTTCCCCTGCAACGAGACTATTGAGGCATTTGAGCGCCCAGAGGCGTTGCCGCCACTCACCGGCCGGCCAGACCGCATCGGCGCGCAGCCGAACGGGGCCGAGGATACTCGGCCCCGAAACGGCGAGCTGAAGCTGCCGGCCGGCGCTGTGCAGCAGGAGATGCTGGGTGCCGTCAACCAGCCTGAGCACACTCGCACGGCAGGGCAGACTCGCCGGTTCGAACGCCGGCATCGCCGGCGAGGAGGACACCCGTTCGGCGACGACCGGCAACACCTGAGGGCATCGGTGCGGACACCAGAACGTGGCTGCGTCACGGTGCATCGAGGACGCGAAACAAAAGCCCCCAGCGCGACAGGTCGGCGGAGGATAAAATGACGTCGAGCGACGGCCGCTGATCGACAGACCTGGCCCGTTCCAATGCGTGGGACAGATCATGCCGGAAGGCCGGATTGCGCCGCAGGAATTCCCAGGCCCAGCCGCGCCGCGTCAGCTCAAGGGTGTAGTCATAGGACCGCTCATCGCGCCAGTCCGGCCGGTCGGCTTCAGGTTCTGGCAGGCTCATCAGGTATCTCCGCCCGAAGCACGAAGCGAAGCCAGCGTGCGGCCTCGTGGATTGACCGGCGCCCACAGCACCGGACCGGCAAGACCGCCATTACGGCGAACGGCATCGAGGCGCTCGCTTGAGACCCCGAGGTAGCCGGCCAGGGCTTTGGTGGGGCCGATCGCGCGCGGCTCGCCGAGCCGCTCGAGCGGCCAATCGGCCCGGCGCAGGATGCGCTCCATGCGCAGGTCGGTGACGGTGACGATGCGGCTCAGACCTCGCCACAGGCCGAACTCGATCATGCCTGCGAAGAGCGCATAGGTGCCGACAGCGATGCCGCCTGCCCCCTTGGCGGCCGACGGCGGCAGGTCGAGCGCGAAACGACTGCTTTCCCAGATTCTTGGATCCTGCGGCGCCGGCTGTCCGTCCAGTAGCGTCGGAAAGATATCGCCAAGCATGGTCGGCCCGGTCGAGGCAAGCAGCCGGACGCAGCCGTCGACGCTGCCAATTGAGCCGCGCAGCAGCAGATAGTGGGGTTTCAGCGCGTCGAAGCGATCGATCTCGTAGCCGCCGCTGGTGTCGACGTCCCAGTCCAGCCGCTCCTTGAAGACACGGTGACGCAGACGGTGCATTTCGTGGAGCTCGTCGGCGAAGTCGCCGTACCATTCGGGAGCAATAAGCTGCAGCATGATTATCGGCCTCCTGGCGGGATTGACCCTGCCATTGGAGGCCAGGCGTCAGGCCGAAGCAGCCTGTACAGCGGTACAGGTGCCTGGTCAGCCGAGACCCGTTCTGGCGGCTGAGAATTGCGCCACGGCCTGCATGCGGGTGCGCAGCCCAAGCTTCTTCCTGGCGTTCTCCAGGTGAAAGGCGGCGGTGCGGCGCCTGATGCCAACAATCGAGGCGATGTCGCGTGCGGATTTGCCCTGCGCGGCCCATTCCAGGCATTCATATTCGCGCGGCGTCAGCTGCACGCCATTGACCACCCGATCGGCCGAGAGCTTGCGGCGGACGCAGATATGAAAGCAGGTCGCCATGAAGCGAAATGCCTCTTGGTAGCGCTCGGTCACCCGCAGGAGGGCCGGATTGAGCCCGTCGGCGGCAAAGCTCATGGCGGCGACGTTGCCCCGCTTGTCGAGGATCGGGATGGTGAAACCGCAGCAGATGCCGAACGCGGCCGCTTCGTCGAAGAGCTTCTGCTCGAAATCCGACAGCCCGGTTCGGCTGTAGTGAAGCCCCCAGAGAAACGGGCATTGGCCGCCCTGCGCCCGCGCGATCACCGGATCGATGGCGTGATAATGGTTGCTCAGGTAATGAGCGGTCCAGCGTGGCGGATAGTTCGAGATCAGCCTTGGCTTTCCCGGCGCCCGTGGCGGCAGGCACAGATAGGCGAATTTGACGAGATCGAATGCCGCGGCAGCACGCGCCATCGCGTCGCGGAAATCCGTCTCATCGACGCTTTCCGAAAGCTGCTCCAGGAAGGTCTCGAAGACAAATTGCATGCCTAGTCGTCCCCAGACCCTTCCGCCGCGCGGCATTCGGAGTCTCGGAAGCCGGCGGGCAGCTTGCCAAGGTGACATGGCCACGTTCGCCGGCACGGAGCGTTACGCGATCGCCGGTCCGTCACCTTCCGGCTGGCATTCCAACGATGGCAGAACAGCGATTCGAGTCTCTTCAGCATCCAATTCGAACCGACAGGCGATGACACCGGATCCGCGGCACGCGCCATTCAACGTGCAGCCGCGACAGATTTTCAGCCGTTTCGCCATCCGGCTAATAGTGCTTGCGCCACGCGACAGGCTTGCTTGGCCGATGCTCACGCCGAGGCTTCGCCAAGCATCTTGAGCATTGCCAGCCGAACCTTGACGAGCTTGCGCACCGGCGCGTGATAATTTTGAGGAGCAGCGTCCACCACAAACACCAAGGTCATCAGATCCAGCAAGAATTGGTGGATCGCGTCGGCAGTCACGACCGCCTCGAATTGACGCAGCATTGAGCGTGCCTCATTGACCGTTTCCGCGCCCGGCGAATCAATCAACGCTTCAAGCCTTTCGAAAATTTCCAATTCGGCGAAACCTCCATTGCATCATTTGCCGTAGCGCACCAGCGAGGCATACCTCGCGCGAAAAGTAGCTGGCCAAGCGGCGCCTGCTCGCACGATGGTGGCGCCGAACCATGCAGCAGCCTGAGCTCCATGGATGGAAAGACAACAAAACTCGGCCGCAAGCCATAGCATCGAAAAATCCGTTGCCACGAGACACGCGGGCGCCTGAGGCCCAATGCCCGCATTGCGAACTGAAAACCGAAATGAGCTCGGCACCGCGAACCCGACACCGAAGATGCAGAAACGGACGAACTTGGCTGCATCAGGAGGTCATCCTCAGACCTATTTTCGATGGTCCGGAAAGTAGCCCTGGTGACGTCACCACAGAAACCTATCCTCGTTCGCTTTGACGGCGTCCATTTTCTGCAGTCGGAAGATTTCCTCCACAGGCACGATTTCGGGGTCGATGCGGTGAATACCGCCGTCGGCGCGGATGCGGGTAAAGACGTCCTTCATGGCGGTGACCGCTGCCCGAATGGCATGATTGCCATAGATCACCATCGCAATCTTGCCGAGCGCGCGGATGCGCGACTCGTTCATTTCCGGATAGGCCGTCGGCACGATGACTATCGGAACTTCGCCGCGCCATGCTCGTACAAAACTTTCCACCTCGTCGGGCGTCTTGCGCTTGGAGTGGATCAAGATCATGTCCGCGCCAGCTTCTTCATACGCCCTGGCCCGCTTCAGGGCCTCGGCTTCACCCAGTCCGGCGATCAGCGCTTCGGTGCGCGCAATGACGAGGAAGTCCGCGTCTGCGCGCGTGGCAACGGCCGCCCGAATCTTTCCCGCGAATTCCTCGGTCCGGATGAGTTCCTGGCGACCATCTGCCAGGAGGCTCGTCACCTTTGGAAAAGCCTTGTCTTCAATGACCACCGCGGCGGCGCCCGCACGCTCGTATTGCTCGATGGCGTAGATCACGTTGATGGCGTTGCCGAAGCCGGTGTCGATATCAGCTATGATCGGCAGCGATGATTGCTCGGCCATCGAACGGACCATGTCGAGGTGCCGCGTCATGGAGACAAGGCTTACATCGGGCAGTCCATAAAGAGCGGAAAGTTCGAAACCGGAGGCCCAGATGCCATCGAAGCCTGCCTCCTCGGCCAGGATTGCCGACAAGGGACTGTGCGCCGCCATGACGTGGGCCAGATGGCCGGCGCAGATATGGGCTCGCAGAGATGCCCTGCTCGTCAGCGTGGAGGCTCCGGAGATGTGCTTGGGGCTTTGACTTTGCAGCATCTTGCGCGCCTCTGCAATCGACGAATGATCGAATTACTGCCACCTGTATTCAGCGACGTCGTTGGCAATCAAACGGATTGATCGATTTTTGAGACCTTTCCATAGCCGAATGCGATATTACCGAGCCTCCGAAATCGCCGCCTTCTTACACAGTCGAGCCAACCACCGGCAAAAGGCGCGAGCGAGTTCGGGATTGTCAGAGCGATCGACCGCATAGGCCCGGTATTGCATACCGCTTGGCGTAAGCGATCCCGGCACCACATTCAAAGCGCCAGTGCGCACCAGGTCACTGACGATGATCTCGGGCGCTACAAGAAGGCTTTTTCCTGTCATGACGGCAGGCAGCGCAAGGTAATTGTGATCGTATCGCGCGCCCGACTTGATATCCCTTGATGTCAGATTCATCCCTCTCAGCCAAGTGGGGAGTATGTCGGGACGAGATGTGACGTTGATTATCGGCATCGAGCGAACGACCGAAAGACTTTTGCCCGCTATGTGATTTGGAGAGCCGACACACACGAGTTGCTCGTTGTAGATTTCCCAATGATCGGCAGGTTCGACGACCGAAAGGTCGCGTGTAATCAAGATGTCGAAATCGTCGGTGGATGTCGGCAGCGAAAGCGAACTGATCACGTCAACCATCACGCCGCCCATTTCGGTGGAGAATGCCTGAAGATTTGGGATCAAGAATGAATAGGCAAAAGTCGAAAGTGATGTGCGCACGACAATCCGGTTGGCGTTCGGCCGAGTCCGCCGCCGCATTCTTTGAGCGGTGAAGCACACTGTATCGAGCGGCTCCGAGACAGTGTTGGCGAATAATCTTCCAAACTCGGTCAGTTCGCTTCGCCTGCCCCGCCGTTCCATCAAGTCTGTCCCGAGATATCCTTCCAGAACCGCTAGGTAGCGGCTGACTGAGCTCTGCGTCGTGCCTAATGCGTTAGCTGCCCGCGTCAGGCTTCCTTCGCGCACGATCGTTACGAAAGCGCGGATTGCGTTCAAAGGCACTGCTTCGTCTTCGCTCGTCATCGGTAGCTCCGGAAAAATAGTTGGAGGGCTGATCCCTTACGGCCATTCATCTCCAAACTGGGACCATCCATCACATTATTCGATATTTGTCACCGGACTGTCGTGTCCCGGCGGTACCGCGGTAGCCATCAGTTCCGGCCCCAGGATGGGTGCATGACAGTTCCACTCAATAGCGTTGGGTTCCTTACTTATTGCTTTGCGCAATGTGAGCCGACAGCTCGCATTGCATATCGCCGTCAAATCTGGCGCAGGTTACCCAATCGTCTTGCGTTGGGCACGTTTGACAGCTGGTCTATCACACCGCTTGAGCGCTGCGTCCTTTGCCATCAGCGGTGCGCGGCGACGAGGTCAGCTGGGCGTGTCGTCGCTTCCGTGAGGAATGAGGAGGCCGCCGCGTGAGTGGAATTACCATAAGAAATATTCGCAAGTCGTTCGGGGCCACAAGGGTGCTGCATGACGTTTCGCTCTCGATTGCGGATGGCGAGTTCCTCACCCTGCTCGGCCCGTCGGGATGCGGAAAATCGACATTGTTGCGCATACTGGCCGGGCTCGAGGTCCAGGACACAGGCAGCATCGAGATTGGCGGTCGTGTGGTGGATGGAGTACGCCCGAAGCGTCGCGACGTGGCGATGGTGTTCCAATCCTATGCGCTTTACCCGCATATGACTGTCGCCGCGAACATCGCCCTGCCGTTGCGAATGCGACGACTGAGCCGCGCGCAGCGCCTGCCGCTCATCGGCCGATGGCTACCAGGCTCCGGGCCGGTGATGAGCGGGATCGAGGTGGAGGTTTCTCGCACCGCCGAAGCGCTGGGAATTGCGCATCTGCTCAATCGCAAACCGGGACAACTGTCCGGCGGACAACGTCAGCGGGTGGCGGTCGGTCGCGCCATGGTGCGCCATCCTGCCGTGTTTTTGATGGACGAGCCGCTCAGCAATCTCGACGCCAAGCTGAGGGTCCAAATGCGTGCCGAGATCAAGGACCTGCACAGGCGCCTTGGGGTGACATTTGTCTATGTGACGCACGACCAGGCGGAAGCGATGACGCTGTCCGATCGTGTCGTTGTGATGCGCGACGGCGAGATGTTGCAAGTTGCCCCGCCCCAGGAGATCTATGCCGACCCGAACGACATACGCGTGGCTGAGTTCCTCGGATCGCCAAAGATCAACATGGTGGACGCAACAATGCGCGAACCTGGCTTGGTCGATTTTGCAGGCTCCGCCCTTTCGATTGATTGCGAGATAGCGCCGGGGTCCAGATTCACTGTCGGCATCCGCCCAGAGGCTTTCCAGTTTGCTGAACATTCCGGCCCAGGCGTGATCACCGGCTCGGTACGCATGGTCGAGCATATGGGCTCCGATTTGTTCGTTTATTTCGACCCGTGCGGCCTCCAGCAACCGTTGATAGCCAGGCTATCCGCCGAGCGCGCACCCCATATTGTCACCGGACAGACGCTGCATGTCTCGGTCAGATCGGACCAGCTGCTCGTCTTCAACCGCGACGGTCGTCGGGTTCGTGCGCGAGACGTCTCGAGCGCTCACTCGTCCACGCCAGTCAGGGAATTGGCCTGATGAGCGCAAGCCTGCCTGCTGTCAGTCGGCTTGCCCAGCCTGCGGAAGGGATCGCGGGCAAGCTATCGTCGCGCGTCTCGCTGCCACGAAGACACTGGTTGCATGAGGCAATGTGGGGGTGGGCACTTATTGCGCCCGCTCTCATCTTTCTCGTCGTTCTGTTCTTCCTGCCAGTTATCGGCGTCTTTGTCATAGCGTTTAGCGACTGGCAGTTCGGGGCCAGCTCGCTTTCCTTCGTCGGCCTCGCAAACTTCCGCGAAGTCATCTTTGACGAGGGTTTTCGAGCGTCGCTGATCAACACTGTCGTCTATGTAGTGATGGTTGTTCCGGGAACCGTCCTTGCAGGACTTTTGATCGCGCTGCTCATAGAGAGCAGCCATTCGTGCCGCGCTCTTTATCGAGCAGTTCATTTCTTGCCCTTCATGGCCACGGCAACTGCAATGGCGATCTTGTGGGAGGCCTTGCTCCATCCCACCATCGGCCTGGTCAACCACAGCCTCGCGGCCCTTGGTTTACCTGTTGCCAACTGGCTGCGCGACGAAACGACGGCCCTGCCTGTCCTCGCCGTTATCGGCATCTGGCAGAATCTCGGTTACGCCATGGTGCTCTTCATGGCGGGGCTGAAGTCGATCCCGCTCGATTTATACGACGCCGCTGATGTTGACGGGGCCGATCACTGGCTCGATCGCCTGCGAACGGTCACCATCCCAATGCTTGGACCGGTGTCCATGTTCGTCGTCATCGTTGTGGCGCTCAGAGCTTTCGAAACCTTCGACACGATCCAGATCCTGACCCAAGGCGGCCCGGGCCACTCCTCGGAAATGCTGCTTTTCACGATCTACCGGGAAAGTTTTGAATATTTGCGCGCGGGCTATGGCGCCGCGGTCGCCATCGTCTTTCTCGCAATCGTCGTGGCGCTGACGTTGCTCCAGGCGCGTGGCATGGACATACGGGTACACTATCAATGAGCGCGATCCGCCTTTCTCCTGCGGCCGCTATCCTGCGCCACGGCGTGCTGGTCCTCACGTCCGCATTCATTCTCGTACCCTTCGTTTGGATGGTCAGCCTGTCGCTCAAATCGCCTGGTGAGATTTTTCGGGCGACCTTCTCGGTCCTTCCGGCACAATTTTATGGTGTCGACAATTACGCCAAGGCGATCACTTCGGTGCCTCTGCCGCGGTACATGGGCAACGGCCTCCTTGTCTGCGCTCTGATCCTGGCAGCACAAATTCTCGTGTGCGCGCCGGCAGCTTACGCTCTGGCCAAGCTCAAGTTCTGGGGTCGCGATTTCATTTTCGCCATGGTTCTCGTCGGGCTGCTTCTGCCGCACCAGGTGCTGTCCCTTCCCTTGTTCATCCTCTGCTACAAGCTCGACATCCTGAACACGTACCTGGCCCTGGTTATTCCATACGTCGTCTCACCGTTCGGTATTTTTCTCTTCCGCCAATTCTTCAAGAAGATCCCGAACGACATTGTCCACGCGGCTCGGCTTGATGGCCTGTGCGAACTTGCCATCGTCTGGAAAATCATGGTGCCGATGGCGCTGCCTGCCGTCATCGCGTTTTCCATCTTTTCGGTTGTCGCTCACTGGAACGATCTTTTCTGGCCGCTGATTGCGGTGCGCGACGGCAACCTGATGCCTGCGCCGCTCGGGATCATGGCCTTCAAGAACGAAGAGGCCGGGAATGACTACGGCCCATTGATGGCCGCATCGACACTGGTCGTCGCCCCTTTGCTCATCGCATTCCTGGCCGCGCAGAAGTGGTTCGTGGAGGGAATGACTGGTGGGTCGGTGAAATGAACGCAGCTCACAAATACAATGAGGATCAACCAATGCTCGAAATCACGCGGCGCCATTTTCTCGCCGGTTCATCATCCATCTTCCTTACCACGGGGTCTCTCGCGCGCGCGGCGCCCTCGGATGCGCTGCGCATAGTCGCGCTCCCCTCCATATTCGCCGACATGTATTCCGCGCTGGGAGCTGCCTATCAGGCGGGACATGACGTTGCGTTGAACATAGACACCTCGATTCGAGAGGATGAGACCGCCGTCACCACCGTGCTGCGTTCGGCAATGGTTGGGGAACTGCCGGACGTCCTGTTCATCAGCCCGAACTGTCTTCGTGTATTCGCCGACAGAAAGCTTGCGCAAAGCCTGGATGATTACCAGCGCAACGAAGCCGGTTGGGGACAAAGTTTCTCACCGGCCGTGACACGAATCGGCCGCTTTGGAGCAAGCATGCATGGCCTTGGCTTTGCGGTCTCGATGCCGGTGATCCTCTATAACCTCGACCTCTTGAAGCGAATTGGGGTCAGCGAGCCGCCGGTCTCCTGGGAAGCAATCACGGCGCTGGGCCGCAAACTCGATGCCATGGGCAAAGGCCAGGTCGTGGGCGCGTTTATGGAGTACGACAACGGTGGCAACTGGACGTTCCATTGCCTCTTGAATGGGTTTGGCGGCCGCATCTTGGCCGATGACGAACGCAACGTCGGATTTGTCGGGCCCGAAGGGCTCGCCGCTCTTGGAATTTTGCGGGATTTCGGCGCATGCGGACAAGCGCGAACGGACATGTCACGCGATCAGGCACGACAGGCATTTTCCGCGGGTCAGATCGGCATCCTGTGCACTTCAAGCAGCAGTTACGCGGCTATCGCCAAACGCGCCGAAGGACAGTTTCAAATTGCGATGCGGCCGTTCCCGGTTGCCAATGAAGCCGGTCACCTGCCCGCCGCCGGACCCATCAGCATCATGTTCTCCAAGGATCCGGAGCAGCGACAAAAGGCATGGGAGTTCATGAAGTTCGCTTCAGGTGTCGCGGGGCAGACAATCGTGGCGACGCACACGGCTTATCTCCCGGCCAACGATCTCGCGCTCGGCACCGAAGCGCTCCGGGAATATTATGCATCGCGTCCCAACCTCCAGGCGCTGATCCCGGCGTTGTCGGTGATGGGACCATGGGAAGCGTTCCCAGGCGAGAACTCAGTCAAGATCACCACCGTGATAAAGAACCACCTGGCATCGGTGGTTTTGCTGAAAGTCGCACCCAAGCAGGCACTGGAGCAGATGGGACGTGACGTCTCCGATCTGCTGCCGTTGCATTGACCGACCCGGACCCCAACCACTCCTCAATCAAAGGTTTTATCAAATGGCATCATTCCTAAAGCGTGACTTGTCGGCCTCTCGCGCGCTAAAAGAAAAACTCCGTTCCGGGGGCTTCGGCACCCTGGTACACTCAAGTCATCCGTCGCCCAGCCTAGTGGAAAAATTGGCTGAATGCGGGTTCGATGCCGTCCTCATCGACTGTGAACACGGTTCGGCCGGTCCGGAACGGGTGGAAGAGATGGCGCGCGCTTCGAGTCTGTCGGGAATCGTTTCGATCCTGCGGCCGGAAGATCCCTCGCCATGGATGGTGACCAAGTATCTCGAATGCGGCGTCGATGGTCTGATGATCCCGCTGGTGTCGGACGCGAAAGTAGCGCAGAGCATCGTGGACCGGTTCAGGTTCTCCGCGCCATTCGATCACCAGGACCGGTTGCTTATCCTGATGATTGAGACCATCGAGGCAGTCAACAACTTGCCGCAAATCATGGCCGTCGAAGGCGTCGACGCCTATTTGGTTGCTCCTGGGGACCTGGCCCTCACGATCGGCGCTCAGCCCATCACCTACGAATGGCAGCAAGGCAACAAGCCGCAAGCCGTTGCCGAAGTCGTCGATCGTGCGATCAAAACGATAGTGGACGCAGGCAAGATCTGCGGCACGCTCGTCAACCATAGCGACGTGGGGTCCTTCGTCGATAAGGGCGTTCGGCTCGTTTATGATCATGCCAACCATATGTTGAGCTATGGCGCTCGTGAGTTCCTTGGTCGTTTGAAGCAGTCGCCATATAAACTGGAAGCGGTTTCTGCATGATGTTAGCCGTTCAGCATGTCCCGCCAAGCCTCGGCGCGACATGCTGAACGAGGCTGAGATGATCCGCGCCCCAACGGGCGAGACACTGCTCGTTATGGTCGCGCTGCCAAGAGCAAAGAAGCGACGCCGCGCTCGATGAACGTCCCGGTGGGCGACATCGCCGAGAGTCGGGACCGCAAGCCATCCTCGAATGCCGGCCGTTGGTCGCCGAGCACCCCAGGGCAAGCCTTGGATGTGGACAAGATATAGCCGACGAGCGAATCCAGATCCCAATGATGTTCGTAAGGAAAGCTTTTGTCCTGAATGTCGCTGAAGGCAGAACGGGCAAGGATGACACCATTTGCGACCTTCAAGGCAGGTCGGATACCTTCGCTGCCCGCCGGAAAGAAACCGCCCCAGAAAGCCTCGGTATAGGCGAGTTGTTCCAACCACCAATCATCGGGTGAACAGTTCGAACGGTGCCTCGAAATGACAGCGATAGCACAGTCGTGCGCCGCCACCTTCTCGAGGTACTTCAGGACCCGCTCCCGATCCATCCAATGGAACGCGCCCGCTATCGTGACCAGTGAAAACGGGCCGATGTCCAAGCCAAGCTCCTCGGATTTTCCGGTCACGAAGGAGACGTTGCGAGCGCCGGACCTGGCGGCGTATTGGCGTGCCTCATCGATCATACCTTGATCGGGGTCCACGGCGATGACTTCATCGGCAAATCGAGCAAGCGGAACACTGATCTGGCCCGTTCCACAGCCAAGATCGAGCAAGACGGCCGGCTCCCGGCCAGAAAGGTAATTTTGCGTCAAGAAATCGAACATCGCAGCCGGATAGTCTGCTTGGTAGCGCGCAAAATAGTAGGCGGCTCCCGCAAACAGATCCGCAGGCGCGGTGGTCATTATTTGACGGTCTGTTGTGCTCATTTCCCGTATTCCTTGTCTTGATGGATACACTGTTTAACGTCTTCATGGTGGGTCGTGTGAGAGATGGGCGGAAAGGATTTCCGCAACGATCGACAAACCGGCATGAAGCTGCGCGTGATCCTGGGGACCTGTAATCGCCACGCGGATCGCATTGGGAGGTGGCTGATCGTCCACCGAAAAAACCCTGGCGGATCTAATCTGGACGCCAGCCGCCAGAGCGGCTTCGACGACTGCGTCACAGCTCGCGTTTTGAGGCAGTTCTATCCAGAAGTGCAAAGCCCCCGGCACGGTTTTGGCGCCGGATCGGCCAAGATGCTGCAGGGCCAATTGTTGCCTTGCCGTGACTTCGTCGCGCGCGGTGTCGACGATTTGTCCAGCGTTGTCCCCTTCGACCCAATGCGCAACGAGCTCGCAGGACAAAGAGTTGGCAAACATCGACGACGATCTTAGATGCGGCCTGAATACATCTGCCGCCGCGAGGCCCTCGGGTGTCGCCAGATAGGCCAATCTAAGGCCCATCGCGAAGCACTTGGAAACGCTCATAATGTACCAGGTGGTATCCGGGGCGTGGGCGTACAGTGATGGTGGTGCTTCCGGATGGAGACGGCCGAGCACATCGTCTTCTATGATCGCAATGTTGTGCGCTCGTGCCACGCGGACAATTTCGGCTCGCCGACTTGCTGACATGACTGCCGTGGTGGGATTCTGGACTGTCGGGGTGCAGTAGAGAAGTTTGGGACTGGCTCGCCGACATACAGCCTCGAGCGCGGCCGGCTCGACCCCTTCCGCGTCCATTTCGACACCGATTACGATAAGGCCGAGCGACAAGGCTATCGGACGTATCAGGAGATAAGCCAGCTTTTCCGCCACAATGACGTCACCGGGTTTGCACAAGTGCCGCAGTATGACGACGAGCGCGTTTTGGGTGCCGTTGGTCACCAGGATGCGATCCGCGGGGAGGATCTCACCGACGCGCGGCTTTATCCATATGGAGCCGATCTCGCGATCCCGTTCCTCTCCACCGGGCCGATTTTTCCGGACCCGCCAGTGGAGCTGCGATTGCGAGGCCAGTTCGACGAGGGATCGAGACAAAGCCTCTCCCAGAAAAGATGGGCACGGCGGCAGCGCGGTGGAAAGATCGATTGCGCTGGTTCGCGGACGGCTCATGAGGCGCTCCCTGGGTTTCGTGGGTGCCGACAAGGGGCAAGAAGCTTGAAGTCGTGGCTGTCGTCGTTTGCGAACGTAGCGGCGAGCGACCTCGGGAACGACAGGGCCAAACGCGAAGTTGCGTCATGCAACATTGGCGATGGACGAATGAGGAAACAAAGCGCGATGTGACATGCCTTATCGATTGTTCAGCCCTACGTCGGCCTGCCGCAATGGCTGAGCACGGTCGCCCGGACACAAAGGGCACGTCGGCCTGCCGTGCTCGCGGCACTTTCCGCCAACCTCAAGACGCGCCCCGAAATGCGAGCGCCGCGGATGCAACGACGCAAAACGCCGTCACGACCAAATACATGAAGCCCGCGGTTTTAGGCACGCGAACCGGCGAGACGTGGAGAATGGCGAGCAGGATGAGGAGGAATGCGAACAGCTTCGCGAAAATACTTTCGGGGAGAGTGGGACGAAGCAAGAACACAATCGCCGTCACCGGCATGACCCAGCTGGTCGGCACTCCGACGAACCGCCCTGTCGGAGACCCGACCACGTTGAAGAAACTCAGCCGCAAGGCGCTGGCGACGACGAGAACGGCTCCGCAAACAACGCACAGTGGCGATCCGTGCCCGACGACGATCAGGGTCACGGCTGGAAAAATTCCAGCGCTGACGAGATCGGCGAGTGAGTCCAAATTCTTGCCGACTTCTGCGGTTTCCGCCGAACGGCTGCCTCGCATTCGCCGCGCGACGACACCGTCGAAATGATCAGCCAAGAGCGCCCACAAAACGATTGCCATGCCGATCTCCGGAAACCCAGCGATCGAGAAATCGATGCCGATCGAGGAGAGTGCGAGGCCCATGGCGGTGATTGCATTTGCCGGATCGACAAGCAGGCGGATCATCGAGACCTCCCTTTGCTGATTATCGCAGGCGCTACGCCCGGGCGGGGTGGAGCGGCTGCGCGGCATCAGCAAAGATGCTGTGCGCGCTGTGCAGATCCTCGGCACTGTCGATCTCGCACCACTTCACGCCATCGCAACGGGCCGCGGCCAGTTGGAGCCCGCGCCTTTCCACCAGATAGGCAAGAAGTTCCTCTATGTGAGCCTGAGTAGCACCTGAGCCGATGACCTCGTCGAGCGCGGGAACGATGAGGCCTCTAAGGGTAGACGCGGCCAAACGCAGCAGATTCATTGTCTTGAAGAGCTTGGGCCCGCTTTCGGCAAGATCTGCCGCGGTCTGCTTTGTGCGGAAAGTCGAGATCAATCCGCTCGCCGAAATGACCGCCGCCGACCCTTGCATCGTAGCGTCGAACGTTACAACGGCGGCAACGTCGGGGGCATCGGCTATGTTAAGATAGTGGAGTGCTTCCTGTTCAAAGAAGACGTCGCCTTCGAGAAGATAGCAATCCCCCGAAAGCAGCATATCGCGGGCTAGCCAAAGCGAATAGGCGCTGCCGGTGCGGTCGAAAACCGTTGACTCCACATACGTGATCTCGATGCCGTGGAAGCGGTTGCCGCATGCGTATTGAATAGCGTCTTTGCGGTAGCCGACGACGACTATGACCTCTTCCACGCCGATTGCTGCGAGGTTTCGCAGCGCATTGTGCAGGATCGATGTGCCGTTGACTTCGATCAGGGGCTTCGGCCGCAGATCGGTCAGCGGGCGCAGACGTGAGCCCATTCCGGCGGCGAGAATGACGGCTTTCTTGGGCGCGGCGACAGGCATGTCGATCCCCTTTCTTCGTGGTGTCATTTCCAGCTGTTGAGGAGATCAACCAGCCGGGTTAGCCCGGTTTGGAGTTGTTCGGGAGGAATTCCATAGGACAGGCGGAGACCGAGGGGGTCGCCGAAGGCGGTGCCCGATACAGCTGCGACGCCGGCGTCGGCAAGGAGCGAGGTCACAACGTCATCGGCGCTCGCCTGACCATTCTTGAATGCGGGTCGCAACTCGGAAAGATCAAGATAGAAATAAATGCCGCCCTGCGCCCGAGGCGCGGGGATCCGCCTCAATGAGTAGAGGATGCCGAGACCGATCTGTCTGGAACTTGCCAGTTGCAAGCCCAGCTTGCTCTCATGGCAGCCGTCTCCCCGCTCAAGGTGAGCCAGCACCGCATGTTGGGCGATCACATTGGGATTTGAGGTGGTATGGGACTGCAAGGCCCTGACGGCATCAACAACTTCCTTTGGAGCCGCCAGATAGCCGATCCGCCAGCCCGTCAGGGCCAGCGACTTGCTGAATCCGTTGACGATAATTGTTCGAGACCTGACTTCGGGCACAACCGAGACGATCGGGTGATGGGCATGATGGCCGTAGACGAAGTTGGCATAGCATTCATCGAAAATGACCCACAGGTCGCGGTTGATCGCCAGATGGGCGATCGCCGTCAGCGTATCAAAATCGTAGACCGCACCCGACGGGTTGGCGGGCGTATTGACGACGATCGCACGGGTCTTTTCGGTCAATGCCGCAGCGATGTCCTGGATCCGAGGGACGTATGCGTTGGAACGCGTATCGACGAAAACCGGCTTGCCACCTGCAATTACGACCTGGGCCGAGAACGTCGTCCAGTAGGGACAAGGGATAATCACCTCATCGCCTGGATTCAGCAGCACCATGGTCGCATTGAAGAGCGCTTGCTTGGCGCCTGTCGTTGCCGCGATCTCGTCGGCTCTCCAGGTCTGGCCCGTATCGAAGGAGACCTTCCGCGCCAGCGCCTCGCGCAATTCCATCATGCCGAGCGTATCGGTGTATCGATTGACGCCGTTGTTGATAGCATTGATCGCGCCTTCGCGAATGGTCGGAGCGAGCTCGCTCCAGATCTCGCCAGCGGTCAGGTCGATCACCTCTTGGCGGCTGTGGGCTGCCTGTCTTGCGGCGGCCCGCGCCGCGGCGGTTCCAGATGAACCGAACGAGCTTGTGCGTCGAGCAAGCATCGGCGCCTCCTTGCCTTGATTTGGGAAGTCAGGCCCGTTTATCGGGCACCGCTCGCTATTTGCGGCAGATATTTTTGTTCGGCCGCGGAGAGCTCTTGATATTTCAGCAGATCAAAGAGGTCTTCGAGCGTCGCAACGTCGCGCTCGATCCCGGCGGTGCTCTCTTCGCGGATGATGCGGTCGCAAACCTGGCGCATGGCCGAGATCGCAGCACGCATATTATGGTTCGCCCAAATCACGGTTGAGATTTGTGCCGCTCTGTATTGCGCGACCGGCGCGCGGTAATATTTGGTCGGGACGATCACTACCGGAAGACGGTTCCTCCAGGCGCGGCTAAAGGCGAGAATTTCCGCTGCGTCTGGTTTGCGCGAATGGATCAAGATCGCGTCGGCACCGGCGTCAGCATAAGCATGTGCCCGCGTCAGCGCCTCATCCTGACCATGCCCCGCGATGAGTGCCTCGATCCGCGCGACCACAACAAATTCCGGATCCGGCACGTGGTCCCGAATAGCCTTTAGACGTCCGCAGAACTCACCGATCTCAGCGAGTGAGTGCCGGTCTGCGACAAACGAGTTCTTTTTTGGGAAGCTCTTATCCTCGACGCAGACACCGGCCGCCCCGCGTTGGTGCAGCTTGCGCGCGAACAGGCGCGCGTTGTTGAAATTCCCGAATCCGCTGTCGCCGTCGACAAGAACAGGTATTTGCGTGGCCTCGACGATTCTGTGCACAGCATCGACGATCTCAGTCCACGACGCTTCGTTCGCATCGCGATAGCCCAGGCAGGACGAGATCGACAGTCCTGAGGCCCACAGACCTCGAAAGCCGGCGGCCTCCGCGACCGACGCCGACAGGGCGTCGTGGGCTTCCATAAGGAAAGCGATTTCATTCGAACATACCAGAGTCCGCAACGCCGATGCGGTGGATGCTTGGCGAGTTCCATTGTTAGAGTTCGCGGTTATGGTCACATCTCCTATCATAGTTATGAATCCGGTTGCCGACCTGAGATCAATAACGTAGCCGACCCAATATGTCTTACAATCTTCCCCCAGATCACCAAAGCATCACCGAAACCAAATCGAAGCATATCTATAACATTTTACACAATAGAACTAACAATAAAAGCTAGTTTTGTGAAACTTTCGTTACATCATTGTTTAACGATTGCGGAACTTCGAAGCGACTATTAAACAATCGGCCACAATCATTCCTGGCTGTCGACCTCTCAACGATAGCTCTTTTGCTGTCACGCCGGAAAACGGCTGACGCGGCCATCGGGCCGAGCGCATCGCCGAGCAGGTTCGATTTCCCGAGCGTCCGGTGAGCGCCGTCTGCGCGCAGCCGCCGCTCAGTTCAAGGGGTTGGACGCCGCCATCTAGAGCGCGTCGCGCTGAAACGGATTCAGGCGACGGGCTTTTAGGTCTTTATTTTGATGCATGTCGTTGTCCCAGAACCGCTGCACACTTCTGGGCGACATGCATTAACGAGTCATGCCGACGGGGAATATGGATTGCTTGATCACCGGGGCGGCTTGATCAATTCGCAAGGATCAACATTAAGAGCTTTTGCGAGCCGACCCAGGACACTTACGCTCGCGGAGACGCGGCCGCGCTCGATTGAGCCCACATAACGCATGCTGAGCTGCGCGAGAGCCGCCACGTCCTCCTGCGTCAGGTCCTGATGATGGCGCACGCGACGCATGTTGATCGCCATCACCTCTTTGAGGTCCATGGCGATATACGGACCAGAACCGGAACTATCGTTCTAGGAACGATCGTTCCTATTCGTTATAGTGAGCCGCGCAAAACACATCTGGATCGTGGAAGACGCGCCCGGAAGCCGAACTCGCACAAAGCACTTGGACATCGAAATGCAAGACGAAGTTCCCTGGTCGGATAGCCTCACGGCCTACGACAAAGAGCATTTTACGACCTATATGCGGTTCCTGGACGCCGCCGCCGACAGTGCCAGTTACGAGGAAATGGCGCAGCTGATCCTCGGCATCGATCCCGAACGCGAACCGGAACGGGCCCGCAATGCGGCCCGCAGCCATCTCGATCGGGCGAACTGGATGGTGACGACAGGCTACAGGGAATTGTTCGCCGGCTGACTGGCGTTCCGACAAGAAAAAAGACGGCAGCCCGACACCGGGCGGCAGTGCCAGTGGCGAGATATGGACCGGGGCGCTTCGCCTCATCCTGCGGGCGGGAGCATTTGTGGCAGCATACGGCGATGCGGGCTGAGGCAAGATCCGGCGGAGGCTCCGTTTCCTCAGCCAACGCGACCCCGGGGCCGACTAAAATGTCACCCAGGAACTCGGGGACGAAGGACCTCCAGCCGGAAGTCCCTGCCGAATTGCGCGCCAGGGACAGCAACTTGCTCAGGGGGAATTTCGCAGCGCACCTGGCAATCCATCCGCCGCAATAGCCCGAAAATCTACTGGCAGCTTTTTCATCGCCCAAGCATGTTCGCATCCGTGCCGGACGAACGGAAGATATTGACCCAAGCGAAGCCCCACATGTCTTGCAAATCGGGCCGCCCGGTGCTCGTTTGAGTAGATGAAGATCCGCGGCGGGTACCGCCCCGCGCCGCATATCGCGGCAAAATCCGATCTTAGCAGCGCCCTGGAAAAGCGCGTCCTCGCGACGAAGCGGGTTTGCGGCGATGCGCCAGCTTATTGGCCCGCCAGACACAATGTCTGGCATGCCCGATGGCGGCCCGAGCTGATCTGAAGCGTGCGCAATCCAGACAGGTTTGGTGAACGACCCCGCTATCATCGTACGTCGGGAGCGGGTTTTAGCAAGGTTGTCGGCGCTGGCGCGACCATGGATAAATCACGGCCCGACAATCAAGAACGTAAGCGCACCGGCGCCCAGCGATCGTGAATACGTCACTCGGTGAGCGTGCCGCTTCGGCTGAGGCAATGGCTGGAAGCGATCGAGCGCCCATAGCAGTCTCGGCCTCCTTCGGCGCTTCGGCAAAGGTGCATGTCTCAGCATCCTCAAAAAGTGGCCTTGAGACCAAAGGAGACTGACATGGCTTGGAACGTCGCCGCGACTCTGTCTTTCCACGGGCCCTTGAGCTGCCCTTTGTCGGTGTCTAAGCTTTCTTCGTCGCCGCGGGTGTGAAACACCCGATCGAAGGACCCCCGCAGATACAGCGAGGTGCATGGCGTTACCGCGTAACTAACCGCGATATCGGCTCCCATCGTCGGTGCTGTGTATAGGTCACTGTAAAAGCGATGCTCGCCCCAGTGGTCGTCTATGTCCTCGAAGCCGATGCTCAGGCCAGCTCGAATGCCGCCACTGACGCTAAGGTCACCGAGGACTTGTTCGCCGCTCAGGCTCACGAAGCCAACCGGAATTTTTTGCCGATTGCTGATGACTTTATGGTTTCCCGACCAGATTTCCTGTCGGTCGCGAAAGAGCGGATCCCCGCTGGATTCGATGCCGTATCCCCCAAAGGCTGTCCACTTAACATCGGTATAGCGCAAGCCCGCACCGACCGCGAGACTGCCGGTCTCATTGCTGCCGACGATCCGGTCAACCTCGATCGAACCGGCGAAATAGTGATCGAGGTCGGTATCGGGCATAACCGCGCGGCCGCTCCAGCTGTCGTGGAGCTTGCTGGCCCAATCGCGGTCGAGCATGTGCCCGTCGCCGCCAATACCGACATCGAATCTGCTCTTTAGGCTCCATTCCTTATCGATGGGTGCACTGACCCCAACCGTCAGCAGAGTGACCTCTATGCTCTTCCAATCCAGCTGGCTGACCTTGTGATTGTGCCAGTCGTGCTTCCAGTAGACAAATTCCTGGGCCCTGATGTCGGCAAGACCGATTTCGCCGGAAACCACGATGTTCCCATTGTCGATGTAAAATGGGCCCTTCCCCTCGGCAGCGAACGATGGCGCCGACAACAGGACACAAGAAGTGATGACGGCCTTGAAGGTGACGCGCTTTGCACGCTCACTGGCTTTTTCATTTGGCACATCAGTGTGGGGCCTTGACCTCTTCGCCGCTGAACTGCGGGCGGCTGCTGTTGGCCGATTAGGTGCGCTTCGCAGCGGCGAAAAAGACCGTGTTCCACCCTTCATGGACTTTTGAGAATGCAGCATGTCGTTGTCCTTCGTCTCAGAAGAATGGGAATTGTCAGGACGGTGCAGGAACGCCACGCGAGTATGCCTGGCTGTCGGCCGACCGATTTAGGTGACCGCTGGCGGGCGCAGGAATAGTCCCTTTTTTCGGCAAGGTGAGCGCCGATAGAGCATGCGTGGCTTAATAGGGATGTCGGAGGACCGCGGGCCTGCCTGCGGATGCGCTAGAATATTGGTCGGCCAGGATGTCGATACTGACCTGCGGCGGACGCACCACCGCTGTTTGGATTGTCTATCTGGCGAGGCTGTCATGGCTCCTGCTCGTGCGTGCTCCAGAATCGCTTGTCTTTGTCCAAGCAATTGCCAGGCCAAACGGGAAACCGGCCCAAGAACCTGCTCACTCACACAGCGGCGTTGCACCCTCGTCAGAAGGCTGACAACGGGTGTGTCGGAGAGGCAACGGAGTTTGTCTGAGTTCCATGGACGGAGGCGAAAATTCAAACCTAGGTTGAAGCATCGAGTCTGACCGCTGCACGTAAGCGTGCCTGGTGAGGATCGGCGGCGGGGAGATCGGCCGCTCGAACCGGGGCACGCGAAGGTGACGTCAGAAACCTGGTGCAGCTCGATAGAGCGGTGGTCACCGGTGCTTTTTCGAACCAGGCGAGGTGTTCGGCAACCGACCTCCGCTGCCGTGCCGCTCGCGTGTCGTTGAGGGCCCGCTCGCGGGCGGCTTCGTCACCGCCGAGCGGCGGGACATGCAGAAGGCGTCGTGCTAGGGGTAAGCTACCCATGCCTGTGTCTCACCGCCTCAGCATGACCGAAATGCCATGGCGGACAAAGGGAAAATATTGGGCAAGGCGAAGCCCGACATGCCTTGCAAACCGTGCCGCCGCGTGCTCGCCTGAGTAGAGTCCGACAAGTAGATTCGTAGCATGATAGAGCGGTGCCGCCGACAGCCGAAGACAGCTTTCGTATCTGTGGAGCATGTCGGGGTCGGCAATGTCGTGACCCTTGCGAATAGCCGTCAGTATTCCATGGGCGAGTTGCTGTTGGCCGCCGAGGCCGATGTTGAAGCCATGGGCGGTCACCGGGTGCATGCCGACAGCAGCGTCGCCGACGAGTGCGGCGCTTTGAGCCCAGAAGCTGTGCGCCCAGGTCGTGACCAACGGATAGATATGGCGTTTGCTTGCAAGGGTCATTTTTCCGAGGCGCCCTCGACACCGGTCCGTCAATTCGATCAGGAACAGATCGTCGTCTAAGGCAAGAAGTCTATTGGCCTCGTTTGCGCGCAATGTGAGAAGCAATGACGACTCGCCTTCCATCAGCGGCAAGATCGCTATGGTCTGATGGTGATCGAACCATTCGATTGCGAGCTGATGGTGGGCGCGCTCGTGCCTGACCCGGCAAATCACCATCGAGCTGCCAAGCCGATTGATGTCGGCGGCGATGCCGAGCAGGTCGCGCGTGCGCGACAGACGCGAATCTGCTGCAACGAAAAGCCGAGCGGTCAAGCGCCTGCCGTCGGAAAGCTTTACGACCGCCCCTTTGCGGCTGTTGGTTACACCAACGACCGAGTGGCCGCATAGCAGCTGGACACGGTGGTGCGTGCGGATGATCTTGAACAGGGCATCGCGGATCCGACAATTTGGGACCAGAAATCCGAGTGGTTCTGCAGATCCTCTTGGAGGATCGAAACACAGAGCGAAAGGGCTCGATCCGTTGAGCACGCGCGCGCCTTGCACTGGTGACTTTTGACCAGCGGGGATGGCGTCCCAGGCGCCGAGCTCGCGAAGGATGCTGATCGAGGCGAAGGTCAGCGCGATCTCGCGACCATCGAAAGGCGGCTTCGCCAGGCTTTCGAGGGCCTGCTGCTCAACCACCGCCACTTTGAGATCGCTCTCTGCAAGCGATGCTGCGAAGGAAAGTCCGACCGGCCCGGCTCCGGCGACGATGATGTCGAAACTGTCGTCGCACCTGGCCATCAGCGCGCTGCCATCGCGTCGGCTATCTGGGTGAGGTGCTGGTTGCGTTGAGCCGCAATCCGTGGACCGGTTGCCCTGGCTGCCAGTGTGCGCCGCATTGCCTCAAGCAACTGGACATAAGAATGCGCATAAATCGGCAACGAAGGATGCGGCCAGCAACGCAGCCGATAGGACCGCGGGCCGAGCCAGGCAAATTGCCAACCAGCAGGAGGGATTCTCACCACGTCGGTTCGCTGAAGGTAACGACCACACTGTCCGTTAGACATGCATTCTCCCTTGAAGTATTGGTAGACGTAACCACGCCGCTCAGAAGATAACCTTGATCTGGATCAGCCAGACGCGGCAAAGCCGACAGCGGCGGGTTTTATGCTCGACTGGTCAACGGCCCAAGAAAATGTCGGCCATGTGGTCACGTCATCCTGGAATGACGGGCACCCCTCCGGCGTACGTTCGGCAAACTTAACCTTGGCTGATCCGTTTTTCGCGCCCGTCGCATCGGCTCGGCAGCCTTTCTAAGCAAACATCGGACGCTCCTGTCTGCCATGCGAGGTACTTTGTCACATCAGCCGCCTGCACGGAGGAACGGGCGACAAGTCCTTCGAGCGGTAGGGCTAATTGAACGTCGCTTGGCGAGCTCGCTGTGGGAGCCTTGGTAGTCTGGCCCCGACCAAGTCGACCCGGCTGACCACCGCCATCCGTACAATCGCCAGCACGGTGATCAGGTCAGCGTTCCAGCTTGTCGTCCCAGTCGATGAGGATGCGCTCAGCGGCCCCGTGGAGATCCTCGTATTGACCACTCCTTAACGCCCATAGAAAGCCGGATAGCCCAAGCGCGCCAAGGAACAGCGCTGCTGGTAATAGGTAGACGAGCGTCGTCATGAGGGCTGCACCCATGCGCGAATGCCAGCGCGCGTTGCCGAAGGAGCCGTCGTGGTAGGTGCAAAGCCTTGCAGGCGCAGCGCGTTTCCAATGACAAGCAGCGACGAGGCGGACATGGCGATGGCGGCGATCAGCGGAGTGACGTGTCCAAGAATAGCGATCGGCACGGCAATCGCATTATAGGCGATCGCGATGGCGATGTTCTGGCGGACCAATCGTCCCGCCCTCCGCGAGACGTCCAAGGCAAGGGGTACCGCCCATAGGCTCTCGCGAAGGAATACGAAATCCGCAGCGTTGCGGCTAATGTCGGCGGCGGTGGCCGGAGCGATCGAGACATGCGCCGCGCCCAGCGCAGGCGTGTCGTTCAAGCCATCGCCGACCATCAAGACCCGGTGACCATCATTGGTCAGCTGCCTGATCCGCTGGACCTTTCCCGAGGGCACGAGAGCGGGGGTAAAACGGTCGAGCTTTAGCGCGTCGGCGACTACGGCGCATGCGGCGGCCGTATCGCCGGACAACATTTCCACCGTAAGTCCGGCATGTTTCAACTGCGCAATGGCCGTGTCCGCACCCGCCCGCAAGGCGTCCTCGAATTTGAAGGATACGACGAGCCTTCCGTTTCGGGTCAGCACCGTCTCACCGGTTTTTCCTTCGGCACCGATGCGACCCTTGCTGCCGGCCCATCCCCGCCTGCCCAAGCGCCAGGTGCCGCCCGCGGCAATCGCTTCGATGCCAAAACCCGGATGCTCTCTCACTTCATTGAACGTCGGCTGCCCGGCCGGGCTCGCGAGGCCGGCGAACGCCTGCGAAAGCGGATGGCGGGAATGCGCGCCCATCGCGGCGGCGATGGCCAGCATTGCCGGATCGATAGACGACCTGTTGACGAGCCGGGGTTTTCCCAGCGTCAGAGTGCCCGTCTTGTCGAAGACCGCCGTGTCGATCGCCGCCAGGCGTTCCAGGGCCGACCCGTCCTTGACCATGATGCCGTTGTCGAACAGTCGTCGCGCGGCGACAACCTGGACGATGGGCACGGCAAGGCCGAGTGCGCAGGGGCAGGTAATGATCAGGACGGCGATGGCGATCGTCATCGCCCTGTGCCAGTCTCCACTGGCGGCCATCCAGCCAAGAAACGTCGCGAACGCCGTCAGGTGTACCACCGGCGCATAAAGCGCGGCAACGCGGTCTGCGATCCGGCGATAGTGGGCGCGGCCGCCCTCGGCGGCCTCCAGCAGACGGACCGTTTCCGCCAGGAAGGAATCCTTGGCGGCCGCGGTCGCCTCGACAGTCAGCGGGCCGGTCAGGTTGAGCATGCCGGCCTGGACCAGTTCTCCCGCGTCGGCGTCTAGTGGTGTGCTCTCGCCCGAGACTAGTGAGCAATCAATGTCCGACGTGCCTTGAACGATCCTGCCGTCGACGGGCACCCGTTCGCCAGCGGCGATCAACACACGCATGCCCGGTTCGATCTCGCCGACCGGCAGATAGTCGCGTGCGCCGTTATCGCGCAAGACCATGGCACCGCGGGCAGCCAGCCGGGACAGGCCCTTGACGGCGGTTCGGGCCCGTTCGCGCAGCAGGTGGTCGAGCGTCCGGCCGATCAGCAGAAAGAACAGCAGCGATACCGACGCGTCGAAATAGGCGTGCTCGCCATGAATGACTGTCTCGTAGAGGCTCATCGCATAGCCGAGCGAAACTGCGACAGCGATCGGGACCTCCATGTTCATGCGGCCATGTCGCAGCGCATTCCAGGCCGACCGGAAGAAGATGCCGCCGCCGAATGCAAGCGCGGGAATGGCGATCAGCGCCGAGATCCAGTGGAACAGATCGCGGGTCGGCCCTCCAGCGCCCGACCAGACAGAGACCGACAGCAGCATGATATTGCCCGCAGCGAAGCCTGCCACCGCGACTGCCCGGACCAATCCCGAAAGCATCGCGTCCTTCTCGTCGCCGTCGGTTTCGAAGAGGTGCGCCGGATGACCCAGTCCTTCGAGCGTGGCTATGATCGGCGGCACCTCACCTTCGCGCCATTGCACCGACACCCGTTTCGTCGATAGGTTGACGCGCGCGCCCTCGACGCGGTCGAGTTTTGCGAGTGCTGCCTCGATCGCCTGGATGCAGGCTCCGCAGTGGACCGTCGGGACCGACAAGTCCGACTGAATGATGCCGTCGCCAAGACGGCGGCTTGCCAGCCTGATTTCCTGGTTCGAGGGCAGGTCCGGCGTCACCCTGCCTGGATCCGGAACCATCTCGGCGCCAGGTGCACAGCAACTCATTGCAACGCCCCATTGGAAACGATGATTCGGCGGACTTCCCGATAGGGCTTCGCAAGACCTGCGTCCGCGTCCACCTCAGCGATCCAGACGCCATTGCGGGGCGTATGCCGGGCCGCGTATTCCTGACCGGAGGCAAGGGCTAAAGTGATGGAGTAGTCCTCGGCTTCGTAGGCGGGATGACGAAAGAGCACCTTGACGCCATGCAATGCGACAGGCTTGCCAGCCGCATCCGCGAGGCTGTAGCGAACCTCGCCACCGACAATGGTCAAATGGCTCTTCCAGCCAAGGGCCGCTTGAGCGCGGCCTTCATCCGCGTTCTTGTTGAATTGCTGGCTCGCCACATAGGCGTTTTCGACGATGAGCCCGGTCCAGCTTGTAGTGGCAAGCGTCGCCATCAATGCATTGACGCTGACGACCACGCTGAAAAAGGCCGAGATGACGAGAAGCATGTGCCGGCCGGTGAATTCGCGAGGTTGCTCTGTTTTAGTGCTCACCTGGTCGTCTCCGGCGCGTTGAAGGTGGCGATGTATCGGTCCGACTCCAAACCGGCCTGATCGTTTGCGACAAACGTGAAGGTCTGTGTCTGGCCCCGGAGCTGATTGGCGGGCTGGCGCACGAAGATTTTCAACGTTTTGAGGCGGTCGGGTTCGACCGGGATAGCGAAGGAACGGCCTGCGGGCAGGTCAGAGCCAACGAGGTTCATTTGCGCGCCTTCCAGTCCCTGCATCGTGACGACTATGGTTCGCGGCTCAGGGGTCATGTTTAGCAGCTTCACAGTGTAGCCGTTGCGGATGGATCCATCGGACAGCGTCACGAATTGCGGGTTGCGGTCGTGAAGCACGTTCACCTGGAGCCGGTTGCGGGTCATCAGTGAAAAGAGCAGTCCGATGCCGACCAGTGACCACAAGCCCATGTAGACAAAGGTGCGCGGACGAGAGATCTTGCGAACGTGGAAATGCGTCAGATTGTCGGAGAAAGCGCCGCCGGCGGTCCGAACGAGAGTGGGATCGATCGGGTGGGTGCCGCCTGCCGTCGCTATGGCCATGTTGGTGTTGTAGTCGGAAAGCGTCGCGTAGGAGATCAGCCCGCGTTCGCGGCCGAGCTTGTCCATGATGTTGTCGCAGGCGTCTATGCACAGCGCGCAGGTGATGCATTCGAGCTGCTGGCCGTCGCGAATGTCGACCCCCATCGGGCAGACCGCCACACAGGCCTTGCAGTCGACGCAGTCGCCGACCGGCTGGCCGGCCGCCAATGCCTTCTTGGCATGGCGTGACCGCGGCTCGCCACGCCAGTCGTTGTAAGTCACAGTCAACGAATTTTCGTCGAGCATGGCGGCCTGGATGCGCGGCCACGGGCACATGTAGGTGCAGACCTGCTCGCGCATCAGCCCGCCGAACAGATAGGTGGTTCCGGTCAGAACGCCGATGGTGACATAAGCGACGGGCGCGGCGGTTCCGGTGGCGACTTCGCCGAGCAACCTAGGCGCGTCGGCGAAGTAAAAGATCCAGGCGCCGCCGGTGACCACCGCTATGACCAGCCAGATCGCGTGCTTCGATGCTCGCAGGACCAGCTTGCGTGCGGTCCATGGTGCGGCGTCCAGTTTCATGCGGGCATTGCGGTCGCCTTCGACGGCGCGCTCGACGACAAGGAACAGGTCGACCCAGACCGTCTGCGGGCAGGTATAGCCGCACCAGGCCCGCCCGATCGTCGATGTAAGGAGGAACAGGCCGACGCCGGCCATGACCAGCAGGCCGGCGACGTAGTAGAATTCCTGCGGCCAGATCTCGATGAAGAAGAAGTAGAAACGACGGTTCGCCAGATCGATGAGAACGGCCTGGTCGGGGGCGAAGGCGCCACGATCCCAGCGCAGCCAGGGCGTGAGATAATAGATGCCGAGCGTGATCGCCATGACCAGCCATTTGAACTGGCGGAAACGGCCGGAGGCGCGCTTGGGGAAGACCTTCTTGCGCGCGGCATAGAGCGGCTGGCGTGTCGTGGCGGAGTTGACCGCTTCGGCTTCGAGCCATTTTATCTGCTTGTTATCAAGCACGAGAAGCTCCGGTGACCAGCGACGATGTTCGCGCCCGACACTCGGCCACGGGTTCTGGCCGAAGGTCGGGCGACCCTTGCCGCATGGCGGGCAGCGTCGCGTTGAGGAAGTTCAATCGCGGACTGCCGCAACGCGGTCGAGGCCCGGCTCGCGCCGGGCCTCGTCGCTTGGCGGGGGGAGGGCCGAGAATAGGCCGCCGCCTACTCTCCGCCGCCAAGCGAATGGACATAGACTGCAAGTTCCTTGACCTTGATCTCGCCGAGGCGCTCGATCCACGCTGGCATCACGCCTTGTTTCGGGGTGCGCACCTGGGCGGCTATCGCCGTCTCGCCTGGTCCATAGAGCCAGATGGCATCGGTCAGATCGGGTGCGCCGAATTCCCTGTTGCCCTTTGCGTTCTCACCATGGCAGACAGCGCAGTTTTCCGCGAAGACTTTGGCGCCGGGCTCAATCAGGCTCTTGTCCTTAATGGTCCCCGAGAGGCTGGCAACGAAAGCGCTGACCTGGGCGATCTGTTCGGGCTTGAGCACATCGACGAAGGCAGGCATCTCCGACTGGCGGGTGTCATCATCCGCGGTGAAACGAATGCCATGCGTGATCGTCTGCTGGATCTCTCCCGTCTTGCCTCCCCACAGCCAATCGTCATCGTTAAGGTTCGGAAATCCTTTCGAACCTTGCGCGCCGGATCCGTGGCACTGCACGCAGTTGACCTTGAATGCAGCACCGCCTGCGGCGACAGCAAACTCGCGCAACGCGTCGTCGGCAGCGATCTCCGAGACGGTTTTCGATCCCACGGCCGCGACATATTTGGCCTTGGCGGCTTCGGCCGCAGCCATCTTGTTCTTGACGTCATTGCGGCTTGAATAGCCGAGCGCACCTTTTGTTGCAAAGGTCAGCATCGGCCAAGCCGGATAAGCGATGGTGTAGCCGATCGCCCAGGCGATGGTGACGTAGAAGGTGACCACCCACCACCGCGGCAGGGGGTTGTTGAGTTCCCTGATGCCGTCCCACTCATGACCGGTGGTTGAGATGCCCGACATATCATCGATATACTGCGTGCTCATGATCAGTCGTCTTTGAAGGGGATGTGTGCGGCTTCATGAGCCTGACTGCGACCGCCCGGTCTGAGCGCGAAGGCAACGCATCCAGCAAAGAAGAGCACCATGGCAAGCAGGCCACAGCTGTCGGCAAACTCGCGCATCAGGTTGTATTCCATCGGTTTGTTCTCCTCAGCGGTAGCCGGCGGCTTCGTCGTAGTTCTTGAAGTCGACGAGCGTGCCGAGCATCTGCAGATAGGCGACCAGCGCATCCATCTCGGTGACCTGTTGCGGATTGCCGTCGAAGTCGCCGACCTTGGCTTTCGGATAGCGGCTTTCCAGTCCGGACGTGTCGGCGTTGGGATCGGCCTGCGCCATCAGATCGGCGTTGGCTTGCACGACCAGGTCGTGGGTGTAGGGGACACCGACGCGCCGGTTGGCGACGAGGTGCATGGAGAAGTCCTTCACCTCGATCGGTGTATCCTTCAGGAAGCCATAGCTCGGCATGATGGATTCCGGCACGACGGAACGCGGATCGGTGAGGTGCTGAACGTGCCAGCTGTTGGAGTAGCGGTCGCCGACGCGTGCTAGGTCCGGCCCGGTGCGCTTGGATCCCCACTGGAACGGATGGTCGTACATCGACTCGGCCGCCAGGCTGTAATGGCCGTAGCGCTCCACTTCGTCACGGAACGGCCTGATCATCTGGCTGTGGCAGAGGTAGCATCCCTCGCGCACATAGATGTTGCGGCCGGCGAGCTCGAGCGGGGTGTAGGGGCGCATGCCCTCCACCTTCTCGATCGTGTTCTCGAGATAGAAAAGCGGCGCGATCTCGACGATGCCGCCGACGGTCACGACCAGCAGGGACCCGACGAGAAGTAGCGTGGCGTTCTTCTCGATCAGCGCGTGCTTGTCCATCAAGCCCATTTTCTGGCTCCTGATCGCGCAGGCTGGAGGGCGGCGACAGAGCCCGGCATCGGATCCTCTTCTCGTTGGTGGCCAAAGATGGTCATTGTGATGTTCCAAGCCATGATCAGTGCACCGGAGAGGTACATGGCGCCGCCTGCGGCGCGCATGACGTAGTAGGGATGCATGGCGGCGACCGTTTCGGCGAAGGAATAGACGAGGAAGCCCTGCTCGTCGTACTCGCGCCACATCAGGCCCTGCATGATGCCGGAAACCCACATCACGGCCGCGTAGACGACGATGCCAAGGGTCGCCAGCCAGAAGTGCCAGGTGACGAGGCGCAGCGAGTAGAGACGCTCGCGGTTCCAGAGCTTGGGCACCATGTAGTAGATCGCGCCGAACGAGATCATGCCGACCCAGCCAAGCGCGCCCGAATGGACGTGGCCGATGGTCCAGTCCGTGTAGTGCGAGAGCGAGTTGACGGTCTTGATCGACATAATCGGCCCTTCAAAGGTCGACATGCCGTAGAAGGCGACGGCCGCGACCATCATGCGGATGATGGGATCGGTGCGCAGCTTGTCCCAGGCACCGGAGAGCGTCATCAGGCCGTTGATCATGCCGCCCCAGGACGGCATCCAAAGCATGATCGAGAACACCATGCCCAACGTCTGCGCCCAGTCTGGCAGGGCGGTGTAGTGGAGGTGATGCGGCCCGGCCCAGATATAGAGGAAGATCAGCGCCCAGAAGTGGATGATGGATAGACGGTATGAATAGACCGGGCGGTTCGCCTGCTTGGGCACGAAGTAATACATCATGCCGAGGAAGCCGGCCGTCAGGAAGAAGCCGACGGCATTGTGCCCGTACCACCACTGCGTCAGCGCATCCTGAACGCCCGAGAAGGCGGAGTAGCTCTTGGACCCCAGGAAAGAAGCCGGCATCGACAGGTTGTTGACCACGTGCAGCATCGCAATGGTGATGATGAAGGAGAGGTAGAACCAGTTGGCGACGTAGATATGCGGTTCCTTGCGCTTCAGGATGGTGCCAAGGAAAAGGACCAGATACGCGACCCACACGATTGTCAGCCAGATGTCGACGTACCATTCAGGCTCGGCGTATTCGCGGCCTTCGGTGATGCCCAGCAGATAGCCGGTCGCGGCCATGACGATGAAGAGCTGGTAACCCCAGAAGACGAACCAGGCGAGATTGCCGCCGAACAGCCTGGCGCGGGACGTGCGCTGCACGACATACATAGATGTGCACAGAAGCGCATTGCCGCCGAAGGCGAAGATGACGCCGGAGGTATGAAGCGGCCGCAACCGGCCGAAATTGAACCAGGGCTCGATGTTGAGGTGAGGGAATGCAAGCTGGAGCGCAATGACCACGCCGACCAGCATGCCGATGACACCCCAGAACACCGTTGCGATGGCCCCGTAGCGGATCGGTCCATCCATGTAGGCGGAAGGGTCGATCGGCGCCGCGGGCTTGAACTCGGTGTTGCGCATCAGCATCGCGTTGAAGCCAGCCACGGCGAAGAACAAAACCCACATGTGCTGGCGAAATGGTTCATCCACCCCGAAGCCGGCGGCTACGAGGGCGCCAAAAGCAAAAAGGCCTAGAAGGACGATCTCTGTGCCAAATTTCATCGCAAGTCCCGATCTGGAAATTCCGGCGGACGCCAATCCGCGTCGCATCAATTACGCAGTCGCGGCCTGTTTGCCCTGATCCATGTCAGAGCCGCACGATTTTACCTCTGGCAGCATCGAGTTCGGTGCGATGACAAGGTGGCGATTGAAGGAGGAGCGCGGCACGACGAAGCCCGCTTACTGCAACAAGGCCCCCTCCCCGGGCCGCTGCGGCGTGGTGGCAATCGCGGACAATCTGATGACGCCAGTGGGGCTGCGAAGTATGGCCGATGGCTTGCCGACGTCGACAGGATTGGCGAAGCGCGACCGCCCCGAAGCCGGGCCAATGGCAAAACCAAGACACGCGGCAACATTGCTGGCCAAACCAAACATTTGGCAATCTGTGCCAAGGCCTTTGTCCCCGACGCTGCTAGCCGCTCGGATCGGACGGGACCGCTGGTCGCCTCTGGCGATGCCGGCGATCGGCTCGCTATCTACTTCAACCGCGGTACGCTGATGTCGAGGTGGTCAGAAGGTTATTTCATGACCACGTCACGCCTTCGGCAGAACGTCGCGGACGGAAAACCTTGCTCAACTTTCTTGGAGTTGCCCCTGGCTGGTCATCCATCGCTACGCTTTTGGCCCCTCCTTCTCAATAAAGCGATCGTATTCATGATCCGACGAGGTTGCAGCCAGGCGCGGGATGAAATCGCGCCCCCATGCCGCAATCCGGGCCGTCATCTGTGGCACCGTACTGCCCCGATGGCCAAAGAGGATATTCGCCCTCCCCCGGCGACAACGTCGTCATTCGACGTGAATTCATCGGATCGTGACTATGCCAGGTACGACATGTTTGCGCGGGCGATCGTCGGGCGACTTGCAAGCCAGGTGGAGGCCTGGCTATACGAGAGGTCTTCGCGCAACTTCAAAGGGAGACATACTGTCGTCGGCAGTTTGGGTTCGAATAGAAAGCGTGGGTCAACCCCGCACAGCGGTTTTCTCACCGCGGCTCGATCCCACTGAAACCGCGGCTGACTCCATGAGGTGTTTAAGTTGGAAAAACCGGAGAGAGAAATTTGACAACCGGTAGCAAAATCCCGGTCCGGATCGAGTTGGAGGCCGTTAGCTCACACACGGTCGAGCGCTTCGAAAATTCTCTTCGAAAGCACCCTGAAATCGAAGAATGCTATGCGGTGAGCGGCAAGACGGATTACCTTCTATACGTCTGCGTAAAAGACATCCGGGGCTACGAAGAGATCCACCGGGAAGTCCTTTCCCGGCTACCTGGGGTAAGAAAAATTAGGGCGGATATTCCTCTACGTCGTGTCGTTCCGTTTTGATGAATGGCGCGGCCCGAGCGCATCCACGAAATCTTCATTTAGGCGGAGGTAAGGCCAAGCGCGTCTAAATTGCCGAGAGGCTGGCTCACGTTGCTGGCGATTGATACGAGAGGAAGATACGTGCTGACCGAGCCCTACGATCTGGTCTGGTCGAAACCGATGACCGAAATCGCAAGGCAGTATGGCATCAGAGGCCAGCATGTGGCGCAGACATGCGATGCGTATGAGATCGCTCAGCCGCGTGCCGGCCATTGGCGCTCGCGGGCGCAGGCATGTGAGGCCGTGGCCAACGGCTAGTGGCGAAAAAAACCGCCGAAGTTCTCGCCAACATTTCGTCAGCGCGATCGCCTCGCTGGCCTCGGCCAGCCTCTTCGCCGTCTTCACCTACATCAAGCCGTATCGGATCGACGTTTCCGGCCTGTCGACGGCGACCGTGACCTGGGTGCTGCTCTTGTTCGGCGCCGGCATGACCATCGGCAACATCATCGGCGGCAGACTGGAAGCTGATGCCGACGTGTGATCGCCACGCTCCTCGCCATGGCCCTGCTGTTTGTCGTCTTTACCAAGCCCGGTGCGATTGCCGCGGTAGCCGTGGCCATCGTCTTCCTGTGGGGGATGCTGATCTTCATCGTCGTGCCGCCGCTGCAGATCCGAGTCGCTTCATGGACCGGAGCCGATAAGCGGCCTGAGGCGGTCCAGCAAGGCCTGGCGGTCGGCGACGAGGGTGTCGAGGTGGAGCGGCCGGCCGGTGGGCGGCTCGGCTTCAGCCAGGCGTGCGGTCAGCGCCCGGGTGGCGTCGAGGACGAAGACGCCGCAATCATAGGTGTTGTCCTGCTGGGCCATCAGCACCGGCTTCAAGCGGGCGCCCAGCTTTGCGGCGAGCTCTTGTGCCAGCGCGCTGTTTTGGCCGCCGGAGGAGTCGTAATGAGAGGCGAGCGGCTGGGAGCCGCGCAGATCGACAAACAGCAGCGACCAGTGGGTGCCCTGCTCGCCAAGCGCGGCATTGTTGAGGGGAAGGAACACGAAGTCGGTCCTGGCGT
>NZ_JAVIIT010000023.1:0-78578 GCF_033977265.1 Mesorhizobium australafricanum | reverse complement strand
GAAATATCCTTCAGGCCGCAGATGCCGACAAAGTTCCAATCAGCCACCGCATCAAAAAATGCGCCTGGAATGACGCCTATCTCATCCAGGCGATAACTCATATGCGATAGCCCTGCCCGCAAGGGGGGAGATTGGCAGTTCTGGCGCTCCGCCATTCTCCCAACGTTGGAGATCGGCGAAACCGGCTGAGCGTTCAATCTCCCCCCTTGCGGGGGAGATGGCCGGCAGGCCAGAGGGGGGTGCTGTCCCTCGGCGATGAAAACTACCCCCGCTTCAACACTTTCCCCAGTTCGAAGAACTCCTTCCACGGATCGGCCTTCTTCAACTGCGCCAGCGTCGTCTCGTCGCCAAGCGGGAAGGCGTTGGGCGCAAGGCCCTTTTCAAGCTCCTGCCAGGTCACCGGCATCGATACCGTCGCGCCCTTCTTGGCGCGCGATGAGTATGGCGCGACGGTGGTCGAGCCGCGGCCGTTGCGCAGATAGTCGACGAAGATCTTGCCGGTGCGCGCCTTCTTCGACAGCGTCGCTGTGTAGCGGTCTGGCGCCGCCTGCTCCAGCGCGCGGGCAAAATCATGCGCGAAATCCTTGACCGCGTCCCACTCCGCCGACGGTTTCAGCGGCACCAGCACGTGATAGCCCTTGCCGCCGGAGGTCTTGACCAGGTTGGGCAGCGACAGCGCGTCGAGCTGCTTGCGGATGTCGAGCGCCGCCTCACGCACCCGGCTGACGTCGACGCCTTCGTCCGGATCGAGGTCGAAGATGATCTGGTCCGGCTTTTCCAGCTTGTCGATGGTGCAGCCCCAGATATGGACTTCGACCACGCCGTACTGGACAAGTGCTGCAAGCCCGTCGAAATCCTTGATGAACAGGATTTCCTCGCCGTCGGTCGGATCCTTCATCCGCGCGATCTTGTCGCTCATGCCGGGCGAGGCGTGTTTCTGGAAGAAGCGCTGGCCGTGGATGCCGTCCGGCGCGCGCACCAGGCTCAGCGGCCGGTTGACGACGAATTGCTCCATGCGCGGCCAGACCAGCGCGTAGTGATCGAGCAGGTCCTGCTTGGAAATCTTTTCGTCGGGCCACAGCAGCTTGTCGGGGTGCGAGAGCTTTATCGAGGTTCTTGGCGTTCCGGCCGAGGGCTTCGGCGCGGTCTTGGCGCCCGACTTTGCTTCGGTCTCGGCCTTGGACTTCTTCGGCTGTTCCTGCACGACTTCCTCCGCCGGCTTGTCCTCGCGCAATCCTTGGAACGAGGCATGGCGGATTATACGGTCGGATGTCCAGCTGCGGAACTCCACCTCGCCGACGAGTTCAGGCTTGACGAAGGTGAGGCCCTTGCCCTTCGGCACCGCGGCCGAGAAGGGCGATACCTTTGCCTCGAGCCCGTCGAGCTTCTTCTTGAGATCCGCTGCCACCTTGCCGGAGAAGCCGGTGCCGACGCGGCCGGCATAGTGCAGCTTGCCGCCTTCGTTGAACCCGACCAGCAGCGAGCGCAGGCCGCGTCCTGTCTTGTCCGAGGGCAGATAGCCGCCAATGACGAATTCCTGGCGCAGCGTGCATTTCGACTTGATCCAGGTCAGGCCACGACCGCTGCGGTAGGACGCATCGGCGCGCTTCGACACCACGCCTTCCAGGCCCATGCGGCAGACATGCTGCAGCATGACCTTGCCGGGCTGGTGGAAATGGTCGCTGAAGCGCAGCGCCGAATTTTCGGGCTGCTCGCCGAGCAGCTCGGCCAGCGCCTGCTTGCGCTCCACCAATGGCTCGCGGCGCAAATCATTGCCGTCGAGCCGCATCAGGTCGAAGACATAGTAGACGAAGCGGTCGGCGCGACGGGCCGACAGGTCCGCCTGCAGCAACGGGAAGGACGAGACGCCGCTGTCGGCCAACACCACGATCTCGCCGTCGATGATGGCGTCGCGGCATTTCAGCCCCGCCAGCGCCGCGGTGACCGGCCCGTCGAATTTACCGGTCCAGTCGAGACCGGCGCGGGTGAGCAGCCTGACGTCGCTGCCGGCGATCTGCGCCTGCATGCGGTAGCCGTCGAACTTTACTTCGTGCAGCCAGTCGTCGCCGGCAGGCGCGTCCTTTTCCAACGTCGCCAGCTGCGGCTCGATGAAGTCGAGACGCTTGCCATGCCCGGCCTTGGCCTTGCCGGCGGCAGGCCTGTTGGAATGCCAGACTTTCGGCTTCTCGCCCCTGGCGGCCTTGCCTTCGCCGACTTCCTCGATGGTCAGCCCCGACTTCACCGATTTCGGCTGTTCCTTAAGAACATCCTCGCCGGGCCGGGCGGCGGCATCGTCTGACTTGATCAGCAGCCAATTGTCGCGCTTTTCGCCGGGGCGAGGCCTCAACCTGACCAGATGCCAGCGGCCATTGAGCTTGTGGCCTTCGAGCTCGAAGTCGATATGGCCCTTCTTCATCGCCTGGGCCGGATCGCCGTCAGGGATCCATCTGCCTTCGTCCCAGACGATCACCGAGCCGCCGCCATACTGGCCCTTCGGAATGGTGCCTTCGAAGGAGGCGTAGTCGATCGGATGATCCTCGACATGGACAGCCAGCCGCTTCTCATGCGGATCGAGGCTCGGGCCGCGCGTCACCGCCCAGCTCCACAGCACGCCGTCATGCTCCAGCCGGAAATCATAGTGAAGCCGGGTCGCGGCGTGCTTCTGGACGACGAAGAGGCCGCCTGCCTTCTTGCCGCGAGCTACTTTGCCGGCGGGCTCGGCGGTTTTCTTGAAATCGCGCTTGGCGTGATACTGTTCGAGGCTCGCCACGATTGCGCCCTCCTAGGCCGACTTGCGCTTCGGCGCGGAAGCCTTGCTCTTCGCCCGCCCCGCCGGCGCCTTCGCCGAGGATTTGCCGGCCTTGCCACCGCCGTCGGAATTCAGGCTCTTCTTCAGCGCGTCGAACAAATTGACGACATTGGACGGCCTCGGCGGCGCCTTGGCCTTCGGCGGCTTCTTGCCGGCCTTCTTGGCGCGGATGAGTTCGAGCAGCGCATCCTCATAGCGATCGTCGAATTTCGACGGATCGAACTTCGCCTTCTTCTTGTCGATGATGTGCTGGGCCAGGTCGATCATCTCGTCGTCGGTCTTCGCCGCCTTGATGTCGTCGAAGACCGTGTCCGGTTGGCGCACCGTATTGTCGTAGCGCAGCGTGGTCAGCACCATGCCTTTGCCGAGCGGCTCGATCACCACCGGGCGTTCGCGTTGATAGAGCACGAGGCGGGCAAGGCCTGCCATCTTCCTGGCCGCCATCGCGTCGCGGATGACGGCGAAAGCCTCTCCGGAGACCTTGTCCGCCGGCGCCACGTAATAGGGCGTGTCGAGATAGATCTGCTCGATCGAGGATTTCTCGACGAAGCCGTCGAGGCTCATCGTATGCGAGGACTCGATCTGCACCGCCTCGATCTCCTCCTCCTCGATATGGATGAAGTCGCCGCCGTCGACCTCATAGCCCTTGATCTCGTCGCCGTCGTCCAGCGGCTTGCCAGTTTCGGCATCGACATAGATGCGTTTGACGGTATTGCCGGTCTTGCGGTTGAGGATGCGGAACGAGACTTTTTCGGCATGGGTGACGACATTGGTCAACTCGATGGCGCAGGTGACCAGCGACAGCTTCAGATAGCCCTTCCAGGCGGGGCGCGGCGCCATGGCAAACTCCCTTGCGTGCATAGACCGGTTTTCAACGCAACGGGCGTGGCCTGCAGCCGGTTCCTGCCGTTTGCCCGGCGAGCAAGGAAATTTCCCGGCGGCGACGAATCGTGAAACAGAAGCGCGCCCAAGCGACATTCAGACGAAACATATGTGATGCAAAAGTCACACGAACCGAAATCGCGACAAAAGGCGTGGAAAGACCGCGAATCAGCCGCAATCCGGCCACGATGCAACGACTTTCGGACCAGAAATTAACATCACGTTCACCGACTATTCACGCCTCGACGCTATGCTCTCGAACAATTCGGACGGGACATCCGAAAGCGGGACAGGGACCAAGTAAAATGAACTTCTGGAACCACATCACCGGCTACGCCGCCGCCATTCGCGAATTCGTCGCGCCGACCTATCGGCCGGAGCGCTATTACATGCGCGGCCCGGGCCCGGCCTGCGCGCGCCGCGGCAACTCGCTGGGCGTCAGCGCGAACTGACCATGACCCGCGAAAGAGGCCACCACAGCATCTGCAGGCCGGCCGCCGACCAGCGCGCCACGACCTACCGCGCCGAGCGCCTTGCGCTTGCCGCCAACTGGCGTGCGACAACGCCGCGACTTTGACGCCGCCGCCGGCTGGCTTGTTTTTATGCATGTCGTTGTCCCAGAACCGCGTACACTTCTGGGCGACATGCATTGGTGTCTTAAGGCACAAGCAGCCGGGGCCGCCATGACCGACCTGCCCGAACCGAACCGTCCCGCCTCTCCGAGCCAGACCTATGACGCTCGCCAGCCGCTGATCGTCTTCGACGGCGTCTGCGTGTTCTGCTCAGGCTTCGTCCAGCTCCTCCTGAAACTCGACCGGAAAAAACGCTTCCGTTTTGCCACGGCGCAATCGCCGCTCGGCGAGGCGCTGTTTCGCCAGCACGGCCTGCCGACCGACGATTACGACAGCAACCTCGCCATCATCGACGGCGCGGCCTTCACGCGCCTCGACAGCTTCATCGCGGTCATGACAGCGCTCGGCTGGCCATGGCGTGCGGCGAAGGCGCTGCTCATCCTGCCGCGGCCGCTGCGCGACTGGGTCTACGACCGAGTCGCCAAGAACCGCTATGCGCTGTTCGGCCGCAAGGACAGTTGCGACATCCCATCCGCCGAATTGCGGCAGCGGCTGGTCGGTTAGTTCCCGACACAGGGATTTTGAAAGGTTGCCGTTTGTCTTGGTGCAAGATTTTCCGTTCATTTCCGTGAAATCAGCGCAAACGCCGGAGATTGGTTGAAGCCGCCAACGTCGTGATGGGCGTTTCGGCCAATCTCCAAGGCATGCCACCTGCCAACGCAAGCAAAGCCGACCGCACCCGGTCGTCGGGCTGATCGCGCGCTATCGCGGCTGGCTGGAGCCCGCGCAGGCGGTTTTCGGCGGCGAACCTCAATCCGGCAGCGCCGCGACCGCGACGATTTCGATGACGATATCGGCTTGAGCAAGGGCTGCGACCCCGATCACCTCCGAGGGCGGCGGGTTGTTATAGCTGCAATGCTTGGGGCAATGCTCGGCAAAGAACTCGTCCAGCACGTCCAGGCGAAAATTGGATGAACTCAGAACGCCGCCATCGGGAAATGGCCCCCTGACAAAGAAGGTCAATCGGATGAGATGTTCGAGACCGCTGCCGAGTTCCTCCAGATCCGATTTGATGTTGCCGAGCACCGCGCGCCACTGCGCCGCGGCATCGCCGGCGAAGCCGCTGCCCTTGTTACCCATCGGATCGTAGTCGTCCGATGTCGCCGTGTTTCCGCATAGGTAGACGGTGCCCTTCGCTCCGCTGACGACCGTTCCTTTTCCCCATGGCATCAGCCGGCCGTTCTTGAATTTCTTGTGGGTCACGAGTTCCATTCTCTTCTTCCTTCTCGCGCGCGATGGGCCCGACCCGCGTGAAAAGGATAGGGCTGCGAGCTACGGCTGCCAGTATTCAAGCATCCCGCGATCGGACTGACTGCCTGGAATCCTGGTCCTTGCGGAATCTCGTGACGAAGACGAAAGATTTTTCGCTGCGCCTGTCGAAATCGGTCGATGCCACACGACATAGGTCGGCACGCGACGATGCGGCCTTCAGGAAGAACGGGAGAAGACCATGCGATACATGCTTTTGATCTACAATGACGAAGCCGCGATGGCGAATGCTCCGAAAGAGCAGACCCAGCAGGTCCTCGCTGCCTACGGCGCCTATACCGAGGCGCTGCACAAATCCGGCGTGTGGCTGGCCGGCGACAGGCTGCGCCCGACCCAGGCGACCACCTCCGTGCGACTGGCTGGCGGCAAGACCAATGTGCTCGACGGCCCCTATGCCGACACCAAGGAGCAGCTCGCCGGCTTCTATATGATCGAGGTGGCCGACATCGACGCCGCCATCGAATGGGCGGCGCGCTGCCCCGCCGCCAGCAGCGGCACGGTCGAGGTGCGGCCGATCTGGGAGATGGCCGAGTACATAGCCGCGTAGCGAGCCCTGTGATGGACGATCGCTCCGAGATCGCGCGGGCGGCGGCCGAGGCGGCCGCCCGGCGCAGCTACGGCAAGCTGGTCGCCTGGCTGGCGGCCCGCACGCGCGACGTCGCCGGCGCCGAGGACGCGCTGGCCGATGCCTTCGCCGCCGCGCTCGAACGCTGGCCGCGGACCGGCGTGCCGGCGCAGCCGGAGGCCTGGCTGCTCTCGGTGGCGCGGCGGCGCGACGTGGACGCGGTGCGGCGGCGGCTGACCGGCGAGGCCGCCCGCGATCATCTGCAGCTGATTGCGGAAGAGATGGAGGCGCGCATGAGCGGCGAGGACCTGCCTGACGACCGGCTGCGGCTGATGTTTGCCTGCGCCCATCCGGCGATCGAATCGAGCGTGCGCGCGCCGCTGATCCTGCAGACGACCCTCGGTTTCGACGCCGCGACGATCGCCTCGGCCTTCCTGGTTTCGCCGGCGACGATGGGGCAGCGGCTGGTGCGGGCCAAGGCGCGCATCCGCGAGACCGGGATCCCGTTCCGCGTGCCGGAGCAGGCGGAGCTCGGCGACCGGCTTGGCGCGGTGCTGGAAGCGATCTACGCCACTTTCGCCGAAGGCTGGGCGGATGCGACCGGCACCGATACCAGGCGGCGCAACCTCGCCACCGAAGGCATCTGGCTTGGACGGCTGGTCGCCTCGCTGATGCCGGACGAGCCGGAGGCGCTCGGACTGCTGGCGCTGATGCTTTTCGCCGAGGCGCGCCGCTCGGCGAGGCGCGGCCCGGAAGGGGACTTCGTGCCGCTTGCCGAGCAGGATATCGCGCTCTGGGACGACAGCCTGATCGACGAGGCGGAAGCCTTGCTGGCGCGCGCCGCGCAAAGAAAAATCATCGGCCGCTACCAGCTGGAGGCGGCCGTGCAGTCCGCCCACACCGCGCGACGGCGTGGCAGCGGTACCGACTGGGTGGCCATCCGCCAGCTTTACGACGCGCTGCTCTCCGTTGCGGGCTCACCGGTGGTGGCGATCAACCGCGCGGTGGCGATCGCCGAAACCGAGGGCGCCCCGGCGGGACTGGCGGCGCTTTACGTGCTCGGCGACGACAAGCGGCTGCAAGACTACCAGCCCTACTGGGCCGCACGCGCCGGCCTGTTGGCCAGGCTCGGCAACAGGAAGCAGGCCGCCGCCTCCTACGACCAGGCGATCGGCCTCGAGCGCGACCCCGCGCTGCGGCGTTTCCTGCAAGGTGAGAAGGCGAAGCTTACCAGGAGTTAGAGCATTTAATAGAATGCTCTAACTCTTCTAATTTCCGTGAAATCAGCGCAAACGCTGGAGATTGGCTAGAGCCTCCGCAACCTCGTCATCCCTGGGCGCAGCAGCCGCGAAGCGGCGTCGCGGAGCCCCTGGGATCCATGCCGTTACCTTGATCGTAGAACACGGCGGAGCAGAATTCTGGACCATTGCGGCGCGTCGAAGTCACGGCATGGATCCTCGGGTCTGCGCGCGTCGCTTCGCTCCTTGCTCCGCCCGTGGATGACGATCGCGATGGCCGTTTCGGCCAATCTCCAATGCATGCAACCTGCCAGCGCAAACTTAGCCGACCGGCCAAGATTCCTGTGCCGCGGAACCAGTTGCTTGTTTTACGCAATTCCGGACGGAAGGCCCGGGCGAAATCGCCGAGCTCAACCGCCGCGCACTTTCAAGGCCACATCTCGTGGGATGCATTCAGTTTGCGCATGAGCTCATTCTGACGCAGCCTCGCCCACAGGCGCTCGATGTTTGGCCAGGCGCTGCGTGCTTTCTCGACATCAGGATGCCAGGCCACAAGCATCACGAGGTAGATGTCGGCTAGCGAGAGCGTCTCGCCGGCCAGCCAATCACGGCCGGCCAGCGCCTGGTCGAGAATGGCAAAGCCGCGATCCATCTCGGCGACCGCCGCCTTCTTCACCGGCTGCAGGCCTTCGCCATCGGCGGTGTAGCGGTGCGCGTAATAGAGCCGCAGGATCGCCGGATAGAGCACCGACGACATGAAGGCCATCCAGCGCAGGAAGTCGGCGCGGCCGGGCGAGCCCGCTTCCGGCGCGAGACGCGCTTCCGGGTGACGCTCGGCAAGCAGGATGCAGATGGCCGCCGATTCCGTCAGCGAATGGCCGTTCGGCAGCGTCAGCGCCGGCACCTGGTTCAGCGGGCTGATGGCGAGGAAGGCCGGATCGGGCGGATCTTTCTTCGGCACGTCGATCTGTTCGAAGGGCACGCCGGCCATGGCAAGCGCCGCCTCGACGACGAAGCCGCCGCTGCCTGGGCGCGTATAGAGCTTGTACATGCAAAATCCTCCCGCCGGCCGATCGAGGCCCGGCTAGAGAGGTTTGGATCGAAGCCGCATCTCGCTCAAGCGAAACGACGGGCGCCAGAGGCGTTTTTTCAGCGGTCCAGCCAGGATCAAGCCCGGCCGCTTGTTCGCAAGCCCTTGAGATTGGCTGTGGCGTACCCGACTTCGTCATCCACGGGCGCAGCAAGGAGCGAAGCGACGCGCGCAGACCCGAGTATCCATGCCGTGACGTCTCCACGTCACAAGCCTTGCGGGTCTTTCTGTCGACAGCAGCTCCGTTATCTCGGCAAGATGTGGCGACAGACGGTATCCATTCTGGACCGTGGCACTCGTTGGCCACGGTCACGGCATGGATCCCAGGGTCTACGCGCGTCGCTTCGCTCCTGCTTCGCCCTGGGATGACGACGGTGAGGGCTGCTGAGGCCACTCTCCGAGGGGTATGATCGCTCTACGCGCCCAGCCCGTCGAACAGGATGGTCGAGAGATAGCGCTCGGCGAAGGAGGGGATGATGACGACGAGGTTCTTGCCCTTGTTCTCGGGCCGCGAGCCGACGACGATCGCGGCCTGCAGCGCTGCGCCCGACGAGATGCCGACGGGAACGCCTTCGAGTCGGGCGACGAGACGGGCATTGGCGACCGAATCCTCGTTCGAAACCCTGACGACCTCGTCATAGACCGACGTATCGAGGATTTTCGGCGCGAACCCCGCGCCGATGCCCTGGATCTTGTGTGGGCCGGGCTGGCCGCCCGACAGCACCGGCGAGGCCTCCGGCTCGACCGCGACGACCTGCAGCGAAGGCTTGCGCTTCTTCAGCACCTGGCCGACGCCGGTGATGGTGCCGCCGGTGCCGATGCCGGCAACGAAGATATCGACCTCGCCACTGGTGTCGTTCCAGATCTCCTCGGCCGTCGTGCGGCGGTGGATTTCGGGATTGGCCGGGTTTTCGAACTGCTGCGGGATGATGGCGTTGGGCAGCGTCGCGGCGAGCTCGTCGGCCTTGGCGATGGCGCCCTTCATGCCTTTCGGCCCCTCGGTCAGCACCAGCTCGGCGCCGAGCAGCGCCAGCATCTTGCGGCGCTCGACCGACATGGTCTCCGGCATGGTCAGGATCAGCTTGTAGCCCTTGGCGGCGGCGGCGAAAGCGAGCGCGATGCCGGTATTGCCCGAGGTCGGCTCGATCAAAGTGGTCTTGCCGGGCGAGATCTTGCCGGCCTCCTCCAGCGCCTCGATCATGGCGACGCCGATGCGGTCCTTGACAGAAGAGATCGGATTGAAGAATTCGAGCTTGGCCATGAGATTGGCGACGATGCCCTTCTCCCTGGCGAACTTGTCCAGCCTGACCAGCGGCGTGTCGCCAATCGTCTCGGTGATCGAGTTGAAGATGCGGCCGCGGCCGGGGACGCGCGCGGAGGTGACGGGCTTGTTCATTGGTTCGCTCCCAAGGCAATGGCACAGGCAAACAGAATAGGGCTTTCAGCCGCGCAAGATAGGCTGAGGTTCGAAAATATCCGAGTGGGGCGGTTGCTCAAAACCGCCCGAGACCGGAAACGCATTTTCCGCCGCGGCGAGTTTCAGGAATGGTTTGGCTCAAATAAACAGCTGCTGAGATCGGCGCTTACTGCCGGGCCGCAATAGCGGCCGCCGCGCCCATCATGAAGCCGGCGGCGGTGCGGTTCAACAGCTTCAGCGCGCGCGGCGATTTCAGGAACCAGCGCGCCTTGGCGGCTAAAGCCAGGTAGGGCACCAGCACCACGAACAGCACCACCACGGTAAGCATCGCCAGGATGGCGTAGTCGGCAAGCGTGATCGTCTTCAGGTCGACGATGGTCGGCGTGATGGCGAGATAGAAGATCATCGTCTTCGGATTGCCGAGCGTGACGGTCAGCCCGGCGATGAAGCTCGATATCAGTCCGCCCTTGGCCTTCCGCGCCTCGACGGTCTCGGGCGTGATGCCGCTGGTCCAGAAGCGCCAGGCAAGAAAGGCGAGATAGCCGACACCGGCCCATTTGACGGCAAGAAAGACCATGCCGAAGGTCTGGGCTACAAAGGCGAGCCCGAGCACCACGGCGGTGAGATAAGTGAGGTCGCCGAGCATCAGGCCGAACGACATGGCGAGCGAGGAGCGGAAGCCGGAGCCGAGCGCGCGGGCGACAAGCGCCGTGACGCCCGGACCTGGAATGGCGGCGGCGACGCCGAGGGCGGCGCTGTAAGCGAGGAATCCGGTGAGTGTCATGGTTCAAGCCTGGCGTGTGATCCCCAACGGGACCGATGTGGAGGCACGGCTACTATCATGATGCCGGGTCGACGGTAATTCCCTCACCGTGGGATTCGTTGCGCCAGTTTGCCCGGGGAGTGTTCCCGGCAGGGGCATTTGGCAGGCGCGCGCCTTAGAGATTGGTTGGAACGGCCCAGCCTCGTCATCCACGGGCGGAGCAAGGAGCGAAGCGACGCGCGCAGACCCGAGGATCCATTCCGTGACTTCCGAGCGCTGCTGCGGTGCAGAATTCTGCTCCGCTGCATTCCACGGCTCAGGTCACGGAATGGATTCCAGGGTCTCCGCGACGCCGCTTCGCGGCTGCTCCGCCCTGGAATGACGAGGTTGAGGGGCTTGCGCCAATCGCCAGCGTTTGCGCTGATTTCACGGAAATGAGCGACGAATGCCTTCGCCTTTCGACAAGGGCAACTTCCAAGATCCTCTTTCGAGGGCTACCCACCATACGCAATGCGCCAGATGGTGCCGTTGCCGTCCTCGGTGAGGATCAGCGCGCCATCCCGGGCCACCGCGATGCCGACCGGCCGGCCCCAGACCGCGTCGTCGGAAATGACGAAGCCGGTGGCGAAGTCCTCGTATTCGCCGGTCGGCTTGCCGTCTTTGAACTTCAGCCGCACGAGCTTGTAGCCGGTGCGGACATCGCGGTTCCATGAGCCGTGCAGGGTGACGAAGGCGTCACCCCGATACTCGGCAGGGAAATTGCCGCCGTCGTAGAAGGCAATGTTGAGCGGCGCCGAATGCGCCTGGATCAGCACGTCGGGCATCGTGACCTTGCCGGCGAGGTCCGGGCGCGCGCCCTTGTGGCGCGGGTCCTCATTGTCGCCGATATAGTACCAGGGCCAGCCATAGAAGGCGCCCTCCTTGACGGCAGTGGCATATTCGAAGGGGACGTTGTCGCCAAGCTCGTCGCGTTCGTTGACGACGCACCAGAGCGCGCCTGTCGCGGGCTGCACAGCCATGCCGGAGCAGTTGCGCAGGCCGGTGGCGACGGTCCTGCGGTTCTTGCCGTCGGGATCGAAGGCCAGCACAGCGGCGCGGCCCTGTTCGGGACCCCAGGCCTCCCCCAGCGGCTGCGATTTCGCCCACGCCTCGACACCGCCCTTCGGCTTTGCGCCCATATCCTCGGCGATGTTGGAGCCGGAGCCGACCGACAGATAGAGCGTCTTGCCGTCGCGCGAGAAGGCGATGTCGCGGGTCCAATGATGGCTGGCCGGGATTTTCGCGACGACGGTTTCCGGCTTGCCGGACGCTTCGAGGTCGCCGTCGCGATAGGGGAACCGGACGACGCTGTTGCTGTTGGCGACATAGACCCATTGCGGCTTGTCGCCCGGCGGATAGAAGGCGATGCCGTAGGGCCGGGTCAGGCCCTTGACGAAGATCGACGTCTGGCCGGGCTTGGCGCTATCCTCGGCCACGCGGTAGACGCGGACCTGATTGGCTCGGCTGTCGGCCACGAAGAGGTCGCCATTCGGCGCCACGCGCACGACGCGGGGATTTTCGATGCCCGATACGACAAGTTCGGCGGAGAAGCCCGGCGGAAGCTTTGGCTTCGCATCCTCAGGGCGATCGGTGACACCGCCGCCGTTTGAAGCGGACTCCGTCACATAGGGTTTCTGCAAATCTTCAGGCTTCAGCAGCCGGCGCACGCCCGGGCGGTCGGCTTTCCAGTCGCCGAAGGCCTTTTCGCCGCGGAGCAGGGGGTGATCGGCCTGCTGCGCAAAGGCGCCGCCGGCGAGAACCAGCGCAAGGCCCGCAAGGCCGGCGATCCGCATCATGGCTGTTCTCCGTCTTTTTGCGCCTGCTCGCCGTCGTCATTCCAGGGCGAAGCAGGAGCGAAGCTCCGTCGCGGAGACCCTGGAATCCATGCCGTTACCTTGATCGAAGAGCGCAGCGGAACAGAATTCTGGACCGTAGCAACGCATTGACGTCACGGCATGGATCCTCGGGTCTGCGCCGCGTCGCTACGCTCCTTGCTCCGCCCGTGGATGACGAAGCGATAGAGGTTTCGGCTATTCTCCACGGCGTGCAATCTGCCCACGCGGCACCATCCGATCCATCAAATTTCCCTGCTGGGAAACTAGGATCGACGGGTGCTCTGAACAGAGGGGGCCGATTTCACAGCGGCTCCCCATCAGTCAGCCTCTTCGGCATCCAGATCGTCGTCGAGGCGCTTTTCCAATTCGACGAGATCAGCAGGGAGGGGCAGGCCCATGGCGCGCAGTTCCCTCAGCTTCTCGCGCAGCTGTTCCTGGATCTCGTGCTCGTCTTGCGGCTGATTGATCATTTCCTGGAGCAGGAGGTCGATCTGGGCCTTGATTGCTTCCAGCGCCATTTTTCTTGCCTCCCTTTTGATGTGCTAGCGGAGCATTCGTGAAATCAGCTGCGCCGTGTAGTCGACCATCGGCACGATGCGGGCGTAGTTGAGCCTGGTCGGGCCGATGACGCCGAGCGCGCCGATGACGCGGGCATCCTTGTCGCGATAGGGCGCGACGACCAGCGACGATCCGGACAGCGAAAACAGCTTGTTCTCCGAGCCGATGAAGATGCGCACGCCTGGCCCTTCCTCGGCGAGGTCGAGCAGCTGCAGCAGCCCGTCCTGCGTTTCCAGGTCCTCGAACAGATGGCGCAGCAATTCGATGTCTGCCTGGGCGGTGACATTTTCCAGAAGGTTGGCGCGGCCGCGCACGATGAGGCGCGCCGGCAGGCCGCTTTCGGCACCCGCCCAGACCGCGAGACCTTTCTCGACCAGATCCTGCGACAGCGTATCGAGCGCCGCCCTGGTCTCGTCCTTGATGCGGGCGATTTCCGCCCGCGCTTCGGCGAGCGTGCGGCCGCGGATATGCGCGTTGAGGAAGTTCGAGGCCTCATGCAGCTGCGACACGGTGGTGCCGACGGGCAGGTCGACGACGCGGTTTTCGACATCGCCGTTCTGCGAGACCAGCACGGCGAGCGCCTTGGTCGGTTCGAGCTGGATGAATTCGATGTGCTTCAGCGCCACTTCGTTCTTGGAGGCAAGCACGAGGCCGGCACCGCGCGACATGCCGGACAGCATCTGGCTGGCCTCGGTCAGCATATGCTCCAGCGTCGCGCCGGAACCGGAGGCACGCACCTGCGCCTCGATGATGCGGCGTTCGTCGTCGGAAAGGTCGCCGAGCTCCATGAAGGCATCGACGAAGAAGCGCAGCCCTGTCTGGGTCGGCAGGCGGCCGGCGGAGATGTGCGGCGCGTAGATCAGGCCCAGATGCTCGAGGTCGCTCATCACGTTGCGGATGGTGGCCGGCGACAGCGACGAAGGCAGGATGCGCGACAGGCTGCGCGAGCCGACCGGCTCGCCGTCACGCAGATAAGACTCGACAATCCGCCGGAAAATGTCGCGCGAGCGCATGTCGAGTGACTGAAGCACCGGCGACTGCGACGTCGGATCGACTGGCTTGTTCATTCCGGCGAGAAACCTCCTGCTAAAAAGATATAGACTTAAGCCACTCCGGCGCAACCCAGTGCCGCGTTTGCGGTCACGGTGCCGCGTTTGCGGTCACGGTGCCGCGCTTGCGGTCACCCGCCCGTTTTCTTCACGACCGCGTTTTCCTTTGCGACCCGGTTTTCCTTTGCGACTTGCGTCGCATGCGTCTACAAGCCGGCCACGATTCCGGAAAACGAGAAGAAAGCAGGCCGAATGCGCCCCTCCAAACGCCAAGCCGACGAAATGCGCGCCATCTCCTTCGAGCGCGGCGTCTCCAAGCACGCCGAAGGCTCGTGCCTGGTGAAGTTCGGCGACACGCATGTGTTGTGCACGGCGAGCCTGGAGGAAAAAGTGCCGGCCTGGATGCGCAATTCCGGCAAGGGCTGGGTGACGGCCGAGTATGGCATGCTGCCGCGCTCGACCGGCGAGCGCATGCGGCGCGAGGCATCCGCCGGCAAGCAGGGCGGCCGCACGCTGGAGATCCAGCGGCTGATCGGCCGGAGCTTGCGCGCCGTGGTCGACCTGCAGGCGCTCGGCGAACAGCAGATCACCGTCGACTGCGACGTCATCCAGGCCGACGGCGGCACCCGCACCGCCTCGATCACCGGCGGCTGGGTGGCGCTCTACGACTGCCTGCGCTGGATGGAGGCGCGCCAGATGGTGAGCGTCGCCAAGGTGCTGAAGGACCATGTCGCGGCGATCTCCTGCGGCATCCATGACGGCCAGCCGGTCATCGATCTCGATTATCTCGAGGATTCCTCCGCCGGCACCGACGCCAATTTCGTCATGACCGGCAAGGGCGGCATCGTCGAGATCCAGGGCACGGCGGAAGGCGAGCCTTTTTCCGAGGAGCAGTTCGGCTCGCTGATGGGACTGGCGAAGAAGGGGATTCAGCGGCTGGTGAGCTTGCAGCAGATGGCGGTGGCCTGACGTTGAATGCGATGAGGTCGGCGATCCTTCACACCCCCCTCTGGCCTGCCGGCCATCTCCCCCGCAAGGGGGGAGATTGGGTATCGTCTTGGCCTTCGCCAATCTCCAACGCTGAAAGGGATGCGGCGGCATCGACGCTGCTGATCTCCCCCCTTGCGGGGGAGATGCCCGGCAGGCCAGAGGGGGGCGCCTCGTGATACCCTCGGCAATCCTGGAATCAGCCCTCTACGTCACAGACTTGCAGGCGTCGGAAACCTTCTATCGCGACATCATCGGCCTCGAGGCGTTGGGCAAGGTCGAAGGACGCCACGTCTTCTTCCGCTGCGGCGGCGGCGTCTTGCTTCTGTTCAACGCCGAGGCGACGAAAATTCCGCCGGCGCCCGACGCCAGGCTGAAGGTGCCGCCGCATGGCACGGCCGGCGAGGGTCATCTCTGCTTTGCCGCAAGCGCCGACGAAATCGCCGCGTGGCGCAGGCATCTGACGGCAAACAACATCGCCATCGAAAGCGATTTCGAATGGCCGCAAGGTGGGCACTCGATCTATATCCGCGACCCTTCGGGCAATTCGATCGAGTTCGCCGAGCCAAGGATCTGGGGTTTTTGATGCATTCTCTGAACGGACGGAAGATCGTCGTCGCCAGCCATAATGCGGGCAAGCTGCGCGAATTCGCCGACCTGATGGCGCCATTCGGCTTCGAGGCGAAGTCGGCCAAGGACTACGGCCTGCCTGAGCCGGACGAGACCGGCACCACCTTCGAGGAGAACGCCTACATCAAGGCATATGCGGCGGCCAAGGCCACCGGCCTGCCGGCGCTGTCGGACGATTCCGGGCTTTGCGTCGACGCGCTCGACGGCGCGCCGGGGGTCTACACGGCCAACTGGGCCGAGAAGCCCGACGGCAGCAGGGATTTCGGCATGGCCATGCAGAAGACGGAAACGGCGCTGCAGGAAGCTGGCGCGACCGAGCCTTCGGAGCGCACCGGCCGCTTCGTCGCCGTCATCTGCCTGGCTTTTCCGGACGGCGAGGCCGAGTATTACCGCGGCGAAGCGGAAGGCACGCTGGTGTGGCCGCCGCGCGGCACGCTTGGCTTCGGCTACGATCCGGTTTTTTTGCCCAAAGGTTTCGACAAGACTTTTGGCGAGATGAGCGCGGAAGAAAAACATGGCTGGAAGCCTGGCCAGGCGACGGCGCTTTCGCACCGCGCCCGCGCCTTCCAGAAATTCGCGCAAGCGCGATTAGATTTGGCCCGGTTGGATTTGGCGCGATCAGGATCCGCATGAGCTCGGTGACCATACCGCTCGACCGCAGCCCCGGCTTCGGCGTCTATATCCACTGGCCGTTCTGCGCGGCCAAGTGCCCTTACTGCGACTTCAACAGCCATGTCCGCCACCAGCCGGTCGACCAGGAGCGTTTTGCCCGCGCCTTCGAAACCGAATTGGCGACCATGCGCGCCCGCACCGGGCCGCGCGAGGTGACCAGCATCTTCCTCGGCGGCGGCACGCCATCGCTGATGAAGCCGGAAACGGTGGGCGCGGTGCTGGAGGCCGTGGCGAAGAACTGGACGGTGCCGGCCGGCATCGAGGTGACGCTGGAGGCCAACCCGTCCTCGGTCGAGGCCGGGCGTTTCCGCGGCTATCGCGCGGCCGGCGTCAACCGCGTCTCGCTCGGCGTGCAGGCGTTGAACGACAAGGACCTGCGCTTCCTCGGCCGGCTGCACAATGTCGAGGAGGCGCTTCAAGCCATCGACTTAGCGCGCGAGATTTTCCCGCGGCTGTCCTTCGACCTGATCTATGCGCGGCCCGGCCAGACGCCGGAGGCCTGGGGGGCGGAGCTGGAGCAGGCGATCGCCTATGCCGCCGACCACCTTTCGCTCTACCAGCTCACCATCGAGGAGGGCACGCCCTTCCATGCGCTTTACGCGGCGCACAAGTTCACGCTGCCCGACAACGATCACGCCGCCGACCTCTATGCCCTGACGCAAGAGGTGACGGCGGCGCATGGGCTGCCGGCCTATGAGATTTCCAACCACGCGCGGCCGGGCGCGGAAAGCCGGCACAATCTCACCTATTGGCGCTATGGCGAATATGTCGGCGTCGGGCCGGGCGCGCATGGCCGCTTCGTCGAGAACGGACGCCGCACGGTGACGATAGCGGAGAAGATGCCGGAGACCTGGGCCAATCTGGTCGAGGCCAGGGGCCATGGCATCACCGGCGGAGAGGTGCTGACGCGCTCGGAAGAGGCCGACGAGTTCCTGCTGATGGGACTGAGGCTCGCCGAAGGCATCGACCTTCAGCGCTACGAAGCGCTTTCGGGACGCGGCCTGTCGACCGCGCGGCTTTCCGTGCTGCAGGAAGAAGGGCTGGTGGCGCCGGTCGGCAATGCCCGCCTGCGCGCCACGACCGCCGGCATGATCGTGCTCGACGCCGTGGTCGCGGACTTGGCAAGGTGATCTCGCACCTTCGTCATTCTCGGGCTTGACCCGAGAATCCATGCCGTGACCTGTGCGAAGGGCGCGGCGGAGCAGGATCTGCACCGCAGGCGGAACGTCGATGTAACGGCATGGATTCCAGGGTCTGCGCGCGTCGCTTCGCTCCTTGCTCCGCCCTGGAATGACGAAGCGAGAGATCACGAAGGCTACTGCTTATTTCAGGCGTCGTGCTTCTGGCGGTGCTTGCCGCGGGTCTTCTCGCCATGCGCCTCGCCGTCACGAACCTGCTTCTGGTCGGCCTTGTCGCGGCGGGCGCCTTGCTGAGCGGCGATGGGATGTGGGGGGATGCCCTCTCGGGCGGCTTTGCTTTCAAGTCGGCTGATAAAAATGTCGAAGCGATTGGGCATCGTCAGGTCCTGCCTCCTCCCGGGGAATCAGGGTTGAAATACGACTGAGCGGGTTTCGTTCCGCACTGTGGCAAAGGCATGGCGATTTTCTTACGTCGACCTCACGTTTTGCAACGGGGCGTCAGCCATGCCAAACAAGGCCGGTTATGAGGGGCAACCGGTGACCGGCGACAGACGCAGCTATGTGATTGGACAAACCGAGATCGCGGCGCGGCCGCTTGCGCCGGCGCTCTATCTGGTGGCGACGCCGATCGGAAACCTGGCCGATATCACGCTGCGCGCGCTGGAGACGCTGGCCGCCGCCGACATCGTCGCCTGCGAGGACACGCGCGTCTCGCGCGTGCTGCTCGAACGCTACGGCATCCGGCGGCGCACCACCGCCTATCATGAGCACAATGCGGGTGAGGCCGGGCCGAAGCTGATCGCCGCACTGGCGGCCGGGCAAAGCGTGGCGCTGATTTCGGACGCCGGCACGCCGCTGGTCTCCGATCCCGGCTACCGGCTGGTCGGCGAGGCGCTGGCGCATGGCATCCGTGTCGTGCCGATCCCGGGACCTTCGGCAGCACTTGCCGCGCTGACCGCGTCGGGGCTGCCTTCCGACGCCTTCCTGTTCGCCGGTTTCCTGCCGGTGAAAGCAGGGCAAAGGCTGACGAAGCTTGAGAGCTTCAGGCAGGTGCCGGCGACGCTAATCTTCTTCGAATCGCCGCGCCGGCTGGCCGAGGCGCTGGGCGCCATGGCCGAGGCGCTGGGCGGCAAGCGCCAGGCCGCGATCGGCCGCGAGCTGACCAAGACATTCGAGGAGATGCGGACCGGCACGCTTGCCGAGCTCGCCGACCACTATGCGGCCGCCGACACGCCGAAAGGCGAGATCGTCATCTGCGTCGGCCCGCCGGAAGCGGCGGAGGACCAGCCGGCCGACATCGACCGGCTGCTGTTGTCGCTAGCTGCCGAAATGCCGGCGTCGAAGGCGGCTGCCGAAGCGGCGAAAATGACCGGCGGGCAGAAGCAGGCGCTTTATCGACGGTTGTTGGAGCTCAGGGAAGGCGATGGTGGCTGAGCGCACTGTCGGCCATCGCCGAAAAGCCTATCGGCGCGGCCATCGCGGCGAATGGCTGGCGGCGCTGGCGCTGATGCTGAAGGGCTACCGCATCCTCGCCCGCCGCCACCGCACCAGGCTTGGCGAGATCGACCTGATCGCCAGGCGCGGCGACCTCGTGCTGTTCGTCGAGGTCAAGGCGCGCCGCACGCTGATCGAGGCGATGGAAGCAATCGGCCATGAATCGGAGCGCCGCATCGAGGGCGCCGCGGACATATGGCTGTCGCGCCAGCCGGACTATGGCAGGCTATCGATGCGTTTCGACATGGTGGCTGTGCTGCCCTGGCGCTGGCCGGTGCATGTCGAGAACGCGTTTTATGGGCGGAATTGAGGGGTTACTTTCGGGGACGTCGGCGGGACAGCACCCCTCTCTGTCCTGCCGGACATCTCCCCCGCAAGGGGGGAGATTGGCAGCTTAGGCGCCGCACCCTTTCGTCGACGTCGACAATTGGCGAAAGCCGCGGTGACGTCTGATCTCCCCCCTTGCGGGGGAGATGGCCGGCAGGCCAGAGGGGGGTTGGCGGGAACTCGACGAATGGTGCGGGCAAAGCCCGCCCTTACCCCCAAATGAATAGCGCCACCAGCCCCGCGATCCCCACCACGAGCCGCCACCAGCCGAACAGCGAGTAGCCGTTGCGCGAGACGTAATCGAGCAGGAAGCGCACCACGATCAGCGCGGTTACGAAGGCGGCGATGAAGCCGATGGCGATGATCGGCAGGTCGGCCGAGGTCAGCACGTTGCGGTTCTTGTAGAGGTCGAGGGCGAAGGCGCCGACCATGGTGGGCATGGCGAGGAAGAAGGAGAATTCCGCCGCCGCGCGCTTGTCGACGCCCATCAGCAGCGCGCCGACGATGGTCGAGCCGGAGCGCGAGGTGCCGGGGATCAGCGACAGGCACTGGAACAGGCCGATCTTGAGGTAAACGCTCAACGGGAAGCGCTCAACGTCGTGGAAGCGCGGCTTGAAGTTGATGCGGTCGACGATAAGCAGCACCACGCCGCCGATGATCAGCATGATGCAGATCAGTCGCGGCGATTCGAACAGGATGGTCTTGATGAAATCATGCGCCAGCGCGCCGATGACCGCGGCCGGCAGGAAGGCGATGAGAATGCCGATGACGAAATGGCGGGTCTGCGGATCGCTGGGCAGCTTGATCAGCATCTGCCACAGACGGCTGAAATAGACGCTGAGGATCGCCAGGATCGCGCCGAGCTGGATCAGGATCTCAAAAGCCTTGCCGGTGGAATGGAAGCCAAGGAAATGGCCGGCAAGCAGGATGTGGCCGGTCGAGGACACCGGGATGAATTCGGTCAGGCCCTCCAAAAGCCCGAGCAGCAGCGCTTCGACGATGGTCTGGCTTTCCATGGCAACCTCAGGATTTCGGGGACAGCTGGAGACAACGGCTTGCTTGTCACGGCGCGGAAGTCCCCCTATAGGTCGCAGCACCGTGACGGCCGCATGACGGGCCGCCAGGACTTACCGGCGCGGGTAATGATTCGCCAGTGCGCCCTATCATCGCGGAACCATGCTGACGCTTTTCCATCATCCCATGTTCGCCACCTGCCGGTTCGTGCGCCTCGCCTTCGGCGAGTATGGCGAGGAGCTGGCGCTGATCGAGGAAAAGCCGTGGACCAGGCGCAAGGAGTTCCTGGCGCTGAACCCGGCCGGCACGTTGCCGATCCTGCTTGCCGAAGGCGACGTGCCGATCGTCGGCGCCATGGTGATCGCCGAGTATCTCGACGAGACGCGCGGCGTCTTGAAGCGCGACAAGCGGCTGTTCGCCGAGGACCCGATGCAGCGCGCCGAAATCCGCCGGCTGACCGACTGGTATCTGGCGAAAGCCGAAGGCGAAGTGACCCGCCACCTGGTGCGCGAGCGCGTGCTGAAGCCCGTCATGCCGGAAACCGCCGGCGGCGGCTCGCCGGACTCGGCGGCGATCCGGGCGGCACGCGCCAACATCCGCCAGCACATGAAATACACCAACTGGCTGGCCGGTACTCGCCATTGGCTGGCCGGCAGCAAGGTGACCTATGCCGACCTTGCGGCCGCCGCGACGCTTTCGGTGCTCGATTACCTCGGCGAGATCGACTGGCGCGAGCACACCGCCGCGCGCGAGTGGTACACGCGCGTCAAATCGCGGCCGTCGTTCCGGCCGCTGCTTTCCGACCGGGTGCGGGGCCTGTCGCCGGTATCGCATTATGCGGACCTCGACTTCTGAAAACCTACGCACGCTGATCGACGCCGAGGCGCGCCGCGCCGGCTTCGAGGCGGTCGCCGTGACCCGGCCGGACGCGATCCCGCTGGCGCCCGCGCGGCTGGCGGAATTCGTCTCCGACGGCTTTCACGGCTCGATGGAGTGGATCGCCGAGACGGTTCAACGGCGAGCCGAACCCTCGACGCTGTGGCCGGAGGTCCGCTCGATCATCGTATTGGCCATGAATTACGGCCCGGACCATGATCCGCGCGGTATCCTCGCAAAGCGCGACCGCGGCGCGATCTCGGTCTATGCGCAAAACCGCGACTATCACGACGTGATGAAGGGCCGGCTGAAGGAGATCGCCGGCAAGATCGTGGCAAGGGCCGGCGGCGACGTGAAGGTGTTCGTCGATACGGCGCCGGTCATGGAAAAACCGCTGGCGGAGGCGGCCGGGCTCGGCTGGCAGGGCAAGCACACCAATCTCGTCAGCCGCGCGCATGGTTCGTGGCTGTTCCTCGGCACGATCTTCACCACGGCGGAGCTGGAGCCCGATCGAGCGGAGATCGACCATTGCGGCTCCTGCCGCGCCTGCCTCGACATCTGCCCTACCAATGCTTTCCCCGCGCCTTACCGGCTCGATGCGCGGCGCTGCATCTCCTACCTCACCATCGAGAACAAGGGGCCGATTCCGCGCGAATTCCGCGAAAAGATCGGCAACCGCATCTATGGCTGCGACGATTGCCTCGCCGCCTGCCCTTGGAACAAGTTCGCGCGTGCGGCGTCCGAGGCAAAGCTTGCCGCGCGTGACGATCTTCGCGAGCCGCCGCTTTCGGAACTGCTCGCGCTCGACGACGCGGCGTTCCGCGCTTTGTTCTCCGGCTCGCCGATCAAGCGCATCGGCCGCGATCGTTTTATCCGCAACGTTCTGATCGCCGCCGGCAATTCAGGCGACGCTTCGGTTGCCCCTAGCGTGCGTGGTCTGCTTGGCGACGCCTCGCCGCTGGTGCGGGGTGCGGCAATCTGGGCCCTGTCGCGACTGCTCTCGGATCGCGAATTTGGCGACCTTGCCGCCGCGGCTTCGAAGACCGAAACCGATGCGGTGGTCCGAGAGGAATGGCTGGCGGCACCGGTCGATTCCGTGAAGGCCGATTAATGGGGGTTCATTGATGGGCGAAAGACGCTTCTTCATCTTCGGCGCCGGCTATTCCGGCAAGGCTTTCGCGCGGACCAACGGGCAGCGCACGCCGGTCTTCGGGACGACCCGGACGCCGGAAAAGTTCGAAGCGCTGAGATCGGCCGGCATCGAGCCCCTGCAATTCGATGGTTCGCTTTCACCGGACCTGCGCAATGCGCTTGCAAAGACGACCCATCTCATCGTCTCGGTCGCCCCCGACGAAGCCGGTGACCCGGTGCTCAACGTCACCGGCGACGCGCTCAAGGCAAACATGCCGGCGCTGGAGTGGATCGGCTATCTCTCCACCGTTGGCGTCTATGGCGATCATGGCGGCGCCTGGGTGGACGAGACCAGCGCGTGCCGGCCGGTGTCGAAGCGCTCGGTGATGCGGGTGGCGGCCGAACAGGAATGGCTGAAGCTTGGCCGTGAGATCGGCAAACCGATAGCGATCCTGCGGCTTTCCGGAATCTACGGGCCAGGCCGCAACGCGCTGGCCAACCTCGAGGACGGCACGGCACGGCGGCTGGTCAAGCCCGGCCAGGTGTTCAACCGCATCCATTGCGACGACATCGCCGGCGCGCTCCGGCTTCTGGCCGAAAACAATCTCGGCGGGATCTTCAACGTCACCGATGACGAGCCGGCGCCGCCGCAGGATGTCGTCGCCTATGCCGCAGGGCTGATGGGCGTCGAGCCGCCGCCGGAAATTCCCTTCGAGACCGCCCAACTTTCGCCCATGGCACGTTCTTTCTATGGCGAGAACAAGCGCGTCGCCAACAAGGCGATCAAGGCGGCCGGCTATCGCTTCCGGTTCCCGGATTACCGGGTGGCGCTGGAGCGGATGTGGGCCGACGGCAACTGGCGGGACGGAGAGCCGCGCAGCCCGATGAAAGGATGATGCCGAAAAGTGTGAAGCGGTTTTCGGACGACATCATCCTTCTTGATTTAAAGCCGCGTGATCGAAGCGGCGTGCACGGCATGATATGATTCGCACCCGAAGCATGTCGTCGCGCCACTGGAGAGGGACCCGACCCGATGAATCTGCGATCGCTGCCCGACAGGAAACCGTTCCTGACCGCCGCGCTTGCGGTAGTGATGCTCGCTGCGCTGGCGGCCGCCGCGATTTCGGCCGAACCGCGCGCCAAGGACCTGTTCGGCGCCAAGAAACTGCCGGCGGTGGTACCCGCGCAATCCTTCGGCTTCTACTCCAAGGGCTGCTTCGCCGGCGGCGTTGCCTTGCCTATGGACGGGCCAACCTGGGAAGTGATGCGCCCCTCGCGCAACCGCCGCTGGGGCCATCCGGCCATGATTTCGCTGATCGAGAAACTGTCGCGCGACGCCGTTGCCGACGGCTGGCCGGGTCTTTTGATCGGCGACATTTCGCAACCGCGCGGCGGCCCGATGATGACCGGCCATGCCTCGCATCAGATCGGACTGGATGCCGACATCTGGCTGACGCCGATGCCGAAGCGTCCGCTGACGTTTGCCGAGCGCGAGTCGATGAGCGCCACGCTGATGGTCGACGAAAAGACGCATCTGGTGAAGGACGCGCTGTGGACGCCGCAGCACACCAGGCTGCTCGAACGCGCGGCGAGCTATCCGGAGGTCGAGCGCATCCTGGTCAATCCCGGCATCAAGAAGAAGCTTTGCGACACCGTCACCGGCGACCGCTCCTGGCTGCGCAAGATCCGGCCGTTCTGGGGCCATGACTATCACTTCCATATGCGCATCGGCTGCCAGCCCGGCTCGCCCGATTGCAAGCGCCAAGAGGCGACGCCCGCGGACGACGGCTGCGGCAAGCCGCTCGCCTGGTGGTTCACCGAGGAGCCCTGGCGGCCGAACAAGAACCCGGATGCGCCCAAGGCGCGCGACCTGCTGACGATGGCCAATCTGCCGAGAGAGTGCCAGGCGGTGCTTGCCGCGTCGGATGCGCCGTCGCTGGCGGCCGTGACTTACCAGGGCGGCAACGCCACCGCCGTCGCCGTGGCCGAACCGCAGCCAACCGAGCCGGCGGAAACGATTTCCAGCGGCAACGCGGCGCTGCCGGCGGCGGCAAGCGCTTTCGCGCCGACGCCCAAGATCGGCATCCCGTTGCCAAGGCCTAGACCGGGAAACTGAGGCAATCGCCGCGCGTGATCTCCCCGCTTGAAGGGGAGAGAATGCCCGGTAGGCTGGAATTCAAGCCTGAAGCGAAGCCGCTTTCCCTTTGCCGGGCCATGCGCTAGTCAACGAACAAACAGCGGCAGATAGCCCGAACGGGGTCGAACGAGAAAATGCCAGGCGAGAACGAGACAGCGCTGCGGTTTCCGATCCTGATCGGCGACATTGGCGGCACCAATGCGCGCTTCTCGATCGTGCTCGACGCCAATTCGGAAGCGACCGAGCCGCAAATCGTCCAGACCGCCAATTTCGCCACCATCGACGAGGCGATCCAGGCGGCGGTGCTCGACCGCTCATCCATCCAGCCGAATTCGGCGGTGCTGGCGGTGGCGGGCCCGGTCGACGGCGACGAGATCCGTCTCACCAATTGCCCCTGGGTGGTCAAGCCGCACCAGATGTTTGCCAATCTGGGCCTGAGCGAGGTCGTCGTGCTCAACGATTTCGAGGCGCAGGCGCTGGCGGTGGTGGCGCTGGGCGAAGAGCATATGGAAAAGATCGGCGGCAGCACCCCGGAAGCCAATGCGGGCCGCGTCGTGCTCGGCCCCGGAACCGGGCTCGGCGTCGCCGGGCTGATCTACGCGCTCAATCGCTGGATCCCGGTGCCGGGGGAGGGCGGGCATATGGATATCGGCCCACGCACGTCGCGCGACTTCGAGGTGTTTCCGCATATCGACAAGCTGGAAGGCCGCATCTCCGGCGAGCAGATCCTGTGCGGCCGCGGGCTGGTCAATGTCTACCGCGCCGTGGCCAAGGCCGATGCCAGGCCGGCGCCCTTCACGACGCCGGCCGAGGTCACCGCGGCGGCGCTTTCGAAATCCGACCCGGTGGCCGAGGAAGCGCTGGCGCTGTTCGTCACCTGCCTCGGCCGCACCGCCGGCGACCTGGCGCTGGTGTTCATGAGCCGCGGCGGTGTCTTCCTGACCGGCGGCATCGCGCAAAAAATCGTGCCGGCGCTGAAAGCCGGCAATTTCCGCGCCGCCTTCGAGGACAAGGCGCCGCACAGCGCGCTGATGCGCGAAATGCCGGTCTATGTCATTACCCATCCGCTGGCGGCGCTGCTTGGGCTTGCCGCCTATGCCAGGACGCCCTCGCTGTTCGGCGTGCAGACGGCGGGGCGCCACTGGAGGGCATGAGGCCGGGGCGCAGCGGTGGACCGTTGAAGTCGGCCCAGCTTCGTCATTCCAGGGCGAAGCAGGAGCGAAGCTCCGTCGCGGAGACCCTGGAATCCATGCCGTGACTTTGATCGAAGGTTGCAGCGGAGCAGAATTCTGCACCGCAAGCGCGCTCGTGCGTCGCGGCATGGATCCTCGGGTCTGCGCCGCGTCGCTACGCTCCTTGCTCCGCCCGTGGATGACGAAGCGATGGGTGTTTCAGCTAATCTCCAACCTGTGCGCTTTTGGGTCGGGCCCCAGGCCGCGAGTGATCCGCGACGAAGTTTCGCCATAGGCAAGCCGTAGGCGGGGCGCTAAGAGGGGTGCCGAAACGCAGCCCCGTCTCCCGAAAACCCACAAAGCGCTTCCGATTTGACTGTTCAAACTTCCCTCAAACTCAAAGTCCAGCCCACCGAGGTCAGTGCGGTGCTGCGCCGCATCCTGGCCGAAAACGGCAAGGAATATCGCTGGACCTATGTCGTCGCCGTCGCATGCCTGCTGATCGTTTCCGGCACCACCGCCTTCACGGCGTGGATCATGGCCCCGATGATCAACCAGATCTTCTACGAACGGCGCAGCGACATGATCGTCTGGATCTGCGCCGGTTTCATGGGCGCCTCCCTGCTGCGCGGCTTCGCCGGCTACGGCCAGGCAGTGGCGCTGGCAACGATCGGCAACAATCTGGTCGCCCGCTACCAGAAGCGCAGCTTCGACCATCTGATGAAGCTCGGCGTCAACTTCTTCAACGAGACCCGTTCCGGCCGGCTGGCGGCACAGGTCAACGAGAATGTCGGCGGCATCCGCGACCTGCTGTCGCTGACGCTGACCTCCATCAGCCGCGACGCGGTCTCGCTCGTCGCCCTCGTCGGCGTGATGATCTACCAGGATCCGGTGTTGTCGCTCAGCTCGCTGCTGATCGGGCCGCCGTTGATCTGGGCCGTCATCTACATCACCCGCCGCCTGCGCAAGATCAACCGCGAATCCGTGCTCATCAACTCGCGGCTGAACGGGTCGGTGCAGGAGGCCACGCAAGGCATCGCCATCGTCAAGGCCTTCACCCTGGAGGACGAGCTGGCGCGCCGCATCGGCATCATGGCCGACACGGCCGAGCAGCGTAACAACAAGATCGCCCGCGTCGCGGAGCGGCTGTCGCCGATTTCCGAGATTCTGGGCGGCCTCGCCATTACCGCCGTGCTTGCCTATTCCGGCTATCGGGCGCTGGTGCTCGGACAGCCGCCGGGCGCGGTGTTTTCCTTCATCACCGCGCTGATCCTGGCCTACGACCCGGCAAGACGCCTGGCGCGTACACAGGTCGGCATGGAACGTGCCCTGGTCAACGCGCGCATGATCTACGAGCTGCTCGATCTCGAGCCGAAGCAGGGCGACGCCCCCGACGCGGGCGAGGCGAAGGTCACCACCGGCGAGGTGCGCTTCAACAATGTGACCTTCGGCTACAATGCCGACATGCCGGTGCTGCTGGACCTGAGCTTCACCGCCGCGGCCGGCAAGGTCACGGCCATCGTCGGCGCCTCGGGCGCCGGCAAGTCGACGATGGTGGCGCTGTTGCAGCGCTTCTACGACGTCGACCAGGGCAGCATCGAAGTCGACGGCCAGGACATCTCGAAGGTGACCAAGCATTCGCTGCGCCAATCGATCGCCTATGTGGCGCAGGCGCCTTATCTGTTCGAAGGCACGATTCGCGACAACATCCGCTACGGCCGGCTGTCGGCCACCGACGCCGAAATCGAGCAAGCGGCGAAACAGGCGGCGGCCGACGAGTTCATTCGCCAGCAGCCCGAAGGCTACGACACGCCGGTCGGCGAAGGCGGCTCGACCCTTTCCGGCGGCCAGCGCCAGCGCGTGTCGATCGCGCGCGCCATCGTGCGCCAGGCGCCGATCCTGTTGCTCGACGAGGCGACCTCGGCGCTCGACAACGAGGCCGAGGCGCGCGTCCAGGAAGCGCTGACCCATGTCATGGAAGGGCGCACGACGATCGTGATCGCGCATCGGCTTTCGACGGTCGTCAATGCCGACCACATCATCGTGCTGGAAGAGGGGCGGCTGGTCGAGGAAGGCACGCATGCCTCGCTGATGGCCGACCCGCACAGCATCTATGCCCGCTTCCACCGGATCCAGGGCAAGAAGGGGCTGGGGCTTGTCGACGACGTCAAGGCAAGCCAGACTTCGGGCCAAACTCCGGCGCCGCGCAGCCGCGCCAAGAAGACCGTCAGGAGAAGCGCATGAGCGACGCGGGGGACATGGGCCTGGTGGTGGTGGGTGCAGCCGGCCGCATGGGCCAGACGCTGATCCGCGCCATCCACACCATGCCCGGCGCGCGCGTCGCCGCCGCGATCGAGCGGCCGGGCTCGGCCCATCTCGGCAAGGATGCCGGCGAGCTGGCCGGCATCGGCATCATCAACGTGCCGATCGTCGACGATCCGCTGCCGGCCTTCGCCAAGGCCGACGGCGTGCTCGATTTCACCGCGCCCGCGGCAAGCGTCGAATTCGCCGGCTATGCCGCGCAGGCGCGCATCGTCCACGTCATCGGCACCACAGGCTGCTCGGCCGACGACGATGCCAAGATCGCCGCCGCCGCACGCCACGCCACGATCGTCAAATCCGGTAATATGAGCCTCGGCGTCAATCTTCTGGCGGTGCTGGTCGAGCAGGCCGCGAAGGCGCTCGCCGACGACGATTTCGACATCGAGATCCTGGAAATGCATCACCGGCACAAGGTCGACGCGCCGTCCGGCACGGCGCTGCTGCTCGGCCAGGCGGCGGCCAAAGGGCGCGGTATCGATCTTTCCGGCAACAGCGTGCGGGTGCGCGACGGCCATACCGGCGTGCGCAAGACCGGCTCGATCGGCTTCGCGACGCTGCGCGGCGGCTCCGTCGTCGGCGACCACAGCGTCCTCCTTGCCGGCACCGGCGAACGCATCACGCTTTCCCATCATGCCGAGGACCGGGCGATCTTCGCGCGCGGCGCTGTAAAAGCCGCGCTTTGGGCCCGCGCGAAGAAGCCGGGGCTTTATTCCATGCGGGACGTGCTCGGCCTCAGCTGAGGCGGGCTTTTTCTTACGCAGTTCCGGACGGAAACCGCTACACACTTTTCCTGGAATTGCTCAAATCCAACCATCCTGAAGGAGCAGACATGTCGGGAACTCTCGTGCTCGTGCGCCACGGCCAGAGCGAATGGAATCTGAAGAACCTGTTCACCGGCTGGCGCGATGTCGACCTGACCGAGCAGGGCAACGCCGAAGCGCTTGCCGCCGGGGAAAAGCTCAAGGCGCGCGGTCTGAAGTTCGACATCGCCTACACCTCGGCGTTGATCAGGGCGCAGAAGACCTGCCAGCACATTCTCGACGTCGTCGGCCAGAGCGACCTTGAGACGATCCGCGACCAGGCGCTCAACGAGCGCGACTATGGCGACCTCTCCGGCCTCAACAAGGATGACGCGCGCAAGAAATGGGGCGAGGAGCAGGTGCATATCTGGCGCCGCTCCTACGACATCGCGCCACCCGGCGGCGAAAGCCTGAAGGACACCGGCGCGCGGGTGTGGCCCTATTACCTGCACGATGTGCAGCCGCATGTGCTGCGCGGGCAGACCGTGCTCGTCGCCGCGCACGGCAATTCGCTGCGCGCGCTGATCATGGCGCTGGACGGCAAGTCGGGCGAAGAGATCGTCAAGCTCGAGCTCGGCACCGGCGTGCCGGTGATCTACAAGCTCAACGCCGATTCCACCGTGGCGTCGAAGGACGTGCTGGAGGGGTGAGGCGCAGCTTCCTTCTCCCCGTCACTATACGGGGAGAAGTGCCCGGCAGGGCGATGAGGGGCAGCGCCAGCTTCAGCGACTAACTCGTCCGGGCTCTAAGCGAACCCGGAACCCCATCTGACCAGCGTTGTCGCTGCCCCTCACCTGCCTGCCGGCATCCTCTCCCCGTATAGTGACGGGGAGAGGGAAGCTCCCGCGCCGATTTCGCCAATCGCCAGCGTTGCAGGAAGGGCAATGAGGGGCAGCGCCAACGCCGACGAAAAAACCGCGTTGACACCCGCCGTTTGCCCGCTTACATGAGCCCGCACCAGCCCAGATGGCGGAATTGGTAGACGCGCACGGTTCAGGTCCGTGTTCCGCAAGGAGTGGAGGTTCGAGTCCTCTTCTGGGCACCAAATTCCCGTTTCAGACGATCTGAAGCGACGAGCAAAAAGCCCGGATTTTCCGGGTTTTTTTGTGCCCTGCAACTCGTCTCGGGTTGAACCGTTCCTATCTTGCCGGTCAACCCGAGGTTCCATGATGCCCGAGCCATTCAAGGAATGGAAAGTTCTGCCGCATGGCAGGCTCGCTCCCGTCGACGACAATATTCTGACGGTGACCGGCGACATACCGATGCCCGTCGGCAACATGAAACGGCGCATGACCGTGGTGCGATTGCGCGACCAACGGCTCGTCATCTTCAGCGCCATCGCGCTCGACGACGAACAGATGCGCGCGATCGAGGCCTTCGGCCAGCCGGCCTTCCTGATCGTCCCCAACGATCATCACCGGCTCGATGCAAAACCATGGAAGAACCGCTATCCCGCCCTTCAGGTGATTGCACCGCCGGGTGCGCTCGACAGCGTCGAGAAGGCAGTACACGTCGATGCGGCGCGCGGCGACTTTGGCGATCCTGACGTCAAGCTCCTCACCGTCCCCGGAACCCGCGATCGCGAAGCGGCGCTGCAAATTGACGGACCAAACGGCACGACGCTCGTTCTCAATGATATCGTCGGCAATATCCGCGACGCAGCCGGCTTTGCAGGCTGGGCATTGCGCATGATGAGATTTGCCGGTGATGAGCCGCATATACCCTGGCCGGTCAAGCTGACGATGGTCCGCGACAAGCCGGCACTCGCAGCGCAATTGAGGCGATGGGCGGAACAGCCGGCGCTCAAGCGCATCGTTGTCTCGCATGGCTCCATCATCACCGATGATCCGCAGGGGGCGCTGCGCAAGCTGGCGACGTCGCTCGGATAGATGAAAGCATAGCGACCAACCTCCCCTTCCGGCCAGTCTCCCAACAAACTGCTTCAAACCCGCCGCCCCGGGCGCTACGGTCCGCCCCATGGCCCCTTCCGTCAGCCCGACCATCGCCGCCCGTCGCGACCAGATGTTTCCCGTCCTCACCGAGGCGGATATCGATCGCATGCGCCGCTTCGGCGAGCAGCGCGCCTATGCCGCCGGCGAGCACATCGTGACGGCCGGCACGGTTTCGCCCGGGCTGATCCTTATCCTGTCGGGCAAGGTCGACATCACGCAGTCCGGCGGGCTCGGTCCGCGTGAGGCGATCGTCAGCTACGGCGCGGGCAATTTCGTCGGCGAGCTGGCACAGCTTTCGAACCGGCCGTCGCTGGTCAATGCCGAGGCGATCGAGTCGGTCGAGGCCATCGTCATCGCCTCGCAGCGGCTGCGCGACCTGATGGTGCAGGAGGCAAATCTTGGCGAGCGCGTCATGCGGGCGCTGATCCTGCGCCGCGTCGGCCTGCTTGAAAGCGGCGCCAGCGGGCCGGTCGTCATCGGGCCGCCGGGCAATGGCGACGTCTTGCGGCTTCAGGGTTTTTTGCGGCGCAGCGGGCTTCCCCATCGAGCTCTCGATTCCGACACCGACCCTTGCGCCAAGACACTGATCGAGCGTTTCCATGTCGATCCGCATCACTTGCCGATCGTGCTCTGCCCGAACGGCAAGCTGATGCACAATCCGGGCGAGAACGAGCTCGCCCGCTGCGTCGGGCTGCTCCGTCCTATCGATGCCGACAAGATCTATGACGTGGCCATCGTCGGCGCAGGGCCGGCGGGGCTGGCCGCGGCGGTCTATGCAGCCTCGGAAGGGCTGTCCACCATCGTGCTCGACTGCCGCGCCTTCGGCGGTCAGGCGGGCGCCTCCGCGCGCATCGAAAACTATCTCGGTTTCCCGACCGGGATCACTGGCATGGCGCTGATGGCGCGCGCCTATAACCAGGCGCAGAAATTCGGCGTCGAGATGGTGATCCCCGACGAGGCGAAGCTGCTCGACGACGGCGATAACGGTGCCCGCTACCAGCTCGCCATCGGCGATGGCGAGAGCGTGCGCACGCGCGCCGTGGTGATTGCCAGCGGGGCGCGCTACCGCCGCCTCGATATCGCCAATCTGGCGCAGTTCGAAGGAACGTCGGTGCATTACTGGGCCTCACCGATCGAGGCGCGGCTTTGCCAGGACCAGGAGGTGGCGCTGGTCGGCGCCGGCAATTCGGCCGGCCAGGCGGCCGTCTATCTGGCCAGCCAGGTGCGCAAGGTGACGCTGCTGGCGCGCCGCGACAGCCTCGGCGCCACCATGTCGCGCTACCTCGTCGAGCGCATCAAGGCGCAGCCGAACATCGAGGTGCTGACCGAGACCGAGGTCGCGGCGCTGGAGGGCCACGAGGGCAATCTCGACCGGCTGCGCTGGCGCAACCGGGCGACCGGCGAGGAGACGACGCGCGCCATCCACCACCTCTTCCTGTTCATCGGCGCCGACCCGAACACCGACTGGCTGGCGAATTGCAACGTGGCGCTCGACGCGAAAGGTTTCGTGCGCACCGGACCGGACGCGGCGCCGGGACGAGGGCTGATGGAAACGAGCCGAGGTGGCGTGTTCGCCATCGGCGACGTGCGCTGCGGCTCGACCAAGCGGGTCGCGGCCGCGGTCGGCGAAGGCGCGCAGGTGGTCGCGGCACTGCATGCCTATCTGGCGCGGAACGGCGGCGCCGCCTCGAACCAATAGATCAGCCCGAACCGGCAAGGAAACCGTGATGGACGAATGCAGGCATACGAAGGACATCAAAAAGGTCACGCCGAGCGCGCTGGGCTGCGAGGAATGCCTGAAGAGCGGATCCTGGTGGGTGCATCTGAGGCTCTGCCGCAGCTGCGGCCATGTCGGCTGCTGCGACGACTCGCCCAACCGCCACGCGACAAAACATTTCCATGCCACGCAGCATCCGATCATCGAGGGCTACGACCCGCCGGAAGGCTGGGCATGGTGCTTTGTCGACGAGGTGTTCATCGACCTCGGCGACGACACGACGCCGCAGAACGGTCCGATCCCGCGCTTCTATTGAGGTAGCCCTACGACCGCGTCGCGTCGCTTCCGCGGCGCGCAACAAAAAAGGAGCCGCCCGAAGGCGGCCCCAAAGCCCGTGCTGTAACACGTGGGCAGAACTTATTGTGGACATCCAGTCGCTTTCGCGTCCTTGACGCAGTCGGCTATCAGCTTGAACTTGGTGTTCAACGCTCCGCCGAGCTGACTTGCTCCGACCATGATTGCCAGCGCGATCAGCGCCGCGATCAGGCCGTACTCGATAGCCGTCGCGCCGGATTCGTCGTTCTTGAAACGCTTGATTAGTTTGAGCATTGGACGATTCCCTCGTTGCCCGTTGGTGACGCTGCTCAAACTATACAGAAACAATTTTGAAGACCTTAATTGAAACAGTTAAAAATTCTCTTATTGCAGTCATATCGGGAATAGAGTTTAAATGATTGTCGAGTTACGATAGCTTATATTAATAAAGCAATATCTAATATATGTCATCAGCGATATCGGATAGGGAACAAATGAGAATGGCCGACCGACTTTTGTCGTGTACTCTGCACTAGACTCCTGTCTATAGCGTCTCAGGAAGGCTTTTATGGGGTCTGCACTTATCCCGGCGTGAACAAAACAAGTTATCATTATAATGACAACGTCATTACAAGCTCCTACTCTTGAACAATGAAGCACGAACATCCTGACGCTTCGAAGAGAAGCACGCTGAACATGCGCATCAGGCCCGAGGAGCGCGGCTTGATCGACGAAGCCGCGCGCACGCTTGGCAAGACCCGAACAGATTTCATCCTCGACGCCGCCCGGCGTATGGCCGAGGACACGCTGCTCGAGCGCACGCTTATCAAGGTTTCGCCGCAAGCCTATGCCGAATTCCTTGCTCTGCTCGATGCACCGGCCAAGTCGAACGAGCGGCTGTCCAAGCTGATGAACGCGCCGCTGCCATGGGAAACTAAGTGACGCTCCAGGCGCCGGTACCGCTGAACCGTACGCACGACCTGTCGTCCTTTTCGTCCGGCGTTCCGGTCTTGGATGATTGGCTTAAACGCCGAGCGCTTGCCAACCAGGACAGTGGCGCGACACGCACCTTCGTCACTTGCAAGGACGGCAAAGTTGTCGCCTACTACGCGCTCGCTTCGGGCGGCGTCATTGCCAGCCACGTGTCGGGCCGTTTCCGGCGCAATATGCCCGATCCGATCCCGGTAGCCATTCTTGCTCGTCTGGCAATCGACGCTTCCTGTCAGCGACAGGGATTCGGCAGGGCGCTTGTCCAGGATGCAGCCCGCCGGGTGATGAACGCCGCAGGGTCGCTCGGCATCCGCCGCATCCTAATCCATGCTATCTCGGATGAAGGAAGAAGCTTCCACACGGCGCTTGGGTTCGACCCCTCGCCTCTCGATCCCATGACGCTGATGATCTCTCTCGCCGATCTGCGCAAGGCGATCGGGCAGGAGAATGTTTGATCGAAGTGGGAACCCGCCGGTAAATGAGACGGACCGGCGGACCGCTAACGCACCGAGCTCGTGACTGTCCGGTTTGTTTGAAGGGAAGTCCGCAGCCGGACTTCCAGTCGCCTGCTAGGTCTTTAACGCACCGAGCCCGTAACGGTGCGATCGACGGCATTGGGGTCGCGGTCCTTGCCGGCGAGCGCGCCGATGATCAGAAGGCTGACGACAACCGGGACAAACAGGATGGCGACGCGCGCCTGCACATAGAAGATGGCGCGCCATTCATTTCGCTTTTCAGGGCTATCGTTCATCATGCTCGCTCGGTCTGCGCCTCCCGGGGCGGGACATAGAGACGAAGCGTTAAACAACCCCTTCTGATTCGGTTAACGTGGGGATTCCTCCGCGATTACCGGTATCCGCGCAACAAGGATCCTATCACCCGTTACGGCTGGAAGCCGGTATAGATTGTTTTAGCGCAATTCCGAACGGATCGCTCCGACGACGTCGTCGAGCCTAGCAGTCGCATGCGTCGGAGATTGGCCGAAACGCCCATTGCGATCGTCATCCACGGGCGGAGCGGGAGCGAAGCGGACGCGCAGACCCGAGGATCCATGCCGTGACTTCCGAGCGCCGCGGCGGTGCAGACTTCTGCTCCGCTGCATTCCACGGCTCAGGTCACGGAATGGATTCCAGGGTCTCCGCGACGCCGCTTCGCGGCTGCTCCGCCCTGGAATGACGAGGTTGGGAGGCTTCCGCCAAATCGTCGGCGTTTGCGCCGATTTCACGGAAACGAGCGGTGAAAGCCCTCGACAAACGGCACCCTTTCAAAAATCTCCGTGTCGAGGAAACTCGCCGCTCACACGGCTTTCAAAGCAAACAACCTGCCGCCGGCCGGCACGACGTCGTCGATGCCGGCGAGCCGCAGGCAGTGCCAGGCCATGGCGTGATTGGAGGAGGTGACGGGGATGCCGATGCGCCGTTCCAGTTCCGCCACCGCCTCGGCGACGCGCAGGCTGGTGCAGGAGATGAAGATCGCCTCCACTCCGGGCACGGCAGCCATCGTCTCGGCCGCCGCCTCGATCGAGGCGAGCGAGATGCGGGCGGCCTCGCGGTCGTCGCGCCGGTCGAAGGTGGCGACGGCGGCGATATCGAGGCCACGCCCGGTAAAGTAGCGGACCAGGCCCTGGTTGATCTCGGGCGCGTAGGGCGTGAGCAGTCCGATGCCCTTGACGCCGAGCGCCTTGAAGGCGGCGAGCGCGCCCGTGACCGGCGTGGTGCAGGCGACGCCCGGCCGCGCCTTCCTGATCTCGGCGAACACAGCCTCCTCGCCGAGCGTCATGGTCGCCGAGGTGCAGCCGAAGCCGACGACGTCGAGCGGGATGCTGGGCAGGATGAGGTCGACGGTTGGCGCGATGCGCGGCCCCATGGCGCGCAGCGTGTCGGGCGTGATGTCGTTGTCGTTGAAGAGACGCGCTTCGTAGAAGGCGACGCCCGGAATGCGCACCAGCGCGCGGAATTCATGCTCCAGCGTCTGGTCGGTGGCCAGGATCGCCAGGCCGATCGCCGCGCGCGAGGCAAGGCCGCCGTCGATCTCGGATGGTAGCACGCCGAGGTCAAGAGTCTTGACGGCGGCAGGGATAGAGGCGGCGAGTCCGGCAGACATGGCGTTCCCTTTCAGTTCAAAAGACCTTCCATGGAAATGGAAGGCTTGCGGCCGGCGATCAGGTCGGCGGTGATGCGGGCCGAGCCGTGCGACATGGTCCAGCCGATATGGCCGTGCCCGGTGTTGAGATAGAGGTTGCGCAGGCGCCGCTGGCCGAACTCGGGCAAGTTGTTGGGCGTCATCGGCCGCAGGCCCGCCCACATCTCGGCGCGGTCGTAATCGGCGCCTTCGGGATAGAGTTCCTGGGTCACGCCCTTCATGAAGGCGAAATCGGCCGGCTTGTGGCTGGTGTCGTAGCCGGCGAACTCCGCCGTGGCGGTGACGCGCAGCCGGTCGCCGAAGCGCGACACGGCGACCAGATTGTGCTCGTCGATCGCCGCGATGGTCGGCGGGCGCGGCCGGTTGCCGATCGGGATGGTCAGCGAATAACCCTTGATCGGATAGATCGGCAGGCTGATGCCGACCGTTTTCGCGATCAGCGGGCTGTAGGAGCCGAGCGCCAGCACATAGGCGTCGCCCTTGAAGCTCCCCTTGTCGGTCAGCACCCGGGCGACGCCGTCTGCGGAAGTCTCGATGCCGGTGATGGTGGTGCCGGTGCGGATCTCGCCGCCGCGCTCGACCACCTTGGCGGCAAGCGCCCGGGTGAATTTCGCCGGGTCGCCGGTCTCGTCGGTCGGGCAATGGATACCGCCGGCGATCTTCTCCCGCGCGGAGGCCAGCGACGGGTCGAGCGCGACGATGGCGTCGCGGTCGAGCACCTTGATCAGCTGGCCGTCGGATTCGAGCAACCGCATATGCTCCACGCCTTTGTCGAGCGCCTGCTGGCTGCGATAGAAATAGAGGATGCCGCGATCGTTTCGGTCATAGTCGATGGCCTCATCGGCAACGACCTCTTGCAGCACGGATTGCGAGTAGACGGCGAGCCGGTGCTTGAGCAGTGTATTGCGCCGGGCCTTGTCGGCCGTGCATTCCATCAGGAACAGCCATGACCAGCTGTAGAGCCTGGGATCGGCCGAGAGCCTGAAGCGCAGCGCCTGGTCCTTCAGCAGCAGCGATTTCAACAGGATCATCGGCGCCTTGGGCGACGACCAGACGAAGGAATGGCCAGGCGCGATCATGCCGGCATTGCCCCAGCTGGTCTCGGCAGCGACCTGGCGTTGGCGCTCGAGGATGACGACCTCGTGCCCGTCCTTCTGCAGCTGATAGGCCGTGGTGACGCCGACCACGCCGCCACCCAACACGATCACGCGCATGACGCCTCCGGAGATCGCAAGTTGAGGGCAGTTTAGAGTGTGGATTGCGGTCTGCAATGGCACACATACAGACATGTCGGCGGCGCCCCCCTCTCGTGGCAGGACAATCGCAAATGGCGTATCCTTCGTCATTCTAGGGGCGGAGCAAGGAGCGAAGCGACGCGCGCAGACCCTAGAATGACGAGGTTGGGGAGGCTTCCGTCCCGATTGCGTAAAACAAGGAACTAGTTCCGCAGCACAGGAATCTTGGCCGATCGGCTATGTTTGCGCTGGCAGATCGCATGCCATGGAGATTGGCTGAAGCTTCCCAACCTCGTCATCCACGGGCGGAGCAAGGAGCGAAGCGACGCGCGCAGACCCGAGGATCCATGCCATGACTTCGACGCGCCGCAATGGTGCAGAATTCTGCTCCGCTGCGTTCTACGATCAAGGTCACGGCATGGATTCTAGGGTCTGCGCGCGTCGCTCGGCTCCTTGCTCCGCCCTAGAATGACGAGGGATCGGCTAGCGAGACAGAGGGGGGCGCGAAGGATCACTACGATGACGAGTATCTACGAATTCTTAGGTCTGCAACGCCTGCTCCAGGTCCGCAATCAAATCATCCCCGTCCTCAATCCCGCATGACAGCCGCACCAGCGAATCGGTGATGCCGATCGCGCCGCGTTTCTCCGCCGGGATCGAGCCGTGCGTCATCAGCGCCGGGTGCTCGATCAGGCTTTCGACGCCGCCCAAGCTCTCCGCAAGCGTGAACAGTTGGGTGCGCTCGAGAAAGCGTTTCGTGCCGGCGAGGTCGCGGTCGAGGTCGACCGAGATCATGCCGCCGAAGGCGTGCATCTGGCGCTTGGCGATCTCGTGCTGCGGGTGGCTGGCGAGGCCGGGATAGATGACCCGGCGCACATCTTTTCGCGCTTCCAGCCATTGCGCGATCTTGAGGCCGTTCGAGGAGTGGCGCTCCATCCTCAGCGCCAGGGTTTTTATGCCGCGCAGCGCCAGGAAACTGTCGAACGGGCCGGAGATGGCGCCGATGGCGTTCTGCAGGAATTTCAATTGCGCCGCGAGGTCCTTGTTGTCGCCGACGACCGCCACGCCGCCGACCATGTCGGAATGGCCGTTCAGGTATTTCGTCGTCGAGTGCACGACGATGTCGATGCCGAGCTCCAGCGGCCGCTGGATGTAGGGGCTGCAAAACGTGTTGTCGGCGACGGTGATCAGCCCCTTGCGCTTGGCCAGCGCCGCGATGCCTTCGAGATCGACGACCCGCAGCAGCGGATTGGTCGGCGTTTCGACCCAGAGCAGCTTTGTTTCGGGGCGGATGGCCGCCTCGACCGCCCCAAGGTCGGTGAAGTCGGCAAAACTCACCTGGAGGCCGGCCGAGCGCTTGCGCACCCGCTCCATCAGCCGGAAGGAACCGCCATAGATGTCGTCGGTGGCCACGACATGGGCGCCGGCGTCGAAGATTTCGAGCACGGTGCCGATCGCGGCCAGGCCCGAGGCGAAGGCGAAGGCGGCACTGCCGCTTTCGAGGTCGGCCACGGCGCGCTCGAAGGCAAAGCGCGTCGGGTTCTGGCTGCGGGCATATTCAAAGCCCTTGTGCACGCCGGGCGACTGCTGGCCGTAGGTGGAGGTGGCGTAGATCGGCACCATCACCGCGCCGGTCAGCGGATCGTGGCTCTGGCCGCCATGGATGGTGCGGGTGGAAAAGGCCAGGCGGTTCTTGCCCAATTCGGGTCTTGGCGAAGTCATTTTGCGCGGCGCCTCAGATGGTTGATCAGGTCGATACGGGTTATCAGGCCGATGAATTCCTCGCCATCGAAGACGATGGCGACCTCGTTGCGGTCGAAGACCGGCAGCAGCGCATCGAGCGTCTGATTGGCCTGCAGCGTGTGCAGGTTCGACGTCATGGCCGAGCGCACCGGACCGTTGAAGCGGTCCCAGCGGCCGTCATACGGGCCGTCGACCTTGGCCAGAATATCGCTCTCGTCGACGATGCCGACCAGTCTGCCCTCATCCAGCACGGGCAATTGCGAGACATCGGAGCGGCGCATGCGGCCATAGGCGTTGAGCAGGCTCTCATCGGGGCCGACATAGACGATGTCGCCGGTGCGCGGCGAGCGCACCACCAGATCGCGCAGGTCGCCATGCTGTTCCTGGTCCGCGAGGCCCTGCTCGGCCAGCCAGATATCGTCGAACACCTTCGACAGGTATTTGTTGCCGCTGTCGCAGACGAAGGTGACGACGCGCTTGGGCGTCGTCTGCTCGCGGCAATAGCGAAGGGCCGCCGACAACAGCGTGCCGGAGGATGAGCCGGCCAGGATGCCTTCGCGCGACAGCAGATCGCGCACCGCCAGCATGCTCTGCTTGTCGGTGATGGAGTAGGCCTTTTTCACCAGCGACAGGTCGGCGTTGGGCGGCACGAAATCCTCGCCGATGCCTTCGACCGTCCAGCTGCCGGCCTCCTCCATCTTGCCGGTCTTGATCAGCGGCGCCAGCACCGAGCCGACCGGATCGGCGAGCACCATTTCGGTCTTCGGCGAATGTTTTGCAAAATAGCGGCCGAGGCCGGTCAGCGTACCGCCCGAGCCGACGCCGACCACCACCGCGTCGACATCGCCGTCGAGCTGCGAAAAGATTTCCGGACCGGTGGTGGTTTCATGCGCCAGCGGGTTGGCCGGATTGGCGAACTGGTTGGCATAGAAGGCGCCGGGCAATTCGGCGGCGATCTTCTCGGCCATGTCCTGGTAATATTCGGGATGGCCCTTGCCGACATCGGAGCGGGTCATGCGCACCTCGGCGCCGAGCGCGCGCAGATGCTGGATCTTTTCGCGCGACATCTTGTCGGGCACGACCAGGATGATGCGGTAGCCCTTCGGGATGCCGACCTGGGCGAGACCGAGGCCGGTGTTGCCGGCGGTGGCCTCGATTATTGCGCCGCCGCGCTTCAGCCGGCCGTCCTTCTCGGCCGCCGCGATCATCGACAGCGCGATGCGGTCCTTGATCGAGCCGCCGGGATTCTGGCTTTCGAGCTTGATGAATAGCCGGCATTTGCCGGTGTCGAATTTGGTCAGCTCGACGACCGGCGTCTGGCCGATCAGGTCGAGCACCGAGCCGTAAGGCGGCCGCAGCCTCGACAGATTGGTGTCCGCGCCGCCGGGCGCCGGTTGTCTTTGCTCGCTCATCTCAGATGCTCCGTGGAAGCAGTTCGATGCGGGTCTTCGCAATCTCGCGCAGGATGCCGCCGGAATCCATTCCGGTTTCGCGGATCGCGCGCTCGTCTTTTCCAGCCCTTTTCATCAGGAAAGAAGATAGATCGTGCCAATCCGGCGGCGAGTGGAGGAATGGAATTTCAGGCGGGTGGCCGTAAACCTTGGATGTCGAGTTCCTTCACACCCCCCTCTGGCCTGCCGGCCATCTCCCCCGCAAGGGGGGAGATTGGACGTCGCGGCCGCTTTCGCCAATCATCGACGTTGCAAGAAGGGAGCCAGCGGGCGGAACTGCCAATCTCCCCCCATGCGGGGGAGATGCCCGGCAGGGCAGAGGGGGGTGCTGTCCCGCCAGCGTTTCAATATCTCGCTTACAGGGAGCGTACTCACCCCAGCAACTGCTTGCCGAGTTTGGCGCATTGCACGCGGATATCCGGAATGGCGTCGATCTCAAAGAAAGTGCCGCGCGTCAACGGCCCGACGGCGAGCAGCTTCGACGACACCGCGCCATCAGACGCGACCAGCTCGCATTTCGCCGTGACATCGAGGCCGAGTCGCAGCGGGTCCGGGCGCGCCAGGCCGCGCTCGACCAGCGAGCGCACGACGCCGTTCGACGTCCTCGATATGTCGCGGGCGATGCCCATGCAGTTATAGATGCGTGCGACATCGAGGGTCTCGACATCCTGCGTGCCGCGCGGCTGGATCTTCACCACGAAGCCATCGTTCGGCTGGATGTCCACGACCCGGCCGGCGACGAGGCGCAGTCGACCTGACCCGACCGCCTCAGTGACGCGCTGATAGACTTCCGGCGCCATGCGATGGCGATGGATGTCCCACCAGGCCTTGGTGTGCTCGACGAAGCGGCGCTTGGCCGAAGACGGCCAGTTCTGCCAGATGGTCTGGTTGAAGGGCCTGAGGCCGTCGACCACGTCGCGCCAGTCGCCGCCGGCCTTCTGGGTTTCGCGGATCAAATTGCGGAACCAGCCGACGAAATAGGAAAGCTCCGTGCCGAGCGGAATGTCGGCGACATCGAGCTTGATCGGATTGCCCTTGCGGTGCGGCGACGGCAACAGGCCGCGCCGCGATACCGCGACGATCGCGCCGCGATGGCCGCGCTGCTCGAGCGACAGGAAAGCGTCGACCATGCTCAGGCCCGTGCCGAGCAGCAGGACCGGGGCTTGCGGATCGAGCGGTGTATCGGCCTCGGTGCCCATGCGGATGGCCTGGCCCTGGAAGGCGCCGGGCTGCTCGTCATGACCGGTGGCCAAAACGGCCAGATGCGCGACGACGCTGGTGCCGTTGGCCAAGGCCACCTCGACGCCCGACGACGTCGGCGAAATCGACAGGCTTTCCTCGCGGATCAGCCGGAGGCGGCTTGTTTCGCGCTCGCGTTCCTCGAGGCCGTCGAGCAGTTCCTGCAGATAGCGGGCATAAAGGCTGCGCGGCGCATAGAACGGTCCCTGGTCGGGCTTGGCGAGGCCGCGCTCCAGCACCCAGCGCGCGAAATGGGTGGGGTCGTCGGCAAAGGCGCTCATGCCGGAAGCGTTGACGTTGAGCACATGCGCCGAAAGCAGCGTCGAATAGGCCATGCCCTGGCCGAAATGCGGCCGTTTTTCGATCAGCGTGACGCGCAGGTCCGGATTGGTCGATTTCAACAGATGCGCCGCCAGCACGACGCCGCTGGCGCCGCCGCCGACAATGATGATGGAGTTGCCGCGTCCAACCATGGTTGCGAGCCGGAAACCTGACGGAGCGGTCAGCGCGCGGCGCCCGCCGCCGGCCTCGGCTGCCGGCCACGAACGATCGCCCGAATGGTATTCAGAAGGTTGCGCATCGTTCTCTCTCACTCCCAATGTTGATAAGATTACTATACTAACCGCGCCGCACACGAAACCAGCGTTCCAATTGCCGGGGCTTTTGAAGCATGGATTTACCGAGATGGGATGCCAGGGGGATTTTTGTTCGCTGGGGCTGCTCGTCGGAGGGCGGTATCTGCGTGGTCGTAATCCTAGGGCGGAGCGACGCAAAGCGCCGCGCAGACCCTAGGATCCATGCCGTTACATCCATGATAGGTACTACGGTGCAGAAGGAAAACCCCAGCGCAGCACCCGGATAGTTCAGCACCGTAGCGACGCCTCCATGTCACGGCATGGATTCCAGGGTCTGCGCGCGTCGCTTCGCTCCTTGCTCCGCCCTGGAATGACGACAGAGACGGCGGCTCAGCCAGTCTCCGAAGGCGATCGAAGGCTGATCCACCAAGCCACCGGTACCCGGCAACATTTTCCAAAAGGCCCGGTTGCTTGGAAGGATTTAACTCGTCAAATCGGCCAAGCCGGCGGCAAAGGCCGCCTGGACGCAACCGGGCGCCGTCCGTCCGACGGACGCGCGGCGCCCGCCTTCTCCGCGCAGCCGGTAGGTCAGACGTGCGGGCGGTTCGCCCAGTAGAGCCCGACGACGCCGACCAGCATGGTGACGAGCCCGATATAGAGCCACTGAGTCTGGCCGGTCATGAAGCTGCCCTTGACGAGGCCGAGGCCCTGCAGCGACCACAGCGCACCCAGCCCAAGCACAATCAGCGCCAGCACAAACCTGATCAATCGCATCGGCTAGACCCTCTCCGAAAGTCGATCCTGAACGGCAATAGGGACGCAACAAAAGATACGGAGGAACCGAAGCAGTTCCGTTCCCCTCTACTTGAATCTTGAGGACCGATCTTGCCCGGAACGTCCCGGATATCGGTCAGATATTCATTGAGAATACGCCTGACCGGCGCCGGAAATATCATGACAAACTGTTTCCTGGCGACTCCAAACGTGTGTCGTCGCCATGGAACCGCCAGACGGTTGCCGCATTTCCTGCCTCATTCGGCACATATCGGCGGGGTCTACCTCTAACGGAGCCCTCCCCAAAGCATGAAGAAAACCAACCAGACCGCGCTTGTCGCGGTAACGATCGCGGCTGGCCTGATGGCTGGCGCGTCTTCCGCCTCCTCCGCCGCCGCGCAGTGCGGCCGCGCTTCCTGGTATGCGCTGCATTCTAGGACCGCCTCAGGGGAACGCATGAACCCCTCGGCATTGACTGCCGCCCATCGCACCTTGCCCTTCGGCACCAAGCTCAGGGTCACCAACAAGGACAACGGCCGCAGCGTCGTCGTGCGCATCAACGATCGCGGCCCGTTCGTGAAGGGTCGCGTGCTCGATCTCTCTCGTGGCGCCGCCGGCCAGCTCGGTTTCATCGGTTCGGGCCACACCGCCGTCTGCATGGCGCGCGTCTAGAGCTCTTTGTCTTGGCGCAATTCCGGACGGAAGGTTGCGGCGAAGGCGCCGAACTTAACCGCTCACACTTTTCGTGGAATTGCTGCAAGCCGTCTATCTGTCGGATCATGATCCAACGCGGACCCGAGGTTCCGGATCATGGTCTGGTGTCCGGCATGAGGGGCCGGACACATATCCTTCACACTTCTGCGACGCACATTGAGCCGGCTCGGCCGCTTGTGGCTGTTTTTCAACAGGTTGAACGAAAGAACCATTCGTCAGACAAAATGACGTATTGCATCGCAACAATATCTTGTTAACGTCGCTGCGAGACATTCAAGGCTCGGCGCTGTTCGTCGTCCTTTTGGTCGTCGGACAGCAGCGGGGTTCTCGATGTTCTACCAGCTCTACGAATTGAACCATGCGGCGCTGCAACCCGCGCGCCTTTACGCCGACGCCGTGCGGCTGTTTTATTCGAACCCGCTCAATCCGATCTCCCACACCCCTTTCGGCCGCTCCGTCGCGGCGACGGCCGAACTCTTCGAGCGCACCACCCGCCGCTACGGCAAGCCGCGATTCGGCCTGGACAACACCGTGGTCGACTGGAAGAGCGTCGGCGTCACGGAAAAGACCGTCTGGTCGAAGCCGTTCTGCAACCTCGTCCGTTTCGAGCGCGCGCTGCCCGCCGGCCGCAAGCCCGACCCGAAGCTTTTGATCGTGGCGCCGATGTCGGGCCATTACGCGACGCTGCTGCGCGGCACGGTCGAGGCGATGCTGCCTCACGCCGACGTGCACATCACCGACTGGGTCGATGCCCGCATCGTGCCGGTGGCGCAAGGCAGCTTCGATCTCGACGACTATATCGACTATGTCATCGAGATGTTCCATGCGCTCGGCCCCGACACGCATGTGATGGCGGTATGCCAGCCCTCGGTGCCGGTGCTGGCGGCGGTGGCACTGATGGAAAAGCGCGGCGATCCCTTCGTGCCCTCCACCATGACGCTGATGGGCGGCCCGGTCGACACGCGCCGCAACCCGACCGCGGTCAATCTTCTGGCCAAGGAAAAGGGCGTCGACTGGTTCCGCGACAATGTCATCATGCAGGCGCCGTGGCCTGTGCCGGGCTTCGGCCGCGCGGTCTATCCCGGCTTCCTGCAGCTCTCGGGCTTCATGAGCATGAATCTCGACCGCCACATCATCGCCCACAAGGACTTCTTCATGCACCTGGTGAAGCATGACGGCGACAGCGCCGAAAAACACCGCGACTTCTATGACGAGTATCTGGCGGTGATGGACCTGACGGCGGAATTCTACCTGCAGACGGTCGACACCGTGTTCGTGCGTCACGCCTTGCCGAAGGGCGAGATGATGCATCGCGGCGAGCCGGTCGATCCGAGGGCGATCCGCAACGTCGCGCTGCTGACCATCGAGGGCGAGAACGACGACATTTCCGGCCTCGGCCAAACCCAGGCCGCGCACGACCTTTGCGTCAACATCCCGGCCGACAAGAAAGCCCATTACATGCAGCCGGCGGTCGGTCATTACGGCGTCTTCAACGGCTCGCGCTTCCGCTCGGAAATCGTGCCGCGCATCGCCGACTTCATTTCCAGCTACGGCCGCCAGCACCGGGTGGCGGTAAAGCCGAAACTGGTCCGTTCCGCCAAAGGCTGATTGCTGGAGCCAGCTCCCATTCTGCCGCCACCCCGGCGGCCCTCCGTGCTGCGCCGTCGCCTCTGTTGCGAAAGTGCCGCTACGGGATCGCCCAGGTAACCATGCCGTCAAACTAGCCGTCGTCTCCAATTGACACGGACTGTAAATCGCCTTTAACGTTTCGTTAATAAAGAACGGGGCGGGGACAATGACTTCCTCAGCGATGACGCGGATACTGCGCTTGTGTGCAGTCGCAGGGCTGGCGATCTCTGCGCATTGGGCAGTGCCCGCCTGGGCGGCTGGCGCGATGGCCACCGGAGGCCTGACCTCGCAGCCGATCGGCCACTATGATTTCTGCAAATCGCGTCCGGGCGAATGCAACATCCGTCCGGCCGACCTGGCGCCGGCCAAAATGACGGACGGCCTGTGGCGCAGGCTGGTCAGCGTGAGCGCCAGGGTCAACGCCGCCGTCAAGCCGATGAGCGACCTCGACAATTACGGCAAGGACGAAGTCTGGACCTATCCGGACAATGGCTATGGCGACTGCGAGGACTATGTGCTGGAGAAGCGCCGCGAGCTCTACCGCATGGGCATGTCGCTGGCCGATCTCTTGATCACCGTCGTGCGCAAGCCGGACGGCGAAGGCCATTCCGTTTTGACGGTGCGCACCGACAGAGGCGACTACGTGCTCGACAATCTGACCGACAAGGTCAAAGCCTGGGATGCGACAGGCTACCGCTTCCTCAAGCGGCAAGCGATCGACAACACCGGCCGCTGGGTCTCGATCCGCGACGGCCAGGCGGTGCTGGTCGGCTCCGTGCAGTAGGCGAAAGCCTCGGCTCACCCGGCTTCGTCATCCCAGGGCGAAGCAAGGAGCGTAGCGACGCAGCGTAGAACCCTGGGATCCATGCCGTGACCTTCGAGCGTCTCGACCATGCAGAATTCTGCGTCGGTGCACTCTTCGGCCAAGGTCACGGCATTGATCCTCGGGTCTGCGCGTCCGCTTCGCTTCCGCTCCGCCCGTGGATGACGAAGGCCATGGGCCTTCGAAAATTTTTCGCACAACTCCATGAACCGTTTCCGTCCGGCGAGCGACACACAGCCGTGAACAGAAACCCAACCATGGAGAATTCAAATGACTGCTTTCCTGCGCAACACCCTGCTTGCCGCCGTCGCGGCATCGGCCCTGACCGGCTCGGCCCTGGCGGACCAGACCGTCAAAAGCTGCGCCAAGACCAATCTCAATGATTTGTGGAGCGGTCGCTGCTGCAGCGTCGGCGACTCGAACTGCCTGGGCGGCGGTAACGGTGGCCGCGACCATCACGGCAATGGCGGCCGCGGCAGCTCCAACGGCGGCAGCACCAACGGCGCCGGCAAGCCTTGATCGGTTGGCACCTCTTCAGATCAAGCAAGCCCAAGCACCGACGGCCAAGAGCGGTGCTGGGCGTGGCAGCAGGCGAAACCTCAGCTCATGCGGCTTCGTCATCCCAGGGCGAAGCAAGGAGCGTAGCGACGCAGCGCAGACCCTGGGATCCATGCCGTGACCTTCAAACGTTTCGACGGTGCAGAATTCCACTCCGTCGCACCCTTCGCGGAGGTCACGGCATGGATCCTCGGGTCAAGCCCGAGGATGACGAGGAGAGGTTTCGCCGCTCCCCCGACCGCGAATGTTTGTCGCCGGCTAAAGCGCGTCGCGCTGAACCGGATTCAGGCGACGCGCTTTAAGTCTTTGTTTTGATGCATGTCGTTGTCCCAGAACCGCTGCACACTTCTGGGCGCCATGCATTATCCCCGTAACGCCGAGCGGACCGTCGCAGTGATCTTCTTTAGCTCCGCCTCGTCCAGCTTCCCGATGCTTTCGGCCAGAAGATTGGCCAATTCGGTCGCCGCCGGCGACAGGCCCGACGTGTCGATCCTGATCCTTGGGTGCGAGTTCTCGGCGAGGCGGGCGAGGTCCTCGGCATCGTCCCAGATGATGTTGAAATAGCCGATGATCTTCTGGATCAGCGTCCAGGTCGGCGCGCCACGGCGGCCGTGCTCGAGCGCCGACAGATAGGCGGCGCTGACGCCGATGGCCTCGGCCATCGCCTTCTGGCTGACGCCGCGCTCGGCGCGCAGCGCCCGAAGCTTCTCGCCGAACGGGGTCACTGGTGCCTCCTCACGGCTGGCCCGCTCAAGACCGTATCCGCCTCAACCGCACATAGAGCGCGCCCGAGCCGCCATGGTTGCGGGCGGCGTGATCGTGGCTCGACACCAGATGCCGGAAGGCCGGCGTTGCCAGCCAGGCCGGCACGGCGCGGCGCAGGATGCCGTCGCCGCCTGAGGACGAACCCTTGCCGGTGATGATCAGCACATAGCGGATGCCGCCGGCATGCGCGCGGTGCAGGAAGGTGAGCAGGAGCGAATAGGCCTCGTCCTGAGTCATGCCGTGCAGGTCGACGCGGCCTTCGATCGGCAGCCGGCCTTTTTTCAGCTTGTGCAGCGTCTGGTCGTCCAGCGCCTGCGCGACATGCTGTGTCTTCGGCTTCGCCACGACGGCCGGAGCGCCATTGACAGGGCCCGGCGATGGCTCGGGCTTCGGCTCGATGACGTCGGGGATCTCGACGGCGGTCTTGCCTTTCAGGGGCCGGGCCGAACGCGCCACCAGGTTCCACAGGATGCGGTCGTCGTCGCTGAGATGGTCGTCGCGGCGGCTCACCGGCGCTCTCCATGGATCAGGCCGCGCGGCACCAGCGCGTAGAAGTCGGCGGCGTTGCGGACCACGCCGGCGATCGCGCCGGCGGCGTCGCCGAAGCCGGCGAAGAGATCGCCCCGGGCCGGGCCGGTGATGGCCGAGCCGGTGTCCTGCGCAATCATCAGCCGCCGGAACGGTTTTTCGTCGAAGGCGGTGAGCGTGGGCGCGTCGATATAGAAGGGCGTGCCGAAGGTGTGCAGCAGGCGGTCGACCGCGACCGACCGGCCGGGCGTCAGCGGCACCTTGGCGGCGGCGATCGGACCGAGCAAGGCGTCGTCGACCGCCGCTTCGCGAAAGAAGATGTAGGAGCGGTTTTGCCAGAGGATCGCGTCGACCCGATCCGTGTGCGCCTTGAACCAGGCGCGGATCGACTGCATGGTCACCTTCTCCAGCGGGATTTCGCCGAGATCGCTCAAGATTTTGCCGGGGCCGGTGAAGCGCTGGCCGGACTTGGCGGCATAAGTGACGCGGCGAAGGCTGCCATCGGCCATCTTCAGCCGCGCCGCGCCCTGCACATGGATGAAAAACGCATCGACCTTTTCCGCCAGCCAGGCGATTTCGAGATTTTTGCCGGCGAGCGCGCCCCGCTCGATCGCGCCGCGGTCGAAATATTCGACCGGACCGCCATCCGTCCTGCGGGCGAAGGCCAGATAGGTGTCCATTCCCGCCGGCCGGTTGTCGTCGTCGATGTCGACCAGGTCGGCGGGGCGGGAAAGCAGCGGCACGACGAACCGCTCCGTCCTGACCGGCGAGGCTTCGACCTCGGGTTCGTAAAAGCCGGTGACGAGACCCGAGCCATTGTCGGCCTTCACCAGCATCGGAACGAAATGCCGTTCGAAGAAGGATCGCGCTTCCGACCGATTCGGCGCCGAAACGGCTCGCGCCTCGGCATAGGCTTCGGCAAAGGCGTTGAAATCGACGCCGAGCGATCCGGTGCGATAAGGTTTTACGGGCGCGTGGAACGCCGAGCGGCGAAACGCGGCGAAGGCCGCGGCGTGGTCATCCCCGCTCCAGCCGGCCAGGTCATCAAAAGATTTTTCGCTGAATATGGGAGAGAGCGGCACGACCGAGCCCCGCCGCCTAGAGCCAGATGATTTCAGGTCTGTTCGACCTGAAATCTGAATCCGCCTCTAATTCAAAGAGATGGAGCATGATGTCGTCCGAAAACCGCTCCACACTTTTCGGCATCATGCTCTAGGTCAATCTTCTTCTTCGGTGGCGACGAGCTTCCAGTTCGGGTCGCGCGAGCGGGTGTCGCGGGCGAAGGTCCAGACATCCTTGACCTCGGCCACGGTTTCCGGGTCGCCGTCGATGACGGCGCCGGCCTTGTCGCGGGTCGCCGAGATCAGCTCGGAGACGACGCGCAGCGTGATATGCGCTTCCGAGCCCTTCATTTCGGCGGCGACGATGTCGGCCTTGTCGATGCCGACGAAGGACGACTGGATCTTTTCCGATTTCGCCTCGCGTTCGCCGATCGCCGCGACGAAGCCGTCATAGACTTCGCGCGACAGCAGATTCTTCAGCGCCTTACGGTCGCCATCGGCATAGGCCATGACGATCATCTCGTAAGCCATCTTGGCGCCGTCGACGAAGCCCTTCGGTTCGAAGGACGCGTCATTGTCCTTGATCGTGCGCAGGCCTTTGTTGAGATCGGTGTCGGGCTTGGCGAAGGCGTCGATATCGGCATAGGTCTCGGCCGCGGTTTCTCCCGGCATGCGCTTGCGCGGAAGCGACACCACATTCTCGGATTTCGCCGCATCAGCCTCGCGCGTGCGGCTGGCCGAATAGGGATCGAAGGGCGGACGCTCGCTTCCGGTGCGACGTCCAAGCACGTTGCGCAGCTGGAAAAAGATCACAACCGCCGCAATCAGGAAGAAAATCGTGCCGAAGTCGAAGAAACCCATATTTTCCGCCAACTCGATCCCTGTCTTGCCCGACCGGCATAACCTTACCGAGGCCGCGGTCGCATAGCGTTGAACACTCAAAGCATATAGAACGGCAGGCGCTATCATTCAAATCAAAGGCAGCCATACCTATCTAAAGGCGCCAAGGCCAGCGGCGATTGTCCGCGAGCGCCGCAAAAGAAGAAAGCGATCGGTCAAGACTTGCGCATTTCGTTCATCCCGCTGTTCCTGCTCCTGCTGCCGCTTCTGGAGATCGCCGGCTTCGTGATTGTCGGCCGCGAAATTGGCGCTTTGGCGACGGTCGGGCTGGTCATCCTTTCCAGCGTCGCCGGCAGCCTGCTTCTGCGGCATCAGGGTTTTGGCGTCATGACGCGGGTGCGCACGGAAATGGATGCCGGGCGCGACCCCAGCCGCCAGCTCGCGCATGGCGCGATGATCGTTCTGGCGGCGATCCTGCTGATCATTCCGGGCTTCATCACCGATATCTTCGCCATTCTTCTCTTGTTGCCGCCGGTGCGCGACTTCGCCTGGCGGCTGCTCAAGAGCCGCATCGTCATGGCGACCAGCTTCAGCAGCGGCTTTTCGGCGCGCCGGCGCGACGATGTCATCGATCTCGACGACAGCGACTATTCGCGCGACGATTATCCGAACCGGCCGGATCACAATTCGCCGTGGCGGCGGCTGAAAAACGATTAGTTCCCCGACAGGATTTTGACCGGTCGTTTGCATGGCCAGGTGGAATGCCTTGGAGATTGGCCGAAACGGCCATGACGATCGTCATCCACGGGCGGAGCGGGAAGCGAAGCGTACCGCGCAGACCCGAGGATCCATTCCGTGACGTCCGAGCGCTGCCGCGGTGCAGAATTCTGGTCCTCAGCGCCTTTTGATCAGGGTCACGGAATGGATTCCAGGGTCTCCGCGACGCCGCTTCGCGGCTGCTCCGCCCTGGAATGACGAGGTTGAGAGGCTTTGGCCAATCCCCAGCGTTTGCGCTGTCCCGTTCCTCCCGCCGATAAAGGTGCAAAACTTGTTTTGTCCGGCCGACCATGGTAGCGAACCCGCGATTTCAATCCGGTCAGCAATGCTGCCCAGGCAAAAGGACTAAAGGCTCATGGCCAGCAACGATGACGCCGCGACGGGCGCCGCCAACGGCAACGGCACCCAGAACCAGCCCTCGCTCAATGTGCTTGCCCAATATGTGAAGGACCTGTCCTTCGAAAGCCCCGGCGCGCCGAATTCGCTGCGCGGCCGCGACAAGGCTCCCGGCATCGCCATCAATGTCAACGTCAACGCCAACCCGCTTTCGGACAAGCAGTTCGATGTCAATCTGACGTTGAACGCCAAGGCTTCGTTCGACCAGGAAGTGCTGTTCAATGTCGAGCTGGTCTATGGCGGCGTCTTCGCCATCAGCGGTTTCCCGCAGGAGCACATGCTGCCGATCCTGTTCATCGAATGCCCGCGGCTTCTGTTCCCGTTCGCGCGCCAGATCGTCGCCGACGCCACCCGCAATGGCGGCTTCCCGCCGCTGATGCTCGACCCGATCGATTTCGCGCAGATGTTCCAGCAGCGCATCGCCGAGGACCAGGCGGCGAGCAAGGTTCAGGTGAGCTGAGAGGCCTTCCGCTTCGCATTCAAAGCCCGGCGTGAAGCCGGGCTTTTTTGTTGAAGATGCTGGCGGGACAGCGCCAACCTTCGCGATTGGCCGAGGCGGTCTCCCCGGACGTCATCCTAGGGCGGAGCAAGGAGCGAAGCGACGCGCGCAGACCCTAGGATCCATGCCGTGACATTAGCCGTAAAATGCGACGGATCAGGAATGGCCTTGTACCCGCATCAATGCTCGCTACCCTGAAACGATGACCGGCTACGTTCTATATGACCGCAAGCCAGAGGCGCGGCACGATCTATATCGGTGTCACCAACGATCTTGGCCGCCGCATGCCGGAGCACAAAGCGGGCGCTGGCTCACGTTTCACCAGCCGCTACAGCGTGCAGCGACTGGTCCGGTATGAAGAATATTTCGACATTGCCGATGCCATCCAACGCGAAAAGTCACTGAAGCGCTGGCCGCGACAATGGAAGGTCGAGTTGATTGAGAAGACCAACCCGGAATGGTTCGAGCTTTTCCGTGGAACAGGGTGGTAGCTCCGTCCGGTTTCTTGCACCGCCGGAACATAGCACCACTGTCACGGCATGGATCCTAGGGTCTGCGCGCGTCGCTTCGCTCCTTGCTCCGCCCTAGGATGACGAAGTGGCGAGAGTTTCGGCTAATCTCGACAGGCTACGTTCGGGCGCTCTGGCTCAACCCACCGCCACCTTCAGCCACAGCGCCTTTTCGCCGAGCGTCGAGACAAGCCCGGCATGGGCCGCGCGGTCCGCTTCGCTCAACCGTGGCGGTAGGGCAATCGGCCTGGCGCCGACCGAAATGTCGATATCGGCCACCTCGCCGGCGCCGTTCATCCGCACCGACACTGCCTCGAGGACCAGCGCCGCCTGCTTTCCGCCGATGAGCTCGATATAGACCTCGGCCAGCAATTCGGAATCGAGCAACGCGCCATGCTTAGTGCGGCGGGTGTTGTCGATGCCGTAGCGCCGGCAGAGCGCGTCCAGCGAGTTCGGGCCCATCGGATGCTTGCGGCGCGCGAGCGCCAGCGTGTCGATTATCCTGCCAGGATCGATGGCCGCCTGATCAAGGCGGCTGAATTCGAGGTTGAGGAAGCCGATGTCGAAGGCGGCGTTGTGGGCGATCAGCCTAGCGCCGTCGGTGAAGGCCAGCCATTCTTCGGCGATCTCGGCAAAGGTCGGCTTGCCGACCAGGTCGGCGGCGCTGATGCCGTGCACGGCTTGCGCCTCGGCGTGGATCGCGCGGCCTTGCGGATTGATGAATTTGTGAAAGGTGCGGCCGGTCGGGAAGCGGTTGACCAGCTCGACGCCGCCGAGCTCGATGATGCGGTCGTCGCGCAAATCGAGGCCGGTGGTTTCGGTATCGAAGATGATCTCACGCATTCGAATCAATCGCTCCAAAGAGCAGAATCACAAACCGGAACAAAATGGCAATAGGAACTGCTGTCAGCGGGCGTCAGGAAACGTCCCTGTCGGACTTATCCCCCGCCACTTCGGCGACGATCGCCTCGACCGCCTTTCGCGCGGCTTCAAAGCCGTGCCCGGTGTCGATGATGAAATCGGCCTGGCGGCGCTTTTCGGCGTCGGGCACCTGCTTGGCCAGGATCGCCGAAAACTTCTCCTCGCTCATGCCCGGTCTGGCGAGCACGCGGGCACGCTGGATTTCGGGCGAAGCGGTGACGACGACGACCTTGTCGACGCGGTTGCGGGCGCCGGTTTCGTACAGGAGCGGGATGTCGAGCACGGCTATCGGCACGCCGGCGGCGCGATGCTTGGCCAGAAACGCATCGGCGTCGGCGCGCACCAGCGGATGCACGATCGCTTCCAGCTTCTTCAGCGCGGCGGGATCGGCGAGCACCTTTCCGGCGAGCTTCACGCGATCGACCACGCCCGCCTGCGTCGTGCCCGGGAAAGCAGCCTCGACCAACGGCGCGGCCTTGCCGGAATAAAGGCGATGCACGGTCTCATCGGAATCATGCACCGGCACGCCCGCCTCGGCGAACATCTTGGCCGTGGCCGACTTGCCCATGCCGATCGATCCGGTGAGGCCGAGCACGATCATGCCGTCAATGACCCTCGATGTCGGCGACGATCATGCGCCGCAGTTCGGACGTGACCTCCGGCTTCCTGCCGAACCAGCGTTCGAAGCCGGGTACCGCCTGATGCAGCAGCATGCCGAGCCCATCGACCGTCTTCAGGCCGCGCGCCTTGGCGGCGGCAAGCAAAGGCGTCTCCAGCGGCACATAGACGATGTCGGTGACGATGGCATGGTCCGGCAATCCGGCGGGATCGGCGGAGAGCGTCGCATCGCCATGCATGCCGAGCGAGGTGGTGTTGATGAGCAGGCCGGCATCGGCAGACAGCTCGCCGACCGTATCCGCGCCATGCGCGGAAACCCCGGCGCCGAAACGCCCGGCGAGTTCGAGCGCTCTCGGCAGCGTGCGGTTGACGATGCGGATATCCTTCACGCCGCGTTGTTTCAGCGCGTGGATGACGGCGCGGGCGGCGCCGCCGGCGCCCAGCACCACGGCCGGACCGTTCGCCGCCCAGCCCGGCGCATATTGGTCGAGATTGCCGGCGAAGCCGAGCCCGTCGGTGTTGCCGCCCCAAAGCACGCCATCGTCCAGCCAGAGCGTGTTGACCGCGCCGATCGCCTCGGCCGCCTCGTCGCGGCGGTCGACCAGCGCGAAGGCCGTTTCCTTGTGCGGGATGGTGACATTGCCGCCCCGGAGGCCGCTTTGCTGGAGCGATCCCAGGAACGCGGCAAGATCTTGCGGCCGAACGTCGAGCGCCTGGTAGCTGCCGTCGATGCCGTATTTCGCCAGCCAGTGGCCGTGGATCTTCGGCGAGCGCGAATGCGCGATCGGATGCCCGGTGACAAAGGCCTTTTTCTCAGCCATCGATCGCTCCCAAAGCGCGCAGTTCCTGCAGCACCAGCAGAAGCGGCAGGCCGACGATGGTGAAATAGTCGCCCTCGATCTTCTCGAAGAGCTGGATGCCTTCGCCCTCGATCTGATAGGCGCCGACGCTGGACAGCGCCTTGGCGCCGACGCGCGCCAGGTGCCGGCCGATGAAGGCGGGATCGAGCTTGCGCATGGTCAGGCTGGCGACGCCGACATGGCGCCACAGCACCTCGCCGTTGCGGCAAAGCACGGCGCCGCTGTTGAGCTGATGAGTCTTGCCCGACAACGTCAGGAGATGACGCCGCGCGCTTTCCATGTCGGCGGGCTTGTGAAAAATCTCGTCGCCCAGCGACAGCGTCTGATCGCAGCCGAGCACCAGGGAGCCTGGCTTGCGCTCGCTGACCTCGGTCGCCTTGGCCTCGGCCAGGATCGAAGCGACATCCTCCGGCGAAACGCCGCTGTCCTTCAGCGGAGCCTCGAGCGCCCGCTCGTCCACTTCGGCCGGCACCGCCTCGATGTCGAGGCCGGCATTGACGAGCATCGCCTTGCGGTACGGACTGCCCGAAGCGAGGATGATTTTCTCGGCCATGGTTTTTCGCCCAACTAGCTCCCTGACGCCTGTTGACCCATCGTTTGTCTGGGGGTCCAGCACAAACTTTGGAGAATGGCCAAAGCCTTACGAACTTCGTCATCCTAGGGCGAAGCAGGAGCGAAGCTCCGTCGCGAAGACTCTAGGATCCATGCCATAACCTCAGCCGAGGGGCGCAGCGCAGCAGAATTCTACACCGTCGCAGCGCGTCGACGTCACGGCATGGATCCTAGGGTCTACGCCGCGTCGCTTCGCTCCTTGCTCCGCCCTAGGATGACGAAGCGGCCGGCGTCTCGGCCAATCCCAGTTACCGCGTCTTTCCCCGCAGGGCAACGATCGCGGCCGCCGTTTCCTCGATGGACCGACGGCTGACATCGATCATCGGCCAGCCATGCCTTGTGCAGAGCTGGCGCGCATAGGCGAGCTCCTCGTTGATCGCGGCCCGGTCGATATAGTCGGTCGACACGAAGGCGGCGCTGTTGCCGAGGATGCGGTTTTGCCGGACATGCGAGATGCGCTCGGCCGTGGCGATGAGGCCAACGACCAGCGGCGTCTTGGCCTCGATCAGGCTTTCGGGCAGCGGCACGCCGAGCACGATCGGGATGTTGGCGGTCTTGATGCCGCGATTGGCGAGATAGATGCTGGTCGGCGTCTTCGAGGTGCGCGAGATGCCGATCAGCACGATGTCTGCATCGTCCATATTGGCCGGCAGCTGGCCGTCATCATGCTCCATGGTGAAGTTCAACGCATCGATGCGGCGGAAATATTCGGCATCGAGCACATGCTGGGCACCGACGCGGCGGCCGGCGGGCGTGCCGAGATAGGATTGGAAGACGGTCAGCACCGGCTCCAGCACGGAGACGCAAGGCAGGCCCATGGTGGCGCAGCGCTCGTCGATCGAGCGCGCGAGCTTCTGGTCGACCACGGTGTAGAGAATGATGCCGGGCTCCTCCTCGATGTCCTCGAAGACCTTGGCGACCTGCTTTTCGGTGCGGATCAGCGGATAGATGTGCTCGATGGCGCGCGCATCCTTGTACTGGGCCGAAGCGGCGCGGCCAGCCGCCAGCAGCGTCTCGCCGGTGGCGTCGGAGATCAGGTGCAGGTGGAAGAAGCTCTGAGGTTTGTTCACAGGGGATGGGTCCAGGCTGTGGGCAATTGTGGACAAGGCCGGATGGGAAGGCCTTGGGTAAAAAAGCGACTGTATCAGATGGCTGCTTGTCCACAATTCGCCTCGCTGTAGGCTTTGTCGCGGCGCTGGGGACAAAACCGGGGATCAACTTTTCTTGGCCGATTTCATCCACAGCACGACGCTCGGAACGAAACGCCCAAGCTTTTGACTCGAAAGCCTGAATCCGCTTCGTCCCCAGATCCCTCCAAATTGCGAAAGCGAGCGCGCGACAATATGCTGACTGGCATTTTCGAGCCGCAGGCTGGACAGGTCGCAACCATCACAACCAACAGACTCTTAGAATCAGAAGACTCTTTTAAAATAGATATTTGATTTAAAGGACTGGAGAGGGCGAGGGCTGGATGGCTGGGAAACGGATCGTGCTGGACGTCCTCAAGGGCGAGACGGTTTCACCGCCGCCGCTCTGGATGATGCGACAGGCAGGCCGCTATCTTCCCGAGTATCGCGAGACAAGGAAGCGGGCAGGCTCCTTCCTCGATCTCTGCTATGATCCGGACCTTGCCGTCGAAGTGACGCTGCAGCCGATCGAACGCTTCGGCTTCGATGCCTCTATCCTGTTCTCCGACATTCTGGTCGTGCCCAATGCGCTCGGGCGGGATGTTCGTTTCGAAGAGGGCCGCGGACCGATCCTGAAGCCGATCACGGCGGCCGAGATTGCGGCGCTGAACGGCGATTTGTTTCACGTGAATCTCGAACCGGTCTACGAGACCGTGCGCCGGTTGCGCGCCAAGCTGCCGGTTGAGACGACGCTGATCGGCTTCTGCGGCGCGCCCTGGACGGTGGCGACCTATATGATTGCCGGCCACGGCACGCCGGACCAAGGGCCGGCGCGGCTTTTCGCTTATCGCGAGCCCGAGGCCTTCGCAAAGCTTTTGAAGGTGCTGGCCGATCATTCGGCGGCCTATCTCATCCGCCAGATCGAAGCCGGCGCCGACGTGGTGCAGATCTTCGATTCATGGTCGGGCGTGTTGGACGAACCGTCTTTCGAGGCTTTCTGCGTCGAGCCGGTGGCCAAGATCGTCCGGCAGGTGAAGGCGGTTTACCCCGATGTGCCGGTGATCGGTTTTCCCAAGGGCGCCGGCGAGCGTTATCGCGACTATAGGGCAAAGACCGGCATCACCGGTCTCGGGCTCGACTGGACCGTGCCGCTGTCGATGGCAAGGGAGTTGCAACGCGAAGGGGCGGTGCAAGGCAATCTCGATCCGCTGCGCCTGGTTGCCGGGGGCAAGGCGCTGGCCGATGGCGTCGATTCTATTCTGAGGAGTTTGGGTGGCGGGCCGCTGATCTTCAATCTCGGCCACGGCGTCACGCCGGAAACACCGCTGGCGCATGTCGAGGCGATGGTGAAAATGGTGAGGAGCCACCGATGAGCAATGCAGGCAATGACAACAGCACCGGCCATGCGATGAAGCGCATGGTGATCGGCATTGTCGTTCTCGTCGTGCTCGCCGCGCTGCTCTATCTGGCGGTGCCCGACAGTTTCTATCCGTGGGCCAAGGCGGTCCATGTCATTGCCGTTATCGCCTGGATGGCCGGTATGCTCTATCTGCCGCGGCTTTTCGTCTATCACGTCGACGCCGAGAAGGGCTCGGTGCAGTCCGAGACCTTCAAGGTGATGGAGCGCCGGCTGCTGCGGGGCATCATCAATCCGGCGATGATCGTGACCTGGGTGTTCGGGCTTTGGCTGGCCTGGAAAGGCTTTGGATTCCAGGGTGGCTGGCTGCACACCAAGATCGCGCTGGTGCTCGTCTTGTCGGGGCTGCACGGCTACTTCGCCGGCGCGGTCAGGAAATTCGCCGAGGACAAGAACGAAAAACCGGCGAGGCACTGGCGGATCGTCAATGAGATACCCACATTGCTGATGATCGTCATCGTCATCCTGGTCATCGTGAAGCCGTTCTGAGGCTTCCCCGGATCCAGCCCCGACCACAGCAAAAGGCGGCTTGCTCTTTCAGTCGAGCGACGATACAAGACGGGTCTTCCTTCCCGTCATGCGCCGCCCTTTTCACTCGCTTCGGCCGCGCCCGGCATTTGTCGCATCCAGCCGATTTTCCTCTCCAAAGCCTACCCAGAGTCTATCTAATGCAAGAAATGAAACTCGCAGAGTTCAAGAACAAGAAGCCGCCAGAGCTGATCGCTTATGCCGAATCGCTCGAGGTGGAGAACGCCAGCGTCATGCGCAAGCAGGAGCTGATGTTCGCGATCCTGAAGAAGCTCGCCGCTCAGGATGTCGAGATCATCGGCGAAGGCGTGGTCGAGGTGCTGCAGGACGGCTTCGGCTTCCTGCGCTCGGCCAACGCCAATTACCTTCCAGGTCCCGACGACATCTATATTTCGCCGTCGCAAATCAGGCGCTTTTCGCTGAAGACCGGCGATACGGTCGAAGGCCCGATCCGCAGCCCGAAAGAGGGCGAGCGCTATTTCGCGCTGCTCAAGGTCAACACCATCAATTTCGACGATCCCGAAAAGATCCGGCACAAGATCCATTTCGACAATCTGACGCCGCTTTATCCGACCAAGCGGCTGAAGATGGAGGTCGACAATCCGACCTCGAAGGACATCTCGCCGCGCGTGATCGACCTGGTGGCGCCGATCGGCAAGGGGCAGCGCGCGTTGATCAACGCGCAGCCGCGTACCGGCAAGACGGTTCTCATGCAGAACATCGCGCACTCGATCACCGCCAACCATCCGGAATGCTATCTGATCGTGCTTCTGATCGACGAACGGCCGGAGGAAGTGACCGACATGCAGCGCTCGGTGAAGGGTGAGGTGATCTCCTCGACCTTCGACGAGCCGGCGGCCCGCCACGTACAGGTCGCTGAAATGGTGATCGAGAAGGCCAAGCGTCTGGTCGAGCATGGCCGCGACGTGGTCATCCTTCTGGATTCGATCACCCGCCTCGGCCGCGCCTACAACACCGTCGTGCCGTCATCCGGTAAGGTGCTGACCGGCGGTGTCGACGCCAACGCGCTGCAGCGCCCGAAGCGCTTCTTCGGCGCCGCCCGCAACATCGAGGAAGGCGGTTCGCTGACCATCATCGCCACCGCGCTGATCGATACCGGCAGCCGCATGGACGAAGTCATCTTCGAAGAGTTCAAGGGCACCGGCAACTGCGAAATCCAGCTCGACCGCAAGGTGGCCGACAAGCGCATCTATCCTGCGATGGACATCCTCAAGTCCGGCACCCGCAAGGAAGACCTGCTGGTGCCGCGCGCCGACCTGCAGAAGATCTTCGTGCTGCGCCGTATCTTGGCGCCGATGGGCACGACCGATGCGATCGAGTTCCTCATCGACAAGCTCAAGCAGACCAAGACCAACGCGGACTTCTTCGATTCGATGAATACGTGATTGGCTAAGAAGGGCGGAAACTTTCCCGCCCTTCTTGCTTTTCAACGCTGCCGTGCGATCGCTGGACGATAATGGGAAAGGTTGGCGCCGCCCCTCATTGCCCTGCCGGGCATTTCTCCCCGTAAACGGGGAGAAAGAGGCTGGCCGCATCACCGACGCCCTCCCTGCAATGCTGGCGATTGGCGAAGCCGGCGGCGACATGTCCCTTCTCCCCGTTTACGGGGAGAAGATGGCGGCAGCCAGATGAGGGGCAGCGCCGGCGCTGGGAATTGGGAAACCCGGTATGGCTTCTGTGTCGGTTGACTACCCTCGCCGCACCAGCTTCTCCAACTCACCCGCATCCGTGACCTCCGGCAGGCACAGCTGCCCGCTGCAGAACCAGGCGCCCGGCTTGTCCGTCGGCGGCAGCACGCCACCCGGCAATAAAGGTCGATTCGCCTCCGTGCCGATCGGCACGACGATATCGACCCGGCGCGGATCGGGATTTCGATTCGCGACCGGAACAAGGCTTGAAGAACCGGGCTTATCTATAATGACGAGCTTCAGTGGCTCTAGCGCCAGCGCGCAGGCGTTGACGATGCCGGCCTGGCCATAGGACTGCCTCGCGGCGCGGCCCATGGCGTGCTCGGCGGTCGTCCAGGCTTTTTCCCAGAGACCGGGATCGCCAGTGAGCGAGGAAAGCCGCACCAGCGCTTCGACGATCTGGCCGGTGGGCGACGGGATTGCTTCGTCGACGTCGCCACGGATGCGGATCGGAACGTCGCCGCTGTCCGACGCCGTCAGCCAGTAGCCGGTCGTCTCGGTGTCCTGATGCCAGCGATCAAGCTCGCCGATGAAGTGCATGGCGCGATCGGAATAGGCCGGATCGCCGGTCGCCTCGAACAACGCGATCGCGGCGTTGGTCATGGCGGCATAGTCGCTCGACAGCGCCGGGAAGAGTTTCTTCGTGCCAAGCATGGAATGCGGCAGGCGGCCGTCCTGGCTGGCCCCGACAATATGGGCGAAGGCTTTTGCCGCGGCATCGACCCAGTCGCGCCGCCCAAGGGAACGGCCCGCTTCCGCCAGGGCCGCGATCATCAGTCCGTTCCAGTCGGTAAGCGCCTTGCCGTCTCGGCCGGGCCTGACACGCTGTTCGCGGACGGCCAGAAGTTCTGCTTTCAAAGGTGTGAGCCGGGCATGGTCGGCGTGACCTTGCTGGGTCTCGCTCTGGCGAATGATCGGCTTACCCTCCCAGCTATGCGGTGCCGCAAGCTCGAAATAGCGGAAGAACGCCGCGGCATCGTCGCCAAGCGCGGCTTCGACCTCGTCGCGGCTCCATGTATAGAAAAGCCCCTCCTCGCCGTCGCTGTCGGCGTCGAGGCTGGCGGCGAAGGCGCCGCCCTCGACTCGCATTTCGCGCAGCAGCCAGGCGACCGTTTCTTCGATTCGTATCCGGAACAAGCTGTTTCCGGTCTCAGCCTGGGCCCAATTGCACAGACGGATGAGCTGGGCGTTGTCGTAAAGCATCTTCTCGAAATGCGGCACCAGCCATTCGGCGTCGGTCGAGTAGCGGCTGAGACCGCCGCCGACATGATCGTAAATACCGCCTGCGAGCATTCTTTCGAGGCTGGTCAGCACGGCGTCGCGATGCGCGGTCTGGCCGTCGCGCAGCCAAGAGAGCCATAGAGCGTGCATGAAGGGCGCATTGGGGAATTTTGGCGCGCCGCTTAATCCCCCGAGATCACGGTCGATCATGCCGTCGATGCGCGTGGCCAGATCGGCCAAGGCGTCGCGGTCGAGGACCGCCTTGCCCGTAGCGCCGGCGAGCCGCTGCTCGACATGAGCGGTCAGCCCGTCGGCGCTTTCGGCGAGACTCTGCCGTTTTTCGCGCCAGGCTTTATCGACCGCTTCCAGCACCTGGATGAAACCTGGCCTTCCGTAACGCGCCTCGCGCGGGAAATAGGTGCCGCCCCAGAAAGGCTTGCCGTCGGGCGTCAGGAACATGGTCAATGGCCAGCCGCCTTGCTCGCCCATGGCATGGAGCGCGGCCATATAGATCTGGTCGATGTCCGGCCGCTCCTCGCGGTCGACCTTGATATTCACGTAGAGCCGGTTCATGACGGCCGCCACGGCGTCGTTCTCGAAGCTTTCATGCGCCATGACGTGGCACCAGTGGCAGGCGGCGTAGCCGATGGAGAGCAGAATCGGCCGCTCCAGTTCCTTCGCTTCGGCAAGGGCCGCCGGCGACCAGCCTCGCCAATGGACAGGATTGTCGCTGTGCTGCTGCAGATAGGGGCTGGCCTCTTGGGCAAGCAGGTTTTGTGCGGGCAAGGTCACGATGGGCGGCTCGGCATGTTGGGTTTGATTAGGTAAAGGCTAGAGCAGGATGCCGAACAGTGCGAAGCGGTTTTCGGGCGACATCATGCTCTGTTCCTTGAACTAGGCGGTTCGGCAGGTTCGGCAAATGGATTCCCTAATGGCGTCGAAGGATTCGATCGTAGCACTTTCAAGCGGCCGCCTACCCGCCGGCATTGCCGTCATCCGCATTTCCGGCCCCAGGACTCGATTCGTGGTCGAAACGATTGCGGGCGCCATTAAGGATCGGTTCACCATGTTGCGGAGGTTCAAGGCGACCGACGGCTCGGTCATCGACCACGGCCTTGTCCTGTTCTTTCCGGGTCCTGGCAGCTTCACCGGCGAAGATGTTGCCGAATTCCAGGTCCATGGCAGCCGCGCCGTCGCGGCGAAAATGCTGGAAACCCTCACTGGCTTCGAAGGCGTGAGGCATGCCGAGCCTGGCGAATTCACCCGGCGCGCCTTTCTCAACGGCAAGCTCGACCTTGTCGAGACCGAGGCGCTGGCGGATCTGGTCAATGCCGAGACGGAAGCGCAACGCCGCTTCGCCTTGCGCAATGCGGAAGGCGCGCAGAGCGAGCTCTATTCTAGCTGGCGCCGCCGGCTGATCCATGCGCGAGCCATGATCGAAGCGGAGATCGACTTCGCCGACGAAGAAGATGTGCCGGGGTCCGTTTCGGAAGCGGTCTGGTCCGACGTGGCGGCGATGATCAGGGAGATCGAGCGACATATCGAAGGGTTCAAGGCCGCGGAGATCATTCGCGATGGTTTTGAGGTCGTTATCCTCGGCGCTCCGAATGCCGGCAAGTCCAGCCTGTTCAACGCATTGGCGCAGCGCGAGGCGGCGATCGTCACCGATGAACCGGGCACAACGCGCGATCTGCTCGAGGTCGTCATGGATATCAACGGGATGAGAGTGCGCATTGTCGACACCGCCGGCCTGCGTGAGGCCGCAGGCAAGGTCGAGTCGATCGGGATCGAGCGGGCGCGGGCCAAGGCGGGAGCGGCGGACCTGGTCCTGTTGCTGGAGGATATGGCCGATCCAGCTTCTGCCGGCGATGTTCCGAGCGGGGCTCCGTTGCTCAAGATCGGGACGAAGGCGGATATCGCCAGCGCCGGGGCCGGCGATGGCTACGACCTAGTGATTTCTTCCAAGGTGGGCACCGGGCTGGAGCGTGTCCTCAGCGAGATCGGGGCCCGCGCGGCCGCGGCAGTCGGGAACGCGGGCGACATCCTGCCGTCAAGGCTGCGCCATGTTGAGCTTCTCAATGAGACGACGGATTGTCTGCGAGCCGCGTTGTCTGGACAAAGTCAGGAACTATGCGCCGAGGAGTTGCGGCTGGCGGCCGATCGTCTTGGCCGGATCATCGGCGCAGTCGATGTCGAGGATCTGCTCGACGTCATCTTTTCACAGTTCTGCATTGGTAAGTGATTCACGTGAAACACGAGGCGGGCTTCCACGCTGGTGATGACTCACGTGAAACACTGCGGGATGCGCCGCATCCATGTTTCACGTGAAACGTGCCTTCGTCCTTGACAGCACGAGGCAGCGGGGACATGTGTCGGACAATCTCTGAAACCGGATTCCTGGATAATGACCAATCACTATGATGTGGTGGTGGTGGGCGGCGGCCATGCCGGCTGCGAGGCAGCGAGCGCTGCCGCGCGCGCCGGCGCCAGGACGGCGCTGGTGACGCTGCGCTTCGACACGATCGGCGTCATGTCCTGCAATCCGGCGATCGGCGGTCTCGGCAAGGGGCACCTCGTGCGCGAGATCGACGCCATGGACGGGCTGATGGGCCGCGTTGCCGATGCCGCCGGCATCCAGTTCCGGCTGCTCAATCGCCGCAAAGGTCCGGCCGTGCGCGGTCCGCGCACCCAGGCCGACCGCAAGCTCTATCGTCTCGCCATGCAGGGCGCGATCAGCGAGCAAGCCAATCTCGACGTGGTCGAGGGCGAGGTTCTCGATCTCGAAATCGAAGACGGGCGCGTGGCGGCGGTGTTGGTTTCGGGCGGCCGGCGGCTGGCTTGCGGTGCGGTGGTCTTGACCACCGGCACCTTCCTGCGCGGCCTGATCCATATCGGCGAAAGGAAGATCGTTGCCGGGCGAATGAACGAGCAGGCAAGCCTGGGGCTGTCGGCGACCATGGGCCGCGCGGGCTTCAAGCTAGGGCGCTTGAAGACGGGCACGCCCCCTCGCCTCGACGGCCGCACCATCGACTGGGCGTCACTGGAGAGCCAGGCGGCGGACGAGGATCCGGTGCCGTTCTCGCTGATGACTGACCGCATCGCCAATCCGCAAATCCATTGCGGCATCACGCGCACCTCGACGGCGACGCATGAGTTGATTCGCCTCAATTTGCATCGTTCGGCCATGTATTCCGGCTCGATCGAAGGTGTTGGTCCGCGCTATTGCCCTTCGATCGAGGATAAGATCGTCAAATTCGGTGACCGCGAAGGCCACCAGATCTTCCTTGAACCGGAAGGCCTCGACGACGACACCGTCTATCCGAACGGTATCTCGACCTCGCTGCCGGAGGAGGTGCAGCTCGAGATACTGAAGACGATCCCTGGACTGGAAGCGGCGAGAATGCTGCAGCCGGGCTATGCGATCGAGTACGATCATGTCGATCCGCGCGAGCTCATGACAACGCTGGAGACCAAGCGCGTCGCCGGCCTGTTCCTTGCCGGGCAGATCAATGGCACCACAGGCTATGAGGAGGCAGGCGCCCAAGGCCTGCTCGCCGGCATCAACGCGGCGCGCAAGGCTTCCGCCGGCGAGCCGGTCGTGCTCAGCCGCACCGAAGCCTATATCGGTGTGATGGTCGATGATCTGACCAGTCGAGGCATCGCCGAGCCCTATCGCATGTTTACGTCCCGCGCGGAGTTCCGGCTTTCGCTCCGGGCCGACAATGCCGATGAACGCCTGACGCCGTGGGCCGACAAGCTCGGCATCGTATCTTCGGAGCGGATGCAGCGTTTCGGCGAGATGAGTGACAAGCTCGATCAGGCCCGCACATTGGCAAAGTCGGTGACTTTGACGCCGAATGAGGCGGCACGGCATGGGCTGGAGATCAACAAGGACGGCGTGCGCCGCTCGGCCTATGAGCTGTTGGCGCACCCTACTGTCGACATGGCCTGGCTGAGCCGCGTTGAGCAACGCTTTGCCGGGCTCGACGCCAAGACTGCCGAGCGGCTTGAAACAGAAGCGAGATATTCCGTCTATCTCGACCGACAGCAGGCTGACGTCGCGCAGATCAGGCATGAGGAATCGCGGCTCATACCCGAGACCGTCGACTTTTCGGATGTCCCCGGCCTTTCAAACGAGTTGAAGCAGAAGATGAAAGCGCGTCAGCCGCGTTCGATCGCCGACGCGCAGCGCATGGAAGGTATGACGCCAGCGGCGCTTGCCATCATTGTCGCGCATGTCCGCAACGCCGAACTCGCCGCGCGAAGGGACGTGGCGTGAGCGCCTGGGAAGATCTGCAGAAGGCGGCGGGTCCAGTTTCACGTGAAACATTCGAGCGGCTGCAAGCCTTCGAACAGCTGTTCCTGAAATGGAACCGCAGCATCAATCTGGCGGCGCCGTCGACGCTGGATGACGTCTGGCGCCGCCACATCCTGGACAGCGCCCAGCTCGCGCGAATCGCGCCCGCCGCAACACGCTGGGTCGACCTCGGTTCAGGCGGCGGTTTTCCCGGACTGGTGCTTGGCTTCCTGCTGACCGAGCGTCCCGGCGCGTCGATCGATCTGGTCGAAAGCAACCGCAAGAAAGCCTCGTTCCTGCAATCCGTCATCGGCCAGTTCAGTCTGCCGGCGCGAGTCGTGGCCAAGCGCATCGACGATAGCTATGCCCTTGTTTCTGCACCGGAAATCGTCACCGCCAGGGCGCTTGCCGCGCTCCCGAACTTGCTCGATCTATCGGCGCCCTGGCTGGCCAAAGGCGCGCGCGCGCTTTTCCACAAAGGCAGGGATTACCGCGCCGAAGTGGAAGAAAGCACTCACCGCTGGACCTTCGATCTGGTAGAACATCCGAGCATGACCGACGCCTACGGCGTCATCCTGGAAATCAGCGACTTGCGCCCGGCGAAACCGCAATGAATCACTGGCATAAACCCATGAAAACTGGACCGCGTATCATCACAGTTGCCAACCAGAAGGGCGGCGTCGGCAAGACGACGACGGCCATCAACCTGGCCACGGCGCTGGCCGCCATCGGCGAGCGCGTGCTGATCGTCGACCTCGATCCGCAGGGCAATGCCAGCACCGGCCTCGGCATCGATCGCAAGGACCGCACCACCTCGTCCTACGATGTTTTGACGGGCGAATTGGAATTGGAGGCGGCTGCGGTGCCGACCGCGGTGCCGGGCCTATCGATCATTCCCTCGACGCTCGACCTGCTCGGCATCGAGATGGAGATCGCCTCCGCGCCCGACCGGGTGCTCAAGCTGCGCAATGCGCTGCGCGCCGCCGCAGAGCGATCGGCGCCGTTCGGCTATGTGTTGATCGACTGCCCGCCCTCGCTCAATCTTTTGACTTTGAATTCCATGGCGGCGGCCGATTCCGTTCTCGTGCCGCTGCAATGCGAATTCTTCGCGCTCGAAGGCCTCAGCCAGTTGCTCGAAACGGTCGAGCAGGTGCGCGGCACGATCAACCCGGACCTCACCATCCAGGGCATCGTGCTCACCATGTATGACGGCCGCAACAATCTCGCCAACCAGGTCGTGCAGGACGTGCGCACCCATATGGGCGACAAGGTCTACGAGACGATCATCCCGCGCAATGTACGGGTCTCCGAAGCGCCGTCCTACGGCAAGCCGGCGATCCTTTACGATCTCAAATGCTCGGGCAGCCAGGCCTATCTGCAGCTCGCCTCCGAGGTGATCCGCCGCGAGCGCAAGCTGCGCGCCGCCTAAGCGCCAGGCGCTCCGGCAGCTTGGTTAATTAGCCGATTCGATCCCGAAACGATCTGGACAAACCAATGAGCGAAGACCAATCAAGAAAAAGACTGGGCCGTGGCCTCGCGGCGCTGATCGGCGAAATCGACCGTCCGGCGGCGCCGGAAAAGCCGAGCGCCGTGGTGGCGGCCGACGGCAAGGTGCCGATCGAGTTCGTCAGCCCGAACCCGAAGAATCCACGCCGGCATTTCGGCGAAGCCGAGCTCACCGACCTTGCCCAGTCGATCCGCGAGCATGGCGTGGTGCAGCCGGTGGTGGCGCGGCCCTCGCCCGCGCAGCCCGGCCGCTACGAGATCATCGCCGGCGAGCGGCGCTGGCGAGCGGCGCAGCGCGCCGGCCTGACCGAGATCCCGCTGATCGTGCGCGACGTCAACGACCGCACGGCGCTGGAACTGGCGATCATCGAGAACGTGCAGCGCGCCGACCTCAATCCGGTCGAGGAGGCGCAAGGCTATCAGCAGTTGATCGACGAGCACGGCTACACACAGGCCGATCTCGGCCACGTGATCGGCAAGAGCCGCAGCCATGTCGCCAACACGCTGCGGCTGCTCAAATTGCCCAATGTCATCCATGACATGCTGGTCGATGGCGAATTGTCGGCCGGCCATGCCCGAACGCTGGTCACCGCGCAAGACCCTGCCGGGCTCGCCAAGCGCATCGTCAAGGAAGGGCTTTCGGTACGCCAGGCCGAAGCGCTGGCGCAGATGCCCGCCGGCCCGACTCCGGCCAAGACGAAGTCGGCGGCGAGCGCCCCGGACAAGGACCCCGACACGCTGGCGCTGGAAAAGCTGGTAACCGACACGATCGGCATGATCGTCAGCATCGATCACAAGGGCAAAGGCGGCACGCTCAAGGTCAACTATCGTTCGCTGGAGCAGCTGGATGAGCTGTGCCGGCGATTGAAGGATGAGCGGTAGGCGGTTGGGGCGTAACGGTATTTGGCTGATATGTGAGGTTTCGGCTTAAGGTTGGATACGCCTGATATATCGGTGATAGACGAAGAAAGGGTCGGCGCCATGCCGGCCCTTTTCTTTTGCAATGGCGAATGGCGAGGCGTTGGTGACGGTTGCTCTCCCCGTTGTGGGGCCTCGTGAGGGAGGTGCCCTGCTGGGGCAGAGGACACTGCCCGCGAACCTGTCCTTCGTCATTCTAGGGCGGAGCAAGGAGCGAAGCGACGCGCGCAGACCCTAGAATCCATGCTGTGACGGTTAAGAGCCGGCACGGTCCAGAACGCTCACCAGCCAGTTCCGCGACGATGCCGGCGGGATAGAACCCCCTCTGTCGTCTTCGGCGACATCTCCCACGTGGGGGAGATCGGCGAACCGCCTATCGCTGCCCCAGCCTTGCGCTCTCGATCGCAATGCCAAGCAGGGCCTGTCTGGCCAGCGCAGCCGCCGGTGCGGGGGCGCTCGGCTTGACAGTCCCGGGCGTCGGCGTAACCTGCATTAGACACAACTAAACTAAATGCCCTGGCGTGCCGAGCAGTCGCGATGTTGGGCTATATGCCGTTTCTACGATCCAAGCGGCGCTACCTCGCCAAAGCGATCCATGCCGACCCGCCTGACAGAGCCGGGAGGTGAAAATGGCAACGAGTTGGCAATTGTCTGGAAGCTATTTCGAAAATTGTAGCTGCGATGTCGTATGCCCTTGCCTGTTGTCCACCAACGCGCAGCTGACATCGAAACCGACGAAAGGCGTTTGCGACGTCGGCTTGGTCTTTCATATCGACAAGGGCAATTTTGGCGATGTTCGACTGGATGGCCTCAGCGTCGCGATGGTTGCCCACACCCCAGGTCCGATGGCGGACGGCAATTGGACGGCTGCCGCCTATATCGACGAACGGGCCGATGACAGGCAAACAGAGGCGCTAGGCGCGATCTTCACCGGCGTCGCGGGTGGCCCGATGGCATTGCTGGCACCGATGATCGGCACGAACCTCGGAGCCAAGAAGGTTCCGATAAGCTATCGAATAGACGGCAAGAAACGATCGGCGGAGATTGCGGGCATCATGAAGATGGCGGTCGAACCGCTGCCGACAATGCGCGAGGATGGGCAGATGTGGGCGGCCACCGGTCATCCCATCAATCCCGACTGGCTGGCTCTGGCGATGGGGGCGGAAGGCAGTACGTTCAGCGACCATGACATGAGTTGGGACAATTCCCGCCGGAACGGACATTACGCTCCGATCAATTGGTCCGGCCAGCAATAGCACCCCAGTCGCATGATCGGACCTCACTCGCCCCTGGCGCCGACGTTGCAGCGAAACGTCATTCTCGCGTTGCTGATCGTTATCGCGGCGGCAGCGTGGGCCTTGCTCGTCTGGCAGCGGATCGGCAACGACGCGGACATGCGCATGGAAATGTACTCCCCCACCATGGGCATGAAGGCGCCGCTGTTTCTTGCCGTCTGGATGATCATGATGGTTGCGATGATGTTTCCAACGGCCGCGCCGATGATCCTGACGTTTCACCAAGTGCAGGCCGGCAAACAGGGCCGCGGCGAAACCTTTGTCTCGACCTGGGTGTTCGTGGCCGGGTACCTGCTGGTTTGGGGCGTGATGGGCGTCCTCGCCTTTGCCGGCGCGGCGGGCTCGGAGATGCTTGCCGCGCATGTGGGATTGTCCACGGCGACGGCCGCGCGCATCGGCGGCGCGCTGCTGATGATTGCGGGTGCCTACCAGCTCTCCCCGCTGAAAGATCTGTGCCTGGCCAAATGCCGTACGCCGGTCGGCTTCATCCTGACCTCATGGCGCGATGGTCAGTGGGGCGCGGTGCGCATGGGCCTGGAGCATGGGCTGTTTTGCCTGGGCTGCTGCTGGCTTTTGTTTCTCGCTCTTTTTCCGCTCGGGATCATGAACGTCGCCGCAATGGCCGTGGTCACCTTGCTGGTCTTTGCGGAAAAGACGCTTCCCTTGGGAGAGAGGATAGCGAAAGTGTCGGGTGTCGCCTTGGTCCTTTACGGCGCAGCGGTGCTGGTCTTTCCACAGGCGCTGCCAACCTTCCAGCCGGCGGACGCCATGATGATGAACTGAGCGAAGGCGGCTCACGGGCGAAAGGATCGCCTTTCTACCGCTGCCCCAGCCGCGCGCTCTCGATGGCGATGCCAAGCAGCGCCTGTCTCGCCAGCGCTTCGGACAAGTCCGGCCGTTTACGCGTCTGCAGCACCGCCGTCTGCAACCGGCCCAGCGCGCGGCCGAGCGCCTCGACATTCCAGCGTTCGAGCGTCTTTTCCACCAGCTTGCGGCGCGAGAAGAAGACCGGCGGGCGGGCGCCGGCGACGACCGAGGCGGCGTTTCGGCCTCCGGTTTCCATCTGGCCGCGCATCACCTGCATCGCCTGCAATTGGCGCATCGCCGAGGACAGCACCAGGAACGGGTGACCGCCGGACTGGCAATGCCGGTTGAAGGCCAAGTCGAAATCGCCGACCCTGCCATCCAGCACGGCGTCGACCGCAGCATCGAAGGAGGCGCCGGAGACATCGCCGGACAGCGCATTGACGTCGTCCGCGTCGATTTCCTTCCGGCCGTGCGCGTAGAGCACCAGCTTCTCGATCTCGCCGCGCGAGGCCAGCCGGTCGCCGCCGAGATTGCGGCGCAGCGCCTGCCTGGCGTCCAGGGTCATCGACATACCGGCCTTGCGCAGTTCGTCGTCGATCACCGTATCCAGGTCGCGGGCCTCGTCGGCATAGCAGGGCAAGGCGATGGCGTTGCCGGCGGCCTCGACGATGGCCCTCAGGCCGGTGCCCTTCTTCAGGTCGCCCGCCTCGATCAGTATGATGGCGTCCCGCGCCGGCTCGGCGGTCAGCGCCTTGATGTCGTCGGCGAGCGCCTTCTGGCCGCTGGCATTGCGCACCCAAAGCAGCCGGCGGTCGGAGAACATCGGCACGGTGCGCGCCTCGTCGAGCAATCGGCCTTGGTCGCGGTCGACTTCGGCGCCGTCCAGCTTGACCACCGAGAACGGGTCGTCGAGCGGCAGGCCGGTTTTCGTCGCGAAGGTCTTGGCCCGCTCGGCGACCAGGCCGCGGTCGGGGCCGTAAAGCAGGACGATCGCCATGGCCGGATCCGGCCTCGCGAGCCACGAATCGACCTCGTATCCTTTCTTCTGTGCCATGCGGGGTGAGTTAGCATGGCGCGGGGTGGGGGTGAACCGGAGATCGGCGCCAGCGTCTTCTTCCTTCTCCCCTTGTGGGAGAAGGTGGCCGCGCAGCGGCCGGATGAGGGGTGTTCCAGGGAAAGCCGACGCCTCACTCCGCTGGAACACCCCTCATCCGTCTCGGCGCTGCGCGCCGATCCACCTTCTCCCACAAGGGGAGAAGGAAGAACCGCGCCACGCCCTCGTGACCCCGCAATTGTCTTATCTGGCGACAACCGTCCCACAAACGTCCACCAAATTGCGCGACGCCCAAGAACATCGACAAGAAATTTCGTCGCCATATCTGCATCTTGTCCGTGCGTGCCGCACTCGCCTCGAGGGGGCGAATGACCGGGAGGACGGCCCGCCATCTCGCCCGATGAATTGGCGGCGCGGATGTGCCACTATCGCACCGGCAACATTGGAGGATGTGAGCTCATGGCCGATGCTGGAATGTTGCGCTTTCACGTGCCCGAGCCCGAGGTTCGGCCCGGCGGCACGCCCGACTTCTCGAATGTGACCATTCCCAAGGCAGGCTCGGTGCCGCGTCCGGAGATCGACGTCGATCCGCGCACGATCCGCGACATGGCCTTCTCCATCATCCGGGTGCTGAACCGCGCCGGCGAAGCCGTCGGGCCATGGGCTGGGCTGCTCACCGACGAGGAACTGCTCGAAGGCCTGCGCCACATGATGACGCTCAGGACCTTCGACGCGCGCATGCAGATGGCGCAGCGCCAGGGCAAGACCTCCTTCTACATGCAGCATCTGGGCGAAGAAGCGGTGAGCTGCGCCTTCCGCAAGGCGCTCAAGCCCGGCGACATGAATTTCCCGACCTACCGGCAAGCCGGGTTGTTGATCGCCGACGGCTATCCGATGGTCACGATGATGAACCAGATCTATTCCAACGAGGCCGATCCGCTGAAAGGCCGCCAACTGCCGATCATGTACTCCTCGAAGGAGCACGGCTTCTTCTCGATCTCCGGCAATCTCGCGACGCAGTACATCCAGGCGGTCGGCTGGGCGATGGCCTCGGCGATCTCCAACGATTCGCGCATTGCCGCTGCCTGGATCGGCGACGGCTCGACGGCGGAGTCGGACTTTCACTCCGCGCTGGTGTTTGCCTCGACCTACAAGGCGCCGGTCATCCTCAACGTCGTCAACAACCAGTGGGCGATTTCGACCTTCCAGGGCATTGCGCGCGGCGGCTCCGGCACTTTCGCGGCACGTGGGCTGGGCTTCGGCATTCCGGCGCTGCGCGTCGACGGCAACGACTATCTCGCGGTGCACGCGGTGGCGAAATGGGCGGCGGAGCGGGCGCGGAAGAATCTCGGGCCGACGCTGGTCGAATATGTCACCTACCGCGCCGGGGCGCATTCGAGCTCGGACGATCCGTCGGCCTACCGGCCGAAGGCGGAATCGGATGCCTGGCCGCTCGGCGATCCGGTCATCCGGCTGAAGAACCATCTCATCCACCGGGGTGTCTGGTCGGAAGAGCGGCACACCCAGGCGGAAGCCGAGATCCTGGAAACGGTGATCGCGGCGCAGAAGGAGGCCGAGAGCCACGGCACGCTGCATGCCGGCGGCAAGCCGTCGACGCGTGACATGTTCGAGGGCGTCTATGCCGAGATGCCGGCGCATCTCAGGCGCCAGCGCCAGCAGGCGGGGGTCTGATCATGCCAAGACGGACGATGATCGAGGCGATCCGCGACGCCATGGACGTATCGATGGGGCGCGACGAGGGTGTGGTCGTGTTCGGCGAGGATGTCGGCTTTTTCGGCGGCGTTTTCCGCTGCACGCAAGGCCTGCAGGCCAAATATGGCAAGAGCCGCTGCTTCGATGCGCCGATCAGCGAATCCGGCATCGTCGGCGCGGCCATCGGCATGGCCGCCTATGGGCTGAAGCCTTGCGTGGAGGTGCAGTTCGCCGATTATGTTTATCCGGCTTACGACCAGATCGTCTCGGAAGCGGCACGGCTGCGCTACCGTTCGAACGGCGATTTCACCTGCCCGATCGTGGTGCGCATGCCGACCGGTGGCGGCATCTTCGGCGGCCAGACGCATAGCCAGAGCCCGGAAGCCCTGTTCACCCATGTCTCCGGCCTGAAGACGGTGGTGCCGTCCAATCCGCATGACGCCAAGGGGCTGCTGATCGCGGCGATCGAGGATCCGGATCCGGTGATCTTCCTCGAGCCGAAGCGGCTCTACAATGGTCCCTTCGATGGCCATCACGACCGGCCGGTGACGCCCTGGTCGAAGCATGAGCTCGGCGAGGTCGCCGACGGTCATTACACGATCCCGCTTGGCAAGGCGGCGATCCGCCGGCAAGGTTCGGCGGTCACCGTGCTAGCCTATGGCACCATGGTCTATGTCGCCGAGGCCGCGGCCAAGGAAACCGGCATCGATGCCGAAATCATCGATCTGAGGACGCTGTTGCCGCTCGACCTCGACGCAATCGTCACCTCGGTGAAGAAGACCGGGCGCTGTGTCGTCGTGCATGAGGCGACGCTCACCTCCGGCTTCGGCGCCGAGCTGGTCTCGCTGGTGCAGGAAAACTGCTTCTACCATCTGGAGGCTCCGGTGGCGCGGGTCGCCGGCTGGGACACGCCCTATCCGCATGCGCAGGAATGGGACTATTTCCCCGGCCCGGCGCGGGTCGGCCGCGCGCTCGTCGAAACATTGGAAGCTTAGAGTGGGGGAGGCTTAGTTGGGCGAACACATCATCAAGCTGCCCGACGTCGGCGAAGGCGTCGCCGAGGCCGAGCTTGTCGAGTGGCATGTCAAGGTCGGCGACCTCGTGCGCGAGGACACGGTTCTCGCCGCCGTCATGACCGACAAGGCAACCGTCGAAATACCCTCGCCGGTCGATGGCGAGATTCTTTGGCTCGGCGCCGAGATCGGCGACACGGTGGCGATCGGCTCGCCGATCGTGCGGCTGAAGGTAGCCGGCGAAGGCAATGTGAAGGCCGCCGAAGCGGCGCCAAAAGCTGAGACGCCGGCTAAGTCCGCCGAGGCAAAGCCCGAACCGGCGCCGAGTGCTCCGAAAGCCGTGCCCAAGCCGCCCGAAGCGCCGAAAGTCGCCGCCGCGTCGAAAGCTTCGCGCCCGGCATCCGTTTCCGGCGCGCCACGGGCGCAGCGCGAAAAGCCGCTGGCGTCGCCTGCCGTTCGGCTGCGCGCCAGGGAGGCCGGCATCGATCTGCGCCAGGTTGGGGGCAGCGGGCCGGCCGGGCGCATCAGCCATGAGGATATCGACGCGTTTGTCGCGCGCGGTCCGCAAGTCGCGCGCGCCACCGGGCTTGCCCAAAAGGACGGCGTCGAGGACATCAAGGTGGTCGGTCTGCGGCGCAAGATCGCCGAAAAGATGTCGCTGGCCAAATCGCGCATCCCGCACATCACCTATGTCGAGGAGATCGACGTCACGGCGCTGGAGGAATTGCGCGCGACGCTGAACAAGGAGAAGCGCGGAGCCAAGGGGACGGAAAGGCCGAAGTTGACGTTGCTGCCCTTCCTGATGCGCGCGATGGTCAAGGCGATCGCCGAGCAGCCCAACCTCAACGCGCTATTCGACGACGATGCCGGCATCATCCGCCAGCATGAAGGCATCCATATCGGCATCGCCGCGCAGACACCGAACGGGCTGGTGGTGCCGGTGGTCAAGCATGCCGAGGCACGCGACCTGTGGGATTGCGCGGCGGAAGTCAACCGGCTGGCCGACGCGGCGAAGACCGGCACGGCGACGCGCGAGGAACTCTCCGGCTCGACCATCACCATCACTTCGCTGGGCGCCATGGGCGGCGTGGCGACGACGCCGGTCATCAATTATCCGGAAGTGGCGATCGTCGGCGTCAACAAGATGATGGTGCGGCCGGTGTGGGACGGCACGCAGTTCATCCCGCGCAAGATGATGAACCTGTCGTCCAGCTTCGACCACCGCGTCATCGACGGCTGGGATGCCGCGGTGTTCGTCCAGCGGATCAAGGCGCTGCTGGAGACGCCGGCGCTGATTTTCGTGGATTGAAGAATGACAACGGTCGCAAAGACCCCCTCACCCGGATTGCCAGCCGAATTGCGAAGGGCAATTCGGGGCAATCCGACCTCTCCCCGGGGGGAGAGGAGGTCGCCGGCGCCTTCGCTGTCCTCTTCTCCCCCCGGGGAGAAGGTGGCCGCGAAGCGGCCGGATGAGGGGGTCTCCTCCAACCAAAATAGCGTGACCCCATGAAAGAAATCTCCTGCAAGCTGCTCGTCATCGGCGCCGGTCCGGGCGGCTATGTCTGCGCCATCCGCGCCGGTCAGCTTGGCGTCGACACGGTGATTGTCGAGGCGGGCAAGCCGGGCGGCACGTGCCTCAATGTCGGCTGCATCCCGTCCAAGGCGCTGATCCATGCCGCGGACGAGTTCGAGAAGATCGCGCATATGGCCGGCGGCAAGAGCCCGCTCGGCATCGAGGTCGCCGCGCCGACGCTCGATCTGGCGAGAACCGTCGGCTGGAAGGACGGGATCGTTAGCCGGCTGAACAGCGGCGTCGCCGGCCTGCTGAAGAAGGCCAAGGTCAAGACCGTACAGGGCTGGGCGACGTTCCGGGACGGCAAGACGGTCGAGGTCGAAACCGAGACCGGCATGCAGGTGATCCGCGCCGAGACGGTCGTGATCGCCACCGGCTCGGCGCCGGTCGAGCTGCCGTTCCTGCCCTTTGGCGGACCGGTCATCTCGTCCACCGAGGCGCTGGCGCTGAGCGAGGTGCCGAAGAAGCTCGCGGTCGTCGGCGGCGGCTATATCGGGCTCGAGCTCGGCATGGCCTTCGCCAAGATGGGCTCTCATGTCACCGTGGTCGAGGCCTTGCCGCGTGTGCTGGCGCAATATGATGCCGAGCTGACCCGGCCGGTGCTCAAGCGCCTCGGCGACCTTGGCGTCGAGGTGATGCCAGGTGCCAAAGCCAAGGGCCTGTCGACCCAGGGACAGGCGGGCAAGGGCGATGCGCTGCTGGTGGAGACGGCCGATGGCAAAAACACCAAGGTCGCCGCCGACAGGATCCTGGTGACGGTCGGCCGCAAGCCGCTCACCGAGGGCTGGGGACTGGAACAGATCGATCTCGACAGGGCCGGAAAATTCATCCGCATCGACGACCAGTGTCGCACCTCGATGCGCGGCATCCATGCCATCGGCGACGTCACCGGCGAGCCGATGCTGGCGCATCGAGCCATGGCGCAGGGCGAGATGGTGGCCGAGATCGTCGCCGGCCACAAAAGAAGCTGGGACAAGCGCGCCATTCCCGCGATCTGCTTCACCGATCCGGAACTGGTCACCGCCGGCCTGTCGCCGGAAGAGGCGAAGGCGCTCGCCGGCGAGATCAAGATCGGGCAGTTCCCGTTCGCCGCCAACGGCCGCGCCATGACGAAACAGGGCGAGGACGGCTTTGTGCGTGTCGTCGCCCGCGCCGACAACCATCTGGTGCTGGGCATCCAGGCGGTCGGGCAAGGCGTGTCGGAATTGTCGGCGGCGTTTGGCCTGGCGCTCGAGATGGGCGCGCGGCTGGAGGATATCGCAGGCACCATCCATGCGCATCCGACGCAAGGCGAAGGCTTCCAGGAAGCGGCGCTGAAGGCGCTGGGCCACGCGCTGCATATTTAGCTCCCCCTTCTCCCACAACGGGAGAAGGGGAAGAGCTCAACCCGCCAGCCGGCTTACCATCTCGTGCTGCGCGTAGGCGCGGCCGAAGCGGTTGGCGAGGAAGGCGTCGAGCGCGATGTCTTCCTGGCGCACGAAACCCTTCGCGGGCAGGCTGCCGTCGGCCAGCATGTCGAGCACGGCGCAGATGCCGGAAGCCGTCGTGATCTGGATGGCGCTGCGCACCAAATTGCCGACGCGCTTGGAATAGATCTTGTTGGCGTAGGTTTCCTGCAGCAGGCGGCCGTTCTTGCGGCCCGACACGGTGACGAAGACAATGACCACGTCCTGCAGCGTCGCCGGCAGCGCGCTTTCGAAGATGTCCTTCAGCACGTCGCGGCGGTGGCGCAGACCGAGATCGTTGAGCAGCGCCTTCATGATCGCGGCGTGGCCGGGATAGCGGATGGTGCGGTAGTTCAGCGTGCGCACCTTGCCCTTCAGCGTCTCGGCCAAAGTGCCGAGGCCGCCGGAGGTATTGAAGGCCTCATAGGTGACGCCGTCGAGCGAGAATTCCTCGCGCTCCTCGAGCGGCGGCACTTCGATCAGCTCGCCCTCGACGATCGCCTCGCAGGGCTCGCAATATTCGTTGATGACGCCGTCGGTGCTCCAGGTGAGGTTGTAGTTCAGCGCGTTGGACGGATATTGCGGCAGCGCGCCGACGCGCATGCGCACGCTTTCCAGCGTGTCGAAGCGGCTGGCAAGGTCGTTGGCGACGATCGAGATGAAGCCCGGCGCCAGGCCGCATTGCGGAATGAAGGCGCTCTTGGCGTCACGCGCCAGCTCCTTCACCCGCCGGGTCGAGACGACATCCTCGGTGAGGTCGAGATAGTGCACGCCGGTGGCGGCGGCGGCCTCGGCGATGCGCGTGGTGAGGTGGAAAGGGGCGGCGCTCAGCACGGCGAACTTGCCGGCAAGGACTTTCTCAAGCTCACCCGCGGCGGCGATGTCGAGCTCCTGCGTCGCGACGCCGGCCGGCAATTCGGCGGCGGCAAGCTGGGCGGCCGAGCGGTCGACGAGGATGACGCGGTAGTCGCCGGTGCTGCTCAGCATTTCCGCGATGGTCGAGCCGATCTTGCCGGCGCCGACGACAACGATGTTCTTCATGATCAATACCCCTGCCAATTCCTGAGTTGCTTTCGCAGTTCCGGGTGGAAGGCTGCGGCGAAGCCGCCGACCCCGGCCGCTTCACATCTTTCCTGGAATTGCGAATTGCTAGGAATCATCGCAGCTTGCCGGTCGAAAGGAAGCGTGGAATCTGGCAATATGACGCTTAACTTTAAGCGATCTGCCGAAAGGTATCGTCGAAATGATCACTGAAGCCGAACAAGCCCTGCTTTCCCTGCTGCGCGCCAACGCCCGCGCCTCGACGGCCGAGCTGGCGCGACAGCTCGGCGTGTCGCGCACCACGGTGCAAAGCCGCATCGAGCGGCTGGAGCAGCGCGGCATCATCGCCGGCTATGGGGTCAGGTTGTCGCCCGACTATGAGCAGGGGCTGGTCAAGGCGCATGTGCTGCTCACCGTCACGCCGAAACTCGCCGACAAGGTGGTGCGCGCCTTGCAGGCGATGCCGCCGGTCCGCACGGTGCATTCGGTGAGCGGCAATTTCGACATGATCGTCATCGTCGAGGCGCCGTCGATCAGGGATCTCGACGCGCTGCTCGACCGGATCGGGGCGATGGACGGGGTGGAGCGGACGTCGTCGTCGATTATTCTGTCGACAAGGGTGGATCGGTAGGCGGAGCCAGTTGGAGATGCTGGCGGGACAGCGCCCCCCTCTGTCCTGCCGGACATCTCCCCCTCAAGGGCAGGGGAATCGCAGATAAGTCGATTGTGTATTGCCATGCAGCAAAAGAAGGATTCTTGAGTGGCTTTCTCGAAGCAGAGGAGGCCGCAATGCCATTGGTTTTGTCGATCTTGCGAGAAGTACG
>NZ_JAVIIT010000022.1:0-81784 GCF_033977265.1 Mesorhizobium australafricanum | reverse complement strand
AAATAGCTCTCTAGGCTCGAAATGGCAGTCTCTCCTCAGTTCGACTGCCTGCCCAAAGAATCTCTTCCTAGCCCAACTTCAAGTCCCAAAAAGCCATATGCGATTCCCCTGCCCTTGCGGGGGAGATTGGCAGCTTCCGCGATACCGCCCTTTGACTTCGCCGGCCCCAGCCATACCTTTGCGGAGGTTATTCCCCGTGGAGTTCTCATGCGGTCCAAGCTCGTCCCTCTCATCCTCCTGGCGCTCGCCGCCTTGGCGCAGCCCACCTTCGCCGAAGCACCGGAACGGCCGGCGCCGGCCGGCGGCGTGCTGTCGCTGTTGCCGCCGCCGCAGGTGACCGAGCATTCCATCACGCTTGGCGGGCGCAAGCTGGACTACCAGGCCAAGGCCGGCACGCTGTCGCTCTTATCCGGCAAGGGCGAGGTCACGGCCGAGATCTTCTATGTCGCCTACACGCAGCAGTCGCCCGCCCCGGCGAAGGAGCGGCCGATCACCTTCGTCTTCAATGGCGGGCCGGGCGCGGCGTCGGCTTACCTGCATCTCGGCGCGATCGGACCGCGCATCGTCGAAACCGCGGCCGATGGCGCGTTCCTGCGGCCGCCGCAAAAGCTCATCGATAATCCCGACAGCTGGCTCGACATCAGCGATCTCGTCTTCGTCGATCCGGTCGGCACCGGCTACAGCCGCGAGGCGCCGGGGCATGAGCCGAAGGAATTCTGGAGCGTCGACGCGGACGCCAGTTCGGTCGGCGCCTTCATCCGCCTCTATCTGACGCAGAACGGCCGCACGGGATCGCCGCTATTCCTCGCCGGCGAGAGCTATGGCGGCTTTCGCGCGGCGCTGCTTGCCCGAACGCTGCAGGAGGATGTCGGCCTGAGCCCGAGCGGCATCGTGCTGATCTCGCCAGCGCTGGAGTTCATGCTGGTGCGACCCGATCAGTTCGACCAGTTGCACTGGGCGCTGGAACTGCCGTCGCTGGCGGCGACGCGGCTGAAGGGCGACGGCGTGACCGGTGACGCGTTGCGAGCCAGGTTGGCCGAGGTCGAGCATTACGCGCTCGGCGATTACCTGACGGCGTTGAACAGCGGGCTGGAGCAAGGCGGCAAGCTGGCAAGCGGACGCGTTTCGGAGATCACCGGCCTGCCGCTCGACCTTGTCGAGCGCAATTTCGCACGCATCCCGATCGGCCTCTTCGCCAAGGAGTTCCAGCGCGCCACGGGCAAGGTGCTCAGCCCCTATGACGCCACCGTCGGCACCGCCGACATCGCGCCGCAAAGCGCCCGCGACGCCGGCCCCGATCCGGTGCTCGACCGCAGCGTTCCGGTGCTCACCTCCGCCTTCGTCGCCTATGCCCGCGACGAATTGAACTACCGCACCGATGTCAGCTACCGGCTGCTCAATGGCGAGGTCAGCCGCAGCTGGGATTACGGCACCTCGGGCCAGGGCTATGCCGGCGTGATGAACGATTTGCAGCGGGCGCGCTCGCTCAACCCGGCGCTGGGCGTCGTCATCGTCAACGGCTACACCGACCTCGTCACGCCCTATCTCGCCTCGCGCTATCTGGTGAACCAGGTTCCCTCGCTATTCGACGCCAAGCCGATCCGGCTCGACGTCGTGGAAGGCGGCCACATGATGTATCTGAGGCCGGACGGACGGCGCGCGCTGAAGGACGCGGCATCGGAGCTCTACCAGGCGACGCAGTAGGCCCCGACCGCCCCGAAACGAAAGACCTGCGCCAACGTAAGCGCCGTGCTGGAACAGCGCAGCACCTGTTTTCACTCGTATAGCTGCTGGCGTGGCTCCGACTGGGGCGGAACCGCGTCACGCAAACACGCTGAAACAGCATGGCCGATGTCGTCGTCCTCGAAAGCCGCGAAAGGGTGCTGGCCGGCATCCTGTTCACGGCCGCCGCCTATTTCCTGTTTTCGGCGCAGGATGCCTCGATCAAGCTTTTGGTCGCCGGCATGGCCGTCTGGCAGATCATGTTCGTCCGCTCGATCACCGTGCTCGTTGCCTGCGGCGCGATCGGGGGCAAGCGGCTGTTTGCCGACACGATTGATTCGCCGATCGTCAAGCCGATGCTGGTGCGCAGCGCCTTCACGCTCGCCGCCTGGCTTTGCTACTACAACGCCGCCCGCTCGCTGCAGCTCGCCGAACTCACCACCATCTATTACGCCGCGCCGATCATCGTCACCGTGCTTTCGGTGCTGATCCTGGGCGAGACGGTGCCGCTGCTGCGCTGGCTGGCGGTGTTCATCGGTTTCGTCGGCGTGTTCATCGCCTGCGATCCGGCGCGGCTCGGCCTCTCGCTGCCGGTGCTCCTGGTGCTGGCGGCGGCCGTCCTTTGGGGGATCGCCGTGGTGCTGTTGCGCAAGACCGCCATGCAGGAGCGCACCATGATCCAGCTGGTGCTCAACAATTTCTATTTCCTGCTCTTCTCGGCCGTACCGGCGCTGATCTGGTGGCGCATGCCCGACGGAACGCAGCTCCTCTTGCTCGTCAGCGTCGGCGCGCTCGGCGGCGTGGCGCAATACATGCTGTTCGAGGGCATGAAGCGGGCGCCGGTGTCGATCGTGGCGCCGTTCGAATACACCTCGCTGGTGTGGGCCTTCGCACTGGGCTTCGCCATCTGGGGAGACCTGCCGCGCACTGAGGTGTTCATGGGCGCGGCGCTGATCATAGGCGCCGGGCTGCTGATCGTCGGCAACGAGCACTTCCGCAAACGGGAGCAGGCCTCATGACGGAAGGCTGTCAGCAGCAGCCCAATAGGCTTGCGCCATGACGGATACGCTCGACATGCCGGAAAAGCTTGCGTCTAGGGCGGCCGATGCAGCGGCCGAGCGCACGCTCGGCATCATCCTCGTGTCGGCCTCGGCCATCGCCTTCGCGCTCACCGGCGTGCTGACCAAGTCGATCCACGCCGATCCGCTGACCATCACCTGCTGGCGTGGTTTTTTCGGCTCGATCCTGATCAGCTTCTATGTGCTGTGGCGCCGGCGCCGCTCGGGCGGGCGCGAAAGCCTGAAACTCGGCTGGCGCGGCTGGCTGCTTGCGGTCGAGGGCGCTGCCGCCAGCATCGCCTTCATTTCGGCCTTCAAATTCACCTATGTCGCCAATGTCGCGGTCATCTATGCGACCTCGCCCTTCATCGCGGCGCTGCTTGCCTTCCTTATCGTGCGGGAAAAATTCCGGCTGCAGACGATGGTTGCGGCCGCCGTATCGCTTTGCGGCGTCGCCATCATGGTAGGCGCCGGCCTCGGCAACGGCCATCTGTTCGGCGACGGGCTGGCGCTGCTGATGACCGCCGGCAGCGCGCTTTACATGATCATGGTGCGCGCCTTTCGCGATTCGCCCGTCGTCTGGGCCGGGGCGGTCTCGGCTTTCCTGCTTTTCGTGCTCGGCTGGTTCGTCACCGATCCGCTGGCCGTGTCGGCCCGCGACGTGGTGCTGCTTGCCGCCTTCGGCTGCTCCTTCGCGATGGCCTCGATCCTGTGGACGGAGGGTTCGCGGCTCATCCCTTCTGCCGAGGCCGGACTGCTCGGCTCGGCCGAGGTGCCGTTTGCCATCCTTTTCGCCTTGGTTTTCCTCGGCGAAGTCCCGCCAATGGCCAGCGTTCTCGGCGGCGCCATCGTGCTTTGCGCGGTTTTCGCCCACGCCGGACGCGACTGGCTGAGGGCGAAAACGGCGCGCTCGTAATTTTTTTTGCCGAGTCACGGAACCATCATCAGAGTCACGCATTATCGGATTGACGGGTCACCCCCCAAGTCCCCCCAAACCCCTCGACCCGTCCGACTAGAAGCCGACCCCGCAAAAGGTCGGCTTTTTCTTTGTCAGGACGACAACGCCAGGCCAGCAGCGAGCAGCTCCGCCAGATCCCGCGCGGGGCGGGCGGCCTCGCGGCCGAGCCGGATGGCGAAGTCGGCCACCGGCAGCGGTGGCAGGTCGAGATCGGAGGACGCCTCCACGATACCGGAATGGGCGAAACGCCGGGTGCGCGGCGTCAGCGCGATGCCGGCATCGACCGCGGTGCGCAGGCCGGCAAGGCTGGCGCTGCCGGCGGCTATGCGGTAGCGGAGGCCGGCGACGTCGAGGGCATTGAGCGCGGCCTCCCTGAAACCGCAATAGGGGTCGAGCAGGGCCAGCGGCACCGGTTCCTGCCGTGTCGCCAAGCCTTTTTCCGAGCAGAGCCACAGCATCGGCTCGCTGACCAAGGCCGCTTCATCCGGCGATGGGGCATGGCGCATGGTGATCGCGAGGTCGAGCTGGCCCGCCTGCAGCGCCGATCCAAGCTCCAGGGAGCGGCCGACGCGCAGCTCGATCCTGACGCGCGGATGGCTGACGGCGAACGCCCTCAACAAATCAGGCAGGCCGCGATCGGCGAAATCCTGCGTCGTGCCGATGGCGATGCGGCCGCCGGCGCGCGCGCCCTTCAGCGCCAGCCAGGCCTCGGTGTGGACGGCAAGGATGCGCCGCGCATGGCCGACAAGGTCCTCGCCGGCCGGCGTCAGCCCGCGGCCCCTGCCCTGCGGGACCAGCAACGGCTCGCCGACGATCTCTTCCAGCCGCTGCATCTGCGCGGTCACCGCCGACGGCGTGCGACCGACGGTGGATGCGGCCTTGGCAAGCGAACCGCCGTCGACAAAGGCGAGGAAGGTTTTCAGGAGATCGGGATCGAGCGTTTCCATACTTCGACAATATCGAATCATTTGTCAAAAACAATTCGATTTTTTTGATGTTCGGATAATGGCATGGTCCTTCCATCGAAGGCGTAAGGCGCCCAAACCGAAGGAGAGAAAAATGCCGATCATCAACATCAGCGTCACCGGCAAGCCGGACGCCAAGCTGTCCGCCGCCATTGCCAAGGAGGTCACCGAGGTCACCGCCACGCAGTTGCGCAAGGATCCGACGATCACGGCGGTTGCGGTAAACTACATCGACCCCCAGCACTGGTTCGCCGGCGGCAAGTCGCTGGCCGAGCATGGCACCAACACGTTCTGGCTGGACATCAAGGTCGTCGACGGCACCAACACCAAGCTCGAGCTGGAGGCCTATCTCAAGGCGATCTTCGAGGCTTTCGGCCGGCTGCTGGGCGGCGTGCATGAGGAAAGCTATGCCTTCGTGCACGAGGTGCCGGCTTCGGCCTATGGCTATGGCGGCAAGACGCAGGAGTTCCGGTTCATCAGCGGGAGGCTGAAAGCTGCGTAGCACCATCTTCCCCTTCTCCCCTTGTGGGAGAAGGTGGCCGAGCGAAGCTCGGTCGGATAAGGGGTGTTGGACGGAGTGCGGCGTCGCAAGCTAAGTGCTTCAAAGCGCTTGATTCTCCGGCGCCTCATTTCTTCCAGCACCCCTCATCCGTCTCGGCGCTGCGCGCCGATCCACCTTCTCCCACAAGGGGAGAAGGGAACGTCGCATCACTCCACATTGACCTTGCCCTCCATTCCGCTACCCTCTGCCACCGAAGCGGCCGCTTAAAGAGCCGCGCTGGAGGAGACTGGGAGAGAGCGGCATGATCCTGACCCTGGCGCTGCTGGCGGGCCTTGTCTTTGCCTGGTTGCTGATCGCGGTGATCGAAAGGTTCCGGCTCGACCTGCGCTTCACCCAGGCGCTGCTCTATGTGCCGTTCAAGCTCGCCTACCGCATCGCCGACAACCGCATCCGCATTGCCCGCAGCGCCAAGACGCCGGTCATATATGTGGTCTCGCACCAGTCGCGCATCGAGCCGGCGCTGATGCTGTCGCTGCTTCCCGACGACACGCTGCACATTCTGGACGAGGCTTCGGCGCGCTCGCCCTGGCTGGAGCCGTGGCGCGAGCTTGCGCGCACGATTGCCTTCAATGCCGAGCATGTCTTCGTCAGCCGCCGGCTGGTGCGCGTGCTGAAGGGCAAGGGACGGCTCGCCGTCTACCTGCCCGACAATGTCGAGCCGGACGTGAAATCCTTCCGGCTGTTTCGCGCCATCACCCGCATCGCCATGCAAGCAGACGCCCGTATCGTGCCGATCTTCGTTGCCGGCACGCGCGACCTGCCGGTGTCACTGACACCGAAGGAGAAGGCGCCTCGCCGCTGGTTCCCGCGCCTATCGGTGAGCGTGCTGGAGCCGTTGACCATCGCCGAGTTGGTGGCGCGCAACCCCGACATGGCCTCAAACACCAACGCGCTGTTCGACCATTTCGCCGAGGCCCGGCTCTATGGCACCGATCTCGACCGCGGCCTGTTCCTCGCCATGCGCGACGCGGCAGATCGCGTCGGCCCCTCGCATGCGATCATCGAGGATGTGATTTCCGGTTCGCTCAGCTATCGAAAGCTGTTCATCGGCGCCCGCGTGCTCGGCCGCCACTTCGAGGCGGTGACGGCGCCCGGCGAAGCGGTCGGCGTGCTCTTGCCCAACGCCAATGGCGTGGTGCTGTCCTTCGTCGGCCTGGTCTCGGCGGCCAGGGTGGCGGCGATGATCAACTACACAGCCGGCCCGGCGAGCGTGACCGCGGCGATCCGCACCGCGGTCATCAGGACGGTTGTGTCATCCCGCGCGTTCATCGAAAAGGCGGGCATCGACGACATCGTCGCCGCGGTCGAGGCGGGTGGGGCCAAGATGCTGTGGCTGGAGGATGTGCGCGCCAGCGTGACGACCCTGGACAAGATCGCAGCCGCGCTTCTGTGGCGCTTTCCGCTGCAGCGGCAGCAGGCGGGCAAACCGGCGGTGATCCTGTTCACCTCCGGCTCGGAAGGCACGCCGAAGGCGGTTGTCCTGTCGAACCGCAACCTGCTTGCCAACGTCATGCAGGCCGAGGCGCGCGTCTCCGTCTCGCCGGCCGATATCCTGCTCAACGTGCTGCCGGTGTTCCATTCCTTCGGGTTGACCGGCGGCACCATCCTGCCGCTGGTGCTCGGGATAAGGCTGTTCCTCTACCCCTCGCCGCTGCACTACAAGATCATCCCCGAGATCGCCCGCAAGGTGAAGCCGACCGTCATGTTCGGCACCGACACCTTCCTTGCCAACTATGCCCGCACCGCCAAGGACGGCGACTTCTCCAGCCTGCGCTTCGTCGTTGCCGGCGCCGAAGCGGTGAAGCCGGAAACGCGGCGCACCTATCGCGACCGTTTCCAGGCCTCGATCGTCGAAGGGTTCGGGCTGACCGAGGCGGCACCCGTGGTGGCGGTGAACACCGCGATCCACGGCCGCGACGGCACGGTGGGGCGGCCACTGCCGGCGATCAGGATGAAGCTCGAGCCCGTCGAAGGCATCGCCGAGGGCGGCCGGCTGTGGCTCGACGGGCCGAACATGATGATGGGCTACATGACCGCCGACCGTCCCGGCGAATTGCAGACGCTGGAAGGCTGGCATGACACCGGCGACATCGTCTCGATCGACCGCGAGGGCTTCATCACCATTCGCGGGCGGGCAAAACGTTTTGCCAAGATCGCCGGCGAGATGGTGTCGCTGGGCGCCGTCGAGATGCTGGTGCAGTCGCTGTGGCCGGAAGAGCGCCACGCGGCGGTGGCGGTGCCGGACAAACGACGCGGCGAGCGCATCGTGCTGGTGACGACGGCTGACGACGCCAATCCGGAAGAGCTGCGCCAGTTCGGCAAGAAGGCGGGCGCCGCCGAGCTGATGGTGCCCAACGACATCATCAAGGTTGACGAGATCCCGGTGCTGGGCTCCGGCAAGACGGACTATATCTCGGCGCGCAAGCTGGCGATCGATCGGTTGGGGCTGGGCGTGGCGGCATAGGCCGGGATTCGTCATCCTAAAGCGCGTCGCGCTGAAACGGATTCAGGCGACGCGCTTTAGGATGACGAATTTTCAGCCGATATCCGAAGGCGGCACCTTCTCCCCTTCCAGCCGGGCGCGCTTGGAATAGGCGCGCACACTGAACGGCAGGAAGAGCAGATAACCCCCGACCGAAGCCGTCAGCGTGTACCAGGGGTAGGCCATCAGGAGCAGAATATAGAGCACTACGCCCAGGATGACCGGCAGCACCCTGTCGCCCGGCACCTTGACGCTTTTGCCCGAATAGACCGGCAGGCGGCTGACCAGGAGGAAAGCGATGAGCACGGTGAAGCCGGTAGCGATGAAGGCGGCCGGCCGGGTGGGCTCCAGCCCGAGCCGCAGGAAATAGAGATAGAGCGGCAGCATGACCAGCACCGCGCCGGCCGGGGCCGGCACGCCGACGAAATATTCGGTCTGCCAGGCCGGCTGGTCGGTATCGTCGGCCAGCACGTTGAAACGGGCAAGCCGCATGCCGCAGGCGATGGTGAACAGAAGTGCAGCGATCCAGCCGGGCGAGCCGGCTCGGTCGAGCAGAAAGGCATAGAGCACCAGGGCCGGCGCCACGCCGAAATTGACGATGTCGGCCAGCGAATCCATCTGGGCGCCGAATTTCGAGGTGGCTTTCAGCATGCGCGCCAGCCGCCCGTCGATGCCGTCGAGGAAAGCGGCAAGCAGCACCATGACCACCGCGATCTCGAAACGGTTCTCGAAGGCGAAGCGGATGCCCGAAAGGCCGGCGCAGATGGCAAGCACGGTGACCAGATTGGGCAGCACCATGCGCATCGGGATCTCGCGGATGCGCGGACCGCCGCTGGCATGGGCCTCGAATTTTTTGAACGGCGCGCCCAACGCTCAGGAAATCCTGACCAAGGGCGTGACCGCCGTGCCACCGAATTCGGCAAGCACGGTCTCGCCGCCGACCGCCGTCTGGCCGACCGCGACGCGCGGCACAGCGTTCGACGGCAGGAAGACGTCGACGCGCGAGCCGAAGCGGATCAGGCCGAAACGCTCGCCGATGGCGATCGAGCCGCCCGTCTCGGCCCAGCAGACGATGCGCCGCGCGACCAGCCCGGCGATCTGGACGGCGGCAATGGTGCCGTTGGGGCTGTCGATGACCAGCCCGTTGCGCTCGTTCTCAGCACTTGCCTTGTCGAGCTCGGCGTTGAGGAATTTTCCGGGCTTGTGCTCGATGCGCGTGATCCGGCCGCGCACCGGCGCGCGGTTGATGTGGCAGGAAAACACGTTCATGAACACCGAAATGCGGGTCATCTCGCCGGAGCCGAGGCCAAGCTCGCTCGGCGGCACGGCGGGTCCGACCGCCGAGATCACGCCATCGGCCGGGCTCACCACCAGCCGGTCGTCAATCGGCGTGACGCGCTCGGGATCGCGATAGAAATAGATGCACCATGCGGTGAGGATCAGCCCGATCCAGAACAGGATCGAGGAGAAATAGCCGAGAAACAGCGTTGCCGCGGCAAAGGCGGCGATGAAGGGATAGCCTTCGCGATGGATCGGAACGAACGTATTCTTGACCGAGTCGAGAAGCGTCATAGGGCTCAAGGGCAGTCCCTGTTTCAGGTTGCGCCTCAATAGCGGAAAGCCCCCCTCCCTGCAACGCAACAATGGGGAATGGGTGAGGCTGTGTGGGGTCGCTGATTTCCGCACCGAGTGTCGGACCCTGGTAATCTCATCCGTCCTAGGCTGGACAACGCGCCCACGGAGCCAGCGAAATGTCGTCATCGAACAGCGCCAGGAAAGCCAATATCGCCACCGAGGGCCTTGCCTTCGGCGAGTCACCGCGCTGGCATGATGGGCGGCTCTGGCTCTGCAACTGGGGCACCGGCGAGATCGTCGCCTTGGACGATGATGGCAAACCCGAGGTCATGCTCACGGTGCCGGCCGTCCTGCCCTATTCGATCGACTGGCTGCCAGATGGACGATTGCTTGTCGTTTCCGGCCGGGAAGGCCTTCTGCTGCGGCAGGAAGCGGACGGGACGCTCGTCACCCATGCCGATCTCAGGCAACTGTCGAAAAACCCCTGGAACGAAATCGTCGTCGATGGACGCGGCAACATCTACGTCAATGGCGGCGGGCCGGCGCCGGCGCCGGGCGAGCATTTCGGGCCAGGCACCATCGTGCTGATCACGCCGGACGGCGCGGTTCGACAGGTCGCCGAGCATATCGCCTTCGCCAACGGCATGGCGGTGACGCCGGACAACCGGACTTTGATCGTCGCCGAATCCCATGCCAACCGATTGACCGCGTTCGACATCGCCGAAGATGGCGGCCTCGCCAACCGGCGCGTCTGGGCCGATCTCGGCAACGACTATCCCGACGGCATCTGCATCGATGCCGAAGGCTGTGTCTGGTATGCCGACGTGCCGAACCGGCACTGTGTCAGGGTGCGCGAAGGCGGCGACAAAATCGACAGTGTCGAGGTCGATCGCGGCTGCTTTGCCTGCATGCTGGGTGGTGCCGACGGCAGGACGCTGTTCATCCTCGCCGCCGAATGGCGCGGTTTCGAAAATATGGTGAGCGATGCTCGCACCGGTCAGGTGCTGAGCATCGCCGTATCCGCGCCGGGAGCCGGATGGCCTTCTTACACCTCCGGCACGCGCTGGTAGTTGGCGATGTCTGCCTTGACGCCGAGGCGCGCGATGGTTTCCTGCGCGCTGAAGGCAATGCGCTCATGCGCTGCCTTGACGATCGGCACCACCTTGTCTACCGCGGCCTGGCTTTCCCACTCGACCATCGTGACGATGTTGAACTCGCCCGGGCCGGAGACCTGCTCGAGCAGGAAATCCTGCACGAAGCCTTCCTGCTGGCGCAGCAATTGATGCGTCATGAAGACCTTGCCGATGATTTCGTCGCGCGCTGCCGCCGGCACGACGAATTTGTCGAGCCGGAACGCGCTGCCATTGCGCTGATTTTTAGTGCTCATTTCGATCCATCTCCGTTCTGCAAGGGTTGCTTGGCAGGAAGCTCGGAGACGGGTTTGCAAGCTCAAGCTAGGTTGAGGTCAAGGGGGATTTTCAAACGCAGCTTTCCCCTTCTCCCCTTGTGGGAGAAGGTGGCCGAGCGAAGCTCGGTCGGTTGAGGGGTGCTCCAGCGGAGTGAGACGCTGGCGTTCCCTGGAACACCCCTCAACCGTCTCGGCGCTGCGCGCCGATCCACCTTCTCCCACAAGGGGAGAAGGAAGAGGCGCTAGCTAACCTCCGAAGTCCTGCGCCGCACGATCACCCCGAGTTCATCGCTCTCGCGGGCAATGCGCAGGCGCTCCTCGGCTTCGGTCGCTTCGCGCTGGCGGTCCCACATCGAGGCGTAGAGGCCGTGTTTGGCAAGCAGCGCCGCATGGGTGCCGCGCTCGGCGATCTGGCCGTCCTTCAGCACGATGATCTCGTCGGCCGAAATCACCGTCGACAACCGGTGGGCGATGACGATGGTGGTGCGGCCCTTGCTGACGAGGTCGAGCGCGGCCTGGATCTCCTGCTCGGTCTGAGTGTCGAGCGCCGAGGTCGCCTCGTCCAGCATCAGGATCGGCGGCGCCTTGAGGATGGTGCGGGCGATCGCGACGCGCTGCTTCTCGCCGCCCGACAGTTTCAGGCCGCGCTCGCCGACCATCGAGCGGTAGCCGTCGGGCAGCTTGGCGATGAACGGCCCGATCTGGGCGAGCTCGGCTGCCTTGCGCACCTCCTCCTCGCTGGCGCCGGCGCGGCCGTAGCGGATGTTGTAGGCGATGGTATCGTTGAACAGCACGGTGTCCTGCGGCACCATGCCGAGCACGGCGCGGAGGCTCGCCTGCGTGACGTCGCGGATGTCCTGGCCGTCGATCAGTACCTGGCCGCTCTGCACGTCGTAGAAACGGAACAGCAGCCTGGAAATGGTCGACTTGCCGGCGCCGGAGGGGCCGACGATCGCTACCGTCTTGCCGGCCGGTACGTCGAAGGAGACGCCCTTCAGGATCTTGCGGTTCGGGTCATAGGAGAAATGGACGTCGCGGAACTCGACCTTGCCGGGGCCGACCTTCAGCGGCCTGGCGTCCGGCTTGTCGACGATCTCCTGGGGCACGTCGAGCAGGTCGAACATGTGCTCGATGTCGGTCAGGCCCTGGCGAATTTCACGGTAGATGAAGCCGATGAAGTTGAGCGGCACCGAGAGCTGGATCAGCATGGCGTTGATGAAGACGAAGTCGCCGACCGTCTGGGTGCCTGCCTGCACCTCCAGCGCCGACATGCACATGACGATGACGGTGCCCAGGCCGAAGATGGCGCCCTGGCCGAAGTTCAGCCAGCCGAGCGAGGTCCAGGTTTTCGTCGCGGCGATCTCATAGCGCGCCATCGAGCGGTCGAAGCGCTCGGCCTCCATGCGCTCATTGGTAAAATATTTGACCGTCTCGAAGTTGAGCAGCGAGTCGATCGCCTTGGTGTTGGCGTCGGTGTCGCTGTCGTTCATGTCGCGGCGGATCGAGATGCGCCAGTCGCTCGCCTTGACCGTGAACCAGACATAGAACCAGACGGTGACGGCGACCACGGCGACGTATTTCCAGCCATAGGTGAAGGCGAAGATGCCGGCCGTCAGCGCGAATTCGAGAATGGTCGGCGCCGTGTTCAGCATGATGAAGCGCACAATCGTCTCGATGCCCTTGGTGCCGCGCTCGATGATGCGCGACAGGCCGCCGGTGCGGCGCTCGAGGTGGAAGCGCAGCGACAGCTGATGCATGTGGACGAAAGTGCGGAAGGCGAGCTGGCGCACGGCATACTGGCCGACACGGGCGAACAGCGCGTCGCGCAGCTGGTTGAAGCCGAGCTGGATTAGGCGCAGCACGTTATAGGCAATGACCAGCGCCACCGGCGCGAGCAGGAATGACGGCAGCGGCGGCGGCGTCTTCGCGGCGTGGGCCAGCGCATCGGTCGCCCATTTGAAGAAGTAGGGACCGGCGACCAGCGTCAGCTTGGCGACGACCAGGAGCAGCGTCGCCCAGGTGACGCGGGCTCTCAAGTCGGCGCGTTCGGCCGGCCACATATAGGGCCATAGATTGCGCAATGTGGTGAGGGTGTCGGCTTCGGCGGATACGGTCTTTTCGGCCACTAGTCTTGCCTTTTGGAGTGAGAGGGTCAGCGGCTGGGGCAGCAGGAGTTGACGAGGTCGGTAAGCGAGGCAGAGACGCTCGCAAGCGCCGAATGGTCGACCGCGTAGCGCGAGCGCTGGTGATCGGCCTCGAAGCGGACCAGCCCCGCCTCGACCAGGATCTTCAGATGTTGCGAAACGGTCGACTGGGCGAGGTCGAGATGATCGACCACTTCACGGCACGAGCAGCAGCGGCTGGCCGAGAGGCGCTTCAGGATCTCGATGCGCGCCGGATGCGAGAGCGCCGCCAGGCGCAGCGCCATGGCGCGGCTGTCGGCGCTGCGGGCTTCAGGGAGGGATTCGATCATCGTCCATCGGCGATAGACGATGGGGGATGACAGGGCAAGCTAGGCGAATGGGTAGATTGAGACGCTGGCAGTGCGCGGCACAACCATTCGCGATCGTCGTCCCAGGGCGGAGCGACGCGGAGCGGCGCGCAGACCCTAGGATGACGAAATCACCCTACTCCGTCTTCGCCGGCGCGGCGGTCATCTGCTCGCCCATGGCCTTCATGTCCGCGGCCTCGCCTTCCTTCGACGTCGAGGGCACCTTGAACACCTGGCCCGGCCAGATGCGGTCGGGATTCCGGATCTGGTCCTGGTTGGCGAGATAGATGGTCGAGAAGCGAGTGCCGTGGCCATAGACGCGGCGCGAGATGCGCCAGAGCGTGTCCTTGCGGCGGATGATGACGGCGCTATCGGCATGTTCGAGCTTCGGTGCAACCGTCTCGGGCACGCCCGTCGAGGGCGTCGCTTCCGCGACCTTGGCCGGAGCCTCGGCGGCCGTTGCCGCTGCCGACGTCTCGGCTGGCTTGGTTTCAGCGGTTGCCGGAGCTGCGGGCGCTTCCGCGGCCTGGGACCCGGCGCCCTGGACCTGCGTGAGCTTGGTCACGGCCGGCTTCGTCTCGCCGGCCTTTGTTTTACCTGGCGCGACGGCGGCGATCGACTCGCCGGGCTCACGCTCGAACGGCACGGCGGCGCGGGCGACGACCTTGGCGCCATCGCTGTCCAGGCCATCGACATGGATGGTGTAGCTGCCGACCGGAATGTCGCGCGTCGCCTCGATCAGGAAATGGCCGTCAGGCGAGGTCTTGGCATCGCCGAGCAGGATGGCGTCGGCGTAGGCGCGCACCTTGCGGCCAGGGTCGGCAGTGCCGGCGACGAAGATCTTGCTGCCGTCGATCTCGACAGCTTCGACGGCGATCTTGGCCTCTGCCGCAGCCGTCGCGGCCGCCGGAGCGGAGGCCTGGCCGCTGGCGGCCGGAGCGGTCGCGGCCGGCGCCGAGGCCTCGCTGGACGCGGCCGGCGCGGCCGTTGTCGGAGCCGTCGTTGCCGGAGCCTGGGCTGCCGGTGCCGCCGGCTTGGTCTCGGCCTGTGGCACGGTGATCAATTGCGAGGCCTTGCCGGGCTCCTCGACCATCGCCAGCACCTGCCCGGTCGGGCTCTGCGGTACCGAGACGACGGCGGTCTGGGCCGAGGCGACGGCAGTGCCGCCAACCGTCTGCCGCAGCGTGATCGTATAGTCGCCTGGCTTCAGCGGATCGTCGAGCACGATGGCGAAGGCGCCGTCGGGTCCGGAATCGGTCGAGCCGAGCACCGTCCCGCCATTCAGGATCTCAACCTTGGCGTTGGGCGCGGCGCTGCCGGCGACGACGATCGAGCCATTGCTTTCGACGCGCACGACATCGAAGGTCGGCAGTGTCGGGCCGGCCGCGGCGGCGGGCGCCTGAGCGGGCGTTGTGGTGGCCGGGGCCGTCGCGTTGTTGGCCGATGCCATCGTGTTGGCCGGCGCCATGGCATTGTTCGCCGGGGCCATCGTGTTGGCCGGCGCCATTGTGTTTGCCGGAGCTTGCGGCACGCGCCCCTCGGTGCTCGTGCTTGTGGTTTCAGCCGGCTTGGTATCTCCCTGCGGAAGCGCCGCGACCTGCGCCGGTCTCTGGTTGATGTAAGGGTCGAGCGCACCCGACCCGTAGGCGACCGCCGCGACGACGACAACGCCGCCCGCCGCGAACAAAAACGCCTTAGAAGGATTGATAGCCATAATCTTGTATTGCCCCCTTAGCCACCTAACGCCGGTCTAGCGTGTTTTGGCGAGTCCGACAAGAAAAAGCCCGCCCCTGGGCTTGACCCCGCCGACCGTCCCTATCACCAATCATCGCCATGAACACGATTCGATCCGTCTGCGTCTATTGCGGCTCGTCTCCGGGCCGCGACGAGGCCTATATCAAGGCCGGCCATACACTTGGCCGTTCGCTTGCCAAATCCGGTTTGCGCCTCATCTATGGCGGCGGCACCAAGGGCATCATGGGCGCCGTCGCCGATGGCGCGCTCAAGGCCGGCGGCAAGGTCACCGGCATCATCCCGCGCTTCCTGATCAACAAGGAGGCGACCGAGACCGCGCTCGACAAGCTCGACGAATTGCTGATCACCGACAACATGCACGAGCGCAAGCACAGCATGTTCGAAAAATCCGACGCCTTTGTGGCGCTGCCGGGCGGCATCGGCACGGTGGAGGAGATCGTCGAGATCATGACCTGGGCGCAGCTCGGCCATCACCGCAAGCCGATCGTCTTTGCCAACGTCAAGGGTTTCTGGGACCCGATGCTGGCGCTGCTCGAGCATATGTCGGCCGAAGGGTTCATCCATAGCGCGCAGCGCGTTAAACCGCTGGTGGTCAACGACCCGGAAGCGATCGTCGCCGCCATCATGGTAGCCGGATCGTCGGTCGATGCGCCGACGGAGGGTGTGCGGGCGGTAATAGACAAAATGTAGGCAGTAGGGATTGGGCAGTAGGCAATAGGGAAGCCCCTCCTACTCCCTACTCCCCTACTCCCCTACTCCCCTACTCCCGGCTTGTCATCGCGCGAGCGCTTCTTCACGATTGCGGCGCGCGGTTCCAAGCATCGAAAGGATCATGAGATGAGCGACGACATCACCGGGGCCATCCCCGCCATCGACATCGCGCCGCTGTTCGGTCCGCCGTCGCCTGCCCGCGACGAGGCCGACCGCCAGATTTTTGCCGCCGCCTCCGGCATCGGCTTCATGACCGCGCGCGGCTTTCCGGGAGCGGAGCTTTTGACGCGCGAGCGGCGCGGCGAGCTTCTGAAGATCTTCGAACTGCCGGATGCGGAAAAGCGGAAGCTGCTGCGCTGGAATTTCGACGCGTCGAAACCGAACTATTATCGCGGCTGGTTCCCGCTGCAGCCGACCGCGGTGTCCTACAAGGAAGGCATCGACATGGGGCCGGACATCGCCCATGCCGATGCCGGGTTCGCGCTGGACGATCCGCTGCTCGAACGCACGCCGCTTCCCGCCGAGAACGATGTTCCTGGATGGAAGGCGGCGGCCGCGCATTACTACCGCTCGATGGAAAAGATCGGCGCGGCGCTGATGGCCTCGATCGCGCGCAGCCTCGGGCTCGAGGACGACATTTTCGACGGCCATTTCCAGGGCGGCATCTCGACGCTCAGGCTGATCCGCTATCCGCTGCGCACCGAGGACGGCTCGGTCGACCTGTCGGGGCCGGAATATTCGGTCATGCACAAGGGCGAGCGGCGGCTGGTGATCGGCCGCGAGCATGCCGATTCCGGCTTCGTGACGCTGCTGGCGCAGGATGGCGTCGAAGGCCTGCAGGCCAGGAACCATGCCGGCGAATGGATCGACGTGCCGCCCGCCGACGGCACGCTGGCGGTGAATTTCGGGCAGTTGCTCGAACGCTGGACGGGCGGCGTGGTGCAGGCGACGCGCCACCGGGTGATCGCGCCGAAGACGGCCCGCTATTCCGTCCCCTTCTTCTACGAGCCGCGTGTCGACGCCGAGATCGCGCCGCTGCCGATCAAGGGCGCCGGTGCCTTCGCGCCCTTCCTCTATGGCGACTATCTATGGGAGTCGGCGACGAATTTCATCGAGATGGCCGGCGTCAAGAACCTGCGAAAGCCAAGGCGGCCAGCGGCCGCCGATTGCAATCGATGAAGGTGCAAATTGCGTTCGACTGATTATCTCGGCCGTCTCTTCGGCCTCGAAGGCAGGCATGCCTTCGTCACCGGCGCCAGCCGCGGGCTGGGCCTCGCCTTCGCCACCGCACTTGCCGGCGCCGGCGCGCGCGTCACCATAGGCGGCCGCAAGGCCGACGAGCTCAAGGCTGCCGGCGACCGTTTGCGCGCCGAAGGCCACACGGTGGCGGAAGCGGTGATCGACGTCACCAACACGCAGTCGGTCGATGCCGCCATAGCGGCGACGGAGGCTGACATCGGCCCGATCGACATCCTGGTCAACAATGCCGGCATCCAGCGCCGCGCGCCGCTGGAGGAATTCAGCGACGCCGACTGGGACGAACTGATGGCGACCAATCTCGACGGCGTCTTCAAGGTGAGCCGCGCCGCGGTGAAGGGCATGATTGCGCGCCGCAAGGGCGTCATCATCAACGTCTCGTCGGTGCAGAGCGCGCTCGCCCGCCCCTCGATCGCGCCTTACGCGGCTAGCAAGGGCGCCATCACCATGCTGACCAAGTCGATGGCCGGCGAATGGGGCCAGCACGGCGTGCGCGTCAACGCGATCGCGCCCGGCTATTTCAAGACCGAGCTCAACGCCACCCTGGTCGCCGACGAGAAATTCTCGAGCTGGCTCACCGGCCGCACCCCGATGCGGCGCTGGGGCGATGTGGAGGAACTGGCGGGGGCTGCCGTGTTCCTGGCTTCGGACGCCGCGAGCTTCGTGACGGGACAGACGCTGCTGGTGGATGGCGGGATCACGAGCGTGCTGTAGCGGGGCCTCACGCCTGCAGGCTTGTCACACCTGTCGACAGATGCGGCTCGACCGGTGCGGCCGTGGTGTCGCTCTCGGCGTTTGCGCCGGCCCTGCCCTTCATTGTCGCGATCAGCACGCGATCCACCGACAGCCTGCCCGAGCCGCTGAGCGCCAGGATGAACATGCCGCCGGCGATGGCGAGATCCTTCTCGAAATGCAGCAGCTCGTTCTGGCTGGCGAAATTGGTGTGGAAAAGGCTGGCCGTCATCAGGCAGAACAGGCCGAGCCCGATCGCGCCCAGTCGCGCCAGGATGCCGAGCGCCACCGACAGGCCGGCGCCGAGCTGCAGCGCGATGGTGGCGACAAGCAGCGGCGTGCCGACGCCAAGCGCGGCCATGGCCTTTTGAGCGCCCTCGAAATGGGTCGCCAGTTCCAGTCCCTCATGCACGAAGATCAGGGATAGAAGCAGGCGGCCGGCAAGCAAACCTAAGTCCCTGACGTGAAGCTTCTCGGCAAGTTCGGTCGGTGTCATCGTCGGCTCCAGTCTTTGGCAACAGGCATCTTGGAAATGGGCCGGGCACCACGCGCCTGGTGGACGCGCGCCCGCTGCGCTTGAGGTTGAAGAGGTCGGAGCCGGCGCGAGGGAGAGGAACGCCGGCTCCGGTTTCGGGCGCCACCGCCGCGGCGCCCAAAAAGTCGGTACTGATGAGGGCGAGGTCGGTGCCAACCCCTCTCCGGCCGCTTCGCGGCCACCCCCCCAGCTTCGAGGGGGCGAGGAAACAAGCCGCGCTACTTCGTCACCTTGGTGTCGATCGCCTGCTTCAGGTCCGACAGCTCCTCGCAGCCCGCCGGGCAGAGCTTTTGCAGCGAGGCGAGCTGCTCGTCGGCCTTGGCCATGTCGCCGGTCTCGACATAGAGCTCGCCCAGATATTCATGCGCCGCCTTGTGGTCGGGCTTAAGCTCCAGCGCCTTGGTGTAGTAGGTCAGCGAGGTCTGGTAGTCGCCGGTCTTGCGCAGCGTGAAGCCGAGCAGATTGTAGACATCGGCCTGCTGGGTATCCTGCGCGAGGTCGCGCAGGTCGGCCAGCGCGCCCTTGTAGTCCTTGGCCTCGATCTTGGCCTTCACGGCCGTCAGGTCCGGCGCGTCGGCGCCTTCGATGTCGTCCACGGCATAGGCCGGGACGGCAATGGCGATCGGGGCCGCGGTCAAGACCGCAATGGCGCCGAGCACCGCGAGAAGTGCGTGTTTCATGGGAGTTGGTTCTTTCTGTTCAGGATCCGATTCCGATCAGATCTGGGTTGGAGTGAAGGCGTAGGCGTTGCCGTCCTTGACGAAGCTGCCTGTGCCGGGGAACGGGAAGTGCGAGCCGCAGATGCGGACATTGTCGGCAATCACCTGATCGACGATCTTGTGGCGCGTGGTGATCGCCATCGGCCCGTCCTGGTCATAAGCGCCCTGCCATTCGGGATGCGGGGCGAGTAGCGCCGGCACGTACATGGTGTCGGCCGAGACGAGGAACTGTTCGGAGCCGGCATCGACATGGTAGACGGAATGGCCGGGCGTGTGGCCGGGTGCCGCCATGATGCGGATGCCGGACACCACTTCCATGCCGTCGTCGACCAGCTTCCAGTTCTTCCATTTCGGGAAGTTTTCGGCGATGCGCTTGCCGGCGGGCTTGCGGCCCTCGGGCAGCTTGGCAAGCCGGCTCGGATCGGTCCACCAATTGTACTCGGTGGCGTTGACTATGAGCTCGGCATTGGGGAACACCGGGTCGTTGGTGCCCTTTTCCATCAGGCCCCAGACATGGTCCGGGTGGAAATGCGAGATCAAGATGGTGTCGATCGCCCTGTAGTCGATGCCGGCGGCCTTCATGTTGGCCGGCAGATGCGTGGCGTTGGCCTGCCACTGGCCGACGCCGGAGCCGGCATCCATCATGATGGTGCGGCCGTTCATCTGCAGGACGACGACGGTGAGCGGGATCGGCATGAATTCGGTGGTCAGCCCCGCCTTGGCGAGTGCGGCCTTGGTGTCGTCGACCGAGACGTCCTTGATAAAGGCCGGGTCATGCGGCTTGCGCCAGATACCGTCATAGACGGCGGTGACCTCGAGCGAGCCGACCTTGTATTTGTAGAAGCCGACGAGCGGCTCGACCGGGGTCTCGGCGTGAGCCGCGGGAGCGAATTCCAGCTTGCCGGCAATGCCGAAGGCGGCAGCGGCGGCGGCGGATCCGAGCACCATGCGGCGTGTCATGTTGAACATCAGAAATCTCCTCTTGTGGCTGCGGTTGGCGGTGGAAGTTTGAGAGAAATGGCGGAGGGCCCGGTGCTGCCCTCCGCCGAGACTGCGGAAAACCGGAGCCGACCGGCCCAACTGAAGGCCGGCCGACGCCGGAGAGCTCAGCGACCCCAGATGCCCTGGCCGGGCTCATCCGCAGCAATCTTGGCCGCCGGCTTCATATCGTGGCGGGCCATGTCCTGCTTCACGATGGAAGCGGTGGTGGTGGTGTCGACAGCGGCGGCCTGCCGGCCGGTGGCGGAGAAGTGGTCGCTGCCGGCAAAAGCGCTGCCAGCGGCAACGAGGATGGCGACTGCGGCAAAGGCGATCTTGTTCATATGCGTATTCCTTCCGGGTCGGTTGGATGCGTGCCTTGGGAGGATGGCCTCGCTACACAACAAGACCCGGAAGGCCCGGGCTTTATTCCCGAGGCGTGGAAGAATTTTTGGGACGCACGAAATCAGGACTGAGGCCGCCTGAGCGTCGGCCGTCATCGAACTGTCACACCCAAACGGGTCGCGCATGCTAAAAACGCTGCCTGGCCGCCCCCCGCGACCCCGACCGCATCAAGAGCCGGCGAAGCCGCCATGAACATCGCCCTCCCCTCCGAAGGCACAGACCTCTCGCCCTACCTGCCGGACGAGCACGGGCTTTTCTTCATCTACTATTTCAAGGCCGACGGTTCCCGCACCAAGGATCCTGCCGAGGCGTACTGGACCTGGCGCAGCTACCAGATCACCGACATGCGCGCCCGCAAGGAAATCGGCGCCGAGCAGGCCCTGCCGGCGCTGGTGCGCGAGGCCTTCCTGTCGCCCAGCCATGGCTGCCAGATCGATTTCGAGGACGACTTCCTCTATGGCGACCTGCCCGACCTCAGGCACGATTTCGCGGAAGCACGCGGGCTCACCCATTTCCGCTTCGCCTTCAACGACAGGATGCTGATCGGCGCCCGCAAGCAGCCGCTGGAATCGGTCGACAAGATCCGCAAGCTGGTGGAAAGCGGCACACGCAAATTCCGCACGCCGTCCGAGCTGATCGAGGCGGTGATTGGCCAGTCGCTCGACGGCATGGCGGTCGAGCTCGACAAGATGGGCGACACGCTCGACGGCATCGAGGACCGCATCGTCTGCGATGCATGGCACAGTGAACGCCAGGCGCTGGTCGACGCGCGCCGCCAGCTGGTGATCATCCACCGGCAGATGGCGACGCTGAGCAACCTCTTCCGCCATCTCGACCATTCGCATCGCGACGACCTCCCCGATCCGATCAACGACATGGCGACGAGGCTCTCACACCGGGCGCATACGCTGCATCACGACGGCGAGCAGTTGCAGGCGCGCACGCGTCTGTTGCAGGACGAGCTGATGGCCAAGCTGACCGAGCAGTCGAACCAGCTGCTCTACATCCTCTCCGTCATGACGGCGGTGCTCTTGCCGATGACCATCATCTCCGGCCTGTTCGGCATGAATGTCGGCGGATTGCCGCTGGTCGACACCCCGCTGGGATTCTGGGTGGTGACGGCGATTTCGGTCGTCATCGCCGCGGTCGTCTACATGATCGTGCGACGGCTCGGACGGGTGTAGCGCGCCGACCCCTATCGTGCCGCGGGAGCCGGCTGGCGGACCTCGCGGCTCCTGAACATCGACCACGAATACATCGCCAGCGCCGTCCAGATCAGCGCGAAGGCAATGGCCTGGGTCTTGCCGAACGGTTCGTCGAAGATCAGCACGGCGATCAGGAACACCATGGTCGGCGCGATATATTGCATGATGCCGATGGTGGACAGGCGCAGCAGCCTGGCGCCGAAGGCAAAGAGCAGCAGCGGCACCGCGGTGACCGGACCGCAGCCGATCAGCAATGCGGTGTCGGCACCGGTGCTGGAAATGAGATGATCCTGGCCGGTGGCGATCAGGTAGACGATGTAGCAAAGCGCCGGCACCGACAACAGCAGCACTTCGAGCAGGAAACCCTGGCTCGGGCCGATCGGCAGCGTCTTGCGGAAGAAGCCGTAGGCGGCGAAGGAGAAGGCGAGCGCCAGCGACACCCAGGGGAGCTTGCCGGCCTCGACGGTGAGCACCGCCACCGCGATCGCGGCCAGCACAACAGCCGCGATCTGCAGCCTGTCGAGCCGCTCGCCGAGCAGCACGGCACCGACGACAACGCTGACCAGCGGGTTGATGTAATAGCCGAGTGCGGTCTCGACTGTGCGGTCGACCGCGATCGCCCAGACATAGATGCCCCAGTTGACCGAGATCAGCACCGCCGTCAGCGCCGCCATGGCAAGGCTTTTGGGCGAGCGGATCGCCGTCTTGAAGTCGGCGGTGCGGCCGGCCCAGATGAGCACCGCCGCCGCGATCGGCACCGACCAGACGACACGGTTGGCGATCACCTCCGCAAGCGGCAGATGCGCCACCGCCTTCATGTAGAAGGGTAGCAGTCCCCAGAGGAAATAGGCGCCGAGCGCCAGAAGGAAGCCGCGGCGGGCCTTGGCATCCTGATCGAGATCGGCTGTTGCGGTGACCATGGCCTATCGCTATGGCCCAGCGGATCGCTCAAGACCATCGCAAAATTATGATGGATCAATGGACTTTTGGTGATGGTTCAACCTACTCCGCCGCCACCAATCCCGCCATGTCGCGGTTCTTCATCAGCTTGTAGATGATCGAATCCATCAGGGCCTGGAAGGAGGCATCGATGATGTTTTCCGATACGCCGACCGTCCACCAGCGGGCGCCGGTGGAATCGTGCGATTCGACCAGGACGCGGGTGATGGCCTCGGTGCCGCCGTTGAGGATACGCACCTTGAAGTCGGCAAGCTCGAGGTCGACGATCTCGCTCTGGTATTTGCCGAGGTCCTTGCGCAGCGCGATGTCGAGCGCGTTGACCGGGCCATGGCCTTCTGCCACCGACATCTTCTCCTCGCCGTCGACCAGCACTTTCACGATCGCTTCCGAAACCGTCTTCAACTGGCCGTTGGCGTCGAAGCGGCGCTCGACCATGCAGCGAAAGGAGGTGACGTTGAAGAACTCCGGCAGGCCGTGCAGCATCTTGCGCGCCAGCAATTCGAACGAGGCGTCGGCGCCCTCATAGGCATAGCCTTCGGCCTCGCGTTCCTTGACCACGGCGATCAGCGCGTCGAGCCGATGATCGTCCTTGGGCACGTCGATGCCGCGCCGCTTCAGCTCGGCGAGGAAGTTCGCCTTGCCGCCCTGGTCGGAAACCATGACGCGACGGCGATTGCCGACGGCTTGCGGCTCTACGTGCTCATAGGTCGCCGGCTCCTTGGCCAAGGCAGAGGCATGGATGCCGGCCTTGGTGGCGAAGGCGGAGGAGCCGACATAGGGCGCCTGCGCTTCCGGCGCACGGTTGAGCAACTCGTCGAAGGCGCGGGAGAGCCGCGAAATGCCGGTCAGATCTTCGGCCGAAATGCCGGTTTCGAAGCGGCTGGCGAAGGCCGGCTTCAGCGCCAGCGTCGGGACGATTGTGATCAAATTGGCGTTGCCGCAGCGCTCGCCGATGCCGTTCAGCGTACCCTGGATCTGGCGCACGCCGGCTTCGACCGCGGCGAGTGAATTCGCCACCGCTTGCCCGGTGTCGTCATGGGCATGGATGCCGAGATGGTCGCCCGGGATGCCGCCGGCGATCACCTTCTCGACGATGGCGCGCACCTCCGAAGGCTGCGTGCCGCCATTGGTGTCGCACAGCACCACCCAGCGCGCGCCGGCGTCGTAGGCGGTCCTGGCGCAGGCGAGCGCATAGTCCGGATTGGCCTTGAAGCCGTCGAAGAAATGCTCGCAGTCGACCATCGCCTCCTTGGCCGAAGCCACCGCCGTCTCGACCGAGGTCTTGATCGCTTCCAGATTCTCCTCATTCGTGCAGCCGAGCGCCACGCGCACATGATAGTCCCAGCTCTTGGCGACGAAGCATATGGCGTCGGACTTAGACTGCACCAGCGCCGCAAGCCCCGGATCGTTGGAGGCGGATACGCCTGCCCGCTTGGTCATGCCGAAGGCGACGAACTTCGCGTTTTCCGTTCGCTTCTTCTGGAAGAAGGCGGTGTCGGTCGGATTGGCGCCCGGATAGCCGCCTTCGACATAGTCGATGCCGAACGCATCGAGCAGCCTGGCGATGGCGATCTTATCCTCGACGGAAAAGTCGATGCCCGGCGTCTGCTGGCCGTCGCGGAGGGTTGTGTCGAAGAGGAACAATCTTTGTTTTTTCATGATGGCAAGGTGCTTGAGCACCCCCCTCTGTCCTGCCGGACATCTCCCCCGCAAGGGGGGAGATCGGCAGCTTTGGCGACGGCGCTCGTCCTGCAGCGTCGGCGATTGGCGAAAGCGAAGGCGACATCCAATCTCCCCCCTTGCGGGGGAGATGGCCGGCAGGCCAGAGGGGGGTGTGACGGAACGCCGTACATCGACTATTTCTTCCCCGCGAACTTATCCGTCGCCCGGATCAGTTGGTCCAAGATCCCCGGCTCCGAATAGGCATGCCCAGCACCCTCGATGAGGTGGAAATCGGCGTTTGGCCAGGCCTTGTGCAGCGCCCAGGCGTATTTCGCCGGGCACGGCATGTCGTAGCGGCCGTGGACGATCGTGCCGGGAATGTCCTTCAGCTTCCAGGCGTCGCGCAGCAACTGCCCTTCCTCCAGCCAGCCGGCATGGACGAAATAGTGGTTCTCGATGCGGGCGAAGGCCACCGCATAGTCGTCCTCGCCGAACTTGCCGCTGGTCTCGGGCTCCGGCAGCAGCGTGATCGTCTCGCCTTCCCACAGGCTCCAGGCAAGGGCAGCCTGAACTTGAGCCTTGCGGTCGGAGCCGACCAGCCGTTTGCGGTAGGCGGCCATCATGTCGCCGCGCTCGGCCTCGGGGATCGGGGCGAGGAACCGCTCCCATTTGTCGGGGAACATCTCGGAGACGCCGAACTGATAATACCATTCGAGCTCGGCGCGGGTGAGCGTGTAGATGCCGCGCACGACCAGCTCGCTGACGCGTTCGGGATGCGTCTCGGCATAGGCAAGCGCCAGCGTCGAGCCCCAGGAGCCGCCGAACACCAGCCATTTGTCGAAGCCCGCCATCTCGCGCAGGCGCTCGATATCGGCGACGAGATGCCAGGTGGTGTTGGCCTCGAGCGAGGCGTTGGGCGTCGACTTGCCGCAACCGCGCTGGTCGAACAGGATGACGTCGTAGAGCTTCGGGTCGAACAGGCGACGGTGTTTTGGCGAGATGGTGCCGCCCGGGCCGCCATGCAGGAACACGGCCGGCTTGGCGCCCTTGGTGCCGCAGCGCTCCCAGTAGATCGTGTGGCCGTCGCCGACATCGAGCATGCCTGTCTCGAACGGCTCGATCTCCGGATAGAGGGTGCGCAAGGAACTGCCGTGGATCGTCATAGTTTCAAGCCCTGCTGCGGCCAGTTGGCCGTCTCGTGGTCGGGGTGCTGGAAGGAGATGATCTGCTCCTGCCGTCGATAGAAATCGGGATCGTCGTGGACCGGCGCCTCGAAGATCTTCTCCACCCAAGGCAGGCGAACCGCGTAGTTGACCTGGATCTGCGGCGCGAGGTCGGAGCGGTCGTCGAAGGCGCCGATGGCGATCTCCAGCGCGCCGGGTTGGCGATAGGTCAGCGGCGTGCCGCAGCGGGCGCAGAAACCGCGATCGATGTTGACCGAGGACTGGAAGTAGCTCGGCTCCTCATGGGTCCATTCGACGCCGTCCTTCGGCACCGTCACCAGCGCGCCGAAGAAATTGCCGAACTGTTTCTGGCACATGCGGCAATGGCAGATGGACGGGCGCCCGAGCTTGCCCTTGATGCGGAAGCGCACGGCGCCGCACTGGCAGCCGCCGGTTCGAACTTGATCGGTCATGGTCTTTCCTCCGGCGGCCATTGGTCGGCGTCGTGATCGGGATGCTGATAGGAGACGAGCTCGGCGAGATAAGGCGCCGAGGCGATGTCGGCCATCGTGTCCTCGGACGGCAGTTTGGGGATGCCGTCGACATAGGGAAGTTTTGCTTCGACGCCCCACTGGATGGTCGGCGCGATGCCTGACGGATCGTCGAAGGCGGCGATCGCAAGCGCCATGCCGTCCGATGCCTCGAACGTAAGCGGCGTGCCGCATTCGGCGCAGAAGCCGCGCCAGGCGGCATTGGACGAGCGGAAGCGTTTCGGCTCGCCGCGCGTCCAGTCGAGCGTGGCGCCGCGCACCGAAACCAGCGGCAGATAGAAATTGCCGCTCGCCTTCTGGCACATGCGGCAATGGCAGACGGAGGCGTCGCCCAGCGCGCCCTCGACGCGGAAGCGCACGGCGCCGCACTGGCAGCCGCCGGTGTAGACCGGCCGGTTGTCGAGGCTCATCGCTCGCTCCTGGTCATCGGCCGGGTCATGGGTTCACTCCGGATCATGGCAGACCGCCTCGACATTGTTGCCGTCCGGATCGAAGACGAAGGCGCCGTAATAGTTGGGATGATAATGCGGGCGCAGGCCCGGCCCACCATTGTCCGCGCCGCCGGCGGCAAGGGCCGCGGCATGAAAGGCATCGACCTCGGCTCGGCTCCGCGCGGTGAAGGCGACACGCTGGGCGGCCTTGGGCTTGTCCGTCCCGCCGCTCAGCCAGAACACCGGCCGGTCGCGGCCATAGCCGCCAACCTTGGCACCGCCGGTATATTCTTCCGGCACCATGTAGAGCAGCGACGCCCCCAGCGGCGCCATCGCCTTGTCGTAGAAGGTTTTGGATGCATCGAAATCGGCGACGTTGATGCCGAGATGATCGATCATGGGACGAGCTCCTCCATTGATGGCGCGGGCGCATCGGCCAGGCCGGCCACGATGACGATGTGCTGGCAGACATTGTCGATATCGCGGATTACGTCGTCGTTCCAGAAGCGCAGGATGGTCCAGCCACTTGTGCTTAGATGCTCGCTTCTTGCTTCATCATATCGCGAGCGTTCCGCTTGGGCATGCTGGCTGCCGTCGACCTCGACTATCAGTCGATGAGACGAGCAGGCGAAGTCAACGATGTAAGGTCCTATCGGCACCTGCCGCCGAAAGCTCATGCCCATCAGCCGATGGGCGCGCAACTCGTTCCAAAGCTTCAGCTCGGCATCGGTCATCGCGCGCCGCATGGATTTTGCGTTTTTGCGCTGACGCGATGGAACGCGGTCGTGACCCATGCTCAGGCCATCCCACGCCGGAGATTAGCGAAACCGCGCGTGACAGCTGATCTCCCCCCTTGCGGGGGAGATGTCCGGCAGGACAGAGGGGGGTGCTGTCCCGCCGACATAGAAGCTACCAGGGAGTGCTGCCTTCTCAGGAAATGGTTATCGCCAAAGCGGGCAAACCGAAGCGTCGGCGTTCCTTCACACCCCCCTCTGTCCTGCCGGACATCTCCCCCGCAAGGGGGGAGATTGGCCTTCGCCGCCGCTTTCGCCAATCGCCCAAGTACCCTCACCGCTTGATCTCCCACGTCGTCACGCGTTCGCCGGTGACAGGATCCTTGCCGTCCTTCAGCTGCACGCCCTGCGCCAGCAGCTCGTCGCGCAGGCGATCGGCCTCCGCCCAGTTCTTGGCGGCAATCAGCGCAAGCCGATCCGCGATTGCCTTGGCCACCGCCGCCTCGTCCACCTTGGCCGCGCCGACATCGAAGCCGAGGAAGGTGAGCGCCGCCTTCAGCGAAGCAGCGGCGGTGTTCTCGCCGTCACCGCTGAACTCGATAGCCTCGCCGGCGAGCTGAGTCAGCCGCTGGAAGGCGATGTAGGTGGCGAGATCGTCCGACAGTGCTTCCACCACCTCGGCCGGCAGGTCCTTCGCGGGCGCGGGCGCCAGGTCGGCCGCGCGCTTCCATTTGCGCAGCGTGTTTTCCGCCTCCTCCAGCTTGCGCACGGAGAAGTCGATCGGCTCGCGGTAGTGCGTCATCAGCATCGCCAGCCTGAGCACCTCGCCCGGCCAGGTGCGGCCGCCGAACGTCTCGGTCTCCAGCAGTTCGTGGATCGAATAGAAATTGCCGAGGCTCTTCGACATCTTCTGGCCTTCGACCTGCAGGAAGCCGTTGTGCATCCAGACGTTGGCCATGACCCTGGTGCCGTGGGCGCAGCGCGACTGGGCGATCTCGTTCTCATGGTGCGGGAAGATCAGGTCGAGGCCGCCGCCATGGATGTCGAAGACCTCGCCGAGATAGGCGGCCGACATGGCCGAGCATTCGATGTGCCAGCCGGGCCGGCCCCTGCCCCACGGGCTCTCCCAGCCGGGCTCTTCCGGGCTCGAAAGCTTCCACAGCACGAAATCGCCGGGGTTCTTCTTGTGGGCGTCGACGGCGATGCGGGCGCCCGCCTGCTGCTCGTCGAGATTGCGCTTCGACAATTCGCCATAGTCCGGCATCGAGGCGGTGTCGAACAGCACCTCGCCGCCGGCGACGTAGGCGTGGCCGCGTTCGATCAGCTGCCGGATCAGCGACAGCATGTCGGCCTTGCCGTCGGCGCGGGGTGCGACGAACTCGGTCGCTCGCGGCTCAAAGGTCGGCTGCAGGCAGCCGAGGGCTGCGACATCCTTGTGGTACTGGTCGGCGGTCTTTTCGGTGACCTTGCGGATGGCATCGTTGAGCGACAGCTTTCCAGACGCGATATCGTCGCCGAAATCGCGCAGTGCCCTGGCATTTATCTTGTCGTCGACGTCCGTGATGTTGCGCACATACGTGACTTGGCGTTCGCCATAGACTTGGCGCAACAGGCGGAACAGCACGTCGAAGACGATCGCCGGACGCGCATTGCCGATATGGGCGAAGTCGTAGACGGTCGGACCGCAGACATACATGCGCACATTTTGCGGATCGATCGGAACGAAACGCTCCTTCGTCCGCGTTAGCGTGTTGTAGAGGCTGAGGCCCTTCGATACGTCAGACATGCGTGCCCTTCCGATCCCTTAGATTGGTCGGAGCCTTGTCTGCGCCGCAGGCACAAATCGGGCTCCAGCCTGCTGGCCGGGGCGTTTGTCCACTCTAGGGAAAGATGAGGCGAAAACGTCCGGACCAGCGCGAGGCTAGCCAATAATGCAAATGCCACAAATGGCGAAAGACGTTTTCATGGGCGGCTTTATCGCGCTGGCAGGTGTTGCCGTCAAGTCGCTCCGCCGAGGAAAGATGTCGCCGGATCACAGGTAAAGACACGCCGAAACATTTTATTAAACATGTCGGCACAGCGATGAAACATTCGCCGGCTAGACCGCCAGATGTCACGATTTGGTCGGAATCAGCCGCCAAACGCTGCACACGAAACCGTTACCAGGGAAGAGAACAATGGCTCGCAACAAGCAGGAACAGAACCGACAAACGCAGCCCGCACTGGCCAGCCACTACCGCGCGATCGGCCCGGCGGCAATCGTCGCAGCCCTTCTTCACACCGCGAAGAAGAAGAAGCCGGCGCAGAAGATCGTTTCGCCGCGCGCCGCCTGAAACGGCACGACCGGCGCAGTCCCCGACGATGGGGACGCCGGCGATGGGGGCGCCATAGAGCGCCCTGGAGATGAAGGCCCCGAAGCAGCCTCCCGAGGCAAGCAGCCTTCGCTAAAATAGGGTCATCTGGTTTTCGTCCGCGCCCGGCTTCTGGCGCCTGACCTTCTCGGCTTGCGGCCCGACGACGCCCCGCTCCTGAATCTCCGGCCCGGTGTTGGCGACCTTGTTGACAAGGTCGGAAACCGGAATCGCTTCGAAGAAATCGGGTTCGGCGGGCTTGAGCAGGTCGAGCACGTCGCGCGGCTCCTGCGTACGGCAATCGAGCCAGCGGCTGAAGTCGCGTTCCTCGATCACCACCGGCATGCGGTGATGGATATGGGCGATGCCGGCATTGGCCTCAATCGTGAGAATCGCGCCGGTGTCCATTTCCGAGCCGCCCGGTTCGGCATAGGTCTCGATCAGCCCGGCGAAGGCGATCACGCCGCCTTGCTTCGGCCGGATCCAGTAGGGCTGGCCCTTTTTGCCGCCCGACTGCTGCCACTCGTAAAAGCCGGAGGCCGGCACGAGAGCGCGACGATGGCGCATGGCGGTCTTGAACGAGGCCTTCTGCAGCACGCCTTCGGAGCGGGCGTTGAAGAGCAGCGGAAACGCCTTGGTGTCCTCGACCCAGGCCGGGATCAGGCCCCAGCGCACCAGCATCGCCTGGCGGTCCGGCAAGTTCGAGCCAGGCGCTCGCTGAGGGCCGGCGAGCGCCACCAGCACTGGCTGCGTCGGCGCGATGTTGTAGCGCGCGGGAAATTCCTCCAGTTCGGCCAGGCCAAGCAAGGCGGCTGTCCGGTCCGGCGTGGCGGTCAGGGCAAAGCGTCCGCACATGGGTCTGGGCTCGTCGATTGATGCGCCATGAAAGTGGCGATGGAACCGCCACGCCGCAACGGCTAAAGCTTGATCGGACCAGTCGGTCCACAACAGGATGCGGAAACTCGGCGATCCCATGGAACAGCGCAAGATCATACCGGCCGTTTCGGTCGCCATCGTGCGTGGCGAGACGGTGCTTCTGGTCAAGCGCGCGCGGGCACCGTCGCAAGGGCTCTACGCCTATCCCGGCGGCAAGGTCGAGCCGGGTGAAACGCTCGCACAGGCCGCAGCGCGCGAGTTGCAGGAAGAGACCGGGCTAGAGGCCAGCGACTACCACCCGCTGCGCGACATTCATATCGACGGCAGCGGCGAAAATCATGCGGTCGACTATCGCCTGACGGTATTCGGCGCGACCTATGCCGGAGGTGAGCCGGTGGCCAGCGACGATGCCGAGACCGCGGCCTTCTACACGCTGGCCCAAATGGCCGAGATGCCGCTTGCCGGCGATGTGTTCTCGGTCGCCGAGGAATTGCTCGGACCTAGTTCGTAGACGCAATGATTCTGACGAGATTGGCCGGAACTTTCCCAACTTCGCCATCCCAGGGCGAAGCAAGGAGCGAAGCTCTGTCGCGGAGACCCTGGGATGACGACGCGGAGGTTTCTGCCAAGTTCCAAACTACCATCGCCGCTGGCAAACCGCAGTTTCCGTTCCGAAAATCGCCTTGCGGGCGACGAATTGTTTGGTCACATAAGCCGATGACCCGCGCTTCCCTTCTTCTCGCCGCGTGCCTCGCCGTCGGCATCGCCGTCGCGGCGTCCCCAGCGCGCGCCACCGAGGCGCCTTTCGAGCCCGGGCTGATGCGGCTGGCGGAAGTGCTGGGATCGCTGCATTTCCTGCGCAACCTGTGCGGCGAAAAAGGCGACCAGTGGCGGGTCGAGATGGAAAAGCTGCTCGAATCGGAAAACCCCGATCCCGACCGGCGTGCCCGCTTCATCGCATCCTTCAACCGCGGCTACCGCTCCTTCAGCGGCATCTATACGCAATGCACGCCTTCGGCGACCGAGGCGATCGCCCGCTACATGAAGGAAGGCGAGACGCTGTCGCGCGATATCGCTTCGCGCTACGGCAATTGAGGCCGGATCAGCCCCTACTGCGCGTTTTGCGCAGATTTCTTGTGACAATCGGCGCCAATGTGAGGTGCCTTATTGTCTCCTGTCCCGCTCTGGTGCAATCATGTGTTGCGTTTTCGCAACAGCATTAATGAAACGTTAGCACGCAATTGTGGAATTAACTCAAACTGAAGGTTTTGATGCCGCAAGCCGGTCTAATCGGCTAAGCTCGGCATCGATTGAGGGCAGTCTCTCCGGCAATGTAGATTTCGACCCTAAAATTGTCGTATTTACAAAGACTTAGTTGAGACTGCGGACGAACTGACAGGCCAAGCCCAGATCCATCTGTCGGATCGCCGCTTGCAGAAGGTGGACATCGCAATGGAACATGGTGTCAGCGACATCGACGCGTTGGTCAGGGAAGAAAAGCGCCTGACCGCCGTGGAGAGCCACAGCGAAGCCTGGGCCGAGGGCCTGTCGGCCGGCATCGAACCGGAAATCATCGCCGAGGCAGCGCTGGAGACCGCTTTCGGCGAGATGCTGCGCGCCAATGGCGAGACCTCGGCGCTCGCCCTGCTCGACCGCATGCGGGAAAAGGTGATTGCCGGCGCCTTCGAGCCGGAACGCCTGAAGCACTAGCCCCCTGTTTGACAACGACTTTTTGACGGCGCCGCGCCGTTTGGGCATCATGCCCATGCGCTGGACATTCCGAGCGCGGGCCGGGACCGAGCCGGGAACCATGGAGAAGCAAGCGGTGAGATTTTCGATGTCAGGCCGGCCGTGCGGGCTGGCCCTCAGCATCCTGATCGCCGCTTCCTGCATGGCGCTGCCCCTGTGCCTCACCAGCACGCCTTCCTACGCACTGAGCGAAATCCAGCGCGAGGACCTGCCTTCCCCGGTCACCCCGCCCGCCAATGGCGACAGCACCGCGCCCGGAGCCACCGTGCCGATGCCCGAGGCACCCGGCAACAAACCCTCGGACGGCGGCCAGCCGGCCGACGACACGGACAAGTCGAAGCCGGAGACGCCGCCCGCCAATGGCGGCATCACCAGCCCGCGCGCCGATCCAGACGCACCGCCGCCGGCGGTCGTATACGACCTCAACACGCTTCCCGAACCGGTCAAGCGCATGCATGGGCTGATCATCGAGGCCTGCAAAAGCGGCGACATCGAGAAGCTGAGGCCGCTGATCGGCAAGGGCGATGCCATGACGCAATTGTCGCTGGGCGACATTGACGGCGACCCGGTCACCTTCCTCAAGGGCCTTTCGGGCGACGGCGACGGCCAGGAAATCCTCGCCATCCTGGAAGAGGTGCTTTCAGCCGGCTACGTCCATGTCGACACCGGCACGCCGCAGGAACTCTATGTCTGGCCGTATTTCTTCGCGCTGCCGCTCGACAAGCTCGATGCCAGGCAGCGTGTCGAATTGTTCAAGCTGGTCACGGCGAGCGACTATGACGACATGAAGCAGTTCGGCGCCTACATCTTCTACCGCATCGGCATCACGCCGACCGGACAGTGGCTGTTTTTCGTCGCCGGGGATTGAGAGCGTTGTGGCCCACTGAAGTGTCGCAACGCCGGCGGCGAAGGAACTCTACGACAGTCGACAAATCCTATCGGCTGAAACGCTGCAATGGCTCATGCAGCAATCAGAAGGATACCGTGGCCAAATTCGTCAGCCAATTTCATAATAAGCAGCTTCTCACGTGCCGTAAGGCGCTTTTGATCGACAAAGCGCCAGTTGCGTTCGTAAAGCGCAAAGGCCTCTTTAGCGGGGATGGGGCGCGCGACGTCGCGGTTCCAGGCGAGGGCCTGGAGCTCGGGAAACTCCGCGGGAATGATCGGCGCAATATTCGCGGTCATGGCGCATCCAACATAGTGCAGAGCGCTTAACAAATCCAATTTTGGCAGGTTAGGCCGGCAGCGCCTCGGAAAACTCCACCGCCCTGCCCTGGCCAGGTGTCGCGATCTCACCTTCCCACATGACGCGCGTGCCGCGCACGATGGTGCCGACCGGCCAGCCGGTGACCTGCCTGCCGTCATAAGGCGTCCAGCCGGCCTTGGAGCCGGCCTGCGCGTTGGTGATGGTCTCGCGCCGCTTCATGTCGACGACGGTGAAATCGGCGTCGTAGCCGGCGGCGATGCGGCCTTTTCTGGCCATGCCGAAAATCCGCTGCGGGCCGTGGCTGGAAAGGTCGACGAAGCGCTGCAGCGAGAGCCGGCCGGCGTTGACATGGTCGAGCATGATCGGCACCAGGGTCTGCACGCCGGTCATGCCGGACGGCGAGGCCGGATAGGTCTTTGCCTTCTCGGCCAACGTATGCGGCGCATGGTCGGACCCCAGAACATCGACGATGCCTTGGGAAATGCCGTGCCAGACGCCGTCGCGGTGGCGGGCTGCGCGCACCGGCGGATTCATCTGGATCAGCGTGCCCAGCCGCGCATAGTCGTCGGCCGTCAGCGTCAGGTGGTGCGGGGTGGCCTCGCAGGTCGCGACATCCTTGTGCTGTTCGAGGAAGACGATCTCCTCGGCCGTCGATATATGCAGCACATGGATGCGCGCGCGTGTCTGCCTGGCGATGCGCACCAGGCGCTCCGTGCAGCGCAATGCCGCGACCTCGTCGCGCCAGACGGGATGCGACGACGGATCGCCCTCGATGCGTTCGCCGAGCCGTTCGCGCAGACGGAATTCGTCCTCCGAATGGAAAGCCGAGCGGCGGCGGGTGTTGCGCAGGATCGAGGCGACGCCTTCATCGTCCTCGACCAGAAGGTCGCCGGTGGACGAACCCATGAACACTTTTATGCCGGCCGCTCCCGGCAGCCGTTCCAATTCGCCGACATCGCCGGCATTGTCGCGCGTGCCGCCGACCCAGAAGGCGAAGTCGCAATGCATGCGGCCGGTGGCGCGGCGCACCTTGTCGGCGAGCGCCGCCTCGCTGATGGTCAGCGGATTGGTGTTGGGCATTTCGAAGACGGCGGTGACGCCGCCCAGCACGGCGGCGCGGGAGCCGGTTTCCAGATCTTCCTTGTGCTCCAGGCCCGGTTCGCGGAAATGCACCTGGCTGTCGATAACGCCCGGCAGGATATGCAGACCCTTGCAATCGATGGTTTCGCCGGCCGAGGCCTGGCTAAGATCGCCGATTGCCGCGATGCGGCCATCCTTGACGCCAATGTCGCGAAAACCCTCGCCGTCATGGTTGACCACCGTGCCGCGTGTCAGGGTGAGGTCGAAGGTGGTTGCCATGGGCAGGTCCAATCTCTTGCGGGGGGAGTGTGGCCGGCTTACGTAATGACCGAACGTTTTGCAAGATCAGGCCGATTTCACGCTCATGCCCTTTACCCAAATCAAGGACCGCGCGCTCATTTCCGTGTCAGGCCCCGATGCCGAGCATTTCCTGCAGAACATCCTCACCACCGATCTGGACACGCTCGGGCCGGGCGAGGCAAAGCCCGGCGCGCTGTTGGCGCCACAAGGCAAGATCCTGTTCGATTTCCTGATCTCGCGCACCGGCGACAACGGCTTCCAGTTGGAATGCCGGGCCGACATCGCCGACGATTTCGTGCGCCGGCTGATGCTTTACCGGCTAAGGGCCAAGGCCGATATTGCCAAGCAGGATCAGGCGCTTGTCACGGTCGCATGGGGCGATGATTCAGCCGCTTCACATTTCGATTCAATCGGGGCTGATTCAACGGCGCTTGCCGACACACGTTTTCGCGACATTGCGATCAGCCGCACCTATGGCGGCGAGACAAAGGACGGTGGCGATCCAAATACCTGGCAAAAAATTCGCATCGCCCACGGCATTGCCGAAAGCGGCAGCGACTACCAGCTTGGCGACGCCTTCCCGCATGATGTGCTGCTCGACGAAACCGGCGGAGTCGGCTTCAAGAAGGGCTGCTATATTGGCCAGGAGGTCGTCTCGCGCATGCAGCATCGCGGCACCGCCAGACGCCGTGTCCTGATCGCCGTCGCCGCCGGTCCGCTACCCCCGGCCGGCACGGAGGTGACGGTCAACGGTCGGCCGGTCGGCACGCTGGGTTCGTCAAACGACGGGCGCGGTCTGGCCATCGTACGTATCGACCGCGTCAAGGCGGCGATCGACGCTCACGATTCGATCAGGGCCGGCGAGACGCCAATCATGCTTGCCATCCCGCACTGGGCGAAATTCACCTACCCGCAGGACGCGGCCAGCGCGGAGGAGGCCTGATGGCGGCCGACCGGGCCGGCGCGCCGCCGCGCGCCTGGCAACGCATGCTTTCGGGCCGTCGGCTCGACCTGCTCGACCCATCGCCGCTCGACATCGAGATTGCCGACATCGCGCACGGCCTTGCCCGCGTCGCCCGCTGGAACGGCCAGACCAGCGGCGACCATGCTTTCTCCGTCGCGCAGCACTCGCTGCTGGTCGAGGCGCTCTATGGCGAGCTGGCGCCGGAAGCTACAGCCGAGGCGCGGCTCGCCGCCCTGCTGCACGACGCGCCCGAATATGTCATCGGCGACATGATCTCGCCGTTCAAATCGGTGATGGGCGGCTCCTACAAGGATTGCGAGCTGCGCCTGCAGCACGCCATCCATCTGCGTTTCTCATTGCCGGCGGAGCTTGACGCCTCCTTGCGTAAGGACATCAAGCGTGCCGACCAGATCGCCGCCTATTACGAGGCGACGCTGCTGGCCGGCTTTTCGACGGCGGAAGCGACCGAGTATTTCGGCCGGCCGCGCGGCTTCTCCGCCGACCGCTTTGACTTCTCGCCAAAATCCGTCACCTGGGCGCAAACGGCTTTCCTCAAGCGTTTCAAGTCGCTGGAAGCCAAGCGCCAGTTTTCGCTTGCCGTGATTTCAACCCCACGAAAGAACGCTAAATTAACCCGGGACTAGGACAGTATGCGTTCGGTCTCGGTCCGAAGGCGTGCTCATGCCTGACGCACATGTCAAGACTGGTTCGGCTGCCGGCAGGCGGAAGGCGGCCGGCATTGGTCCGGTGCGACGAATAGCGGAAGAATTGCGGGCCCAAAACGAGCGCTTCGCGGCGGCCGTCGAGAACATGTCGCATGGGCTGTGCATGTTCGACGCCGATGAGCGGGTGATCATCTGCAACCGTAACTACATCGACATCTTCAGCCTTGACGCCAAAGTGGTGAAGCCTGGCATTCGTTTCTTCGACGTCTTGCAGCACAGCGTCGACATCGGCATCGCCTCGCAGAGCGCCGCCGAGCTCTACGCAATCCGCAAGCCTTACATCGACGGGGCCAAGCCTTCGACCTACGAGGAAGTTCTGTCGGACGGGCGCATCATCGTCATCTCGCATCGGCCGATCGCCGTCGGCGGCTGGGTTTCGATCTACCAGGATGTGACTGAGCAACGGCGCGCCGAGGCGGAGTTGAAAGAGCAACATCGCCGCTTCGACGCCGCTTTGGCCAACATGTCGCAAGGCCTGCTGATGTACAGCGCCAAGGGCCGCCTGATCGTGCGCAACCAGCGCTTTCTGGATCTGTGCAACGCCAAAGCGTCGGACTTCACGCTTGGCATGACACATCGCCAGATGCTGGGGAAACTCATCCGTCTCGGCATCTTCGCGCCACTCGAAATCGACGTTGAAGTCGCAAAAACCAAAGTCAGGCTGGAGGCCGGCCAGTCACATTCCAGCTATCGCGAATTGGTCGACGGCCGAACGCTCTTCGTCTTGCGGCGGCCACTCGCCGGCGGCGGGTGGGTGGCGACCTTCGAGGATGTCACCGAGCGCCGGCGCGCCGAAGAGCGCATGACGCATCTTGCGCATCACGACACGCTGACCAATCTGCCCAACCGCTCGATGTTTCGCGAACGGCTGGACCACGCGCTTGGCGAGGCCAAGGCCCAGCCGCTGGCGATCTTCTCGCTCGACCTCGACCGCTTCAAGGCCGTCAACGACACGTTCGGCCACCCGGCCGGAGACTGGCTGCTGAAATGCGTTGCCAAGCGGTTGCAGCACTCCGTGCGCAGCAGCAAGGACATGGTGGCCCGCTTCGGCGGCGACGAGTTCGCTATCATACAGTTCGGCATCAAGAGCGTCGCCGACGCCGAAAAGCTCGCCAAGCGCATCGTCGAGATCGTCGGCAAACCCTATCGCGACAAGGGGCGCGAAATGCATGTGGGCGTCAGCCTCGGCATCGCGCTCTATCCCGGCGACGGCCACGATGCCGACACGCTGCTCACCAATGCCGACATGGCGCTCTACCGGGGCAAGAGCGAAGGACGCAATGTCTACCGCTTCTTCGAGCCGGGCATGGATGCCCTGATGCGGGAGCGCCGTGCGCTTGAAGTCGATCTCGACACAGCACTCTCCAAGCGCGAATTCGAGCTCGATTTCCAGCCGATCCTCAACATCGGCTCCGGCAAAATCGTCGGCGCGGAAGCCCTGATGCGCTGGCGCTCGCCGTCGCGCGGCCTGGTCTCGCCGGAAAACTTCATCGCCGTCGCCGAGGAAACCGGATTGATCGTGCAGCTCGGTGACTGGGCGTTGCGCAAGGCTTGCAATGTGGCTGCGAACTGGCCTCGGGACATGCGCATGGCCGTCAACGTCTCGGCCGCGCAGATCAAGAGCGGCGGCTTCGCCCGCGGCGTGATCTCGGCGCTTGCCTTTTCCGGCCTGCCGGCCAGCGGCCTGGAGCTCGAAATCACCGAAACGGTGATGATGGACGAAAGCGATGCGGTGCTGAAGACGCTCAGACAGTTGCGCGGCCTCGGCGTGCGCATCGCGCTCGATGATTTCGGCACCGGCTATTCCTCGCTCGGCTATCTCCGACGCTTCCCCGTCGACAAGATCAAGATCGACCGCTCCTTCATCCGCGATCTCGACAAGCGCGACACCGCGGCGATCGTGCGCACCGTGATCGGGCTTGGCGCGGAGCTCGGCATCACCGTCACCGCTGAAGGCGTCGAAACCGAGGCGCAGCTCGACATGCTGCGCAAAGCCGGCTGCGGCGAGGCGCAAGGCTATCTGATCGGCGTGCCGACCAAGGCGTCCCACATGGGCCGGCTGCTGCGCGCGCAGGCGCTGCTGCGCCAATCGGGCTGACGTCGAACCTCGTTAATCAACGCAGCGTCCCGATGTATTTCTCGTGGAAGCTCATATAGCCTGGCTCGACCACCTTGAGATGCCGCTCGATCAGCCGGTGGAATTCCGGCAGTTGATGGAACGGCACGCCGGGATAGGCGTGGTGCTCGGCATGATAAGGCATGTTCCAGGCGAGCTTGCGCACGAACCAGTTGGTCAGCGTCGTGCGGGTGTTTTCCAGCATGTTGGCGACAAAGGGACAACGGCCATGCTCGGCCAGCAGATAAAGCCGCAGGAACGGCTGGCCAAGCAGCGCCGGCACGATCCAGACATAGAGCAGCACCGATGCCTTGAACCAGACGGCAAGCGCCAGCACGACGCCATAGAAGGCGATCATCGCCCGCGCCTCGGCCTTCACTTTCGGCATGCCCTTCGGCGGCACGTAACTGTCCCGGCAGCCACCAGTCGCATTGGTGTAGAGCGTCTTGAAATTGCCCCGCCACACCGGCAGCCCGGAGACGTGGACGAGGTATTGCCGCAAGGTTTCGGGCTTCGGGAAAGCCAGCTCCGGATCGTTTTCAGGGTCCTGGGTGAAGCGGTGATGGGCGAAGTGGAAATAGCGGAACCAGTCGGCGGGCAGCGCGATCGCCAGGCTGCAGAAACGCGCGACCATATCGTTCAGCCACTGCGTTTCGAACGCCGTCCTGTGCACGGTCTCATGCAGCAACGTGAACAGGAACACGATCAGGACGCCCTGTGGCAGCATCAGGAGTGGCCAGAACGGCACTTGTGCCGCGATCAGCGCGCCGAGAACAATGATCGCCCCGAGGTGGAGAGCGAGCTGGAAAAGGCCCGGCCCGTCCGATTTTCCGGTCAGCCGGCCGCGCTCCTCATTCGTCAGCGAGGCTATCACGTAGCGATGGTCGACGGTTGCGTCGTGGTCGAATGCGTTCATGAAGCTACGATACCCAGAAAGAAACCTTTCGAAAAACGATGATTTCTGCAAAAAAGATAAGGCTACCTTATCTATTGGAATCCTAATGGTCGCCCTTCCCTCCTTGCGCGGACTTCAAGCCTTCGAAGCGGCAGCGCGGACAGGCAGCTTTGCGGCCGCCGCGGAGGAGCTGTCGGTTTCGGCCGCGGCCGTCAGCCAGCTTATCCGCACCGTCGAGGAACAGATGGGGCGAAAACTGTTCCACCGGGTCAACCGGCGCGCGGTGCTTACCGAGGCCGGGGTGGAGATGCTGCCGAGGCTCAGCATGGCCTTCCGGGAAATCGGCAGTGTCGCGCGCGATATCGGCGGCGATGCTTTCCGGCCACGGCTGATCGTTTCGGTGCCGCCCTCGATGGCGATGGGCTGGCTTTCGGAGCGCCTCGCCGGCTTCATCGCCGGCCATGGCGCCGCCGACATTTCGCTTAGAGGCGACGACGATCCGGTGCCGTTCGAACATGAATTGATCGACATCCGCCTCTCTTATGGTCCTCATTATCGGGAGCATCCGACCGAGGAGATCGTCAGGGACGCCGTCTATCCGGTCTGCGCGCCAAGGCTCGCCGGCGCGATCAAATCCGACAGCCTTGCCGGCCTGCCGCTCATTCATACCGATTGGGGGCCGACCGGGGCGTCCTTTCCATCCTGGCGCAACTGGTTCGAGGCTGCGGGAAGCGAGCCGGGCCGCATGGCACAGCGCGGCCTTTCGGCCAATTCGTCGCGAGCAGCGCTCGATCTCGCCATTTCAGGACTGGGCGTGGCGCTGGCGCAGGGCATCTATTGCGCCCAGGCGCTGGAGGATGGCCGGCTGGTCCGGCCTGCTGCCCGATCGCTGGCGTTGCGCCAGCCCTATTGCCTGACGATCCCGGAACGCAGCGCAAGGCGCGATGTCGTGGGCGCGTTCCGGGAATGGCTGGTCGGGGAATGCGTGCGCGCGGTCGGATCGCCGGCGCTGGTCACGCCGTCAGTCTGACGGCCAGCAAAGCATGGGCGTTCAGAGGTGCCCGGCCAGGGCCGCGACCATGTCCTTGCTGCTGGCCACGGGAACGATCTCGAACTCGACCAAATCCGCCCATTCGATGACCCAGCGCTGCAGCACCGTCGCATCATCTGATTCCACCAGCATGAAGCAGCGGCTCATGTCGCCGGCGATCCAGCTGTGATGCACGACAAGCTCGTCGGGCTTCAGGCGGCCCTTATCGCGGAAGCGGCGGTAGATTTCCTTGCGGTCGGCGCCGTGAAAATCCTCGATCACGAAAAACAGCATTCTCTTGCCTCAAATCAGACGGTTACTTTTCCGGCCGCTACTTATCCGGTCGCTCCAGGCGTTCCAGGAACCACTGCGTCAACCGCACCCACAGCTCGTCCTTCTCGCCGGAATCCTCCCAGCCATGGTCGAGATTGGGATTGTCGTTGACTTCAATGACGAAGACCCCGTCCTTGGTCTCCTTGAGGTCGACGCCGTAGAGGCCGTCGCCGATGCACTTTGCCGCCCGGACCGCCGTCTCGACGACATGCGGCGGCGTCTGCTTCAGCGTGAACGTCTTGATCCCGCCCTGGTCGGGCTTGCCGCTGGCCTTGTGGTTGACGATCTGCCAGTGCTTCTTCGCCATCAGATAATGCACGGCAAACAGCGGCTGGCCGCCGAGCACGCCGACGCGCCAGTCATATTCGGTCGGGATGAATTTCTGCGCGATCAAGAGATCGGAATCTTCCAGCCACTCGGTCGCGAGCTTGGTCAGCTCAATCATGTTCTCGCATTTCTTGACGCCGCGCGAGAAGGACGAATCCGGGATCTTCAACACCAGCGGAAAGCCAAGCGTCTGCGCCGCCACCTCGAAGTCGGACGTGCCGGCGATCATCACCGTCGGCGGCACCGGCACCTTGTTGTAGGTCATCAGCTCGTTGAGATAGACCTTGTTGGTGCAGCGGATCATCGACAGCGGATCGTCGATCACCGGCATGCCCTCCTGCTGGGCGCGGCGCGCGAAGCGGTAGGTATGGTTGGAGATCGACGTGGTCTCGCGGATGAACAGCGCGTCGTAATTGGCGAGCTTGGCGAGATCCTTCCTGGTGATCGGCTCGACTTCGACGCCCATCTTCTCGGCGATCCTCGCCCAATAGCGCAGCGAGGAAATCTCCGACGGCGGCAATTCCTCATGCGGATCGACCAGCGTCGCAAACGTATAGCGCGCCGGCGTGCGGCCCTTGGTGTCGCGCCATTCGCGATTGGTGTAGGTGTCCAGGCATTGCAGGAAGAACTCGTCCTCGTCCTCGGTCATGCGGGCGAGCGGCAGGAAACCGATCTTGCGGATCGAGGCCCATTCGGCGCTGTCCTTGATATGGACCTCAAGCGCCGGCGCACGGAACCAGTCGAACAACAGCTTGGCGAAACGGTCCCATATTTTCGACGGACCGATGCCGAAGAAGATCGCGACCTTCGCTGGGAAAGTCCCGCCGAGGTCCTTGCGGCATTTGTTGAGTGCAAGCTCGAGCTCGGGCAGCGCGTGCTCGTAGAGCTTGCGCTCCGAAAGGTCGATCATGGTCTCGACGGTCGGGATCACCCTGTGGCCGCGCGAGCCGGCAAGCAGCGAGGCGTAGTAGCCGCGGCTCTGATAGCCATAATTGTTCGACAGGTTGATCACCTTCGGCCGCTGGCCGCGGAACAGCGCCGGATGCGCGAGATAGTCGCGGTTGGTGATGATCTTGTGGGGTGTGGCCACCTGATCGAGATCGTTCTGCCTGCCTGTTAAGATGACCCAGGTCATTGTCTCAGCGTTTTCCCAGAGTGATGGCGGCGCGCAAGCCGTCGCAGCCGAACTGCGCCATGTTCATGAAAATATCGTAGGGCACCGGAATGTTCGCGGCATCGAGGATCGTTTCCTGCCTTTCGTCCTCGACCCAGGGGTCGTGGATCAGGATATGGTCGCCATCGTCGCCGATGGCCAGCACCCAGTGCGGCACCTTCTTGCCGAACATCAGGAAGCCGCTGATCAGCACCACCACCAGCTTGCCCTCGGCCAGAGCGTCACGGATGTCGCCGATGCCGAACGGGCGGTAATTGACAGGGATGCCGTAAAGTTCGGCGCGGCGGCGGAAATCGACCTGGGCGAGCTCCATTACCCGGCGCTTGTCCTGGCTGCGCACCGACTGCAGGAACAGCGCGCCGTAAAAGGAGACGAATATTTCGGCGGCAAGCCCGCTCTCGTAGCCGGAGACCGCCAGGCCGAACGGCTCGCAGCCGCCCGGCCCCGACATCATGAACACGGTGGTGGCCTCGCGCCACAGGCGGATTTCCATGACCGGGTCCGGCACGAAGCCACGGTCGAAATTGGCCATCGCCATCATCAGACAGCATGGTCCGCAGGTGAACTCGCAGGTCTGCTGGTAAAACGGCACCTTGGTCGCCGTCGGCGTGTCGCCGCGCAGCGTCTTTTCGTAGCGCAGCGCCGTCGCGCCATCCTCGTAATAGTCGGCCTCCCGGCCTAGTTTTCGATAGCCGGCCTGCTCGTAGATACGGATGGCGCGATCATTGTCCTCGCGCACTTCAAGGCGCAGCAACAGCCGGTCGTGCTCGAAGGCCGCTTCCTCGGCAGCCGCCAGCAGAAGGCGGCCGATACCGAGCCGACCGAAGAAGGGACCGACAGCGATGGAATAGAGCCGCGCGACGCCGCTGCCCTTGCGAAACAGCACCACCGCATAGCCGGCGACTCGGCCCTCGTTCTCGGCCACCAGCATCTCGGCGGTCTCGCGTTCGATGAACTGACGGAAGGAGCGGCGCGAGAGCCTGTCGCCTGGAAAGACAGCCTTCTCGATGGCGGCCAGGTCATCGACGTCTGACGCGCGGGCCTTTCGAATCTCGGCAGGCATGCGGGCTTGGGAGAACCTCGATTGGGTTGTGGAAACGGCCCCGGTGGATGCGTCGCAAATACTGGCCGAAGCGCCAGCATTCATCAAGCGCTATCGCTCCTTGATTAGGGCCGAATTGTGACAGTTCCGCCGCTGCAGAAAAGGCCGAAGTGTTTGAACAGAGTTGCTGTTCAAAGGACTGCCGGCCGCGAAAAACGCAGCCGGTTCAGCTCGATATGCCGGCCAGAAGCTGGCCATAAGCGCTCTTTGCGACATCCGACAATCGCTCCGGCGGCAACGAGCCGACGACGGCGCAAGCGTAGCCCTTGTCGAGCCAGTAGACAGCCTCCGGTCCGCCCCCCTCGGCCGTATAGGTGCCCTTGGATGTCGCGGACGACTCGGCGGTGACGAAGAGCGAAATTCGCTCGCCCTTGGCGTCCTCGTAGAGCAGCATCGCCGCCTTGCCCTGATCACCGGCCGGCAGCAGCCGGCCGCCGACCAGCTCAAAGCCCTCGGCCGCCAGGTCGGGCGCAACCAGCTTCAGCCCGACGCGGTTCGACAGCCAGGTCTGCAGATGATCCCTGTCGCTCGCCGGGACCTCGACGGCATGACGCTTCTCGGCGGCGTAGATGACATGGGCGGCGATCGCCTGTTCGGCGAGCTGGTCGTCGCCGTCGCCGCCACGGCCGACGCTGTCGATGCCGGCGACATAGCCGCCGAGCCCGCCAACGGCGAGCACCACGGCAGCCGCGGCCGAGAGCCACCAACGCGAGCGCCAGGCCGATGTCTTTGCAGGTGCTTCACCAAACACTGCCTGCCGCAGCCTCGCGGGCACCGGCTCGTCCATCACGCCGGCCAAGGCGGCGCGCATGGCGGCGCGGTCGGCAATGTAGCGCGCCGACCTCGCTTTCATCTCGGGATTGGCCTCGAGCCAGGCCTCGTAGGCGATGCGCTCCTCGCCCGGCAATTCGCCGTCGAGGGCCATATGGATATCGCGTTCGGAAAAATCGCGGCGGGTCATTTCTCGATGATCCTTATCGAGCGGCGGCGCGATGAGTCGTCGAGCAGGCCTCGCAATTCCTCGCGGCCGCGCGCGATGCGCGACATCAGCGTGCCGGCCGGCACGCCAAGGATATTGGCGGCCTCGGCATAGGAAAAGCCCTCGATGGCGACCACCACCAATGCCGCGCGGCGATCGGGGCTGATCGCCTGCAAGGCATCCATGATCTCGCGCGAGGCGATGCTTTCGACCTGATCGGCGGGCGCGGACTGGGCTTCACCGGCTTCGAGAGGCAGCATCGCCGCCTCGCCGCGCCGGTTGACCTTGCGCATCTGGTCGATGAACAAGTGATGCATGATCGTAAACAGCCACCTCCGGGGGCTTTCTCCAGTCTGCCAGTTGTCGAGCCGCACAAGCGCCCGCTCCAGGCAATCCTGGACAAGGTCGTCGGCGGAATCGCGGTCGCGCAGCAGCGAGCGCGCATAGCGCCGCAGCCGCGGTATTTCGCTCAGGATCGCTGCCTTCTTGTCGTCCATGACCGCTTGTTTCGAGGTCGCTTTCCATCCGATAGAACGCGCCTTCCCGGCGCGGTGCAAGCAGTCAGCGCTAAGCGGCCCAACCGCTGCGGTTACCCAAGCACGCAGATAACGATGGCGCGGTCGGTTTTATTCCCGGCAATCGACGAGAAAGCCGAACTATCTCAAATCCGTCAGCAGGAAATCATTGCCCTTGTAGAGCAAGGGAATACCGAGTGCTTTCGCGCAAGCATAAGCAAAACAGTCACCCAAGTTCAGGTCAGCTTGATGACCAACGGCCTTGCCATAACGAGCGCTGGCATCGATAGCGCGTGAACCGCTCTCGTCGCCGATCGACATGTTTTCTCCGCCAATTTCCACAATGAGTTGATCCACCAGATCGCGAGCTTTGAGGAGCGCTTCAGCGGTCGGCTTGCGCGAACCTGCGCCGGCTCGCGCCAGAGCTTGCGTCGCTTCAAAACGGACCATTGCAGAGACGTAGAAGTCGACAGGTCCGGAGAGTTGTTTGGACAATTCCTCCCAGCCCGATTCCTGGTTCAGAATGGCGACGATCACCGAAGCGTCGACAAACATCAGTCTTCCCACATCTCGTCAGTGAATTTCTTCATATCGAAATCGGGATTGGGCAGACCGATCTTCTTCGCCTCCGTCTGAAGCCTCACAATCCGATCGCGCAGCGGCACCTTGGCACGATTGCGTTCCAGTTCGTGAATAAGAGCTGTCCGCACCGCTTCAGTCTTGCTCGGCGCGTTTGTCTCGCGCTGCAATTTGGCGGCCAACGCATCCACTTCATCGTCACGTATGTAGAGAGGCATGCGAATATCCTTTTGTGAATATTCTAGATATCCCATATTGGATATTCTTTCAAGAAATCTCCTTGACCTCCCTCGCCGCTCGCGTCAGCAGGCGCTGATAGAACAGGCCGATGCCGATAAGCACGGCGCCCAGGCCAATGAAGGACAGCGCGCGCAGCACGCCTTCCAGCTCCGACATGTCGAAGAGGAAGACCTTCACCACCGCGACCGCGATCAGCACCGCGGACGCGATGCGCAGCACCTGCGATTTCAGCCAGACGCCGGCGGTGAGCAGCGCCACGCCGATGACCAGCCAGAGTGCCGAATAAGTGTAGGTCTCAAGCTGGCCAAGCCCGCTCCACAAGGCGATGAACTCGCCCTTGAACAGGCGGCGCACCGACAGCGTCGCATAGGCGAAGGCAAGCAGCGAGGCGATCAGCGCCAGCATCGCCGCATACCATCGCGGACGCTTATCGCGGACATAGAGCGCCAGCGCGCCGGCGGCGATCGCCGGCAGCAGATAGGCGAGCAACAGGAGGTTGAAGACCGGGATCGTGCCGGTCGATTCATCCGTCAGCAGCGGGTTCAGCACCACGAAATGCTGAACGGCGATCAAGCCGGCCGAGACCACGCCGGCAGCCATCGAGCCATAGCGCAGAACCGAGCTTGGCGAGCGCATGTCGATGGCGACCAGGATGGCGCCGGCGCCAAGTGCGATCAGCGTGTAGATCGCCTGTTCGGCAAGCGTCACCGTGCCGGTGTCGATGACGCCGCCATGCATGGCGTGGCGCACCAGCATGGCAATGGTGAGCAGCGCGAACAGCGCCGAGGTCGCCTCCATGGCAAGGCGCGGCCGGCCGTTGCTGGTGCGGGCGAGTTGCCAGGCGGCGAAGCCGAAGGCGAGCGCCGGCACGCCATAGCCCGGCAGCAGCCAGTTGAAGACCGGCGTCCTGGACAGAAACGCCGCGCCGACGATGGTCGGATCGAAGGCGACACGACCAAGCACGGCGACCGCCGCGCCAACCGCGATCCAGCCCAGCACGGGGTAAGACCGCCAGCGCGTGGCCAGCGCCGGCACGATCGCAGCGGCGGCGAGCAGCACGGTCGTCCAGCCCGAACCGAAGGCCATGTGCAGCATCAGGAGGCCGGCGACGCCGGCGCCGCCGAGCGCGAACGACACGGCCGGGCCGCCGGCCAGCGGCGGCTGCTCGGCACCCGCGATCCATTCGCCCCCGGCGGCAAAGGCGAGCATCAGCAACAGCGCCGGCAGCGCGTAGCCGAAGTCCCGGTCGATATCGCCGAAGGTCAGCCACAGCGCCAGGAGCACCACCAGCGGAGCAACGACACCCCAGGCCGCCCAGCAAGCCGCGCGCACCGGAGCAGTGGCCGCGAAGCGGCGTGCCGCCCAGAAACCGGCGGCGAGGAAGATCAGGCCAAGCGCGATGCCGATGCGGAAAGTCAGCGTGTCGGACGACGCCAGGGGCTGAGCGTCCAGCCCGACATCGAGCGCGTCCGCCCCGATCGTCGCGGGCGGGATGATGCCGAGATAGATCAGCACGGTCGCGATGCCGGCGGCAAAGACGAGCGGAAGCGCGCGCGGCTGGTAGAGCGCCACCGCGACCAGCGCGGCCAGGAGGACCGCGCCGTGCAAGGCATCGCCGGCGCCGGCGAAAGCCGGATCGACGGACAGGCCCATCGCGCTCACGGCGATGAAGAAGCCGGGCACGATCGATGGCCAGTCGAAGCCGCGCGCCGCTGCGTCGCGGCCGGCGAGCCAGACGAAAGCCAGCACGGCCAGCGTGGCCAGGCTGATGAACAGCACGGCGGCGAGGTTCACGTCCGGCGCGTCGACCATGTAAAGAACGGTCCAGATGCCGGTGCCGGCGAAAGCCGCTGCCACGAGCGCCTTCCAGTCACGGATGCGGGCGGTTGCCGTGGTCGCCGCAAGCACGATCGCCAGATAAACGAACAGCGCCCAGGGATTGGGCGCCTGCGAGGCGACCAGCGCCGGCGTGACCATGGCGCCGACGAGGCCGATGCCGGCCAGCGCCATGCCATGCACGAGCGAAGCGCCGATGGTCGCGACGCCGATGACGCCAAGCAGCGCGAAGGCCGTCGCCGGACCGATGAAGCCATAGACGCCATGCGCCGCGTAGACCGTGCCAAACAGGATGAAGGCGCCGGCGGCCGTGAGGATGGCGGGAATATAGGCGCCGGCCGCGCCCTGCACCGGCACCTTGAAGCCGGTGCGGCGGATGAATTCGGCGCCGGCAATCAGCGCCAGGCCGAGGATGCCGGCCATGGTGAGGCGTACGCCGGGGCCGAAAATGCCGGCCTCGATGGTGTAGTGGAGCAGGAACAGGCCACCGAGCGCCAGCGCAATGCCGCCGACCCAGACCGCCCAGCGCGTGCCCAGCGCCATTTCGACGTCGGTCTGGCGCGCCGCCTTTGCGGGCACCGCCGTTCCGGCGGGCGCGGCCGTGTCAGCGGGTTCGGCTTTTTCGGGCTCCTTCGCGCCATTCTTGCCCGCCTCGCCTTTCCACGGCCCGACCACGACCTCGGCATCAGCGCTATCGGTCTTCACTGCGGCTGGCTCGGCGACAGCAGCGTCCTGAGCCGCAGGTTCGGTGGCGATAGCCGCAGTCGGTACTTCCTCGCTTGAAGCGCTTTCTGCAGCCTTGGACGCGGGCAGCACCGCGCCGGACAGAACCAGGCTGCGCAGCGCGCCCAATTCGCGCTCGACCAGCGCGATGCGGTTCTGTTGTCGTGAAACAATGACGAAAAGAGCGATGACCGCGGCAATGGCAATCAGGCTGAAAAACATGGCGGTTTCCCTCAAAACCAGACCAGTCGTGGCCAACAAATGCGGCAATGAGACGGCTGGTCCAAATCAGCGTCTTGCCGACTAAAGGCGCGTCGCGCCGAAACGGATTCAGGCGACGCGCCTTTAGTCATTGTCTTGGTGCATGTCGTTCTCCCAAAACCGCTGCGCACTTTTGGGCGACATGCACTGACAAGATCGAGCATGTTTCGTGGCCGAATGCCAGCAACTTGCCGGTTTATCCAATACCGGGCCGCCGGCGCCGTCCGCGTTTGCCGATGAGATCGCGTGACTTCGACCACGCAATACTCGTGCTATTCTCGTGCGGCCGAAGGAAATGCCGTGAGGTGACCGATGCCGCAGCGAAGTGCCGGCCTGCTGATCCACAGGCGCACTGCCGGTGTGTTCGAATTCCTTCTCGTCCACCCAGGCGGACCGTTCTGGGCGCGAAAGGATGAGGGCGCGTGGTCCATCCCGAAGGGACTGATCGACGACAACGAGGATGAGCTCGAAGCCGCCAAACGGGAGGCTGAGGAAGAGCTCGGCGTCGCCATCGACGGCGACTTCCAGCCGCTCGGCAGCTACAAGCAGCCTGGCGGCAAGATCGTGGTGGCGTGGAGCGTCGAGGCCGATGTCGACGCAAATGCCATCAAGAGCAACATGTTCACCATGGAGTGGCCGCCGAAATCGGGAAGCATGAAGGCGTTTCCCGAGGTAGATCGAGCCGGCTGGTTTTCAGTGCCCGAAGCCGGCCTCAAGATCCTGAAAGGCCAGTTGGCCATGCTCGACGATTTCCTGGAACGGCGAGGAGCGGATTAAGCGCCTTTCCTGCTACCCTGATTCACCGGCAATCGCTTTCGTCGCCGCATGATGCCGGCGCAACGCGGCCAGGAAGCCGGCGCGGGCGTCGGGCGGCTCGAGGCCGCGCGGCTCGTAGACATGGCGGGTGAAGAAGAAACCGCTCAGCCGGAAGGCGTCCTCGAGTGCTACTGCGTCGGCGCGCAGGCCGGAGCCGCGTTGCAGGAAGGCGGGCAGCGCCAGCATCTTGTCATGCCAGGGGGCGCCGGCTCCGCGCGAGACGGCACGCCCGGATTTCGGCGAGACATAGATGAGATCCTGCCTGGTGCCGGTCGCCGCGCATTGGCTGAGGTCGAGGCCGAAGCCCAGCTCGTCGAGGATGAGCAGCTCGAAGCGCGCCACCAGCTCGCCCGCCGCATCGGCATCGCCCAGATGGGAGATCATCACGGCAAGCGCCTCGTAGAGGCCGCCATGGGCATCGCGCTCGGGCAGGAGCCTGAGATGCGCGGCCATGGTCTGCAGGCCGTACACGGCGACCGCGCTGTCCATCAGCCGCGCCGCGTTCATCTCGATCGCCTCGGCCTGGAAGATGCCAAGATGCTCGTCGAGCCGCGCCCGCCACAGAAGGTCGACGCGGTTGCCGGGCTGCAGCACCGGCTGCTGCCTGCGCGAGCGCCCTCCCCGCACAAGACCGAGATGGCGGCCATGGGCACGCGTCATCACCTCGAGGATGGCGCTGGTTTCGCCATGCTTGCGAGTGCCGAGAACGATTCCCTCGTCGCGCCATTCCATGAGCCGAGCTTTTCACCCGTTGCGCGGCGAAATCAAGATTGGCTGCCGAATAGGCCCTTTGGAACCGTCATCGCACGAGCTAGTTACTGCCTCTTGTGCTCATAAGGTATATGTTGCTGACGCCAGGAGCCATTCATGCCCGAGCAAACCACCAACAAAACTGATTTCTTCGACAAGGCGACTGAAGCAATCAAAGTGTCTGAGCGCGATTTCGAGCAAATCCTCAAATTGCTGGAGCATCCTCCACGGCCCAACGATAAGCTACAGGCTGCGATCGCGGCTCTTCCTTGCACGTTGTGACGGTATCGGAATTGTCTCGCTAGCAAAGGGACTGTTGTGATCCGCATCACGCCCATTTCCGATGGTCGGCAAGCACCTCATCGATGACATGACGCTGCCTTTCGGCCTCCGCCTGGTTGGCGTCGTGGCCGGCGACGGTGATCAGCGCCTTCCACAGCGCCCAGCCGCGGCCGCGCGCCCAGGTCGCGTCATCGACGGCGATACGAGTTCGGAAAGCCTCGCGGCTTTTGCCTTCGAAGAAGGTCCAGGCGATCGCCAGATCGCAGGACGGGTCGCCGACGCCGGAGGTACCAAAATCGATGACGGCGCTCAGGCGGCCGTCTTCGACCAGGAGATTGCCCGAGGCGACATCGCCATGGAACCAGACCGATGATCCATGCCAGGTCGCGGCAAGCGCTGCTTCCCAGACGGTGGTCGCGGCCCGGGCGTCGATCCGGCCTTCCAGCGCGGTGATCGCTTGCCTTGCCTGGTCATCATAGACGGTCAGCGGTCCGCCACGGTGGAAATTATGCCGGCCGGACGCGGGTCCATCCGTCGCATCGACACCTCGCAGCGCGACGAGGAAATCGGCGAGCGAGACCGCGAAGGAGACGGGATCGGCGATGGGCGCGGTCCTGGCCGTCTCACCCTCGATCCAGTGATAGACGGACCAATGCCAAGGATAGTCCGCCGCCGGCTCGCCCATGGCGAGCGGCGTCGGAATGGGCAGCGGCAGCAGCGGCGCGAGTTTCGGCAGCCAGCGCTGCTCCTTCTCGACCTGCAGCGAATAGGCGGCCGCGCTCGGCAGCCTGACCGTCATCTCGTCGCCCAGATGGAAGGTGCGGTTGTCCCAGCCGCCGAAAGCGACCGGGCTGACCGGCAGATGCCGCCATTGCGGAAACTGCGTTTCGACCAGCCGGCGAACGAGACCGGTATCGATGGTCGGTTGCGGGTCATTCATGTCGTCGTCCCAAAGCCGCTTCGCGCTTTTGGGCGACAGGCATCAATGGGGAAATTCCAGCCCCATCTCGCGGTAGCGCTCGGGGTCGTCGCCCCAGTTCTCGCGCACCTTCACGAACAGGAAGAGGTGCACCTTCTGCTCCAGGATGCCGGCGATTTCCATCCGCGCGGCCTGGCCGATGGCGCGGATCGTCTCGCCCTTGTGGCCGAGCACGATCTTCTTCTGGCTGTCGCGCTCGACATAGATGACCTGCTCGATGCGGACCGAGCCGTCCTTCTTCTCTTCCCATTTCTCGGTTTCGATATGGGAGGAATAGGGAAGCTCCTGATGGAGCCTCAGATAAAGCTTCTCGCGCGTGATCTCGGCCGCGAGCTGGCGCATCGGCAGGTCGGAGATCTGGTCTTCCGGATAGTACCAGGGGCCGGCGGGAAGCGTCTCGGCGAGATAGTCGAGCAGGTCCTTGCAGCCGGAGCCGGTCAGCGCCGACACCATGAAAGTGCGCTTGAACGGCACGCGTTCATTCGCGGTCGCAGCCAGTGCAAGAAGCGCCTCGGGCTTGACGCGGTCGACCTTGTTGAGGACCAGCAACATCGGCTGCCGCACGTCCTTCAGCCGGGCGAGGATGGCATCGGCATCGCCCCTGATGCCGCGCTCGGCATCGATCAGCAGCACCACGACATCGGCATCCTTGGCGCCGCCCCAGGCGGTCGTCACCATCGCCGTGTCCAGTCGCCGCTTCGGCTTGAAGATGCCCGGCGTGTCGACGAAGACGATCTGCGCGTTGTCATGCGTGGCGATGCCGCGCACGATGGCGCGGGTGGTCTGCACCTTGTGGGTGACGATCGATACCTTGGCGCCGACCAACTGGTTGACCAGCGTCGACTTGCCGGCATTGGGCGCGCCGATCAGCGCGACGAAACCGGAGCGGGTGTTGGGGATCTCGGGAGATTGGTTTGCGGTCATGCCGCGCTCCATACGCCCTCGCGCAGCAAAAGAGTAGCCGCCGCGGCCTGCTCGGCCTCACGTTTGGAACGGCCGCTGCCGGTCGCCGGAGCAAAAGAGCCGACCTTGACGCTGACGGTGAACAGCGGGTCGTGGTCCGGTCCCTCGCGGCCGTCGATCCGGTAGGCCGGCACGGCGCCGGCGGCTGCCTGGTGCGCCCATTCCTGCAATTCGGTCTTGGCGTCGCGCCGCGCAGCACCTATCGCCTGCGAGCGCGGTAGCCAGTAGCGGTGGATGAACGCGCGGGCAGTCTCAAGGCCACCATCCAGGTAAAGCACGGCAATCAGCGATTCCAGCGCATCGGCGCGCAGATTGGTGCGCTTGCGGCCTTCGAGGTTGCGCACGTCGGAGCCGGCACGGACCAGTTCCGGCAGGCTGATCTCCTCGGCGATTTCGGACAGCGCCTCGGCATTGACCAGCGCGTTGAGACGCAGCGAAAGCTCGCCCTCGGCGGCATCGGGAAAGGCCGCGAGCAGCATGTCGGCAACGATAAGGCCGAGAACACGGTCGCCCAGGAACTCGAAACGCTCGTAATCGATGCCGGCATGGGTCGAACGCGCGCTGGCGTGGGTCAGCGCGCGCTGCAGGCGCTGGCGGTCGGCAAAGACGTGGCCGGTACGCTCGACAAGCGCCTCGGCAAGGGCATCGGCGGTCAAACGCTTGCTAGCCGCCATGGCTTTACAGCTTGATCCCGAAAAGGGGGACCCGGTTTTTGGAGAACATCAAGCTCCCACAAAAAGTTAGATCAGGATGGCGATTCAACGGAACGTCATCCTGATCTAATGGACGAGTTGGAACAGGCGCCCGGCGCGCATCAGCGACGGCCACTTCCAGATCTCGAGCGGGCTCGCCTTGCCGGCGATCGAGAAGAAGATGAGATTGGCGCGGCCCACCAGGTTCTCGGCCGGCACGAAACCGACGCTGAAGCGACTGTCGGAAGAATTGTCGCGATTGTCGCCCATCATGAAGTAGTGGCCGGCCGGCACGGTCCATTCGCGCGTGCTGTCGCCGATCGAATTCGGCGTCAGGTCGAGCGTGTCGTAGCTGACACCGTTGGGCAGCGTCTCGCGATAGACGTCGACCGGCTGAGGCACTTCGGTGATGTCGGGATTTTCGATCTGGCCGGTCTTCACGCGCGGCACGCCGACGTCATTGATGAAGAGCTGGCCATCCTTCATCTGGATCTTATCGCCGGGCAGACCGACGACGCGCTTGATGTAGTCGACCGACGGGTCCGGCGGGAACTTGAACACCACGACGTCGCCGCGCTTGGGCTCGGAGCCCCAGATGCGGCCGGAGAAGAGATCGGGACCGAACGGCAGCGAATAGCGCGAATAGCCGTAGGCCCATTTGGTGACGAAGAGATAGTCGCCTTCGAGCAGCGTCGGCCGCATCGAGCCGGACGGAATTGAGAAAGGCTGGAAGAGCAGCGTGCGGATGACGAGCGCGAGCAGCAGAGCCTGGATGATGACGGAGAAGGTTTCACCAAGCCCGCCGGATTTCTTCTGCGATTTTTCAGCCACGCTCATGTCGTCCTCGATTGTGCGATGTTGGTATAGAGTCTCGGCGCGCGCTGGGCAACGTCATGCCGCCAGTGGTCAGAGGGAATCAATGTGGCGCTTGTTCGGCGGGCACTGCCTCGATGATCACAAAGGCTTGAGCAAGCGGAAAATCATCGGTGATGGTGAGATGGATCAGCGCGTGGTGGCCTTTCGGCAGGATTTTCTCCAGCCTGGCCGCGGCGCCGCCGGTCAGCGCCATGGTCGGCGCGCCGCTCGGCAGGTTGATCACGCCCATATCGCGCCAGAATACACCCTCGGCCATGCCCGTACCCAGCGCCTTGGCGCAGGCCTCCTTGGCGGCGAAGCGCTTGGCATAGGAAGCGGCGCGGGCGGCACGCCTTTCCGACTTGGCCTGTTCGACCTCGGTATAAATGCGCTGGATGAAGCGCCGGCCGTGCCGCTCCAGCGATTTTTCGATGCGTCTGATGTCGATCAGGTCGCTGCCGATGCCGACGATCATTCCGCGGGCACTTCCCGTGCGCCTTGCCGCGCTTTCTTCTCGGCACGCTCGGCCATGCGCTTCTTGCGCCGCTCACGAAACACGGTCATGCCCCAGCGCGTGACGCCATAAAACAAGAGCCCGAAGATCAGGCCGAGCGGAACCGCGCCGATCAGCATCGGCTCCAGAACGGGGTGCCAGAGCTTCGCGAAGGAAAGCTTGTGCATCATTTCGCCGAGATGCTCGGGCGGCCCGTGCTTCGGCAGGCGCTCACGCAGGAGCAGCTTGCCGGTTTCCCAGGACGCGCCCCACAGCAGCGGGAAGGTCAGCGGATTGCCGAAGAACACGGCGCCAAGTGCCGCCGCGACCAGATTGCCTGCGATGATCCAGCACAGCACGGCGGCGACAATGAAGTGGAAGCCAAGCGGGAAGAAGGATGCAAAAACGCCCGCGGCAACGCCGGCGGCGACCGAATGCGGCGTCGCCTTCAGCCGCAGGATGCGTTTGGAAAAATATTGCACGGAACGCGAGAACGAGCGGCGCGGCCATAGATAAGTACGCACCCGCTCCAGGAGGCCATCAGGCTCTCGGCGTCGAAAAAGCACTCTGTTCCAGTTCCCGGTCCAACACGCGCTGCCCCTGCCACCGGGTCGCGCCAAACTATCTTGCGCTTCGAGGGCGCAGCAAGGCAACAAGACTTATATAGCGATAGCCAGGCAGCATCACAACGAAACGCCGTCGCGATGGTCTGCCGCAGGTGTAACAACAGCGTCATTCTGGCGAAACTGAGGAAAACAACCGGGATGCGGAGCCGATGATCATCATTAGACCGGCGCGGGTCGAGGACGCCGAGGCACTGCCGCAGATCGAGCAGTCCGCCGGACTGGCGTTCCGCGCCATCCCGGAACTGGCATGGCTCGCCGATGGAGACAATGTCAGCGCGGAACGGCACCGCGCGCTGATCGCCGGGGGCGCTTGCTGGGTTGCCGCCGACAACCAGGACCGGCCGGTCGGATTCCTGAGCGCCGGGATCGAGGGCGATGCGCTGCATATCTGGGAGTTGGACGTGCGCCTGGACCGGCAAGGCTCGGGCATCGGCCGCGCTCTGCTTGAACGGGCGATCGCGGACGCCAAGCGGCTTGGCCTCGCGGCAGTGACGCTGACCACGTTTCGCGCCGTCGCGTGGAACGCGCCCTTCTATCGCAAGTTCGGATTTCGCATCCTCGAAGGCGCCGGGATCGGAGAACGGCTCGCAAGCCTGCTCAGCGACGAGGCCGAGCATGGCATGGCTTCGGACCAGCGCTGCGCCATGCAGCTCGATCTCAGCCGAGCGGATACTCGCTGACCTCGACCAGATTGTCGTCCGGATCGCGGAAATAGACCGACATCATCGGGCCGCGCGCGCCGGTGCGTTGGACCGGTCCGACTTCGATCGCCACGCCGCTGGCTTCGAGGCTGGCCTGGACTTCGGCAAGCGGCACCGCCGCCACGAGGCAGAAATCGCCGGAACCCGGCGTCGGCGTCTTTGCCTTCGGCTCGAAAGTGCGGCCGACTTCGTGCAAGTTGATCTTCTGCGAGCCGAACACAAGCGCCGTCGGCCGGTTCGGCTCATCCAGGCGCCGCATGCCAAGCACTCGCCGGTAGAAATCGCAGGTCGCTTCAACCGAACGGACCGTCAGCACGAAATGGTCGATGCCGGCGATCATATCTAGTGAGACCTCAGATGTTGCGGCTTCCCGGCTTAACGGGCGGAATGGCGGCAAGTTCCGGCGGCAGGCGGTCGGCGGGATAGGCGGGCACTTCATACTCGGCAAGCGCGATCAGCGGCACGCCGACATCGGTCTTGCCGGCCGAGCGGTCGATGATGCAGGCGGCCGCCACCACCTCGGCACCGAGCTCGCGCAGGCAGTCGATCGTCTCGCGGATTGAGAGTCCCGTGGTGACGATGTCCTCGACGATCACGACGCGCGATCCCTTGGCGATCTCGAAGCGGCGGAGCCTGAATTCGCCCCCTTCCCGCTCGACCCAGATCGCCGGCGCGCCGAGATGGCGTGAGGTTTCATAGGCCGGTATCAGGCCGCCGATGGCCGGGCCGACGACATAGTCGATCCTGCCCGGCACCGCTTTGCGGATTTTCTCGGCCAGCGCCTTGCACAGGCGCTCGGTCTTGTCGGCATGCATGAAGACGCGCGCCTTCTGCAGGAAGACCGGGCTGCGCAGGCCAGACGTCAGGATGAAATGACCCTCGAGAACGGCGCCGGCCTCGCGGAAAATGCCCAGCACTTCGTCGGTGTTCATTGTTGCTCCATGCCGTTGGTGGGTGGGTGAATGGTGAGTGTTGAGTAGTGATTAGTTGGTAGTGATCGCACCTTCCATTCACTACTCACTACTCACTACTCACTCACCCGTTCACACGCCGCGCATCGCTGACGCTCGAATTGTCCTTGAGCTGCGACAGCAGCCGGTTGAGATGCTTCAGGTCCCAGACTTCGAGATCGATCAGCATCTCCGTGAAATCGGGCGCCGTGCGTATCATCGACAGCGTGTGGATATTGGCGTCGTTGGACGCGACCACCTGGGCGATGTCGGCCAACGAACCCGGCGCGTTGATGGCGGTGACCGAGATGCGCGCCGGGAAGCGTTCCTTGGTGCGCTCGTCGATATCCCAGCGCACGTCGATCCAGCGCTCGGGCTGGTCGTCGAAGGCCTGCAGCGCTGGCGACTGGATCGGATAGATGGTGATGCCGGTTCCCGGCTGGATGATACCGACGATGCGGTCGCCGGGCACGGCACCCTCCGGCGCGAAGCGCACCGGCAGGTCGCCACGCACGCCGCGGATCGGCACCGCGCCGTCGCGCGGCTGGTCCTTGTCCTTGCGCGCGGCGCGACTGCCGGGCATCTGGAACAGCATGCCGGCGGCGTTGCGGATCTTCGACCAGCCCTCCTCGCGCTGCTTGGGCGCAGCGACGGTGACGCGCTCGTCCTTGTAGTCGGGGAAAACCGCTTTCATGACGTCGGTGGAGCTCAGCTCGCCGCGGCCGACCGAGGCCAGCACATCCTCGATATCCTTGCGCGCCAGCCGGTGCAGCACCGGCTTCAGGCTCTCCTTGGTGAATGTCTTGCCGGCGCGCTCGAAGGCGCGTTCCAGGATGCGGGCGCCGAGGCCGGAATATTGCTTGCGGATCGCATTCTTGGTGGCGCGGCGGATGGCGGCACGCGCCTTGCCAGTGACCACGACCGATTCCCAGGCGGCGGGCGGCACCTGCGCCTTGGAGCGGATGATCTCGACCTCGTCGCCGTTCTTCAGTTCCGTCATCAAGGGCATAATGCGGCCATTGACCTTGGCGCCGACGCAGGTGTCGCCGACGTCGGTGTGGACGGCATAGGCGAAGTCGATCGGCGTGGCGCCGCGCGGCAGCGCGATCAGCATGCCCTTGGGCGTGAAGCAGAAGACCTGGTCCTGGAACAGCTCCAGCTTGGTGTTCTCGAGGAAATCCTCCGGATTGTCGCCTTCGGCCAGCTGCTCGATGGTGCGCCGCAGCCAGGCATAGGCATTGGTCTCCTTGGAGATCGCATGGCCGGCGCCGTTCATCTTGCCGCCGCTATCCTTATAGATCGAATGCGCGGCGACGCCGTATTCGGCGATCTTGTTCATCTCCCTGGTGCGGATCTGCAATTCGACGCGCTGACGCGACGGGCCGACGATGGTGGTGTGGATCGAACGGTAGTCGTTCTGCTTAGGCGTCGAGATGTAATCCTTGAAGCGCCCGGGCACCATCGACCAGGTGGTGTGGATGGCGCCAAGCGCGCGGTAGCAGTCGTCCACCAAATCGACGACGACCCGGAAGCCGAAAATGTCGGAGAGCTGCTCGAAGGAGAGCGCCTTGGCCTCCATCTTGCGGAACACCGACCACGGCTTCTTCTGCCGGCTTTTCACGCTCGCCTTGATGGCGTGTTTTTCGAACAGGCCCGACAGCGCCGTCTCGATCTCCTGCAAGACGCCCTTGTTGCGCTCGAAAATCTCGGCAAGCCTCGCGGTAACGGCGCGATAAGCCTCCGGATTGATGTAGCGGAAGGCGATTTCTTCCAGTTCCTCGCGCATGCCTTGCATGCCCATGCGCCCGGCCAAAGGCGCATAGATGTCCATCGTCTCCTCGGCGATGCGCAGGCGCTTGGACTCGGGCATATGGTCGAGCGTGCGCATGTTGTGCAGGCGGTCGGCGAGCTTGACCAGAAGAACGCGAATATCCTCGGAGATCGCGAGCAGAAGCTTGCGCAGATTCTCCGCCTGCTCCGCCTTCTTGGAGACGAGGTCGAGCTTCTTCAGCTTGGTCAGCCCCTCGACCAGCTTGCCCATCTCGGGGCCGAAGAGCTCGTCGATCTCGGCGCGGGTCGCCGTCGTGTCCTCGATCGTGTCATGCAGCAGGGCAACGGCAATGGTCGCCTCGTCCATATGCATGTCGGTGAGGATGGCGGCGACTTCGAGGGGATGCGAGAAATAGGGATCGCCCGAGGCGCGCTTCTGGTGGCCATGCTTTTGCATGGCATAGACATAGGCCTTGTTGAGCAGCGCCTCGTTGACGTCAGGCTTGTAGCGCTGGACGCGCTCGACAAGCTCATACTGACGCATCATGGGCGGGATCTCGCGGTGCTGAAATGATTGATGCGCCGCACCAAGGTGCGACGCATCCCATAGATAGCCACGAAACTCACGAGACGGAAGTGCCGGATGCTTGATCCAGGCAAGTTCCGGGAAGCTCAGTAATCGTCGCTCTTTTCCGGCGGTACCAGACCTTCGATGCCGGCGAGAAGGTCTTCCTCGCTCATGCGGTCGAAAGTGACGTTCTCCTCGGCGTCGTCGGCGTCGGCTGCAACGGCGGTCGCGCCGGTCTGATCGGCGATCGCCTCGCCCTCGGCCTCCGGCTCGTCGACCTCGACATGCTTCTGCAGCGAATGGATCAGGTCTTCCTTGAGGTCGTCGGGAGACAGCATCTCGTCGGCGATCTCGCGCAGCGCGATGACCGGGTTCTTGTCATTGTCGCGCGGAACGGTGATCTGCGCGCCCTGGCTGATCTGACGGGCACGGTGGCCGGCGAGCAGCACGAGTTCAAAACGGTTGTCGACCTTGTCGATGCAATCTTCAACGGTTACGCGGGCCATGGACTGCCCCTTTCATGCGATGGATTTGATGGAAAGCTGGCGCGCTCCATAACGCGGGCGCGGCTGAAATACAAGCTTTATGGCGGCGGCGTCAGCTTTGCGGACCTTTGCCCGGCTCATCATCGAACCGCGCCATGATGAAGCTCACATAGTCGCGATCACAATTGCTTGCAATAGAGGGCCCTGCCCTTGGATATCCACAAATCTCGCGTTATCTCGGATGTGACGGTGCCAAGGCCCATTTGTGGGACCTATTCGTCAAACGCTTTTAGACGACAGAAATTTTCGAAAGGGATGTTTTTCAATGTTCGATCCTCGTGAAAAGATCGCTCTTTTCATCGACGGCGCCAATCTCTATGCCACGTCGCGCGCGCTGGGCTTCGACATCGACTACCGCAAGCTTCTGTCGAGCTTCCAGAAGCGCGGCTATCTGCTCAGAGCCTACTATTACACCGCGCTGGTCGAGGATCAGGAATATTCCTCGATCCGGCCGCTGATCGACTGGCTCGACTATAACGGCTTCAAGGTGGTGACCAAGCCCGCCAAGGAATTCACCGACTCGACCGGCCGCCGCAAGATCAAGGGCAACATGGACATCGAGCTGACCGTCGATGCGCTGGAGCTCGCCGATGTCGTCGACCATTATGTGATCTTCTCCGGCGACGGCGACTTCCGCACGCTGGTCGAGGCGCTGCAGCGACGCGGTCGAAAGGTGTCGATCATCTCGACCATGGCTTCGCAGCCGCCGATGATTTCCGACGACCTGCGCCGCCAGGCGGATCATTTCATCGACCTGATGACGCTGAAGAACGAAGTCGGACGCGACCCGTCCGAGCGGCCCGCGCGCCGGCCGGAACCTGCCGAAGTCGACGAGGACGATTATTGACGGGGCCGCGGCGTTGTCCGCCGTGCCCTGCCCCGAACCCGGCCATGACTGCCCGCTTTGCCCGCGTCTGCATGATTTCATCGCCGGCTGGCGCGAGCGCGAGCCGGGCTGGTTCAATGCGCCGGTGCCGACCTTCCTGCCACCGGAGGGCGAAGCCTCAGTCCGCCTGCTGATCGTCGGGCTGGCGCCCGGCCTGCGCGGCGCCAACCGCACGGGACGCCCCTTCACCGGAGACTATGCCGGCGACCTGCTCTACGGCACGATGATCGCGCAGGGCCTGGCCCGCGGCGAGTTCAAGGCGCGACCGGACGACGGGCTTGAGCTTGTCGGCACGGCCATCACCAACGCGGTGCGCTGCGTGCCGCCGGAGAACAAGCCGGTCGGCGCCGAAATCGCCACCTGCCGGACCTTTCTCAAGCCGACCATCGCGCGCTTTCCCAATCTGCGCGCCATCCTGACGCTGGGTTCGATCGCACACCAGTCGACGGTGCGGGCGCTGGGCGGACGCGTCGCCGCCTTGCCCTTCCGCCATGGCGGACGGCAGGAGGCCGGCGGCATCGCGCTGTTTTCCAGCTATCACTGCTCGCGCTACAACACCAATACGGGCGTGCTGACGGAAGCAATGTTCGTGAGCGTGTTCCAGGAAATCGCGGCGTTCCTAAAGGACTAGATTCAAGCGTCCTCGGGCGGGCTGACGCCGGCTCACACCGGCAGCAGCGCATCCGGCTTCACGTCACCGATCGAGGCGTAGGTATGTGTCTCCTTCACCCCCGGCAGCGGTAAGATGACCCGTGTCAGAAAATCCTGATAGGCGGCCATTTCCGAAATTCGCGCCTTTACCAGATAGTCGAAACCGCCGACGACCATGTGGCACTCGAGAACCTCGGGCGCCTTGGTCACCGCTTCGGCGAAGCGTTCGAAAATATGAGGCGCCGTGTGATCGAGACGGACCTCGATGAAGACGAGCGTGCCGCGTCCGATCTTGGCGGGGTCGAGAACGGCCCGGACCGCGGTGATGTACCCTTCGCGGAACAGCCGCTTCACCCGCTGGCTCGTGCCGGTCGGCGACAGGCCGACACGCGCCGCCAGGTCAAGCGTGGTGCGGCGCCCATCCTCCTGCAGCAGCCGAAGAAGATTGCGGTCGACGCCGTCGAGACCACTCACTTCAGGATTCACTTCGGAACTGCCTTTCCAGTGTGAATTCCACTACTATTTTCCAAAAAGAGCGTATTTCATCACTATGACCTGAGCAATAGCCTGCGCATTCGTCACGGCGGTGGAGACGGTCTCCATCTCGGACAACAAATGGTGGCAGGTCGTGGCAGACGCAGGGGACGCAGGAAACACGAGACTGGCGATCATCGCCGGCCTCACCATGATCGGCATCTACGCTATCCAATTCGTCGCCGCTCGCTTCAGCCTCAGGGATCATCTGACGGCGACAGATTTGGCCGCCTTGCGCTTTGGCGGCGCTGGGGTGGTCTTTGTGCCGATCGTCTGGCGCAGCGGCTTCGCGCCCATGAGGGCGCTGGGTTGGCGACGGGCACTGGCATTGGCGGCACTGGCCGGCTTGCCTTATCCGTTGATCATCAATTGGGGTCTGACTTATGCGCCTGCCGCCCACGCGGCTGCGCTCTGCCCCGCGTCAATCGTCTTCTTTTCGTTCCTGCTGTCGCGCGTCTTCTTCGATGACGGCGCTTCGCAACGGCGCACAATCGGCGTCGTCGCGATCATCGCCGGGCTGTTGCTGTTCATCGCGGCGGCGCGTGACGCCGCCAACGGCGTCTTCATCGGCGACGTGCTGTTCATCGGATCGGGCCTCATGTTTTCGACCTATGCCGTTCTCGTGAGGCTCTGGCGTGCCGATCCGGTCACGGCGACGGCTGCTGTCGTGCTGCTGTCGTGCCTGCCGTTGCCGGTTCTCTATCTCTTCGCACCAAGCCATATCCATGCCGCGGCGGCCACGGAGATCGCCGGCCAGATCGTGATCCAGGGAGTTCTGGCCGGCGCGGCAGCCATGTTCCTCTATACTTATATCGTGCGGCAATTGGGACCGCAGACGGCATCGCTGTTCCTGCCCGGCATACCGATCGCCACGGTGATTGTCGGCATGGCGGTACTCGGCGAAACGCCGATGACGATCCAGTTCGCAGCCATCGCCATCATGGTAGCGGGAATGGCCTTCTCGGCGATCGGGACACGCACCGCCAGCGCGAGCCTGAATGCACAAGCGTCAGGCGGATCGTGAGACTTCAGCGGTACGGCAAACTACTCAAGGGCCTGCAATTTCAGGCGTCGGCGCGAACAGCTCGGCCAGCGTCTCGCGGCTGCCCTTCAGCACGTTGAGATCGACATCGCCTTCGATGCCGTCGACGCGGCCCATATTGTGATATTGCCAATAGATCCAGTCGTTTTCGCGCGGCCTGATCGCCAATGAACGCAGCCAGCGCTGGCGCGCGATGATGGTTGCGGAATAGGCGTCGGCCGCCTCGTCGGTCAGGTAGAAGATCGCCTGCTTGCCGAAAGCTGTCTCGACCGGGCCGAGGAAAGCGGCAAGCTCGGTGTTCAACTGCTCGGGCGACGGCCGCTGCGGGCAGTTGCCGCCGAATTCGATATCGACCACTGGCGGCAAAAGCGGCTCGCCGCGCGGCACCACGGCGATGAAATTCTTCGCCTGGTCGGCGCCCGGCCGGCAGAAGGTGAAGAAGTGATAGGCGCCGACCGCGAGGCCGGCCGCGCGCGCCTCGCGCAGATTGGTCGCGAATTGGGTATCGACATGGGTGCCGCCTTCGGTCGCCTTGATGATGGCGAAGGCGACATCGTCGGCCGCGACGCGCCGCCAGTCGATGCTGCCCTGGTGGTGCGAGACGTCGATCCCCCGGATCGGGAATTCGCTACGGTCGGGTGAAAAGCCGCGGAACCAGAAGAAGGCGCCCGCCACGATCGCGCAGGCGACAACCGCGCCGGCAAGACCCCAGAAAACAATCCGCTTCCCCAAGACTATCCCCCTGTCGGAACCTTGTTTTGACGCAATTCCGGACGGAAAGGCTACGGCCAAGTTGCCGAGCTAACCGTTTCACACTTTTCCTGGAATTGCTCTGGCGTTCGCGCCGGACCACGGCCGGTGGCTTTTTTCAGACGCCTTGCGCCGGCGGCGAAAGCTCAGCCGCGCTCCTTCAGCAGCCGGCCCTTCTCGCGCGACCAGTCGCGCTGCTTTTCGGTCTCGCGCTTGTCGTGCAGCTTCTTGCCGCGGGCGACAGCGAGCAGGAGCTTGGCGCGGCCGCGGTCGTTGAAATAGATCTTGAGCGGCACAAGCGTCATGCCCTCGCGCTCGACGCTTTGCGAGAGCTTGGCCATCTCGCGCTTCGAGACCAGCAATTTGCGGCGCCGGCGCGGCTCGTGGTTGAAGCGGTTGGCCTGCAGATATTCCGGCAGGTAGGAATTGATCAGCCAGATCTCGCCGCCCTCGGCCGAGGCGTAGCTCTCCTGAATGTTGGCCTGGCCCTGGCGCAGCGACTTCACCTCGGTGCCGGTCAGCACCAGGCCGGTCTCGATCGTGTCGAGCACCTCGTAGGAATAGCGCGCCTTGCGGTTTTCCGCGACGGTCTTGTTGTTGGGGTCGGCTTTCTTGACTTGATTCATAATGCGGAGAGGTGGCGCCTCATCCCTAATTAATCAAGCCGGCGTGCTTCAGCGCCGCGTCGAGCTTCTCGGCGGTCGAGGCTTCGACGGTCACCAGCGGCGAGCGCACCACGTTCTCGACCTTGCCCAGCTTCGACAACGCGTATTTGGCGCCGGAAACGCCGGGCTCCATGAAGATCGCCTTGTGCAACGGCAGAAGCCGATCCTGCAGGTCGAGCGCCTTGGCGCTGTCGCCGGAAAGCGTCGCTTCCTGGAATTCGGCGCAGAGCCGCGGCGCGACATTCGAGGTGACCGAGATGCAGCCGACGCCGCCATGGGCGTTGAAGCCGAGGGCGGATGCATCCTCGCCGGAGAGCTGGATGAAATCCTTGCCGCAGGTCATGCGCTGCTCGGAGACGCGCTCGACCTTGCCGGTCGCGTCCTTGACGCCGGCGATGTTCTTGAAGTCGTGGCGCAGCCTGCCCATCGTCTCCGGCGTCATGTCGATCACCGAGCGCGGCGGGATGTTGTAGATGATGATCGGCAGCTTGGTCGCCTTCGCGACGGCGGCGAAATGCTCATAAAGGCCGCGCTGCGTGGGCTTGTTGTAGTAAGGCGTGACGACAAGGGCAGCATCGGCGCCGGCCTTTTCGGCGTATTGCACCAGCCCGACCGCTTCCTCGGTGTTGTTGGACCCGGCCCCAGCGACGACCGGAACACGGCCCCTGGCGACCTCAATGCAGACCTTGACGACCTGGCGGTGCTCGTCATGCGACAGCGTCGGCGACTCGCCGGTGGTGCCGACCGGAACGAGGCCCTTGGTGCCCTCGGCGATCTGCCATTCGACGAAAGCGCGAAAGGCTTTCTCGTCGAAGCGCCCGCTCTTTTCGAACGGTGTAACGAGCGCGGTCAGCGAGCCTCTCAGCATGTCGTCCAAACTCCTTGGAACTTTGTTGGTTTACGCATGTCGTCATCCCAAAACCGGTACCCACTTTTGGGCGACATGCGTTTTCGTTGGTTGATGCATGTCGTCGCCCCAAAACCGGTTCCCACTTTTGGGCGACATGCAATGGCGTTTTATTTGCGCGCCTTCTAACCGAAAGCGAGGCCGCGCACCATAGTCTCGACATGGTTCAGCGGCAAGCATCGGCGTAGTGCCAGCAAGCGCAATTCGAACGGCCTCGATAACCTTTTGTTTACGAGCCCTTCACGACCTAAGTTTACGCTCTCGTTCGGGCTCCTAAGTCCCACTCGCCCGCTGACCATGTGCTAGGATTGCAACAATGCCGACGAGGCGGCCTCATATCTTCGCGCTGCTCGGCGCGATCGTCGCGCTGATGCCCACCATGGCGATCGGCGGCAGTGTCGATGTGCGTGTGACGGCTTCCATCCCCGCGCCCGGCTCGCCGCAGGCCCCCGGCCAGACGCAGCCCTCGCCTTCATCGGACAGTATTGCCCAGTTGAAGAGCGGGCTCGATGCGCTCGCCGCCAACAACATTGTCGGCGCGCGCAATGCGCGCGATACGCTGCCCGCTATTTCGCTCGACCGGCATATCCTTGCCTGGGCGATCGCGCTTTATGGCGGCGACCAGGTGCCGAGCGGCGAAATCGCCGATGCCGCCAAGATGCTGCCGGGATGGCCCGGCACGATCGCGCTGCGCAAGAACAGCGAGCGGGCGCTCTATCGCGAGAACCCGCCGCCGCAAATGGTGGTGCAGGCCTTCGGCCGCAGCCAGCCGCTGACGCCGGAGGGCGTGATCATCCTTGCCCGCTCGCAGGTGGCGCTTGGCAACCAGGCCGCGGCGCGCGCGGTGCTGGTGCCGTTCTGGCGCACGGAAAAGCTGGAAGCAAAGGACGAGGCGACCGTCATCAAGGAATTCGGCGCGCTGATCCCGGCGGCGGATCATCGCTACCGCATGGAGCGGATGTTTTATGCCGACCGGCCGTCCTCGGCGCTGCGCGTTGCGGGTCTCGCCGGCGCGCAACCCCTGGCGGATGCCTGGGCGGCGGCCGACAAGGGCGACAAGAACGCCGCCAAGCTGTTGAAGGCGGTGCCGGCGGCGCAGCGCTCGGCCGGCTATTTCTTCGCCGAGGCGGAATATCTGCGCAAGCAGCAGAAATTCGCCGATGCCGCTTCTGTCGTGATGAAAGCGCCGACGAACCGCGATTCGCTGGTCGACCCCGATGCCTGGTGGGTCGAGCGTCGTGTGCTGTCGCGCGAGCTGGTCGACCAGGGCGACATCAAGACCGCCTACAAGATTGTCTCCGTGCACGCCGCCGAGAGCCCGCAGAACGCCGCCGAGGCCGAATTCCATGCCGGCTGGTATGCCTTGCGCGGTCTCAACGACCCGGCGACCGCCGCCGGGCATTTCACGCGCATCACCGAGCTCGCCCAGGGACCGGTCTCGCTGTCGCGCGCCTATTATTGGCTCGGGCGCGCGGCGGAAGTCGGCGGACCAGGCAGCGCCAAGGATTATTTCACGCGCGCAGCCGGCTACGGCACGACCTTCTACGGCCAGCTCGCCGGCGAGCGCGTGGGCTTGCGGACCCTCAACATCGTCTATCCCAAACCGAGCGCGGCCGACCGCCAGAGCTTTGACGGCCGCGAGGCGGTCAGCGCGATCAAGCGGCTGCAGGAAGCGGGCTATGACCGGTACGCCGAGACGCTGTACCGTGACCTTGCCGGGCAGCTGACCAGCCCGGGCGAGCTGGCACTGCTTGCTTTGCTGGCGGAAAAGCAGGGCAACCATTTCATGGCGCTGAAGATCGGCAAGATCGCCGCCCAGCGCGGCATCGATGTCGGCGCGCTGTCGCATCCGCTCGGCGTCATCCCCGATTCGGCCAACATATCGGGGTCCGGCAAGGCGCTCGCCTACGCCATTGCCCGCCAGGAAAGCGAGTTCAATGTCGGCGCCGTTTCCAGCGCCGGCGCGCGCGGCCTGCTGCAGTTGATGCCGGGCACGGCCAAGCAATTGGCGAAGAAAGCCGGCATGACCTTCTCGCAGGCGCGGCTGACGACGGATGCCGGCTATAACGCGACGCTGGGCTCGGCCTTCCTCGGCGAGCAGCTCGACCGCTTCGGCGGCTCCTATGTGCTGACCTTCGCCGGCTACAATGCCGGCCCCAACCGGGCCGCCCAATGGATGGCGAAATACGGCGACCCGCGCAGCAAGCAGGTCGATGAGGTGGTCGACTGGATCGAGCGGATTCCCTACACGGAAACAAGAAGTTACGTGCAGCGCGTGATGGAGAATTACGAGGTCTATAAGATGCGTATTTCAGGCAAATACGACATTGTGGGAGATCTGGTGAACGGGCGGAGCTGAGGGGTTTCCTTCTCCCCTTGCGGGAGAAGGTGGATCGGCGCGATAGCGCCGAGACGGATGAGGGGTGTTCCAGCGGAGTGAGACGTCGGTGTTCCCTGTAGCACCCCTCATCCGTCGCCTTCGGCGACACCTTCTCCCACAAGGGGAGAAGGAAAGAACTCCCCATTTGACGTTCCCTGCTCTCGGCTATAGCTGTCGGTCATCCCAGCGAGGAACGGCATTCCGATGGCGAGCGGTGAGTTCTCCGACTTCAACTATACTGCGCTCGACGGCTTGAAGCTCCATGCCCGGATCTATGGCGAAGTGAACATGGATACCTGGCCGGCCGTCTGCCTGCCGGGCCTCACTCGCAATGCCCGCGACTTCCATGAGCTTGCTCTCTACCTTTCCAGCAAGGCGAAAAGCCCGCGCAAGGTCGTCGCCTTCGACTATCGCGGCCGCGGCCAATCCGACTACGATCCCGACATCGGCCACTATAATGTCGGGGTCGAGGCCGGCGACGTGCTTGCCGGATTGTCGGCGCTCGGCATCGAACAAGCCGCCTTCATCGGCACCTCGCGCGGCGGCCTGATCATTCATGTGCTCGGGGCGCTGAAGCCGGCCGTGCTGAGGGCCATCGTGCTCAACGACATCGGCCCGGCGATCGAGGCGGAAGGCCTTGCCCATATCCGCTCCTATCTCGATCGCGCACCGAAACCGAAGACATTCGCGGAAGCGGCGGCGGCGCAACGGCGCGTGCACGGCGCCGATTTCCCCACCCTCACCGACGCCGACTGGGCGCGCATGGTGGCGGCGATCTGCCGCGAGACGGACGCCGGCTGGGTTCCGGATTTCGATCCGGCCCTGGTCGACACGCTGGCCGGCGTCGATTTCAACAAGCCGCTGCCGGATTTGTGGCCGCAGTTCGACGCGCTCGCCGCCATGCCGCTGCTTGTGGTTCGCGGCGCCAACTCGAAACTTCTCTCCGCGGCGACGCTTGACGAGATGCGCAGGCGTCATCCCGGCATGGAGGCGATCATCGTCGAAGGCCAGGGCCACGCGCCTTTCCTCGAAACCGGCGTCCTGCCGGACAAGATAGCGGCGTTCCTCGATCAAGTCGAAAATCAAGTCAAACAAAAGTAAAAACCCGAGACCGCTCGGCTCTTTGTTTGCGTTGGCAGGTGGCGTGCGTTGGAGATTGGCCGAAACGTCCATCGCGATCGTCATTCGCCCAGAAGTGTGCAGCAGTTCTGGGACAACGACATGCATCAAAACAAAGACTTAAAGCGCGTCGCCCGAATCCGGTTCAGCGCGACGCGCTTTAGGGCGGAGCAGGAGCGAAGCTCCGTCGCGAAGACCCTAGAATCCATGCCGTTACCTTCGCCAAGGAGTGCAACGGAGCAGAATTCTGCACCGCAGCAACGCTTCGACGTCGCGGCATGGATTCTATGGTCTGCGCGCGTCGCTTCGCTCCTTGCTCCGCCATAGAATAACGACGTTGGGAGGCTTCAACCAAATCCCCGGCGTTTGCGCTGATTTCACGGAAATGAACGGAAAATCTTGCACCAAGACAAACGGCAACCTTTCAAAATCCCTGTGTAGGGGAACTAGAGCGGTTCACCGTTTCACGGAACGGTGAACCGCTCTATCTCTTTGTTTTCACGCAATTAAAGCCGCTACGCACTTTTCCTCGAATTGCTCTAAAATATGGATTTTCGGCGCCAGCGAGTCTGATCCGATCGGCCTATTCGCGTTTCGATCGCTTGCGGGGCGCCTTGGCCGCTGCGGGCTTTTTCTCTTTCCGAGACGACGAGACGGAAGTCGGCGTCGTAAGAGGCGAAGCAAACACCGAACTCTCCGCCGAGCGCGACGACGCTTCATCGCCGCGCGGCTTTTCGAGAACGACGACGCAGCCATCGAGATCGTTGGTGGCCAGATGCGCGTAACGCATGGTCATCGATAACGTCTGGTGGCCAAGCCACATCTGAACGCGCCTTATGTCGATACCACCCTGCACGAGGCGTGAAGCGCAAGTGTGACGCATGATGTGCGGCACCACCTGCTCGTCGGCGCCGAGACCGACTTCCGTCTTCGCCTCGTTCCAGATCGCGCGGTACTGCGCCTGGGTGAGCTTGGTGAACGGGCCCTTCGGCCGCCGTCCTTCCGCGTTCGGCGGCAGCTTGATCACTTCCTTGACGCGTTCGGTCATCGGAATGGTGCGGCTGCGGCCGGATTTGGTGATCCAGAAGGAGACCCGGTGTTCCTGGAGGTCGTTCCAGATCAGGCCGAGCGCCTCGCCGAGGCGACAGCCGGTATCGACCAGGAAGACGGAAAGCCGGTAGGCATCCTCGCTGCGGCTCTTGATCGCCGCGAACAACCTCGCCTCTTCGTCCCTTTCGAGGAAACGAATCCGTCCCGCCCGCTCCTTCTGGCGGCGGAACTCGGGCAGGCTGTGGATATCTCCCATCTTATGCGCCTTACGCAGCAATTTGCTGAGGGCAGCCATCTTGCGATTGATGGTTGCGTTGCTGTTGCCGCGCTGGCGCAAGGTGCCGATAAGATTGTCCAGGGTGTTCTGGTCAAAGGTGCTGAAACGTTCTCCCAGAAGGATCTCGTCTATTTCACCAATGAAAGAGCTGACATTGTATTTATGTCGCCCGTCATCCCAGAGTATATCCCGATAAGCTGCGAAAAGCTCCCCAACTCTGTACGATTTTACTTCTCTGACCTTGTTGTACGTGTATCGAAAGTTCGAATTCTGAGAAGAAAAAACTCCAAAGTGAATAGAGGACCCCCCCTCTTGAATCGCTTCGTTCGTCATTTTTTTAGCCACACCCCCGAGTGGATAGGCACAGCTACCCGCTTGAAGATGTCCTTTCAAGAGTTTCTGTCCGGCAAAAATGATGTCCATCCGCCAGGCGGCGAATCCCACGGAACCATTTTGCGGACTTCAGCTACCGGTACCCCCTTTTCGTCTTTCGTTTGCCCTCACCCAATCGCGAAAACAAACAGCCCGGGCGTGAAAGCGCCCGGGCTGGATTTCAACTGTATCGAACCAGCCCTTAGAACGAGCGCTGGAAGCGAACGACGCCGCTGACGAAGCTGTCGTTGTTGGTGTGGTTACCAACACGATCGTAATTGGCGGCGCGGTTGTAATCGACTTCCGGAATGACCTTGAAGCCGGGAACGATTTCGTAGTTCACGTTAGCTGCAATGACGAGATTCTTGTCTTCGTCATACGATACCTGACCGTTGATCGAAGTCTTCTCGTTGAGCTTGTAGCTGGCACCACCCCAGACGGCCCAGTTGCCACCCCAAGGCTTGTAGAAGTTCCGGTCGATGTGATCGTCGGTGCCGTAGCCAGCCATCGCAAAGAGCGAAAGCTCGGAGGTGGCCTTGACGTCCAAGCGGACCTTGCCTGACCACTCTTCGTAGTCGCTGTTGTAAGCCGCAACGCCGGAGATGCTGCCCCAGCCCTGCGTGTACTTCACACCACCAACGACATGCGGAACATAGCTGTCGACCGTGTTGTCGTCGACGACCCAATCCTGGCCCGGCGCCCGATACTGGGAATACGAACCCCGACCCTCCTCGAGCGACAGGACCGCGGAGAAACCGTTGCCAGCGTCGAACGTGTAGTTGATCTGGTTAGTGCCGTCCTGGGCGCCATACGCGATGACCGAGTCGTTGATCACATTGCCTGCAAAGCCGGTCCAGCTTGCGAAGACCGAATCGGTGTAGCCGATGAGAAAGCCGCCGAGCGAAATCCACGCGCTATCGAGTTGCCCACCTTTTTGGCGGGCGAACGGATTGCCCTGCGAGTTGCCGAAGTTGAATTCGAATTCGCTATAGGTCTTCAGAGAGCCCAGTTCCGTTTCTGAACCGGTAAAGATTTTCACGTCAGCCCGGGCGTTCTTGCGGTAGGTCTGCTGACGACTGCCATCGAGGCGATCAGGGCCCTCAGTGCCGTTAACCGAACCGAATTCGCCGACGCCGATGTCGTAGCGGACATAGCCGCCGATGCGCAGGCAGGTCTCGGTGCCCGGGATGTAGAAGTAGCCGGCGCCGTAGACGTCGCAGATCTTGACGTATTCAGCCGGTTCCGGCTCGGCGACGACGACGGCGTCGGCGGCGCGTGCACCGGAAACTGCGATCAGGGCCGCAGCTGAGCCGAGAAGAAGGCTCTTGATGTTCATTTTCTGACCTCCAGTCAGAATCGACCGGAAGAGTTGAGCAAAAAGGCATGCAGGGGCTCATGTGGCGCGAGTACGACGAGCAGGGATTCCTCGTCTATTCCTTCGCCGAGACGGTCGCCGCCATGCATCCCTACTATGTCATGCGCGCCGCGGGCGGCGCCATGTACCTCGCCGGCATGCTGATCATGGCCTGGAACGTCACCATGACCATTCGTGGCTACCAGCGCCAAGAGCAGCCTTTGCCGGGCTCCGCCCCCGCCCTCCAGCCTGCCGAATAAGGAGCCAGACATGGGCTTGATGGATAAACACGCGCTGATCGAGAAGAACGCCACGCTGCTTCTTGTCGGATCCCTGCTGGTTGTGACCGTCGGCGGTATCGTCGAGATCGCGCCTCTATTCTATCTCGACAACACGATCGAGAAGGTCGAGGGCATGCGACCCTACTCGCCGCTCGAACTCGCCGGCCGCAACATCTATGTGCGCGAGGGGTGCTACCTCTGCCACAGCCAGATGATCAGGCCGTTCCGAGACGAGGTGGAACGCTATGGCCATTACAGCCTGGCGGCCGAGTCGATGTACGATCATCCGTTTCAATGGGGATCCAAGCGGACCGGGCCGGATCTCGCTCGCGTCGGCGACCGCTATTCCAACAGCTGGCACGTCCAGCACCTGACCGACCCGCGTTCCGTCGTGCCTGAGTCGATCATGCCGAGCTACGCGTTCCTGAAGGACACGCCGATCGAGGTGAAGGATTTCTCGACGCATCTGATAGCCAACAGGCGCGTCGGAGTGCCCTACTCCGACGACATGATCTCCCACGCGAATGCCGACCTGATGGCGCAGGCCGATCCGAACGCCGATACATCCGGACTGGAAAGCCGCTATCCGAAAGCCAAGGTCGGCGACTTCGACGGCAACCCCCAGCAGGTCACCGAGATGGACGCCCTGGTGGCCTATCTGCAGATGCTCGGCACACTGGTCGATTTCAAGAACTACGACGAAGCAGCTGGCTACCGCTGAGGAGAGCAACCGATGGAATACAACTTGATGCGGGAGTTTGCCGACAGTTGGGGCCTGCTTGCCATGGCCCTGTTCTTTGTAGGCTGCATTGCTTTCGCGCTTCGTCCAGGTGGCAAAGCGCATGCCGACCACGCCGCACAGATTCCTCTCAAGGACGATTGATCATGAGCAGCGAGCATGTCGATGAAATCTCGGGCGTGACGACGACCGGCCACGAATGGGACGGTATCAGGGAGCTCAACAATCCCCTGCCGCGCTGGTGGGTGATCACCTTCTACGTCACCATCGCCTGGGCGCTGGCCTACACGATTGCCTACCCCGCCTGGCCGATGCTGAGCTCCGCCACCAAGGGTGTTCTGGGCTTTTCCAGTCGCAATGACGTCAAGAACGAAATGGCCGCGGCTGAAGCCGGCAAGGCCAAATACGTCGCGGCAATACAGTCCAAAACGGTTTCGGAAATTGCCGCGGACGACGCGTTGCGCGAGTTCGCCGTCGCGGGCGGCGGCGCGGCATTCAAGGTCAACTGCGTGCAGTGCCACGGCTCCGGCGCGCAAGGATCGACAGGGTTTCCGAACCTCAACGATGACGATTGGCTCTGGGGCGGCAAGACCGAGCAGATCCAGCAGACGATCACGCACGGCATCCGCTTCGCCGCGGACGCCGACACCCGTCAGTCGGAGATGCCCGCCTTCGTCGACGTGCTCAAGCCCGAGCAGGTCGCTCAGGTCAGCGCTTTCGTCGCCGGCCTTTCCGGGTCCGTGCGGGACAAAACCCTGATCGAGCCCGGCGCCAAGGTTTTCGCGGACAATTGTGCCACCTGCCATGGCGAGAACGCAAAGGGCAACCGGGAGCTCGGAGCACCCGACCTGACAGATGCGATCTGGCTCCACGGCTCCGGTGAAGCCGCAATTGCTTCTCAGGTGCGAGCCCCGAAGAACGGAGTAATGCCTGCCTGGGTCGGCCGCCTTGGCGAGACGACGGTCAAGGAACTGGCTGTCTATGTCCATTCGCTTGGCGGTGGAGAATAGGAGCGGGGCCTATTCTCGGCCCTCGGCCGTTCAAGCGACGAGGCCCGGTCATGCCGGGCCTCGACTTGCTTTTTTGATAGCTCAATTTGACCTGCATCAACGCGACGCGCGTGAGCGATTGCAAGACTGCTGGACATAAGCGGCACCATTTCGCCGCGATTGGAGATTGTCGTGCTGGATCAGTCGCAGGTAGAACGGCTCGAGGCCGAAGCGGTCAACTCTGCAAAGGCGCGACAGCCACTTTATTCCGCGCGCAAGAAAATCTTTCCGAAGCGGGCCTCCGGTCGTTTCCGCCAGTTCAAATGGCTGGTGATGGCGATCACACTCGGCATCTATTACCTGACCCCCTGGCTGCGCTGGGATCGGGGCCCCTTCGCTCCCGACCAGGCGGTTCTCATCGACCTGGCGAACCGCCGTTTCTACTTCTTCTTCATCGAGATCTGGCCGCAGGAGTTCTACTACGTCGCCGGCCTCCTCATGATGGCGGGCGTCGGCCTTTTCCTGATCACATCGACGGTCGGGCGAGCCTGGTGCGGATATGCCTGCCCGCAGACCGTCTGGGTGGACCTGCTCCTTGTCGTCGAGCGCGCGATCGAAGGCGACCGCAACGCCCGCATGAAGCTGGAGGCTGCCCCCTGGACGGCCCGCAAGTTGGTCCTGCGCGTATCGAAGCATGCCGTCTGGCTCGTCATCGCTATGGCCACGGGCGGCGCATGGATCTTCTACTTCGCCGACGCGCCGAAGCTGCTCGGCGAGGTCGTCACCGGCGCGGCGGCGCCCGTCGCCTATGTCACGATCGCCGTGCTCACCGGCACCACCTACGTGTTCGGCGGGCTGATGCGCGAGCAAGTCTGCACCTATATGTGCCCGTGGCCGCGCATCCAGGCCGCCATGCTCGACGAAAATTCGCTGACGGTGACGTATAACGACTGGCGCGGCGAGCCGCGTTCAAGGCATGCCAAAAAGGCCTCGGCCTCCGGCCAAGCGGTCGGCGACTGCGTCGACTGCAACGCCTGTGTCGCCGTCTGCCCCATGGGCATCGACATCCGTGACGGCCAGCAGCTGGAATGCATCACCTGCGCTCTGTGCATCGACGCCTGTGACAGCGTCATGGACAAGCTCGGCCGGGAACGCGGGCTGATTTCCTATGCCACCTTGGCGGACTACAACGCCAACATGGCAGTGGCTACTTCCGGGGGCTCTCGCCCGGTCGATCCGGCGCTCGTAAGAACGGCGAGCGGCAGCTTCGCCAACGGCTTGGCACATTTCCATCTGGGCAAGATCTTCCGGTTGCGCACCTACATCTATCTTGGTGCATGGTCGGCGATCGGCCTGGTGCTCGTCTATTCGCTGCTGACACGCGAGCGGCTGGAGCTCAATGTCCTGCATGACCGCAATCCGCAGTTCGTGACGCTCTCGGACGGCTCGATCCGCAACGGCTACACCGTCAAGCTGCTCAACATGATACCCGAGCCGAGGACGATCGAGGTGACGCTGGAAGGCCTCGATGGCGGCGAGATGAGCATCGTCGGCATCGAGCAGCCCGCGGGCCGCTCATTCTCGATTCCGGTCGAACCCGACCGGCTGAAGACGCTCAAAATCTTCGTCAGGCAACCGGCAAGCCGGATCAAGAAGCCGGTGCAGAATTTCGAATTTCGCATCGACGACAAGGCGAGTTCCGAATCCGCCGAATACACCGCCAGTTTCAACGCGCCGGAGAAAGACAGATGAGCGGCGATACGCAAAGGCCACGCGGCTTCACCGGCAAGCACATGTTGATCGTCATCGTCAGCTTCTTCGCTGTGGTGATCGGGGTCAACGTCACCATGGCCACGCTCGCTCAGAAGAGCTGGACCGGCCTCGTTGTCGAGAACACCTATGTTGCGAGCCAGCAGTTCAACGAAGAAGCGAGGAAAGGAAGGGCGCAGGCAGCGCTGGGCTGGACAGGCAAGCTGACCGTCGCCGCGGGCGAAGTCCGCTACCTCCTTGTCGATAGCCAGGGCAAAACGGTGCCGCTGCACGGCGTCAGAATGTTGTTCCGCCATCCAGCCTACGAGGCCGAGGACGAAGCCCTGACGCTCGCCGCGCCATCCGGCGGTTCTCCTGGCAATACGCAGGCGTTTGCCGCCCGGCACACGCCGAAGGACGGCGTCTGGATCGTGGAGATCGATGCGGACGCCGGACTGACGTCACCATTTCGCGACGTCCGCCGCGTCATGATCTTGAATGGAGCCCTGCAATGAGTTGCTGCGCGCCAGGGGCTGAAATGACGTTGGAGATCGCCGCAGCGGCGTCCGCATCGCCGTCGAGCGACGAGATCAAGCTCGCCAGCCGCTCTCTGGGCAGCGACATTCACCAGACCGACCTGTCGGTGCCGACGGTTCATTGCGGGGCTTGCATTCAAGCGATCGAGGCTGCGCTCGGCTCGGTCGAGAACGTTGAGTCCGCTCGCGTCAACCTGTCGACGAAGCGTGTGTCGATTCGCTGGCACGGAGACAGCGTCCCGCCATTCTTTGCCGTGCTCGGTCGTCTCGGCTATCAGGCGCACCTATTCGACCAGGAAATTCACGAGAAGGACAGGACGCTCTCGGAGCTGATCCGCGCTGTCGCCGTGGCGGGCTTCGCGGCAGGCAACATCATGCTGCTCTCGGTATCGGTCTGGTCCGGCGCGGAAGGTGCAACACGCGATCTGTTCCATTGGCTGTCCGCGCTGATCGCCATCCCGGCCCTCGCCTTTGCCGGCGGGATCTACTTCCGCTCTGCCGCGAACGCGCTGCGCCATGGCCGCATGAACATGGATGTGCCGATCGTGGTGGGTGTCTCGCTCGCTTACGCGATGAGCCTCTATGAGACCATCAATCACGGCGAGCACGCCTATTTTGACGCCTCGGTATCGCTGCTTTTCTTCCTGCTGATCGGCCGCACGCTGGACCACGTGATGCGGGAGCGGGCGCGAACGGCTGTCAGCGGCCTCTCGAGGCTCGCGGCGCGGGGCGCGGTGGTCCTGCGGGAAGACAGCACGCGCGAGTATGTGGCAGTGGCCGAACTCACGCCGGGAATGCGCCTGCTCGTCGCGGCTGGAGAACGTATACCGGTCGACGGAGACATACTCAGCGGAAACTCCGACCTCGATTGCTCGATCGTGTCCGGCGAGAGCGCGCCCAAGGCCGTGGGTGCCGGCGCACATGTTCAGGCAGGCACGCTCAACCTCACAGGTCCGCTGACGATGCTGGCAACGGCAGCCGCGAAGGACTCCTTTCTGGCAGAAATGGTCCGATTGATGGAGGCCGCCGAAGGTGGCCGCTCACATTACCGGCGCATCGCCGATCGCGTATCGGCGCTCTACGCGCCCGTGGTCCATCTGGCGGCCTTCGTGACATTCCTCGGCTGGATGGTGGCGTCCGGCGATTGGCACCGGGCTCTCACCATCGCCATCGCCGTGCTGATCATCACCTGCCCCTGCGCGCTCGGTCTTGCGGTGCCGATCGTCCAGGTCGTAGCGGCCAGACGACTTTTCGAGGCTGGCGTCATGGTCAAGGATGGCTCGGCAATGGAGCGTCTCGCTGCGATCGACGCGGCAGTGTTCGACAAGACCGGAACGCTGACGCTCGGGCGCCCAAAGCTGGTGAATGCGTCCTCGATCGATCCGACCATGCTTGCGATCGCGGCCGACATGGCGGCTCATTCCCGCCACCCGTTCTCGAGGGCCATCGCCGGTTATGCGGGGTATTCCGGCCAGCCCGGTGTCGAATCCGTCGCCGAGCATCCGGGCTTCGGCGTCGAAGCCATAACGGAGGGGAATACGTGGCGGCTCGGACGGCGCGGATGGGCGGGCTGGAAGGCTCGCACCGGCGGTGAGGGCAAGCTCGGCGGCTATGGCGGCACGGTGCTCTCCAAGAACGGGAACATCGTCGCGTGCTTCGCTTTCGAGGATGCGCTTCGACTAGACGCCAAGGCAACGATCCAGCAATTGAAGGACGCCGGCGTGTCCGTCGATATGTTGTCCGGCGATACCGCGAAGGCCTGCGGCGAGGTTGCCAAATCATTGGGAACCGAAAGTTTCGTGCCGGCGCTGCTGCCCTCAGGAAAGGTCGAATGGATCGAGTCGCTGGACCGCGCCGGACACAAGGTGCTGATGGTGGGCGACGGCCTCAACGACACACCGGCATTGCGGGCGGCACACGTTTCGATGGCTCCGGCAACCGCGGCCGACATTGGCCGCCAGGCCGCGGATTTCGTCTTCCTGCGCGAGAGCCTGTCGGCGGTGCCGCTCGCCCTGGATGTCTCGCGCAAGGCCGGCCGGCTCATTCGCCAGAACATCGCAATCGCGATCGTCTATAACGCATTCGCCGTGCCGATCGCCATCCTTGGACATGTGACGCCGCTGATCGCGGCAATCGCGATGAGCGCTTCGTCGCTGATCGTGATCGCGAATGCGATGCGGCTGCAGGCGACGCCGAAGACGGCACCTGAAGCGACTCCGGCCAGGCGCCGCACCGACGTCATCGAAGCGGCCCATCCATGACCACGCTCGTCTATCTCATTCCCGTGGCCCTGTTCCTGGGGGCGCTCGGTTTGTCGGGCTTCCTGTGGGCTTTGCGCAGCGGCCAGTACGAGGATCTCGATGGAGCCGCTGAGCGGATACTGATCGAACCCGATGCGCGAGACAACTAAGGCCGGCGATCAAACTGATATAGACGTTTTGTCATTTGCATTGCGCGGGGTGCTGCGCCTTGATACCGATCAAATCGTCACAACCGCTGTTTGGCGAGCGGATCCATGGGTGCTAAATCGGCGACCGCCGCGGTTTCTCAATCCGGAGACTGCTTGTGAGCAAGAAGGAGCAAGGCTGGTCGGAAGCCGCCGCCAAAGCGTCTCCGCTGGCCGTCGAAAGCTTGCCGGAACACGAGCTTCTCGCCCTGATGTTCGACCAGGCTCCTGGGTTCATAACCTTGCTCAGCGAGCCGGGCCACGTCTTTCAGTTGACCAATGCTGCCTACCAACGCCTGATCGGTCAGCGGCAGGTTATCGGCAAGTCCGTTCGCGAGGCCTTGCCCGAGCTCGAGGGTCAGGGGTTCTTCGAATTGCTCGATCGTGTCAGCGAAACCGGCGAGCCTTATGTTGGCCGCAATGCCAAAATCGTCCTGCGCAACACTGAAACCAGCATAGCGGAAGAACGCATCCTGGACTTCGTCTACCAGCCCATCAGGGCCAAGGATGGCCGGATCACGGCAATCTTTGTTCAGGGCACCGACGTCAGCGATCTGTCATTCGCCAACGCCGCGCTGCAGCTGCGTGAGGATCACCTGCGTTCGATCCTGGCGACGGTACCTGATGCGATGGTCGTCATCGACGAAGGTGCCAACATCCAATCTTTCAGCACGGCGGCCGAGATGCTGTTTGGCTACAGGGCCCGCGAGGTCATCGGGCAAAACGTCAAGATGCTGATGCCCTCGCCGTACCGGGAGGAGCACGACACATACATGCAGCGTTACCTGACGACGGGAGAGCGCCGCATCATTGGGTTAGGGCGCACGGTAACCGGGATGCGCAAGGACGGATCGACCTTTCCGATGGAACTCGCGGTCGGCGAAATGCATCCGGGAACGGGCCGCTTCTTCACCGGCTTCTGCCGCGACCTGACGGAACGCCACAGAACGGAAGCTAGGATGCAGGAGCAGCAGCAGGAGCTGCTCCACATGGCGCGGTTCACCGCGCTCGGCGAAATGGCCTCGACATTGGCGCATGAGATCAACCAGCCGCTGACGGCCATCACGAACTACCTAAAGGGCAGCCGCCGTCTCCTCGAGAAAAGCAAGGACGAGAATGCCGCCATGCTGCAGGATGCCGTCGAGAAGGCTGCCGAACAGGCACTACGCGCCGGTGACGTGATCCGTCGTCTCAGGGACTTTGTCGCCAGGGGTGAAAGCGAACGTCAGGTCGAACGTCTGCCAACGCTGATCGAGGACGCTTCATCGCTCGCCTTGGTAGGCGCCAAGGAAGCGGACGTGCGCGTCAATTACGATCTCGACCCGGCTGCCGAGCTTGTTTTGACCGACCGAATTCAGATCGAGCAGGTATTGCTGAATCTGATGAGAAACGCCGTGGAGGCCATGCAGGGCGCTCCCAAGCGCGAATTGCGTGTCGTTACTGTGGCACGCCAGGATGGTATGGCGGAAGTTGGTGTAATTGACACCGGCCCCGGACTGGCGCCAGAAGTTTCAGCTCAGCTCTTTCAGCCTTTCGTCACCACCAAAAAAAATGGAATGGGTGTCGGCCTGTCGATTTGCCGCACTATCGTGGAGTCGCATGGCGGTCATATCTGGGCAGACTCAATGCCTGGTGGAGGGACTGCTTTCAGGTTCACTTTGCGCGCGGTGGAAAAGGAAGAGGTCGCCGGTGGCCAATGATATCGTCCATGTGGTCGACGACGATGTCGACGTTCGCAAGTCGCTGGGTTTCCTGCTCGCGACAGCCGACTTTGCTGTGCGCCTCTACGAATCGGCAACCGCATTCCTGGCGACAGAGCTGAAGGAGGTCGACGGCTGCGTCGTCACCGACGTGCGCATGCCTGGCATAGACGGCATCGAGTTTCTGCGGCAACTGAAGGCCCGTGGCCTTGGCGTGCCGGTGATCGTGATGACCGGGCACGCCGACGTCGCGCTGGCCGTCCAGGCGATGAAGGAGGGCGCCGCCGACTTCATCGAAAAGCCTTTCGACGATCAGGTGCTCATCGATGCGATTCGCTCCGCCTTGGACAATCGCAGCCAGCCCGTTGCGGCACACCCGCAGTCAACCGAGATCCGGAAGAATCTGGCCACTCTGTCCGAGCGGGAGCGCCAGGTGCTCGATGGACTTGTCTCCGGATTGCCTAACAAGACGATTGCCTACGATCTTGGGATCAGCCCACGCACGGTTGAAATCCATCGCGCCAATGTCATGAGCAAGATGGGCGCCGGCAGCCTCTCGCATCTGGTACGAATGGCCTTGATCACGGAACCCAAATATTAGAGCAATTCCAGGAAAAGTGCGCAGCGGTTCCGTCCGGACTTGCCGCTCTAGGAAAGGTTTCCAGGCGAAGCAGTACCGTCCTTTGGCAGATCCCAGTCGCGCCAGTGGGTCGGCCGGATATCGACGCGATTGCCGGTAACGGCATGCCGCCACCCCTCCCTGCCTTTTTCGCAGGGAAATATAACGGCGTGCAACCCTTCCTCGTCCAGAACGGCCAGTTCGAGACTGCGACCAAACGGAGCGCTTGCTATGGGATTCCACATCTAGCTAGCGTGGGCCGAAACGGGGTTCCGCGCTTTGATTTGAATCATTTTTAGACGGCTTGCGTCGAGGAACCTTCCTATCACGAGGCAACCGCGCACCTTGCAATTTGACATAACTCAAAGCGGCGCCTTCCCCTGGTTCGTAGTTTGAGGTCCCCGGCAGATCGAACCCGTCGTGGTCCGCGGCGCCAATTCCCGCACAGGAGCTCTACATGAACTATCAGCGGTTCTTCGAAGATGCGATCGACCAGATCCACGCGGAGCGGCGTTACCGCGTTTTCGCCGACCTCGAGCGCATGGTGGGCAAGTTCCCGCGCGCCATCTGGCGTTCCAACGGCCGCGCCCAGGAAATCACCGTATGGTGCTCCAACGACTATCTCGGCATGGGCCAGAACGCCGACGTCATCGCCGCCTTCCAGAACGCTGCCGGCAAGATGGGCTCGGGCGCCGGCGGCACCCGCAACATTTCCGGCACCTCGAACCCGCTGGTCGAGCTCGAGCACGAGCTTGCCGACCTGCATGACAAGGAAGCGGCACTGGTCTTCACCTCCGGCTTCGTCTCCAACGAGGCCTCGATCTCGACCATTGCCCGGCTCTTGCCCAACTGCCTGGTGCTCTCGGACGAATTGAACCATGCTTCGATGATCGAAGGCGTGCGGCGCTCGGGCGCCGAAAAGAAGATCTTCCGCCACAACGACGTGGCGCATCTGGAAAGCCTGCTGCAGGCGGCCGGTCGCGAGCGCGCCAAGCTGATCGTCTTCGAAAGCGTCTATTCGATGGACGGCGACATCGCGCCGATCAGGCAGATCGTCGAGCTCGCCGAGCGCTACAACGCCATGACCTATATCGACGAGGTCCACGCTGTCGGCATGTACGGTGCGCGCGGCGGCGGCATCACCGAGCGCGAAGGCCTGGCCGACCGCATCGACATCATCGAGGGCACTTTGGCCAAGGCGTTCGGCACGCTGGGCGGCTATATCACCGGCACCAGTGCTGTGATCGACGCGGTGCGCTCCTATGCGCCGGGCTTCATCTTCACCACCGCGCTGCCGCCGGCGATCGCGGCGGCCGCCACCACCTCGATCCGGCATCTGAAGCGTTCGCAGGCCGAGCGCGACGCGC
>NZ_JAVIIT010000021.1:0-89264 GCF_033977265.1 Mesorhizobium australafricanum | reverse complement strand
CCGAGCGGCTGCGCATCACGCCGACGCCGTTCCATTCGGACGCGCTGATCGCCGAATTGCAGGACGCGCTGGTCGAGACCTGGGACGCGCTGGGCATTCCCTATGCCGGCTCCGGCCGTCCCGCCGTTGTCAAGAGCGACCGGATCATTCCGTTGCTGGTGCCGAAGTCAGGCGGCTAGAGCGTTTCACCGTTTCACAGAAACGGCGAACCGGTCTATCTCCTTGTTTTGACGCAATTCCTGACGGAAAACCGCTCACACTTTTCCTGGAATTGCTCTAAAGCCGCCTGTCTCACACCGGCTTCATCCATTTCGCCAGGCGATGCGCCGCTTCCTCGAGCTGATCGAGGCGGCGGTGGAAGCATAGTCTGAGGAAGGCTTCGCCGCCGGGGCCGACGCAAGCTGGCATTGATCGTGATCAATCGGGCTCGATCGCCATTCGGCCCGGTATCTCGGCTTTGACCCCGATCAAGGCGAAGGACGGCACTGTCCTCTACAAGTCGACGGGCAACAAACCAGTTTGCAGATGCCAAGCGAGAGACGGATATGAAGGATTTGCCGCTTGCCGAAGTCTATCGGCTCATCGAACCCGGTCCGGTCGTCCTGCTTTCGTCGCGATCCAAGCAAGGCCGCTCGAATGTCATGACCATGTCCTGGCACACGATGGTGACAGTCGCGCCGCCAACGATTGCCTGCATCGTATCAAGCAATGACCTCTCGTTCTTCTCCTTGCGTCAAACGAAGGAGTGCGTGATTGCAATACCTGCTGTCGGCCTTGCGGAGAAGGTCGTGAAGGTCGGCAACTGCTCTGGCCGGGATACGGATAAGTTCGCAACGGCCTGGTTGACGCCGCTTCCCGCCGAGCGGGTATCGGCGCCGCTAGTGGCCGAGTGTTTCGCCAATCTCGAATGTCGTGTGGTCGATACGCGCCTTGTCAACAAATACAATCTGTTCGTGCTGGAAGTCCTTAAGGCTTGGATCGATCCGAAACAGCCGAAACCGAAAACCATCCATCACGTCGGGAACGGCGCTTTCGTCGTCGATGGCGAAGTAATCCATTTAGAATCCCGCATGCCTTGAAAGTCGGGCCAGCTCAGAAGCGGCTTTTGATCCGCATCAAGGCGCGCGCAGGCGCCAGCCCGACGGCGAGTTCAGACGCCTTGCCGACGCTGGTCGTGTGCCCGATGAGGAGCCTCTGAACCTCCGCTGCATCCTCCGCCGTCAATACGCACTGGGGTTTCAATGACCGATGGCCGCGGCGGAATTCGGCCGGGCTGCAGCCGAACCGGGTCCGGAACTTGTTGTAGAAGACAGCTGGATTGCCGAAGCCTCCGCGTTCCATGATGGCGCCGATCGTGTGATTGGTCGTGCGCAGAGCCTCTCCCGCGATTGCGCACCACTCGCGCGAAATGGGAGGTGCTCGAGAAGCCGGCGCGCGTTCCAATCTCTCCAGTCGTCACTCGCCTATAAATAACCGCGAGGTCAGCATCCCCAATGCAACCCAGGCTCTTGCGTCGATCAGCTTCATCCAGTCCGGTTCTGGGACTAGCTAGCCAGGTGCCATTCCGCTGGCGCCCCATCTTGGCCGCAACGACGTTGCTTGCGATGCCGCAGTGTTGCAGTCCATTGAATCCCGCCGGCGTGGTAATGCCCATATCGGTCTCCTTCGACCAATATGAATCACAAGCCGTCCATCAAAGGAATCCTGAATCCATTAAAACGCGACTGGTTTTAGCTCGGTGGCGGGGCAGCCACAGGCTGGACATTTCAGCCCACATGGAAAATGATCATGTTGCCATGCACAACACTGCAGTGCTCTGATCTCGACGAAAAGCCTGAGCGTAGAAGCGGATCAACCGACCTCCGGGTCTAGCGAGCGAGGACGCAGATGGACACCCCAGAGAATGGGCAATTGCATCGCGACGCGGGCGTGCGGCCCCGTCGATCGGCCGGCTGGCCTGCCCGCGCCGCCGTGTCGGCGGCATTCCTGCTCGGCATGGCTTTCGGCGGCACTGCGTTTGCGCAGGACCAGCAGCTACCCGTGGTGACGGCGGCCAAGCCGGTGGTCCATGAAATCGTCGAAGACGACGAGTTCGTCGGGCGCTTCGAAGCCGTCGACCAGGTCGCCATCCGTTCGCGCGTCAGCGGCTATCTGGACAAGGTCAGCTTCCAGGACGGCGCACTGGTCAACAAGGGCGACCTGCTCTTCACCATCGACCAGCGTCCGTACCAGGCGGCTTATGATGCCGCCAAATCGCAAGTGGACGTCGCCAAGAGTCTGCTCGAATTCTCCAAGATGCAGCTGGATCGCGCCGACGAACTTGCCAAGACCGGCAATATCTCAACCGCGACGGTCGACGACCGCCGGCGGGAATACCTTTCGGCGCAGGCGCAGATGCAGGGCGCGACGGCTGCGCTGACGACGGCCAGCCTGAACATGGAATTCACCGAGATCAAGGCGCCCTTGTCCGGCCGCATCGACCGTCGGCTGGTGTCGGTCGGCAACCTCGTGCAGCCGGATTCCACCTTGCTGACGACCATCGTTACGCGCGATCCGATCGACTTCTATTTCGACGTCGATGAGCGCCTGTATTTCAGCTACGCCCGCGACGCGAAGCAGCGTGGCGGCAGCATGCAGGAAGGCGCCGGCGGGCTCGATGTGGAGGTTCGTGTGGCCGACCGCGCGGAGGCGGTATTCAAAGGCAAGCTCGATTTTGCCGAGAACCGGATCGACAATGCGACCGGCACCATGCGGGTCCGTGCGACGTTTCCCAACGCCGACGGCGTTCTCCAGCCAGGCATGTTCGGGCGCATCAATGTGCCGGGCTCGCTGCCGCATAGCGGCGTGCTGGTGCCCGACGAGGCGATCGGCGCCGATCAGGATCGCCGCATCGTGTTCCTGGTGGATGAGGCCGGGATGGTGTCTGCGAAGCCTGTGCGCACCGGCCCGCTTCTCGACGGCTACCGGGTGATCCGCTCGGGCCTGACCGGCGGCGAGACGATCATCGTCAACGGGCTGATGCACGCCAGGCCAGGCACCAAGGTGAAGGTCGAGATGGTGACGTTGCCGCCCAAGGTCGAGACCGCCGGGTTGCAGCAATGAGGTTCGCACATTTCTTCGTCGACCGCCCAATCTTCGCGTCGGTCGTTTCGATCGTCCTTTTGATCCTCGGCGGGATTGCTTATACCCAGCTGCCGGTCGCGCAATATCCCGAGATCGCGCCGCCGACCATCGTCGTTCGCGCGCAGTATCCGGGCGCCGACGCCGAGACGGTCGCCGCGACTGTGGCAACGCCGATCGAGCAGGAGATCAACGGCGTCGAGGGCATGCTCTACATGTCGTCCTATTCGTCGGGCGACGGGGCGATGGCGCTGACCATCACCTTCAAGCTGGGCACCGATCTCGACAAGGCGCAAGTGCTGGTGCAGAATCGCGTGTCGGTCGCCGAGCCGCGCTTGCCTGAAGAAGTCCGCCGCCTCGGCATCACCACCACCAAGAGTTCGCCCGACCTGATGATGGTCGTGCACATGCTGTCGCCCGACAATACCTACGACCAGCTCTACGTCTCGAACTACGCCCGCTCGCGGGTGCGCGACATACTGCTCAGGTTAGATGGCGTCGGCGACCTCATCATCTTCGGCGAACGCGAATATTCGCTGCGCATCTGGCTCGATCCGGAAAAACTGTCCGCCCTGGGCATGACCTCAGGCGATGTGGTGCAGGCGCTGCGCGACCAGAACGTCCAGGTGTCGGGCGGCTCGATCGGCGCGCCGCCGACCAACACCGGCACGGCGTTCCAGTACACGGTCACCACGCAAGGCCGCTTCAACGATGCACGCGACTTCCGATACGTGATCGTCAAATCGACCGACGACGGCCGCCTGATCTCGCTGCAGGACGTGGCGCGCATCGAGCTCGGCGCCAAGGATTACGTCACCAACTCCTATCTCAACGGTAAGCCGGCGGTGGCGCTCGCCATCTTCCAGCGGCCGGGCACCAATGCGCTCGCCGCAGCCGCGGAGATCCAGGACAAGATGAAGGAGCTTTCCCGCGACTTCCCGAAGGGGTTGAGCTACGACATCGTCTACAATCCCACCGAGTTCGTCGCCGAGTCGATCCAGGAGGTCTACAAGACGATCCTCGAGGCGATGCTGCTGGTCATCATCGTCATCATCGTCTTCCTGCAATCGTGGCGCATGGCGATCGTGCCGATCGTGGCGATCCCCGTGTCGCTGATCGGCACGTTGGCGGTGCTTTACGCCGCCGGCTTCTCGCTCAACATGCTGACGCTGTTCGGCCTCGTTCTGGCGATCGGCATCGTGGTCGACGATGCGATCGTCGTGGTCGAAAACGTCGAGCGCAATATCGCCAGTGGGGTGGCGCCCAATCCGGCGTCGCACCTGACTATGAACGAAGTCGGAACGGCCATTATCGCGATCTCGCTGGTGCTGATAGCCGTGTTCGTACCGACAGCCTTCATCCCCGGCATTTCTGGACAGTTCTACCTGCAGTTTGCGATCACCATCGCGGTGTCGACGGCGATCTCGGCATTCAATTCGCTGACGCTTTCGCCGGCGCTGGCCGCACTGCTGTTCAAGCCGCACCACGCCGCGGCGGCGCCGCCGCGCTTTTTTCTGGCGCGGTTCGGACGGGCGCTCGCCGACGGCTTCAATCGCGGCTTCGACAGGGTCGCCCATTGGTATTCGAGCATCATCCGCGTGCTGGTCGGATCGTGGATAGCGATCGCCGCCATGCTGGCCGTTTTCGCGGCCCTCATCTACGCCACGGTCTACATGGTGCAGACGGTGCCGCGCGGTTTCATTCCGTCGCTCGACCAGGGCTATGCGATCGTCGTCGTCCAGTTGCCGGACGGCTCCTCGCTGTCGAGGACCGATGCGGTCATCCAGCAGGCGTCGCAGATGATCCAGAAAACGCCTGGCGTCGACTACGCAGTCGCCTTCGCCGGCTTCTCCGGCGCGACGTTCACCAACGCCAGCAACCAGGGCGTGATCTTCGCCAGGTTCAAGCCGTTTGACGAGCGACTGAAAGCCGGCCAGTCGGCGACCCAGGTCATCGGCAATCTGTTCGGCAGCCTGCAAAGCATCAAGGAAGCCTTCATCATCGCACTGCCGCCGCCGCCGATCCGCGGTGTCGGCAATGCCGGCGGCTTCAAGCTGCAGATCCAGGAGCGCAACAGCGCCGACATGCGGCAGATCTTGGCGCTTGCCTACGAAATCGCCGGCAAGGCCAACAAGACGCCGGGGCTGACGGGCGTGTTCACCACCTTCTCCGCGTCGAGCCCGCAATTCTTCCTGGCGATCGATCGCGACAAGGCGCGCATCCTGAACGTGCCTATCCCCAACATCTTCGAGACGCTGTCGATCAATCTGGGCACCGCCTACGTCAACGACTTCAACGCTTTCGGGCGCGTCTACCAGGTGCGGGCGCAGGCCGACCAGGTGTTCCGCCTCGATCGCGCCGACATCTTGAAACTGAAGGTGCGCTCGGCGACCGGCGCGCTGGTTCCGCTCGGCACGTTGATCGAGATCCGCGACGTCACCGGCCCGGCGCTGGTCCAGCGCTACAACATGTACGTCTCGGTGCCGCTGCAGGGCAACGCCGCCCCCGGCGTCTCCACGGGCGACGCGCTGGCATTGATGGAAGGGATCACGGCAAAGACGCTGCCGGCCGGTACCTCCTATGAATGGACCGAGCTCGCCTACCAGGAGCGCAACACCGGCAATGCCGCTATCTATATCTTCGGACTGTCGGTGCTGTTCGTTTTCCTGGCGCTGGCGGCGCAGTATGAAAGCTGGGTGCTGCCGTTTGCCATTGTGCTGGTGGTGCCGCTCGGCGTGCTCGCGGCGTTGCTCGGCGTATCCTTCCGAGGGCTGGACAACAACATCCTCGTGCAGATCGGCCTCATCGTGCTGATCGGGCTTGCCGCCAAGAACGCGATCCTGATCGTCGAATTCGCGCGGCAGGCGCAGGAACGCGGCCTGTCGGCCGCCGAGGCTGCCGTCGAAGCCTGCCGGCTCAGGCTGCGGCCGATCCTGATGACCGCCTTCGCGTTCATCCTCGGCGTCGTGCCGCTGATGATCGCAACGGGCCCGGGCGCAGAAATGCGCCAGTCGCTCGGCACCGCGGTGTTCTCCGGCATGCTCGGCGTCACCTTCGTCGGCCTGTTCCTGACGCCGGTGTTCTACGTCACGCTCAGGTCGCTGTTTTCACGGCGCAAGCCCCGGGCCGAGGCCGAGCCTTCGGGGCCGGCAGAGGCGCCATCCGAGACGGCCGCCGAGTAGGGTTACGAATTCGTCGCGTCGGGCGACGCTTCAGCCAGTTTAGGTGATCGAATCAACGGGCGCCTGCTAGACGCAGGGCTTAAAGACGCCGCCATCAACCATCATTTACCGGGATGTGCGTCAGCCGCACATTTAGTCTCGCCTGTCTCAGTGAGCTGTTTCACACCGGTGTCTTGCTGGTTGCAGTATGCAATGGCAACTAGGGCTGGAGAGTCATCGACTAGCAACTGGAACAACCACAGCTGGGATTATGAGGATGGCTGGACTTGCCGTTTCCGACTTGAGGCGAGGAATTTCAATCCTCCAGGCGAATCCGTCCGATCCCCCGGCTGACGTGCCGGCGCCCGCTGGATTCGGCCTTCCGTATGGCTTGGCCCGCCTTCCGGACGGACGGTTGTTGACAGCCGACCGCAGCCAAAGCCGGATCATCGCCTGCGCCGAAGACGGTACGAATTGGGAAAGTTTCGGGTCGCAGGGTGCGGGGGTCGGCCAGTTTCAAAACCCGATGGGAGTGGCCGTCTCCGACGAAGGACGGATTTTCGTGGCCGATACCGGCAATTTCCGGATAGTCGCCATAGACGCCTTTGACGGGACCGGTTGGCAGGCTTACGGCCAGAAAATTGCCACAGGCTCCGTCGGGCCGGGCAGGTTCGCAGGTCCGATCTGCATCCAGCATGGACCGGGTGGGCTGGTAGTGGCGGATCCAGCCGCGGCGCGTATCGTGCAGCTTGCTCAGCTCGACGATGCTCATTGGGATGTGAGTTCGCAGGGTACGTTCCGAAATCCCACCGCGGTCGCCGTGCTGCCCGACGGTACGATCATCGTGGGAGACCTGACACGCGAAGGACTTTCCATCATGGCCTCGCCGTCAGGCGGGATCACGGAGACGATCCTTGGGGATGTGCTGCGCTATCCGGCGGCACTTGCCGTGACAGGCGCGGATGCCTTGGCTGCATTCTTCCTTCCTACGCTTGCGCTCTGCTCTGTTGTTCGCGACGCCTCGGGCTGGAATGTGTCCCTTGATGCTAGGCTCGATCAAGTCGTCATCCGCCGGCCAACCGCCCTCTGCCAGCTGCCGTGAGGACAAGATGAGCGCGTCGATCCGAGTTCTGACCTACAACGTCCAGATGCGGTCGTGGGCCATGGAAGCCGGCGCGCAAGGATCCCTGACGCCATACGAGAACGTCGAGGACCGCGCCAAGCTAATCTCGAAGAGGATTCTCAACAGCGAGTGGGACTACGACGTCTTGTGCTTCCAGGAAGTGTTTGACGAGGACGGACGCGATGCGTTGATCTCGCATCTCAAGGGCAAATACCCGTTCCGCGTCGAGAAGGCGCAAGGTGACTCGGTTTCAACCGTGTGCGCGACCCTTTTGGGTACTGCCGGCTATGCGGCGACCATTCCCGGCGGCGCCGCGCTGTCGATTGTAGCAGGTCTCATCGGACTGATCCTGATCCCTTTCAGCAAGTTCGAAGACTCGGGCCTGATGATTTTCAGCCGCATTCCGTTCGACGGCACACCGGTCCCGGCCGAGCTGCAGGACATTGTTGGACAGGACAAGATCCCCATCGTCGCGTTCGTGGAATACGAAGACTCGGTTTGGGACGATTCCGCCGCCTCCAAGGGCGTGCTGTACGCCAAGCTCGTGCAGAATGGGAAGCCATTCCATCTCCTGAACAGCCACACGCAGGCCGACGCGACCGACAATGTCGAGGCACACAAGGACATACGACGCAAGCAGCTCAACCAGGCCTTCAATCTGATCAAGACAATGGCCGGCAACGTCGAGGATGCCGAGATCCTGATGTGCGGCGACCTCAACATCGACGGTATGAGTCATCCGACCACTGGTTTTCGGCAGGAGTGGACCGAGCGCTTCGACACGCCCGGCGCCCCTTTCACGAAGGTGCTGCACGACTCGTGGATGCACGAACAGTCGCCGGGCGACGTGCGCCTCGGCAGGCTGACTTTGCCCGATTGGTTCGACCGGGGAATGACCGTGCACAACCAGCGGCTCGACTACGCGTTGCGCGGCCGTGGGCCACTGAACGGACGGCGAGCGATGCAGCATATGTGCATCGCCTATGAAATTGCGACTGACGCGACGAATCCGACGTCCTATGTCAGCGACCATCTTCCGGTCCGCATCGATCTCGACCTTGACCGACCTTTCGCGTCGATCGCCACGTCCGAGCAGATCAACATGCCGATCGGAAGCGCTGACAAGATATTCGACGGCTTCCTGGTTGAAGGGCAGATGCATTGGATCTGCATCAAGGATCCCGGCGGCTATGCGATCGACCTTACGCTGGGCGGCCCTGACGTGAGGATGGACATCTTCACGGCCGACAATCTGTCGGTTCCGGTGAAACCATTCAGCATCCAGGACGTAGGCGGGCCGCGCCAGGAAAAGATGACGCGCTTCGCATTGCCACTTGCTCCATTCCTCATCCGCATCGCGCATCCAAGCCGGCGCGGCGAACGACGCTACCGGGTGCGGGTCCATCGCTATGCTGGCACGAGCCGCCTGGACGCCATTCCCTTGCAGCGCAACGTGCCGTTTGTTGCCCAAGCCAAGGTCGGCGCACCGCATTCGCTAGATGACCCGTCCACGCCCGATTTCGATGAGATGGACACGGTCTGGTTCTGCGCGGCGCTCGACACCGAGCCGGATGGCAGCCTGAACGCCAGCTCGACCATATCCATAAACAATGCGGACATGGATGCGTTCGGTCTGCTCGTGGTCGCTTCCAAGCCCGGGTCGAGCGACTTGACTCTATTGGATAAAGTGGATGCCGGCCCTGCTGTCGTCTCGCAGGTGGGCTATGACCGCCCGCTGAACGGCTATTTTCTGGCGCAACGTCGGGATCCAGGCTTTACTGCGGAGCGATTCACCATCACGTTGAAATCGAACGTCAGCTACCTCTACGGCAACCCGAACAACGCTGGCTCCCGCGCCCGGACGATGGCGCGCCTTTTCTGCCGCGACGAGACGGACGGCTTCCTGGGCAGCGAGGCCGGTTCCGATGACATCCAGATCAATGTCAGCGTTGGTGGTCTGCTTCGCGTTCATATCCCAAACAGCGACGAATTGGAATTCGATGACGATTCGTTCCGCGATCTGCCCCAGATCAACATGGTTCGTTACATCGATTCGGCTGAATTCGAGTTGGTCGAACTGGACGACCTCAGCGCGGCTGACCGGACATCGATTCAGATACCTTCCTTCGACATGCTGGCCAACACGGATAAGGTTCTGGAGGGAATAGGGGCCAGTCTCACAGTTCAGCTTTCGCTGGTCTTCAACCCGGCTGAAGACGACGACGATGACGATGACGGGGTATACGACCTTCAGATCACCGTATCGTGCGAGCCGCCCCCATAATCGGCGGCGCGTTTCCCGCTTTACCCCGTCGACCGTTATCCAGCGGTAATCGCGGGAGCGTTCGCTTCTGGGCGAGATCAAAGTTCAACCGAACGTCCGACCTGAGGCGCAAAGCCGCTGCAGCGGAAACGCGCTTCGGGGCCGCAAGCGGACCGACAGACTTAAGGTGCAAACCTGGTTGTTTCGTGCATGGCCCTAAGCATGTTGTTCCGGGCGATAGTCTGTGTAAGCGGTTCGCGTCTGCAGGCTGGAGGAAAGGTTCAGTCGAAGAAGCCCACATCCTCTTCACCCAGATACTTCCTGGCCGCGTCGGCGTCGATATCGAGGCCGAGCCCCGGTGCTTCCAGCAAGTCCACCATGCTGTCCTTCACGATCTGCTCCGGCAGGCCGATCACCAGATCCTCCCACCAGGGGTCGGAGGCGCTCGGATATTCGAAGGCAACATAGTTGGCTGGCAAGGTGGCGCAGACATTGATCAGCGCGCCCAGGCCGAGCAGGCCGTTCGCGGTGCCGTGTGGGGCCATCAGGATCGAGTGCATGTAAGCGTGCTCGGCGACCCATTTCAGCTCGGCAATGCCGCCGACATCAGCCGGATCGGGGCCGATGACACGCACCGCCTGGGTTTCGATCAATTCCTTGAAATTGTGCCGCAGATAAATCTGCTCGCCGGTATGGATCGGGGTCGAGGTTGAGGTGGTCAGCTCCCGATAGGCCTGCGGATTGACCCACGGCACATAGTCGCCGGTCAGCATGTCCTCGAGCCACATCAAATTGTACTTCTCGACCGCACGAGCGAACTTGATCGCATCGGGGAGCATCCAGCCCGGGCCGCAATCTAGCGCCAGGCTGACCTTGTCGCCCAGCACCTCCTTCATCGCGATCACGCAGTCGAGCATATGGTTGAAACCGCGCTCGCTGATCACGCCCTGATCCATGGCACCGTGATAGCCGGCCTTCTTCTGCGTCACCCCGTAATGGAACCCCTCGATGCTGTCCTTCATGTTGGAGTGGAACGAGATTCCTTGCTTGACCATGAAGAAGTTCTGCGGCTGCTCCATCATCCATTTGACATCGGCGGCGTAATCCTCCGGCCGGTCGCCTGCGCGCTTCCGGCGGATCGAGCCGTTGTAGACGCGCACCTTGTCGCGCACCTTGCCGCCGAGCAGTTTGTAGGCCGGCACGCCCGCCGCCTTGCCGGCGATGTCCCACAGCGCATGCTCGATGGCGGAGACGGCGGCGCCATAGGGCTTGAACGAGCCGCGCTGGCGGATCTTCAGCATCACTCGCTCGACGTCGGTCGGGTCCTCGCCGATCAGCGCCTCGCGAAAATGCAGCACGAAGGGTTTCAGGTAGGTCTTTGTGTATTCGACTTCGCCGAGGCCATAGAGCCCTTCATCGGTGACGATGCGGACGATCGGGTGCTTGCCGATGACAGCGCAGCGCAGGTCGGTGATCTTCATGGCGCAGTCCTATTTCACAGACGAGAAAGCTGTCGGCGTGAGCATCTGGCTGCTGATATTGGCAACGATCTGCCCGTCGCGCTCAGACTCGTCCCGGGCCCTGTGCCATGCCGGATCGGTGACGAAAGCCGCCCATTTCGCCTCACGCTCGGCCAGCGATTCCCAGGCGAGAAAATAGGTGAGGCGATTGCTGTTTTCGCCGATCGCCGTGGTGAAAAACCCGGCTTGGCGGATGCCATGCCTCTCCCAGATGGCCAGCGTTTGGTCGGAAAAGCGCTTGAGCAAAGCCGGCAGCCTGCCCGGCAGGCAGTCATAGATACGCAGTTCGTAGATCATGGTTTCGTCCGTTTCTTTCTTCGCCTCTGCCTTGGGAGAGGTCGACACGAATGGTCGGTTGTTGGCTCTGTGAGCCTGGGGGAATGAGGGCAGAGGGCCTGGGCTAACTCCAGGTCCGGTCCCAGCTATGTTCATTGTCCCAATGCTCGGTGGATTGCCATATCCCCGTGACACCGGGCTGCAGATGCTGGCTGATCACCTCGTCGACCACATCGTCTATGCCCAGCCCCGGCTTGTCGGGCACGGTGATGAAGCCGTCCTTGACGAGCGGCTTGGAAAGGCCGGTGACGATGTCGTCCCACCAGTCGACATCGGCGGAATGGTATTCGAGCGCCATGAAGTTTTCGGTCGCCGTCGCCACATGCGCCGCGGCCATCGCAGCGATCGGGCTTTCGGCCATATGGATGGCCATGGCGACGCCGTGGTCTTGCGCCATGTCGCCGATCTTCTTGGTCTCCAGGATGCCCCCGCTGGTGAGCAGGTCCGGGTGGATGATGGAGAGGCCGCCGCTCCTTAGCAGAGGCTCGAAGCCCTCCTTGAGATAGATATCCTCACCGGTGCAGATCGGCACCGAGGTCGCCTGTTGCAATTGTCGGTACTGCTCAGTGTACTGCCAGGGGATCACGTCCTCGAGCCAAGCCGGCACGTATTTCTCGATACGGAGTGACAGGCGGATGCCGTCCTGCAGCGAGATGTGGCCGACATGATCGATGGCCAAGGGAATCTCGTAGCCGATGACCTCGCGAACCTCGTGGATATATTGCTCGAGCAGGTCGATGCCCTTTTCGGTGAAATGCAGCCCCGTGAACGGGTGCTGCACATTCTGCGCATCGTAGGCGAGATTGCGGGCCTTGCGTTCTTGGAGTGTGCCGCCCCGGCCGCGCGGATTGGCGTGAAACCCTTCGAGCGCGCCGGCGGGCGCTGTCACGGCGCCCGGGATGTGGACGATCTGCATCAGGCCCAGGTCCATCTTGAGGAAGGTGAAACCCCGGTCCATGCGCTGCTTGAGGCGCCTTCCGGTCTCGGTGCCACTGGGCTTCTCCGCGTCGGTGTCGCAATAGACGCGCACGCGATCGCGAAACCTGCCGCCGAGCATCTGGTAGACCGGTACGCGATAGGCCTTGCCAGCAAGATCCCAGAGCGCGATCTCAACCGCCGAGACGCCGCCGCCTTGCCGGCCATGCCCGCCGAACTGCTTGATCCGGCGAAACAGGCGGTCGATGTCGCAGGGGTTCTCGCCAAGCAACCGGCTCTTCAGCATCAGCGCGTAGGTGGCGCTGGCGCCGTCACGCACTTCACCAAGCCCAACGATGCCCTGGTTGGTGTAGATCTTGAGCAGCGCCGAGGTGAACGGCGCGCCGACGATCTCGGCCACCCGCATGTCGGTGATGCGAAGATCCGACGGCCTGGAATTCGTGTTGATGCGATTGAGAGCCTCGTCGGCTCCATCCGTTTTTAGCATGGCCTAACCTCGCTCTGTTTGGCGGGGCTGATTGCCCCGTATCTGGCCGGCATGGAGGGATTGCTAGGCCAGTTCGATCTCGTGGGCCCGCAGGTAGTCGCGGTTCATCTCGACGCCGAGACCGGGCTTCGACGTCAGCTTGAGGCTGCCGTTCGAAACGTCGAGCGGCTTGTCGATGAGGTGATCGTATTTGGAGAGGTCCCACTCCGAGGTTTCAAGCTTGTAGAAGTTGGGAACCGTCATCATCACCTGCGCTCCCGCGACCACGTTGATCGGTCCGGCGGCGTCATGCGGCGAGACCGGGATGTAGTAGGCTTCGCACAGGGCGGAAATCTTCTTGAGCTCGGTGATGCCGCCGGTCCAGGTGACGTCCGGCATGATGTAGTCGGCGAGCTTGTTCTCGAGCACAGGCACGAAATCCCACTTCGTGTGGCCGCGCTCGCCCCACGAGATAGCGGTGCTGACCTTGTCGCGCACCTGCTTGAGGGCGTTAAGGCTCTCGGGCGGGCACGGCTCCTCGAACCAATCGATCTGGCCGGCTTCCTCGAGGCTGCGACAGAGGCGAATGGCGGTGGGAACGTCGAAGCGGCCATGCGCATCGATGAGGATGTCGACGTCAGGGCCCGCCGTTTCGCGGATCAGAGCCGTGAGTTCGGCCGCTTCGCGTTCGTCCTTGCGGGTCATGCTGCCGTCGAGGTAACCATCCCGCTGTTCGCGGGGCACGCCATCAGCGGTGCGGCCCTGGTGGGGGAAAGGATCGAACTTGAGCGCGGTGTGTCCGGACTCGACGATGTCCCGAATTTCGCGGACCACACCGTCCTTGCTGGTGAATTTGGCCTGATTGGGATGGGTGTACAGTGCGATTTCATCGCGCACCGGTCCGCCCAGCAGCTCGTAGATCGGCTTGCCGAGGACTTTGCCCCGGATGTCCCAGAGGGCTATATCGATGGCGCTCACGCATTCGACGGCGGCGCCGCGGCTGCCCATATAGGTGAAGCTGCGGAAAATCTTGTGCCAGAGATGTTCGATACGTGCGGGGTCTTCGCCTGCCACGGCGATACCGATCTGTCGTAAGATCGTGCAGAGCGCGCGGTTGGCCAACTTTGTCGTGGTGGTGATCTCTCCCCAGCCACTCACTCCCTCGTCAGTCGTCACTTCGACGAACAGGTACTCTCCCCAATAAGAAGCATCGGATTTGATCAGCCACGGCCTAATGCTCGTGATTTTCATCTCTCAACTACCTTTGTCTGGAATGACCCCGACCAGCGGTATTCTCGACCGAATATTCTACCCCGCCCGAGCGGCGTTACGCGCGCGCATGTGCTCGAGGACATGCCGCCCGGAGCCCTCGACATGGCGCGCAATGAGTTCGGCTGCCTCGTCGGCATTTCCCGCTTTTACATGCGCGATGAGCTCCCGGTGCTCGCGAAGGATCGCGGCACGCCGGGCGAGCGTGAAATTGAAACGCCGGCTCACGGCGCGCAGCACTTCGCGATGCTTCCACCAAAGCTCGGCGGCATGGCGGTTGTAGTGCCTCTGGTACATCACGGTGTGAAAAGCGGTATCCAACTCGCTGTGCCTGAGCGTGTCGGCAAAGTTGTTCTCTTCAATCAGGCCCTGGATACGTTCGAGTTCGGCAATGTCCTCGACGGTCGCCATATTCACGAACCATCGCGTCAGGGCTGGCTCGATCAGGACTCCGATCTCGTAGATATCGCGGACAAAATCCTGGTCAATGGGCCGGACGCGCGCGCCGCGGTTGGGAACGAAGGTGACAAAGCCCTCGCCGCGCAACAACTGCAGGGCTTCGCGCACGGGGTTGGTCGAGGTGCCGTGACGCCGGGCTAGATCGGTTACCACAAGGCGTTCGTTGGCCGCGAGCCGCCCTTCGATGATGTCTTCCCTGATCAGTTGATAAAGCGAGGCGCCCTCGCTGGAGGCCCCGAGCGCGTCAATCCCTTCGGGTGGTTCCGCTTTGAAATCGCTTGTTTCGGCCAAAGCCCGCTCCCCCAATCAATACACATTTTGACCGATATCACGCACGGTCCCCATAAACAATGTACGATTTATCGCGTTGACAGACAATCTGCGATCTGAAAACGTACAAAATGCTCGAAGGGATACATTGAACGAGATATCCCATGGCCCGCGAGCAAAGACCGCTCGCCTCGATGCTGAGCGGCATGGGAGAGAAACCTGGAGGATACCTATGACGAGGATTACACTCGGCGGTGCCATCCTGCGCGGCACTGTCTCCACTGCTTTAATGGCATCGTTGATGTCTGCGCCGGCGCTGGGCGCGGCGCCGGTCGACTTGAGCAAGTGGTCGCCCGAATATGTGCGCTCAATTGCAGGCACGCAGGATTTTGACACGGCGGCCGATTGCGCCAAGGTCACCCCGCTCGACTACAAGGGGCGACTGACTTTCTGGTATCAGGGCGTGTTCGAAGGCGACCCCGACCTCCTGCGCCAGTACTACAAGGATTTCTTCGCGACCTTCCGCAAAACCTATCCAAACATCCAGCTCGAGGAACAAGCCCTCACCTATAACGATCTCCTGGACAAGTTCCGCACGGCGCTCCTTGGCAATGCGGCACCGATGGCGGTCCGCCTGCAAATCCTGGGTGGCACCGAGTTCGCCTCAAAAGGCTATCTGCAGCCGCTCAAGCCCGAGGACGTGGGATATTCGACCGAGGATTTCTGGCCTGGCGCCATGAAAGCCGTGACCTGGGACGGCGTGACCTACGGCATTCCAACCAACAATGAAACCATGGCGTTCATCTGGAATGCCGATATCTTCAAGCGTGCTGGCCTCGATCCGGACAAGGCTCCGGCAACCTGGGACGACGTCGTCAAATACTCCAAGCAGATCCACGACAAGCTCGGCATCGCCGGTTACGGCCTCGTGGCCCGCAAGAATGCCGGCAACACCCCGTACCGCTTCATGCCGCAGTTGTGGGCCTATGGCGGGGGCGTCTTCGATGAAGCCACGGCGAACCCGACCTATAAGCAGATCGAGCTCGACAGCCCGCAGAGCAAGGCCGCGCTACAAGCCTCTTACGATATGTATGTCCGCGACAAGTCGGTTCCGGTTTCGGCGCTTACCAACCAACAGGCCGACAACCAGCCGCTGTTCCTTGCCGGCCAGCTCGGCATGATGATCTCGCACCCATCCGACTACAATGTCATGCTCGACCTCCAGAAGAAGGCGACGGGCACCGACAAGGACAAGGCGCAGACCGTCATCGACAATATGCGCTATGGCCTCATTCCGACCGGCCCGGACGGCAAGCGCGCAGTCGTGTTCGGCGGCTCGAACATCCACATCCTGAAGCCCGAATATGTCGAGGGCGGCAAGGTGGACGAGCCGGCTGCAAAGGCCATCATCTGCATGTGGACCAGCCCCGAATGGTCGCTGAAGATGGCCTATGCAGGTTCGAACCCGGGCAACCTTAACGGCTTCAAGACCAAATGGATGAAGGAGCGCCTGGACAGCATCAAGTTCCTCGACGTCACCACTTCGATGCTGCCATACGGCATCCCATTCCCGGCGCTGCCGCAGTCCCCCGAGATCATGAACATCATCATCCCGGACATGCTGCAGAATGCGCTCACCGGAGCAATGACCGTCGACCAGGCAGCGGATGACGCGGCCAAGAAGGTGAAAGACCTGATGGGCGGCGGACTCTAGCCGAAGCCTGACCCGCGATCTCACCGGTTGCGCTAAGAGCGCAGCCGGTTCGTTCTGAAAAACAAGGGCACGCCAAAGTGACGATCGTGGCCGGCAAGACCGGGGCTCGGCGTAGATTGCGATCCCTGCTGCGCAAGATTTGGGAGCATCGCGCTGACTACGCGTACGTGCTCCCTGCGATTGCCGTCATGCTGATCGTCATCGCCTATCCGATCTACTACACGATCGAGCTGTCGTTCTTCAACACCCCGCCCGGCCTCCAGCTCCGGGACAAGATCTTCGTGGGCATCGACAACTACACCTCCATCCTTAGCAGTCCGGTGTTCTGGAAGGTCACCTCGAACACCCTTATCTGGACACTGGCATCCACCTTCATCTCCTTTGTCCTGGGATTTGCCTGTGCGCTGGCGCTCCATCGCGACTTCATCGGCCGGGGCGTGCTGCGCGCTATCCTGATCATTCCCTGGGTCATCAGCGCGGTCGCCGCGTCCTATATCTGGAAGTGGATCTACCATTCGGACTTTGGGATCATCGGCGCGGTGCTGGTCGGCCTCGGATGGGCCGACCGGCCACCCAATTTCATCGACAGCGTCAGCACCGTGCTGCCCTCCCTGATCGTGGTCAACATCTGGCGCGAGTTCCCGTTCGCCATGATCATGATGATGGCCGGTTTGCAGACAGTCCCCGACCAGTTGCTGCGCGCCGCAAAAGTCGACGGAGCCAATGCATGGCAGCGCTTCTGGCACGTCACCTTCCCGCATTTGAGAAACGTCTCGACAGTGACGATCCTTCTGCTGGCAGTCGCCAACTTCAATTCCTTCATCATCCCCTGGATCATGACCGGCGGCGGCCCCTCGAACGCATCGCATATCTGGATCACCCACATCTATGAGCTCGCCTTCGGCCGGCAGCGCTGGGGAGTGGCATCGGCCTATTCGGTGCTTCTGTTCCTCATCCTGATGACGCTCGGCTACTTCTATGTCCGCGCGCTTAGCGGCAACGACCGGAAGGATGGCAGCGTATGAGCACGATTGCCGAGACAGCCCCTCGAGGCCAGACCCGTCGCCGCATACGCATCGACGGATGGCGGTGGGGCGGGCGCATCTTCCTCGTATTCATGCTGCTCTACACCGCGTTACCGATGGTCTGGATGCTGATCACCTCGATCAAGTCCGGCTTTGCCGCGATGCAATTCCCGCCGCAATGGTGGCCGGACGAGCCTACCCTCGCCAGCTACCAGAAGCTGCTCGATCCGCAGAACAGTGTTGGCCAGGACTTCCTGCGCTTCTTCTGGAACAGCCTTTACGTCTCCACTGCCACGACTATCCTTTCCGTGATCGTAGCGGTTCCCGCGGCCTATGCGTTTTCGCGCTTCACCTTCCCGGGCCGGAACTTTTTGTTCTTCGCCGTCTTGCTTCGCAACATGTTCCCGGCGGTGATTTTTTTGGTGCCGCTCTTCATCCTGATGCGCGCCATCGGGCTGGTGAACACGCATGGATCGCTCATTCTCACCTACCTCACTTTCGGCCTGCCGCTGGCAATCTGGCTGCTGAAGGGCTTCTACGACAACATCCCGGTTCAGCTCGAGCAGGCGGCGCGCATCGACGGGGCGACGCGGTTCCAGGCCTTTATCCTGATCGTGATGCCGCTCTCGGCGCCAGGAGTCATCGCCACGGCGATATATTCCTTCATCGGCGCGTGGAACGAGTACATCTACGCCTACACCTTCCTCTCCAAAAACGAGCAGCTGACATTGCCGGTCGGCATCCAGCGCTTCTTCTCGGAAAACACAACGGACTTTCCAGGTCTGATGGCGGCCAGCTTCATGATGAGCGTGCCCGTCGTGGTGCTGTTCCTCCTCCTGCAACGATACTTCGTACGCGCGCTCACAGAAGGCGCGGTCAAGCACTAGGGAGCTGCCTATGGCCCATGTGGTCCTCCAAGATCTCGTCAAGACCTACGGCAACTTCAAAGCCGTCAACCAGGTTTCGTTGACGGTCAATGACGGCGAGTTCGTTGCGCTCGTCGGCCCTTCAGGCTGCGGCAAGACGACAACGCTCAACCTCATCGCGGGGCTGATCCCGGTCACATCGGGCGACATCGTCATCGGCGACCGCGTGGTCAACGACCTCGACCCCAAGGACAGGGACATCGCAATGGTGTTCCAGAACTATGCGCTCTATCCGCAAAAGTCGGTCTATATGAACCTCGCATTTCCGCTGCAGATGCGCAGGCTGCCCAAGGACGAGATCGACAAGAAGGTCAGGGAAGCGGCGCGGGTTCTCGACATGACACAGCTGCTCGAGCGCAAGCCGCGCGAACTTTCGGGCGGCCAACAGCAGCGCGTGGCGCTTGGCCGAGCCCTGGTTCGAGATCCAGCGGTGTTCCTGATGGACGAGCCACTCTCCAATCTCGACGCAAAGTTGCGCGTACAGATGCGGTCCGAAATCAAGCGGTTCCACCAGGATCTCAAGGCGACGATCGTCTATGTGACGCACGACCAGCTCGAGGCCGTGACCATGGCGGACAGGATGGCGGTGATGAACGGCGGCTACCTGCAACAATACGATTCGCCGGCGCAAGTTTTCGCCCATCCCGCCAACATGTTCGTCGCAAGTTTCGTCGGCAGCCCGGCGATGAGCCTTATTCCGCTAGAGGCATCGACGGCAAGCGGCAACACCGTACTCACCAGCGCTGAAGGGTGGAGCCTTGAGCTGTCGCAACTCAACGCGCGCAAGGTCCAAAGAGCGGCCACCAGAAAGGTCGTGCTCGGTGCGCGACATTCGACGATCAAGCTGCACAAGAGCGCCATTCCCGGCGCCATTCCGGCCAAGGCCTATACGGTGGAACCAACCGGCGACGTCACTTTCGTGCAGGCGCTCCTCTCCGGCGCCATCGTCAACATCAGCGTGTCGCCCAACATCGCCGTCACACCGGACGAGCAGATCTGGCTCGAGTTCGACCAGGAACGCATCCACCTTTTCGACGGCGAAACGGAGATGGCCCTCGAGGCCAACTGAGACAGCGCGGATGAATGTGGAACGGGTGTGAATGACGACGAAGCTTAAGATCACGGCAATCAAGCCCTATCCAGCTTGGGTGGGGACTCGCAACCAGATGCTCGTCAAGATCGAGACCGATCAGGGCATCTTCGGCTGGGGCGAGAGCGGCTTGAGCGGTCGCGAGAAGGCCGTGGCCGGCGCGATCGAGCACTATCGCGAATTTCTTATCGGCCGCGACCCGATGCAGATCGGCCGGATCTGGCAGGAGGCTTATCGCAGCCAGTATTTCGAAGGCGGGCGCGTTCTGCAGGCTGCGATTTCCGCCATCGACATCGCGCTTCACGACATCAAGGGCAAGGCGTTGGGGGTGCCGGTCTACGAGCTGCTCGGCGGCAAGCAGCGCGACCGCATCCCCACCTTCGCCTCGACCGGAGACGAGGCCGAGGGCGATGCTGCCATTGAACGAGCCCGCGAACTGCGCGCGCAGGGGTGGCAGGCGATCCGCTTCTTCCCCATTGGGCAAAGCAGCAGGGACGTTTTCGAACCGCGCGAGTCGATCGGCGCCACGGCTAGCATGCTGAACAAGGCGCGCCAGGCGCTGGGCGACGAGGTCGTGGTCGGCATCGACTATCATCATCGGCTGTCGGTGGCCGAGGCGGCGAGCTTCTGCAACAAGCTCGGCCGCGGCGTGCTTGATTTCCTTGAGGAGCCCATACGGGACGAGACACCGGGGGCCTACGAATCCTTGCGTAGGATGACGGAAATCCCGTTCGCCATCGGCGAGGAATTTGCCGGCAAGTGGCAGTTCCTGCCCTACATCGAGCGCGGCATCCATCAGTTCAACCGGCTCGATGTCTGCAATGTCGGTGGGCTCACCGAAGCGATGAAGGTCGCCGGCTGGAGCGAGGCGCACTATGTCGACCTGATGCCGCACAATCCCCTCGGTCCGGTGTGCACCGCCGCGACCATACATCTCGCCGCCGCGGTGCCGAACTTCGCCTGGCTCGAGACCAGGGCGCCGGAAAGAAAGCTGGGTTTCGACAGTTCCGAGTTCTTCCCGATGCAACCACAGCTCGACGGCCCCGATTATCCGGTCGGCGACCAGCCGGGACTGGGTGTCGAGATCAACGAAGAGGCGATCCAAGCGCAGAGTTTCCGTTTTTGGGAAGCGCCCCACCTCAAGCGCCGCGACGGTTCTGTCACCAACTGGTAGTTCCATTTCAACCGGAGTCCACAATGACGCATACCCCCGACATCACGCGGCCGCCCAAGGAACTGATCGACGCGCTAAGGGAGATCGGCGCGGCGACGGTCGCCGGCACGCTTGGCCACATGGGCTTCCGCAATCCGCACATGGTTGGACCGGTGGCGCAGAACCATGGCAAGTCGATCGTAGGGCCGGCGCTGACGCTGCAGTTCCTGCCGCAGCGGCCGGACCTCTTCAACGAGGGAGAATATGCCGATCCGGAGACGCAGTTGCACCGGCACGTACTCTACCACGCGCAGGAGGGCGATGTGGTCGTGGTCGACGCGCGCGGCGACATGAGCTCGGGCGTCTTCGGCGATATGATGTCGACCTATTTCAAGGGCAGAGGCGGCGCCGGCATTGTCATCGACGGATGCATGCGTGACCGACCCAATGTTGAGAAGCTCGATCTGCCGCTGTGGCTGCGCGGCTGGACGCCCAACTATCATGTGCAAACCAGCATCTATCCAAATGCCGTCAACGTTCCGATCGCCTGCGGTGGTGTCACTGTGATCCCTGGCGACATTATCGTCGCAGACGATGACGGGGTGGTGGTGGTTCCCGTGGCAATGGCGCCGAAGGTCGTCGAAGAAGCGAAGAAGCATCACGATTGGGAAGAATTCTCGCGCGAGAAGCTCATGCAGGGCGCGCCGTTGCAACGCTACTATCCGCTGCATGACGATGCCCGAGAGGAATACGAGGAGTGGCGTAAAACAAATCGCTAGGAGCACCCCTACTGCGGCTAGGCTATGCGGCAACATCTGAGGCGCAGAGCGATCGGCCTCCTCGTCCGTGGCAAGGAGCCCGTGACACACCCGAGTTGGCGGATTGTATCTGCCGACTGCCGTTCCCACCTCCGATGACGTGGTCGCGAAAGCTAACCGCTCCTTATGGGGCTTCGTAGAGTTCCAGCGGCAATCCATCTGGGTCGCTGAAAAAGGTAAACCGTTGGTCTGTATATGGGTCGATCCGAATTGGCTCAACGGCAACGCTGGCGGCTTCTAGGCGCATAATTACGGGATCAAGATTCGCCACAGCAAATGCCAGATGTCTCAGACCTGTCGCTTCTGGATGGGACAGCCGCATCGCTGGTGAAGGGAAGGAGAACAATTCCAACTGGACGGACCCAATCCGCAGATCTGCCTTCCATGACTGCCGCTCTTCCCGATAGACCTCCCGAATCAGATCGAGGCCGAGGAGTTCGACGTAGAACCGTCGAGACCGGTCGTAATCGGTGCAGATGAGCGCGACGTGGTGAATGGCGTTCAGCATACTAAGAACTCTACCCAAGGTGGGATTTGAGGCCAAGGTCACCGTCGACTACACGGCACTCGCCTCGTCATCTGCTCCCAATCGGTGGCATGATGTTACCGCGCATCGGCCATGTCGGTTACGGTGACGAGACGAACAGGATATAAAGCTATTCGGCAGCAGCCGGTCGAGGAAAGCCTCACCGTCATGAAACCGATGAACGAAGAGCATCTTGCGATTCTACGCAGGCACATGGTCGAGATGATTGCGATCCATGCCGACCTTGCAAGCGACGAACTCGGCAAGGCAACGCTCGATGAGCGGGTGATGGCATCGATGCAGCGGGTCCCTCGACATCTCTTCGTGCCAGCTGCGGTCGTGCCTTATGCATACCAGGACATGCCGCTGCCGATCGGCTTCGATAAGACCATATCGCAGCCCTTCATCGTCGCTCTGATGACCGATCTGCTTACTCCCCAACCGCATGAAGCAGTGCTCGAGATCGGGACTGGCCTGGGCTATCAATCCGCGGTCCTTGCGGAACTCGCAGGACAAGTTTGGAGCGTCGAAATCATCGAGGAATTCGCAGGCCATGCCGAGGCTCTGCTGCAGGGACTGGGCATCTCGAATGTGGCCATTCGTGTCGGAGATGGGTCTCGCGGCTGGCCCGAGCACGCCCCGTTCGACAAGATTCTGGTTAGCGTGGCGGCTGAGCGAACGCCGCCGGCATTGTTGAATCAGCTCAAGCCAGGGGGACGCCTTGTTCTTCCTTTGGCGTCTGAAGAAGGACAGTTTCTGACTGTAATCGACAAGGATGCTGCTGGGCAACTCGAGACTCGGAAGCTCATCCCGGTTCGGTTCAGCCGACTTGAAACGATCTAATGAGGTGCGCACAACTGGCGCGACCTCGCTTTTCCGACCGTCGGCCTGGCGGCTGCTCTTCTCGTCGCAATCCTCCGACTGTCAAACTCGATCCTCGTAGAACTCAATGGGGAGACCGTCGGGGTCTGCCACGAAAGTAAGCCTGATGCTTGAAGCTCCTCAGCCATTCAGATCAGTTTGCGATAGATGCTGATCTTTTCAAGGCGACAATACAAAACCGCTGCGCTTGCGCCATTGGTCAGACTGTGATGAGACCTGTCCCTTTCCCCGCCGGGCAGAGTGCTCCCAAGTGCAGCGGAGTTTTAGCGGTAGACGGGCCGGGTCGTTCACCTAAATCTGCCTAGAAATTGGCTAACGTACAAATCCACCAAGCCGCTGACGCGCCAACGGTATAATCGTGCGGCCACTCTTTCGCGCCCCATAATAGTCTCTGCATGTTCTGTTGCGAGTTTGAGTAGCGTCTCGGAGACTTCCTGCGCCGACCAGCCTTTGACAAGGCAGGCCTTCACCAAAGCTTCAAACGCGGTCCCAAGGGCAACCTCGCAGTTGATGGCGCGGTCGGGGCTGCCCTCAGGAAGCAGGGGCGATTCGATTGGTGGAATCGCGGTCATGCATCCAGAAAGCTCAAACATGAGAAATCGTTCCCGCCTGGCCGCAGGTGGGGCACAGATAGAGGTGATGCGCCCTACCGCCGGCGGCGGACCATCATCCCCGGTTGCGGGCGCGCCTGGGAACCTTTCCTTACAGGCCATGTTGATGTTTGGACGTGCATCTTCCGCCAACCGGGGAGCGCGCCGCGTCGGGATGGATTGCCGCCTGTCACCGCAAGGTGAGAGAAGCCGGTTTTCCTTAGGAGGTCCCGACAAAGAGCCCGCCCAACGCCAGAAGAGCGGGCTCTTTCATTGAGCCCTTGCCATCCGAAAGCATCTAAGGAATATAATCCTCTCCAGTGCCGCAGATGCGCTCGGCAACAAGCTCGAAGCCGGCACAGGTCTGTCGGTCAGTTGCTGCCTGACGTGTAAGCGCCGCTCTGTGCTCGATGTAGCCGAGCTGGTTCAGCGGCTCGGGCCGGATCACTCCTGTATGCGCTGGGGCCTCATCGAGGTGATCTTCTGCACCGAGTGCAGCGCCGCCGGCCGCGACGACCGGAACCTACAATTTACGAACCACGCGTTGACGCCAGAGCATCGGAGGAAGTGATGCAGACCAAAGCTTATCGAGCGTCCCGTCCCGTATGCGTCCGCAACCCATTTGGCTGGCGTCTGGCGGTTGACCCAATCAAGCCTTGGTTGCGTTGCCTACCCGATTTTTTTTGCTTCCCCGGCCGCATTGGCCACCACTTGCAGGATGCTCTTGACAAGATCGTTTTCGCGGAAAGGCTTGCCTAGTAACGGGACGTCCGCGGGCCGATCGGCAATCGCCTCAGCATCGGCATAACCAGTAACTATGACTGCCGGCCAATCCGAGCGGAGATTGCGCGCAAAGCGAATAACGTCCACACCGGAGACGAGCGGCATGGCGAAGTCGGTTACGATGATGTCGAATTCGTTTGGCGCCCGTTCGATAACCGCCAGCGCTTCCGCACCCCCTGCTGCGCAGGTCACTATGAAGCCGCGTCGCCTGAGGGACTCAGCCGTCAACTGCCGTAGCACACCGCTATCGTCGATGAGCAAGATAGAGGGGAACGCCTTTCGAGTGCCCGTTTGTACCTCTTCCACTTCGGGCTCTGTGACGTCGCCCGCTGGTTGCCTGGTCGAGCGTGGCAACCAAAGTTCCATACTAGTCCCACGACCAACGACACTGTCTATACGGAGCGCCCCGCCGGATTGCTTCATGAAACCGTACACCGTGCTGAGACCCAAGCCAGTTCCCTTGCCGACCGGCTTCGTGGTGAAGAAGGGTTCGACCACTTTGGCCAGAATATCCTGCGGGATGCCCGCCCCGGTGTCCTTGACGATGATGACCACATAGTCGCCAGGGGTTAGATCGTCGGAGTCTGTCTTGATCGTGCGGTTCTTCGCGAGCACGGTAATTGTTCCACCCGAAGGCATGGCGTCGCGTGCATTGAAAACCAAGTTCATCAAGGCCAACTCCAACTGGCCGACGTCGACGTGCGGCGGCCAGACGGTATCGTCGACCATCCATTCAAAGCGGACCAGGCCGCCCAACACCGGAGCCACCAGCCCGTTCATCGTTTCCCCAAGCGCTGCGAGGCGTACGGCTGTTGGCTTCAGATTTTGCCGTCGCGAGAAGGCGAGCATACGGGTCACGAGTTCCGCGCCTTGTTTTGCCGAGCGCCGGGTCAGGTCCATAACCTGCCGCGCCTGCTCGTCGAGCGTCACGTGCCGCTCAAGCAATCCCAGCCCACTGAGAATTGCGGCGAGAAGATTGTTGAAGTCGTGTGCCAGTCCACCGGTGAGCTTGCCGATCGCGTCGAGGCGTTGCGACTGGAGAAGCTGATCCTCGAGCCCGCGGCGCTCGGTCACATCCAGCAACGTACCCAAAATTTCTGGTCGGCGTCCGTCGCCCTTCGATAGGACACCTTGGTCCAGAAAGATGCGGTATTTCCCATCGGCGCATTGCCAGCGGAATTCGCAGGTGTAGGAGCCGTTTGCCTTTGCCGCCAGCAAAGCTTCCCTGACCCTTGGCAGGTCGTCTGGATGGACCCGGCTTAGGCCGAAGTGCGGATCGGACGTCAGTCGCTCCGGTGGAAATCCCGTCAAGCGTTCCACGCCTTTCGTCACAAAGCGGGCTGCGAAGGGCGGCTCGGCGGCTCTCGCGTGAAAGCAGACGGGCAAGGAACTGAGGATAGCTTCCTGACGCTCTTCGGCGCTGCGCAGCGATCGCTCGGCTTCGAGCTTTTCCTTTTCGGCCTGAAGGGCCTTTGCCAGCAAGGCCTGCTCGGCGACCGCGTTGCGTTGGATTTCACGAGTCTTCTCATGAAGCTCGACGAAGACAGCCACCTTTGAGCGCAGCATGACCGGGTCGAACGGCTTGAACACATAATCCACAGCACCTGCGTCGTAGCCGCGCAACATATGAGCATCTTCCTTGTTGATGGCAGTAAGGAAGATGAGAGGCGTGCGTTTGGACTGTTCACGCTGGCGGATGAGGTCCGCCGTTTCGTAGCCGTCCAGACCCGGCATCAGCACGTCCAGCAAAATAACGGCGAAATCCTCTTTCAAAAGGCGGCGCAAGGCCTCCTCGCCGGATTGGACGGCAACAATCTCCGCGATCGGGCTGAGGACTTCTTCAATCGCTAGCAGATTGCGTTCGTCATCGTCGACGGCAAGGACGCGTGCCTTCGTCGGATCATTGGCGAGTGCCTCGAACTGCGACTTCTTCGATCGTATCCGCGATAGTTTTGCCATCGAACACCCGTCAGTTTGCTGCCATCAGCATTTTTTCCGCGTTTTCGACCCGCGCCCGCGAGCGACCGATCCAGACCCGGAGCAAGGCCAGCAGGAGATCGAGATCGACCGGCTTGGCAATATAGTCGGAAGCGCCGGCGTCCAGGCATTTCTGCCGGTCGCCCTTCATTGCCTTGGCGGTCACCGAGATCAGGGGGATGTGAGAGATTGCGGGCGTGTTACGTATCAACCGCATCGTCTCATAGCCGTCCATTTCCGGCATCATGATGTCGATCAATGCAGCGTCGACATCCGGTGTTTGTTCCAGGAGCGCGATGCCGTCTCGGCCACGCTCGGCGTGCATCACCTCTATGTCGAAAGTCTCTAGAACGCTGGTCAGCGAGTAGATGTTGCGGATGTCGTCATCGACTATCAGCACCTTGGCGCCGGCAAGGTCGGACCTGGTGTCGGCTTGCGCCGTTTCTGTGTGCCCGTCCGGACGCTGGTCACCTGGGAGTGTTGCGGAAATATGTAAAGCCAATTGAGCGAAGTTCTCGGCCCTCGGCGTGTCTTTCCAGGTCGGGTTCAAAGCCAGCACTTGGTCAATTGCGTCCGAGTGGGGAGCGAAGAACAAGAGGGGCGGAAGAACGTCCGCGAATTGACTGGAAAGTTCATCGAGGGCCTGCGCGTTGTCCTTGGCGGACCTGCCGAAGCCGAGCACAATCGCATCATAGGAGGCCATGTCTATATCCTCCGCGTTCGCGGCAATTCGACCGATTGCAGCGACCGAGGTCACCCCGTCGCGGATCGCTTCGACCAAGGATAGCCGGCGTTCCGGATCCGGGTCGGCCACCAGGACCCGCCGCTGAACGCGAAGCTTCCTTGAATGGATGTCCTGAAACACCGTCATCAATTCTTCGGATGACACAGGCTTTGTGGAGATGCTCGATGCACCTTTTCTGGCCAGACCTTCGAGGTCCTCCGCCCCAGAAATTACATGAACAGGAATGCCCTTGGTCTTCTGATCATGACGGAGCAGATCAAAGAGCACCCACCCGTCGATATCGGAAAGTCCAATATCGAGGGTGATCGCATCGGGAACCAGCTTGCGGGCCAGCGCCAGGGTGCCTGATCCGGCGGTCGACAGCACTCCCTTGAGACCAGCCGATCGCGCCAGACCGAGCAGCAACCCCCCGAAGGTCGGGTCATCCTCGACGATTAGAACGACCCTATCCTCCGATGATATCGAATCGCGATCGTCCATCAGTTCGGCCGATGGCGGACTGCTCGAGGTTGCGCCAGCAGCGATACTCTCAGTAGCGGGAAGCAGTTCGGAATCCGCTGCAACTCGCGGCCCATCCAGCGGAATGACGAGAGTGAATGTCGATCCTTTGCCAGGTGTGCTTTCGACCCTCAGTTCTCCGCCAAGCAGACGGGCGATCTCACGACTGATCGAGAGGCCAAGGCCGGTGCCGCCATACTTCCGGCTGGTGGTGCCGTCGGCCTGCTGGAAGGCCTCGAAGATCAGCTTCTGTTTGTCTTCAGGGATGCCTATGCCGGTGTCGGTCACGGCGATCGCCAGTGCTTTTGCCGACTGTTTGGCGCCGTTCCGGCGTCCGGATTTCTCCTCTCGGAAATTCAGGCTGACTTCACCTTGCGAGGTGAACTTGAACGCGTTCGAGAGCAGATTAAGGACAATCTGCTGCAGGCGCTTTTCGTCCGTGCGTACCGTGTCGGGCAGCGCGGGATCGACATTGATGGCAAAGCCCAGGCCCTTGTCGGCCGCAAGCTGGCGGAATGTCCTCTCCATATGCTGGCGCAGATGCGCCACGGGCATATCATTGATGTCGATCGAGACGGTCCCGGATTCAATCTTCGACAAATCGAGAATGTCGTTGATTAGGCTGAGCAGGTCCGTGCCGGCCGAGTTGATTGTCCGCGCGAACTCGATCTGCTTCTCGTTCAGATTGCCCTGCTGGTTGGCCGCCAAAAGATTTGAAAGAATGAGCAGCGAATTCAGTGGCGTCCTGAGCTCGTGGCTCATATTGGCAAGAAACTCTGATTTATATTTTGAAGTAAGCGCCAGCTGCTCGGCCTTCTCCTCTAGCGCCCTCCGCGCCATCTCGATTTCGAGATTCTTGTTTTCGACCTGCTTCTTTTCGTTTTCCAGAAGCTGCGCCTTTTCCTGCAGCTCTTCGTTTGTGGCGTGCAATTCCTCTTGCTTCTTGGTCAGCTCCGTCTGACGCGCCTGCAATTCGGACGTAAGCAACTGGGACTGTTTGAGGAGGCCTTCGGTGCGCATCGTAGCCGCGATGGTGTTGAGAACGATACCGACCGATTCCATCAGCTGATTGAGAAACGACTGATGCGTGTCGCGAAATTCGCTGAACGATGCGAGCTCGATGACAGCCTTGACCTCATCTTCAAACAAGGCGGGAAGAATGATGATATTCGCAGGCGAGGCACTGCCAAGGCCGGATGTTACCCGCAGAAAGTCTGGCGGCACGTTATCAAGCATGATGGCGCGCTTGTCGGCTGCACTTTGACCGACGAGACCTTCCCGCAAATCGAGGCGGTGTTTGATGGCCGCTTTACTCTCGGCGCCATAAGATGCCGCCAGTTCCAGGTAGGACTCATCTTCGTCGCGATTGGTCACGTAGAAGACGCCGTACTGCGCGTTTACCAAAGGAGCGAGCTCGGACATGATAAGACGTGACACTGTAGCCAAATCCCGCTCGCCCTGGAGCATACGCGAGAAACGGGCGAGATTGGTCTTCAGCCAGTCCTGCTCGGCATTCTTCAGCGTCTGATCCTTGAGATTGCGGATCATCTCGTTGATGTTGTCCTTGAGCGCGGCGACCTCACCTGACGCCTCGACGCTGATCGAGCGTGTCAGATCGCCCTTCGTCACAGCGGTCGAGACTTCGGCAATTGCGCGCACCTGCGTCGTCAAATTCGCGGCAAGCTGATTGACGTTGTCCGTCAGATCCCGCCACAGCCCTGCCGCGCCCGGCACGCGTGCCTGGCCGCCAAGTTTTCCCTCTATGCCGACTTCGCGCGCGACGTTGGTAACCTGGTCGGCAAACGTCGCGAGCGTTTCGATCATGCCGTTGATGGTGTCTGCCAGAGAAGCGATTTCGCCTTTCGCGTCGACCGTCAATTTGCGCTTGAGATTGCCTTGAGCGACGGCGGTGACGACGTCGGCAATACCGCGAACCTGATTGGTCAGATTGGTCGCCATGAGATTGACGTTGTCCGTCAGATCTTTCCATGTGCCGGCGACGCCACGTACTTGAGCCTGCCCACCAAGCTTACCTTCGGTGCCGACCTCGCGCGCCACGCGCGTCACCTCGCCGGCGAAGGAATTCAGCTGGTCCACCATGGTATTTATGGTCGATTTCAGTTCGAGGATTTCGCCTTTCACGTCGACGGTAATCTTCTTTGAAAGATCGCCGCGCGCGACCGCCGTCGTTACTTCGGCAATATTGCGAACTTGGCCGGTGAGATTTTCGGCCATGGAGTTCACATTATCGGTCAGATCCTTCCACGTTCCGGCCACACCGCGCACCTGCGCCTGCCCGCCCAATTTGCCCTCGGTGCCAACCTCACGCGCCACGCGTGTGACCTCCCCCGCGAACGAATTCAGCTGGTCGACCATGGTATTGATCGTGGATTTCAGCTCGAGGATTTCGCCTTTCACATCGACGGTTATCTTTTTCGATAGATCGCCGAGCGCCACCGCGGTGGTTACTTCGGCGATGTTGCGCACCTGGCCCGTCAGGTTGGCTGCCATCGCGTTGACATTGTCGGTCAGGTCCTTCCAAGTTCCCGCCACGCCTCGCACCTGGGCCTGGCCACCCAGCTTGCCGTCTGAACCGACCTCGCGCGCGACGCGCGTTACTTCCGAAGCAAAGGAATTCAGCTGATCAACCATCGTGTTGATCACGTCCTTGATTTGCAGGATCTCGCCGAGCGCATCGACGGTAATTTTCTGCGTAAGGTCGCCAGTCGCGATTGCCGTTGCCACTTTCGACACGTCGCGCAACTGGACGGTCAGATTGCCGGCCATGGCATTGACATTATCGGTCAGGTCCTTCCAGGTGCCGCCAACGCCTTCGACGTGCGCCTGACCACCCAGCTTGCCTTCCGAGCCGACTTCACGCGCCACGCGGGTCACCTCGGAGGCGAAGGAATTCAGCTGGTCGACCATCGTATTGACGGTATCCTTGAGCTCAAGGATTTCACCTTTCACGTCGACGGTGATTTTCTTTGAGAGATCACCTCGGGCGACCGCCGTGGTCACTTCGGCAATGTTGCGGACCTGCCCGGTCAGGTTGGCCGCCATCAGATTGACGTTGTCGGTCAGATCCTTCCAAGTGCCACCAACGCCCCTCACCTCCGCCTGGCCACCCAGCTTGCCTTCCGTTCCCACCTCACGCGCAACGCGGGTCACTTCCGAGGCAAAGGAGTTCAACTGATCAACCATCGTGTTGATGGTGTCCTTGAGCTCAAGGATCTCGCCCTGCACGGCGACGGTAATTTTTTTCGATAGATCGCCCGACGCGACAGCAGTCGTGACTTCGGCAATGTTTCGCACCTGGCCGGTGAGGTTTTCGGCCATCGAATTGACGTTGTCGGTCAGGTCCTTCCATGTCCCTGCCACGCCGCGCACCTGGGCTTGGCCCCCGAGCTTGCCTTCCGTGCCGACCTCACGTGCAACGCGCGTCACTTCCGAAGCGAAGGAATTGAGCTGATCGACCATGGTGTTGATGGTGTTCTTAAGCTCGAGGATCTCGCCCTTCACATCGACGGTGATCTTCTTCGAAAGGTCGCCCAACGCGACCGCAGTGGTAACCTCGGCGATGTTGCGCACCTGGCCAGTGAGGTTTTCCGCCATCGAATTCACGTTGTCGGTCAGGTCTTTCCAGGTACCACCAACGCCTTCGACACGGGCCTGACCTCCGAGCTTGCCTTCGGTGCCCACCTCGCGAGCAACACGGGTCACTTCCGAGGCAAATGAGTTCAGCTGATCAACCATCGTGTTGATGGTGTTCTTGAGCTCGAGGATTTCGCCTTTAACATCGACCGTGATCTTCTTCGACAAATCGCCAGAGGCGACCGCTGTGGTGACTTCGGCGATGTTGCGTACCTGCCCCGTGAGATTGGTGGCCATGGCGTTGACGTTGTCGGTCAGGTCCTTCCACGTCCCCGCCACGCCCTTCACACGGGCCTGTCCACCCAGCTTTCCCTCCGTGCCTACCTCGCGCGCGACACGCGTCACCTCCGATGCAAAAGAGGCCAGTTGCCCGACCATCGTGTTGACAATCTTGCCGATGCGCAGGAACTCGCCACGCAGCGGTCGGCCGTCGATTTCGACCATCATCGTTTGGGACAGGTCGCCCTTCGCAACGGCGCCGATGACGCGGGCCACTTCCGCTGTGGGCTGGACCATGTCTTCGATGAGGTCGTTGACTGACCGGACGCTGGACTCCCAACTGCCCGTCGCATTACGAACATGGCCGCGCTCGCCGATCCGGCCATCCTTGCCCACCACCCTGCTCAGGCGTTCGAACTCGCTTGTCACCTGATCGTTCAGTTCGACAATCTGGTTGAAGGTGTCGGCGATGTCGGAGTCGATACCCTCATAAACATTATCGATGCGGACCGAGAAGTCGCCCCGTCTGAATGCTTTGAGGGAATTGAGAATTTGTCGGCGATCTAATTGTTCTCTTGACGCCTGCACGCTCACATTGCCACTCCCAACCCAGCGGTTTGTGAAATGTTGTTTGCCTAGTGGATCTGCCCCGCGCGGCCGAAGATGCATCGCGCCGCAACCGTCAGAACGTGCAATGTGATGATTGGTTCCCTACAAGAGTGGGAACCGGGGGCAGCGGTAGTCCCTGGGTTCACACCCGGGTGGGACCATCCGACATTCAAATCTGTTCCAATGCTTTTCAATCTTTTTGTCCCACCCAACAGATTGCTACGCCCAGTCGACCAAATGCGCCTCGCTCAAAGGTGTCCCGATGGCTGGCAAGAAGCTTCTACAGTGCTGCCTGAAGGTGATGATAACGCCAGTGACGGGCATCTACGTCGAGCTGCTGATGTCGTGATTGGGGCCGAAAGCAGATTGTCCGCTTTTGTGTCCGTAGCGGAGATAGCTGACCTTCAAGAGAATCTCGCGGCCTGTTGAGTATCTTGGCTTCCTAAAGCCTGAGAGCGGTCCTGAAGGTGGAGAACTCGTCATCAGTGATCTGAACCACGTGCTGTGGCTCGGGATAGGCGCCGGTCCGGACGTCGGCGATGAATTCGCGATAGGCGGCGATGCGCTCGTGCTGCAGCCGCTCATACTCGGCGGCGAAGTTGCGGTAGGTCTTTGCATGGCGCGGCTTGTGGCCGGTGCTGTGGCCGAGCACGTCCTCGCTGAACAGATACTGCGCGTCGGCATGCGGTCCGGCGCCCATCCCAAGCATGATCATCGGTGTGCTCCTGGTAATCAGTTCGGCAATGCGGTCCGGCACCACTTCCAGCTCGGCTCCGAAGCAGCGAATGGCTTCAAGGCGTTTGACGTGGTCCCACACCGCACGCGCGCTCTCGGCCGTCCTGCCGACAGCCTTGAAACCGCCAGTCCAAGTGCATTGCGAGGGGATCAGGCCAACATGGGCAACGACAGGCACGGCGTTGTCGCAGAGCGTCTTCTGGATATCGAGCGAGGCGGCACAGTAGAAGCAGTCGCCGCCGATGCGCATAAAGTGGTAGGCGGTTTTCAGATAGTCCTCCGCCGTGACCAGATTGCCGGAGGGCCCGTAAGGCAGCCCGACCTGTACGAAGCAGCGGCCCGCCGCCTCGCGCATCTCGGGCGAGAAGAAGCGACCCTCGATCGAAAGCATGTCGACGCCGGCCGCGTCGGCCGCCGCCGCCTCTTCGAGCGAGGTGACGTAGAGCATGGAAATCTTCTGGCCGCGGCCCTTCATGGCGCGGATGTCGGCCACGGTCGGTCGGCTGTTCTTGGTAACCATTCTTTTTCCCTCAGACAGTGAAAGCTTCGCGAAAGGCTTGCAGGGCCGCTTCGGCGTCGCCGGAGGCAAACGCCTCCATGCCAACCGCTCCCTGATAGCCCATGTCTTTCAGGGCACGGGCGATGCCCCGGTAATTGATCTCGCCGCTGCCGGGCTCCATGCGTCCGGGCACATCCGCCACCTGGACCTCGCCGATCCACGGCAGGCAGGCGCGGCAGAGCTCGATCAGGTTCCCTTCGCCGATCTGCGCGTGATAGAGATCGAGATTGAGGCGGAGCCCCGAACGGTTGACGCTCGAGACCAGCGCCAGTGTGTCCTCAGCGCGCCCAAACGGCACGCCGGGATGGTCGACCGGCAGGTTCAGATTCTCCAGCGTGAAGGTCACGCCCTCGGCCTCGGCAAGATCGGCGATGCGGTTCAACGTGTCGCGTGCCTTGAGCCACATCGCGCCGGTGGCGATCTCGCACGGCGTGACCGGCAGGCCGCCATCACCCAGCCCGGTGCCGTGCAGATTGAGCCGCGCGACGCCGAGGCGCTTGCCGACCGCCGCCGTCTCCTTCGCGGTCTTCAAAAGGTCGGCAGCACCCTCGTCATCGGCAAGCCTGCCGCTAAGATAGCCGTTCATGATCGAGAAGGCCGCGCCGGATTTCTCCAGCATTGCGAGATCGTGCTCGGGCCAGTTCCAGAGGCCGACCTGAAAACCCATTTCGGTGAGGCGCTTGACGCGCCATTCCATCGGCCGGTCGCGCCAGAGCATTTCGACGCAAGCCGCAAGCGTAAACGTATCGGACATGTCAGACCTCGATGTACACGCGGCCGTCCTCGACCTTCGTGGTGTAGGTTTTCAGGTTCACACAGACCGGTGCGCGCAGCGCTTCGCCGGTCCGGTAATCGAACACGCCGTTGTGCTTCGGGCATTCGATCCTATGTTCCATAACCAGCCCGTCGCTCAGATGTACCTTCTCATGCGTGCACAGCCCATCGGTGCAGAAGAATGCATCGTCGGGACTGCGGTAGATGGCGAATGTCCGGCCCTCGTGATCGAAGCGGATGACGTCCTCTTCGTCGATGTCATCGGTCGCGCACGCATCAATCCATTTTGCCATTGTCACTCTGCCGTCTGTTCTTTGGTTGGTCAAAAAATGCGGCCGGCAGAATTCCGCCGGCCGCACAGGAAGATGCCCGGGAGGAGGAGATGGGCGTCTTCACTGGTCACGCATGGCTTGCGCCATGCGGCGCATGCCCGTCATCAGCCATGGAGAAGCTCTCGATCTCGGCCTCAAGCTCGGCCATCTGCTCGCCCCCCGCCATCAGGTCGGTGATCGCCTCGCGGCTTTTCTCGCCCTTGCGGAAATCGGCGGCCTTGGCGCCCCTGATGAGGACGGCGAAGTGGTCACCAACGGTCAGCGCATGGACGACATTGTGGGTGATAAAGATCACCGCGATGCCCTTGCGGCGCGCCTGGAGCACGATGCGCAGCACGTGCGCCGCCTCCTTGACGCCGAGCGCCGCGGTCGGCTCGTCGAGGATCAGCACGCTGGCGCCGAAATGCACGGCGCGTGCGATCGCCAGCGCCTGGCGTTCGCCACCTGACAGTCCGCCGACGAGGCGATCGCCGTCGTCGATGCGGGTGATGCCGAGCTGGCGCATCTCGGTGACGGCGATCTCGTTGGCCCGCTTGCGGTCGTAGATGGTCAGCGGCCCCCAGCGCCGCGTCGGCTCGGCACCGACGAAGAAGGAGCGGCCGATGCTCATCAGCGGGAACGTGCCGCCGAACTGGTGGACGGTGGCGATGCCATGGTCGCTGGCGTCGCGGGGGCTGTCGAAGGCGACTGATCTGCCGTCCATTTCCATCGTGCCCGACGTCGGCCTGTGGACACCGGAGAGGATCTTGATCAGCGTCGACTTGCCGGCGCCATTGTCGCCGAGCAGGCACAGCACCTCACCTCTGTTGACCTCGAGCGAGACGTCGTGGAGCACGTCGATCGGACCGAACGACTTGTTGATCCCGGTCAGCCGGAGCAGGGGCGGTGTCATCAGCGAGCCCTCGATTTGGTGCGCGGCGCGTAGGTCAACGCCATGGTACGGAAAGTGTTGTTCATCAGCACGGCCGCCAGCAGCAGGACGCCGATGATCAGGCTTGCCCAGTTGGCGTCGAAGCCGGTGTAGAAAATGCCCTGGTTGACGATGGAAAAGGTCAGCGTGCCCAAAACGATGCCGACCACCGATCCGTAGCCGCCGGTGAGCAGCACGCCGCCGATGACCACCGCGATGATCGAGTTGAAGATGAAGGACTGGCCGGCGGCCACCTGGGCACTGTTGTAGAGGATCGCCTGCGACATGCCGACAAAGGAGGCGCACAGGCCGCTGCTCATGAACAGCGCGATGGTCACCCGGTCGGTCGGGATGCCGGCATTGCGGGCGCTGACGGCGTCGCCGCCCATGGCCAGGATCCAGTTGCCGAAGCGCGAGAAGTTCAGGATGAAGCCGACGATCAAAACGGCGGCGATCCACCAGAACAGCGTCACCTCGAACTTGCCGCCGAGATAGTCGCCGAACAGCAGCTTGGCGGTGGAACCACTCTTCAGCGCGACGCTGGTGCTGCCGGACAGGATGACCGAGAGGCCGAGTGTCAGGCCAGCCAATGCGAACAGCGTGGCGAGCGTAACGACGAAGGACGGCACTTTGGTGCGGATCACCAGCACGCCGTTGATGAAGCCGACGGCGAGCCCAAGGCCAAGCGCGGCGAGGATGCCGACGATGATCGGCAGGTCGTAGTGGCCCGACAGGATGGCAATGGTCATCGAACTGGCGGGGACCATCGAGCCGACGGAGAGATCAAGATGCCCGGCGATCATCAGCAACCCGATGGGAAGCGCGATGATGCCGAGTTCCGAGGCGACGTTGAGCCAACTCGCGGCGCCGCCGGCCGACAGGAAATTGGCGCCGCCGAAGATCGAGAAGAAGACCAGAACGGCGACCATGCCGATCAGCGAACCGACCTCGGGCCGGCGCACGAGGCTGCCGATCGAGGGCATCGAAGGGCGCTGAGAGGGCGGCGCAGTGGCTGCCATGGCGGGTTGGTCATGGGCTTGGGATGTCATCGAAATGTCCCTGGCGTTGTGGCTTGAAATATGGCTCCCCTTCTCCCCTTGTGGAGGAAGGTGTGCCGCAGGCGACGGATGAGGGGCGTTCCAGCTTGGCAAGGACGGCGATCCCGTCACGCACCCCTCATCGGTCTCGGCGCTGCGCGCCGATCCACCTTCTCCCACAAGGGGAGATGGTGAGGCGTAGCGTTATCGAGCGCCGGCCGCGGCACCAGCCATCGTCGCATCGACATTGGCGGCGTCGACGATCCCCGGTCCGGTCAGCACCGGCTTGGTCGGCAGGTCGAGCCCATAGTTGACGAAGCCGTTCAGCAGCGACACCGCAAGAAAGCCCTGCAGATAAGGCTGCTGGTCGACAGCGAACATCTGCGTGCCAGCCTTGATGCGCTGCAGGCCGGTCTCGTCCATGTCGAACGAAGCGAGCTTGACCTTTTCACCGGCATTGGCCTGGCTGATGGCGTTGGCGGCACTGTTGGCGTCGCCGGCGCTGATGGTGATGACACCGTCGATGGTGTTGTCCTTCAGCACGGCGGCCTTGATCGCTTCTGCGACTGCTGTCGGGTTGCCGAAGCTCGACGACGGCAGCGGCAACTGGCTCGATTTGCCGCCGCTCTTGGCGATGGCGTCGGCAATGCCCTTGCAGCGGTCTTCGGTGTTGGTGGCGCCCGGCAAAGTGTTGACGCACAGCACGTTCTTGGAACCATGGCTGCCGTAATAGGTGCCGCCGCCCAGGCCAGCGGCGTATTCTTCATTGCCGACATAGTTCATGGCACCGAGCCGCTTGGCCGCGTCCATGCCGCCGGAATTGTAGATGATGAGCGGCACGCCTGCCGCAACGACTTCCTTGAAAGCATCGTCCATGGCCTCGGGCACCCAGTCGGGACCGACAATGGCGCTCGGCTTCTGGCTGAGCGCGGTGCGGATCAGCTTGGCCGCGTCCGGCCCGAGATTGTCGTAGTTCTGCGGGCCGAGCCAGGTGACAGAGCCGCCGGTCAGTTCGGCGACCTTGCCGGCATCGTCGGCGCCCTTCTTGACCTTCGACCAGAACGGGTCGTCCGCCTTACCGCCGATGACGAAGATCTTCGCGCCATCGGCCATGGCTGCCGTGGCCGATGTCGCCGCCACGCCCGCAAGCATGATCGCCGTCAACAGTTTCGTGATCGTTCTCATTTCATTTCCTCCCGGTTGCCGTCGTCAGACGGGTTTAGAAAAAATCGAATTCATCCGCAGGCGCGCACCTCTCCCGTTGCGCGTTGCGTCGCTTGATCAATGGTTCGCCGCGGCCTTGGCGTTCATACGTTCCTTCTTTTTCTGGAAGCGGGCGTCCATCATGGCGTCGCCTTGCTTGGTGCCGTCGTGCCAGGTGCCGAACCATCGATCGAGCGGGATCAGCCCGTCACCGCCATAGTTCACCTCGAAAAATTTGTGGTGCAGGTAGTGTGTGTAGGCGTGGCTATCGACGGCCGTGTCCTCGCTCACCTCGAGCTTGTCGAAGCCGAGATGGCCATTGACGGCGCCGAAGCCGGCGACATGCAGTTGGAACAGCGCGACGATCGGATTGGACGGGATAACCAGGTGCCAGAAGGCCACCGCGTGATAGAGAAACCCTTCCACCGGATGCATCGACAGCGACGACCAGGGCGACGGGTTGATCGAGTTGTGGTGGACCGAATGGATCCAGCGATAGAGCGGGCCCCAGTGGATCAGGCGATGGATGAAGAAGAAATGCACCTCGTGGATGGCCGGCGCGACCAGCACAAGTGCGGCGAGGTAGACCGGGTGATCTTGCCAGCCGACCCACGGCACGTAGCCATTGGCAAAGCACCACAGGAAGACGACTTCGACCACCGTCCATAGCGGAATGGTGATGAAGAACGAGCGCAGGAAGTTGTCGAGGTTCTGGCTCTGGAACCAGAACACGTCGGAGGGCGCGTCGGCAGGGAATTTGTGGTTGTACTTGAACCGCGTCGCCTGGGTTCGCTTGATGTAGTAGCGCAGCTCGAAGATGCCGTAGAAGACGAGGATCGCCGCCGCGTTGACGGCGTAGAGCCACAGCGCCCAGCCCCAGCTGATCGTCTTCATCGTCTCGACGCTCGGGACGATATAGAACCAGTAGAGCAGCGCCGTGGCCATGTGGAAAGCATTCCACGGCCAGATATAGCCGGGCAGCCACGCCAGAATCTTCGGCAGCCTGGGCGGCCAGTTCCACAACGGCGCTCCCTCGATGCGTCCGTTCGGCTTCCAGTCGCCGCGCTTGTCGCGCACGCCGTATCTGAGATCGTCCATGCAATCCTCCACCCGCAATGCCGCACCTGCGACGCCTTGGGACGGGCCGCACGCGCGTACGCTGCCTCACACCGCCTGAGAGCGATGGGCGAAACCCGTCTGCGCTGTGCTGCTGCTATTCCCTGGGCTGGCGGTGCGTCCGCCTTGCTTGCTTTTGACGAGATAAACATCTTGATCCAAAATGAATCAAGAATAGAATATTTGTTCCAAACTGATTGTGCCATTTATATCAATTTGGCACGATAAATGATATCTTCGTATCAATTGCTACAGGCGGATGAGACGAAATGGATCAGAACAAGCGGCCGACGATCAGGGATGTGGCCGCCGAGGCGAATGTTTCGGTGGCCACCGTCAACCGCGTGCTGAGCGGCGCCGGCGCCGTCCGCCAGGGCACGCGCGAGCGCGTCAGGCTGGCAGCCGAGCAGATCGGCTTCTACGGCATGGGCGCGCTGCGCAGCCGCATAGCGGCCGCCCGGCCGCACTACCGCTTTGGCTTCCTGCTGCACCAGCCAGGCCGCGCCTTCTACCGCAACATCGCCGAGGCGCTGCGCGCGGTGGCCCCGACCATGCCCGACTGCGAGATAGAGCTGCGAATCGAGTTTCTTGACGACCTGTCGCCGCAGAATGTCGCAGCTCGCCTGCTGGCGCTCGGGGCTGAATGCGACGCCGTCGGCGTCGTCGCCGCCGTTCATCCGCTTGTCACCCAGGCGGTCGATGCGCTGCAGGCCCGCAACGTGCCGGTCTTTGCGCTGATCTCGCAGATCTCGGCGACGGGTCAGGTTCATTACATCGGGCTGGACGGCTGGAAGGTCGGCCGCACCGCAGCCTGGGTGTTCGAGCATGTCTGCAAGGCGCCCGGCAAGCTCGGCATCCTTGTCGGCAATCACCGCTATCGCTGCCAGGAAATGAACGAGAGCGGCTTCCGCTCCTATTTCCGCGAGCACGCCCCTGATTTCACGCTGCTGGAGCCGCTGCTGACCTTCGAATCGAGCGCCATCGCACAGGAGATGACCGAGAGGCTGCTGAACGAAAATCCGGATCTGTCCGGCCTCTATGTCGCCGGTGGTGGCATCACCGGCACCATCGCGGCCCTGCGCTCCACCGGCCGCGCCGGCAGCATCGTCGTCGTCGGCTATGAGTTGATGGAGTCGACCCGCCCGGCGCTGCTCGACGGCACCCTGACCTTCATCATCTCGCACCCGCTCGCCCGAATAGCGATCGAAGCGCTGACCGGTATGGTCCGCGCCGTTTCCGCCCCGAACGATGGTGGCAATTTGACCGCCATCTTGCCGTTCGAGGTATACACGCGGGAGAATATTTAGAGTAAAGATTGCAGCACGGCGTTAGGAGCTTCATATCAGGGGCGAGATGGGGCACGACGTTTCTGGCATCGACGCATAGCTTTCCGCGGACGTCCGATCTTGGACAAAGTCCAACACGCCGGAAAACGGCCGACATCAGGCGCGAAGCCGTCGTTCAACAGGCGCAGCGAGAACGACGGCCATAAATAACGGTTCGGCGGAAGCCTTCTTCCAAGTCGAGATAACACAGCTGCAATGACCATTGGGACACGGTTGCTGTTTTCACACCAGCTTACTCACAGCCGCGGCCTATCAATGTAGCGCTCCAAACCATCCCGATCGCACGCCGTTACCGCCTTTTGCCGCCCCTATCGTCCAGTGGTCTTTTCAGCCTTGAAACAACTGGGCTATGCGCAACCTCATCGACGAACAGGGGCAAGGTAAAAGATAGCGACAGGCATAGATCGTCCGGATCATGTTCATGCCAGAACCAATGAACTGAGTCCGGCGCAGAACAAAGCGAACTGGCCCACTTCCGGACGAAGTTGACCATAAGTGATTGATATTGAAAGGTTTTGGTGGGCCCGGAGGGACTCGAACCCCCAACCAAGCGGTTATGAGCCGCCGGCTCTAACCATTGAGCTACAGGCCCCACGCGGGCTGGCTTAGTGTTTTTCGCCGTCTCGCACAAGGCTTTCGAAAGCGCTGGCGGGAACCGTCAAAATCAGCCCATATTCGCTGCGTAGAGCGGCTTGCGCCCATAAGGCGCGTGAACAGGTCCAGGCCCCATGCGCCGCATTGCAGGGAATCGACACCTTTTTCGGGGTCGAGGCAGATTGCGGCACCGGGCTGCGGACCGCAGACTTCGAGGAGTTTTCATGACCAGACATCTTTTGCCCATCGCGCTCGCTGCCGCGGTGGCGTTCCCTGCGCTGGCAAGCGCCGCCGACACCCAGCCCCCGCCCCGCATCATCGTATCGGGCGAAGGCGAAGCGACCGTGGCGCCTGACATGGCGATCCTTTCGCTCAGCGTCATGCGTGAGGCAAAGAGCGCGCGTGAGGCGCTCGACGCCAACAACGACGCCATGGCCGCGGTGATTGCTGCGATGAAATCCGCCGGCATCGCCGAGCGCGACCTGCAGACCGCGGGCATCCAGATCAATCCGCGCTACAACTACACCAACAAGGCCGACGGCAGCCAGGAGGCAGAGCTCGTCGCCTATCAGGTGACCAACACGCTGTCGGTACGCGTGCGCGATGTCGACAAGACAGGCGAGATCCTCGACAAGGCGGTGTCGCTCGGCGTCAACCAGGGCGGCGGCATCATCTTCACCAACGACGATCCGAAGGCAACGATCACCCAGGCGCGCAAGAAGGCCGTCGCCGACGCGATGGCGAAGGCAAAGACGCTCGCCGAAGCGGCCGGCGTCAGCCTGGGCAAGGTGCTCGAGATCACCGACCAGAACGTCGCGCCGGTGCCGATGCCGATGGCCGCCAAGTCGTTCGATGCCGCCCGTTCGGCCGTGCCGGTGCAGGCTGGCGAGAATTCCTACAACGTCCAGGTCACGGTCACCTTCGAGCTGAAGTGACGTCCGGCCCGCGTCGCGGGGCATGCCATCGACAAAAAGCCCCGAAGGATCGATCCTCCGGGGCTTTTTTCGAGCCGCGCCTCACTTTCAGGGGCTCCGCCAGTTAAGGCTGACCTTCGCAGAAGGTCAATGTCCTACAGGCGATCCTCGCAGAGGATCGTCCTTTCAGCTCATCTTTGTTTTGGGATTGATCTTCGCTGAAGATCATATCCAAAGCCTCAGCGATAGATGATCGGACAGCCGCGCTCGTTGGCGAAGACCACCACCACGCGGTCGCCATATTGACGGCCGGCCACCTTCACCGTGCGGCGGCTGATGTCGACGATGCGGGCGCGGTGCAGGCCAATGCGTTCGGCCTTGTCGAGCGCGCGATCCGGCGAGCAGCCGCGCCAGTCGCGATCGCGGCGCCAGTCGCGGTCGCGGCGCCAGTCGCGGCGGCCATAGTCATCGTCACCGCCGGTATAAACGCCGAAACGCGGATCGTGCCTGTCCCCGAAACCGAGATAGAGGCTGTCCGCATGCGCCGGAACGGCGGCGAGCGTGCCAAGCCCGACAAGGGCCGAAAGGGCTGCCGTCTTGATCGTGTTGAACATCGTCTTGTCTCCTTGTTGTGGGCTTTCGCCCCTCACAGTGATGATTGGCGAACCAATGATTGGAGAATGCCTTTTTGTGTCTGAACTTTCTGCGAACCGGCCATTCATGTCCGGTTCATATGGCAAGAAGATGCGAACACGTCAGGGTTCGTCATCAATATGCATTGCAAGCCGTTCGAGGTTTGTCATCTAAACGCGAGCCCATCAGGGTTCGTCGTTCCTCGTCAGAAGCGCCCCTCAGGGTTCGTCATCAAGTATATAGTCAAAATAGTCGTCCGGCTCGGCCAGGTCGGTTTCCTTGGCCTTCACCCGGCCTCGGATTGAAATGCCGGCTTCGTGCACGGTCTCGGCACTTCCAGAAACAAGTCTGTGCCACCAATAGAGATCATGGCCTTCGGCGACCAACCGGTAAGCGCAGGTTTTTGGCAGCCAGGTGATGGTGCGCACATTCTGCGGCGTCAGCCCGACGCAGTCAGGCACCCGCGCCAGGCGGTTCGCATAGTCCGAGCAGCGGCAGTTTTCGGCATCGAACAGCCGGCAGCCAACGCTGGTCCAGAAGATTTCGCCCGTATCCTCGTCCTCGAGCTTCGACAGGCAGCATTTGCCGCAGCCGTCGCAAAGCGATTCCCATTCGGCCGGGGTCATCGCCTCAAGCGCCTTGGTTTTCCAGAATGGTGCTGTCATTTCGCTGGATTTGGCCCTCCGCGGCCTTCCGGTCAAGCACTGCTGTCACAGTGACCCGGTATCAACATTACAAAAACACGAATTTGCCTTCAAAAGGCCGGCCAGGCATCCTTGGCTGGCGCCAATGCCCGACGGAACCAATTGCGGTTGATGAAAGTTTGGGCAGGGATGGGACCCCACTAGGAGAAAATTGATATGAAACGCCAACCACGGATTCTGGCGGGCACTGCAATCGGCCTGCTTATGGCATCCGCGCCGTTGGGCGCGTACCCGTTGCAGGGGGGTGTCGCTTCTGGCAGCCTGCACGGCGCACCGCTCGTCCTCGCGCAGGCCGCCTGTGCCGAAGGCCAGTCGGCCGAGGAATGCGCGCAGGGCGGTCAGGAACAGCCGCGGAAAAAGAAGCGCGAACAGCAGCAGCAAAGCGAACCGGCGCCGGCAGCCGAGCAAGCCGCGCCCGCCGAGACCGAGCAGAAGCCGCGCAAGAAGCGGCAAGAGCAGCAGCAGATGGATAATGGCCAGTCCGGGGAAGCTACCCCGGCCGAGCAGTTGAAGCCGCGCAAGAAACGCGACCAACAGCAGCAGATCGAGGCCGCGCCCGCCGACCAGGGCGGCCAGCCTGCAACCGACGAGCAGCAGCCGCGCAAGAAGAAGCGCAACCAGCAGCAGATCGAAGCGGCACCGGCCGAACAGCCTGCGGAGCAGGTCGCGCCGGCCGCCGGCGACCAGCAACAGGGCGACCAGCAACAGGGCAACCAGGGCCGCAAGAAGCGCAAGCACGATCAGCAGCAGACCGAAGGTGCGCCCGCCGGCCAGGCAGGCGAGCAGGTTGTGCCGACCGAACAGACCGCTCCCGCCAACGACAACCAGCAGCAGGGCAACCAGGGCCGCAAGAAGCACCGGCAGAACCAGCAGAACGGGACCGCCCCGACTGAACAGGCACCGGCGAACGAGCCAGCTCAGAAGACCGCGCCGGCGGGTGAACCTGTGCCGCAGGCCGAGCCGCTGCAAAATGGCGAGCAGCCGGCCCAGGGCGAACAGACCCAGGACAAGAAGAAGCGCGGCAAGAAGCCGACTGTCGAACAGCCCGTCACCGGTGAACAGCCAGCGACCGGTGAACAGCCTGCGACCGGCGAGCAGCCTGCCACTGGCGAGCAAACAAAGACTGGCCGCAAGCCCCTCACCGGCGAGCAGCAACCCGCAACCGGCGAGCAGCCGGCCAACAACAACCAGCCAGCCAATGGCGGCAATGCCGCGCAGGGCGAAGCTCCCGCCAACCCGAACGAAGCGCCTGTCCTCGACAGCCAGAAGGACGTCCTGCGCAGGCACAAGGGCCGCCAGCCGGCCGGCCAGAACGAGAATGGCCAGGTCCAGCAAGGCGGCAACCAGGCCGAACAGCAAGGCGGCCAGCAGACGCCGAAGCCGGCTCCCGTCGACCAGGGCCCGCCGCCCACCGACGACAAGTCGGCGCAGCAGGCGATCACGCCCGAGAAGATCGCTCCTGTTATCGAGGAGAAGGGCAAGCGCGTCGAACTCACGCCCCAGGAGATTGTGCGCGATCGCCGCCGGCCGCAGGGCGCGGACGTGGTGAAGCAGCTCGGCGACCGCGTGATTCTCCAGTTCAACAACCAGACGTTCGTGGAAAGCAACGAGGCTCCTCGCATCACGCGCGGCGCCAGGGATGTCTACTACGAGGATCTTTCGGGCGGCCGCACCCGCGAAACCGTCGAGCGTGAGAACGGCATCCAGATCGTCACCATCCGCAACCGCAATGGCGACGTCATCAGGCGATCGCGCATAACGCCGGATGGCCACGAATATGTGCTGAGCTATGTCGACGAGCGCTACTACAATGATGTCGACGAATGGCGCGATCCGGGCGACGACCTGCCGCCGATGCGGCTGGACATCCCGCGCCGGCAGTACATCCTCGATTCCGAGGATGTCGAGAGCGATGACGACTACTACACCTTCCTCGAGCAGCCGCCGGTGGAAAGGGTGCAGCGCCTCTACTCGATCGACGAGGTCAAGCGCTCGGCCCGCGTGCGCGACATCGCCCGCCGCATCGATCTCGACACGCTGAACTTCGACTTCGGCTCGGCGACGATATCCGATCCCGAGGTGCAGAAGCTCGATGGCGTCGCCAGCGCCATGGAGAAGCTGCTCAAGAAGAACCCGGCGGAGACCTTCCTGATCGAAGGCCATACCGACGCCGTCGGCACGCCGGAGGCGAACCTCGCTCTGTCGGACCGTCGCGCTGAAGCGGTTGCCGAGGCACTCACCAACGCTTTCGGCATCCCGGCCGAGAATCTCACCACGCAGGGCTATGGCGAGCAGTATCTCAAGGTGAACACGCCCGATCCGAACCGTGAGAACCGCCGTGTCGCCATCCGCCGCATCACCTCGCTGGTGGCGCCGGTGGCAAGCAACAGCGGTCAGCAATGAGCGTATGATTTCAATATCCTGATCGGATTTTTGGAATCACCGCGTGAGATGAAGGCCCGTCCGCTCCGGACGGGCCTTTTTCCTTGCCGGCTCAAGAAGAATTGTCCCGCCTGACCCGCCCTGCTCATTGAATCGCCGCATTGCGACACCCAGATTCAAGGCAGGGCGTTCCCTGCCCTGTCCCGACTCCAGCGGGACACATTGAGCCCCGCCGGGTCCCTCTCCCGCGGGGCTTTTTTTGTCTTGAAAACCGGTCCTGTCTGACCGAAATACGACCAGACAAGAATTGCCGGAACACCTTATGAAGCGTCTCGAACTCGCCATCGAATCCGTCATCCTGGCCTCACGCTGGCTGCTGGTCGTCTTCTATCTCGGGCTCGGCGTAGCGCTGGCCATCTACGCGCTCTCTTTCGGCAAGAAGCTGTACGAGTTCGTGATGAGCGCCTTCACGCTCGGCGACACCGACACGATCCTGAAGATGCTGGGCTTGATCGACGCCGCCCTCGTCGCCTCGCTGGTGGTGATGGTGATCATCTCGGGCTACGAGAATTTCGTCAGCCGCTTCGACGGGCAGGACGGCGAGGTCCACTGGCTGGGAACGATCGATGTCGGCTCGCTGAAGGTCAAGGTCGCCTCGACCATCGTCGCGATCTCCTCCATCCACCTTTTGCAGGTGTTCCTGAATTCGGTGTCCTACACGACCGACCAGCTGATGTGGCTGACCATCATCCATCTCGCCTTCGTCGTCTCGGCGCTGATGCTGGCCTATATCGACCGCGTGATGGCGTTGGCCAAGGGAAAGAAGGCTGATGACTTTAAAAGAGACCGAGGACCGGTTGCGCCTCGAACGGCTTCGCAAGGCGATCGACGAGGGTGACCGGTCGGGTGAACCAGAACCGTTCGATTTCGAGTGTTTTTATCGCAATGAAGAAACGTCCGCGTGACGCCAGTCAGTAGATGTTTTTGATGTTGGTTTCAGTTCTGGCGAACACCTCGTCAGGAACAAAGAAATCGCCCGCAAGCGCCCCCTTGGCGCCCGGCGCATAGACCGAAAAGTCCGTAACGCCTTCAGCTCGCAGCACCTCTTCGTCGATGTAGAAATTGCCGGTCGCCTCGCGCGACGGGCGCATGAAGATCGCATGCGCAGCGTCGGCCATGATGTCGGGCGAGCGGCTCATCGCCGCTACCGTCGCGCCGCCCAGAAGATTGCGCACCGCGGCCGTATCGATAGTCGAGATCGGCCACAGCGAATTAACCGCGATACCAGCTCCAGCGAATTCGGCGCTCATGCCAAGCGTGCACATCGACATGCCGAACTTGGCCATGGTGTAGGCGACGTGGTTCTTGAACCACTTGGCCTTCATGTCGAGGGGCGGCGCCAGATTCAGGATATGAGGATTCTTTGCCAACTTAAGCTGGGGGATGCACATTTTGGAGACCAGGAACGTGCCGCGCGTGTTGATCTGGTGCATCAGATCGTAGCGCTTCATGTCGGTCTCCAGCGTGCCGGTCAGCTGGATGGCGCTGGCATTGTTGACGCAGATGTCGATGCCGCCGAACCGGTCGACCGTCTTGGCCACCGCGTCGGCGACCTGAGCCTCGTCGCGTATGTCGCAAAGCACCGGCAGCGCCTTGCCGCCGGCCTGCTCGATCTCGTCGGCAGCGCTGTAGATCGTACCCGGCAGCTTCGGATGCGGCTCGGCGGTCTTGGCCGCGATCGTCACATTGGCGCCGTCACGCGCAGCCCGCAGCGCGATCGCCAGCCCGATACCGCGCGATCCGCCCGAGATGAACAGCGTCTTTCCGTTGAGCGACATTCTTCGCCTCCCTGTCTTTCCTCGGTGAGATCGATCCTTGCCCGCACCGGCCCGCGGACACAAGGGCGCGCGCATATGGTCCGTGGTGACGCAGCGGAGCCTCGCCGCCTTGCCGAACCCGGCGTAGAGTATATATTCTATACAGAAAGGTAGAATATAGAATGGCGCTGTCGATCAAGAACCTCGAAGTCGAGCAACTGGCGCGGGAACTTGCCCGCCGCCGCCGCGTGTCCGTGACCGAAGCGATCCGCCAGAGCCTCGAGCGTGAGGTGGCGCGCGAGCGGCTGGTGCCTCGAGACGAAAGCAACGATCTTTTCCAACGTCTTATGGCGATTTCGGACAGCGCCGCGCAGATTCCGAAACGGGAGAATGCGATGACCGAGGATGAGATCCTTGGCTATGACGACCTTGGAATCCCGACGCGATGATCATCGACTCGTCGGCCCTGGTCGCGATTCTCCGTCGAGAGCCTGGCCATGACCGTTTCGTGCGGGCGATTGCTGACGCCGGAAGACGATTGATCGCTGCACCAATCCTGCTCGAAACGAGCATGGTGCTCGCCGGCGGATGGCAGGACGAAATCGTGGACCGGCTCGACACCTTCCTGCGCGAGGCCTCCATCGAAACCATCGCCTTCACCGCCGAGCATGCCGCCGTCGCGCGCCAAGCGTTCCTGCGTTACGGCAAAGGCCGTCATCCCGCGGCGTTGAACTTTGGCGATTGTATTTCTTATGCTACTGCCCGGCTCGAAGCGATGCCGCTGCTGTTCAAGGGCGATGATTTCCGCCAGACCGATATCGAAGCGGCCATTTGAGGCATCACACCAGCACCAGCCCTTGTCGCATCGCAATCGCGATCGCGTCGGTCCGGTTGGCGGCGCCGAGCTTGATCAGGATGGCGGCGACATGGAACTTCGCCGTGTGCACCGAAATGTTGAGCCGTCGGGCGATCACCTTGTTCGGCGCGCCTTCGGCCAAAAGTGCCAGTACTTCCGCCTCGCGCGGCGACAAGGCCGGGCGCGGATGGTTGTCGTCGGGCGTCTCCTCCTCGGACAGTTCGCCGTGGAATTCGCCATCAGAGGCGACCTCCGACGGCTCGGCCCGCCTAACGCGATAGCCTGACGCCGCCAACCGCAAGGCGGCGGCAATCAGCAGGCCGTCGGCCAAGGTCGGCAACACGGCAAGCACGTTGGCGGGCAGTTGTTCGCTGCCGGCGCGCCGCGAGAGCAGAACGACAGGCGTGGTCGAGCCGATGGCGCGGTTTGCCAATGCCGTCTCGTCGGTCACCGCGACATCCGCTGTCTGACCGTTGCTGCTTCCAGCCAGCGTCGGCAGCAGATCGTCGCTGGCCGCAAGCGCGTCAGTCAGTTGCTCGGCGCGCGCGGCGTCGCCAAGCGCGATCAGCACCGTCAGCCGGTGGGTTACCGGCTGCGTTCGCTCGATAGTTTGCGCTGCGCTGTTCGCCATCGGCCCTCTCAGCTCAGCGGCTTCTCGCCGATGGTGACCGAGACGTCGCGCTGCACGCCGCCGCTCGAAACACCGAGCGTCACGGTGGTGCCGGCGCTGTCCGGCCCGAGCTTGCGGATAAGCTCGCGCGGGCCATGCACGGGCTCGCCGTTCCAGGCGACGACGATATCGCCGACATGCAGGCCGGCGGCCTTTGCCGGACCACTGTCGTCGAGGCTCATCACCATGGCGCCTTTCGTTTCGCCATTGCGGATCGGATGCAGCCCTGCGCCAAGATAGCCGCGCGCGACATGCCCCTTCTCGCGCAGCGTCGCCACCGCTCGCTCGATGGTCTCATAGGGCATCACCAGCGCGCGCCTACGCGGTCCGAACAAGAGCATGCCGATCAGGCCGCCCTTGGCGTCGAGCACCGGGCCGCCCTCGAAGCGCCCGCCGGTGTTGATAGCGAGGTTGATGCGCCGGTCGATCGTGCCGCCGCGCATCGACCGCCAGGCCGGCCCAACCTCGCCGACCGTGCCAAAGACCGCAAGCGCGGCGCCGTCACTGTGGCCGACGGCAATAGCCAGGTTGCCGGGGCGTGCAGCGCCGGCCTGCGCCAGTTGCGGCAGACCGGCGGAAGCGGAAGCCGGCTTCAGCAGAGCAACGCCTGTCGAAGGATCGCGCCCGACGAGTTCGGCCTTGACGGTCTCGCCCGAGGCCAGTGTCAGCTCGATCTCCTCGCCGGCCTCGACCGCTTCCTCGGCGGTGACAAAGAAGCTGTCGCGCCAGTGGAAGGCGCTCGCGGTGCGGTGATGGTGCGTGGCAAAACTCGCCAGCGCCGGAGCAGCGGTAGCCGCTACGTCGGCAATGGCTTCGGAAAAAGCACTCAGGTTGAAGTCGCTCATAAGAATATCTCCTGGGTTCGGTAACCCAGATATCGCTCCGTAGCGCCGTCGCGGATACTCGCCTGACGGCTAGTCGCAGGCCGGACTGGCCATGTGGTCAGGTCGCGGCGCCTGCGGCTGCTCCGCACATATAGTGCGTGTCGCCCAAAAGTGTTGCGCGGTTTTGGGGCAACGACACGCACCTAGGAAAAACATCATTCCACATGGGAACACACCGATGGCTTTAGCGGCCGAAAAACTTCCACCCGACGACGCCCTGCTCGATGCCTATTCCGCATCGGTTGCCGACGCCGTCGATCGCATCGGCCCGGCCGTCTGCCGCATCGAGCGCATCGGCGCCGGCGGCCATGGCTCCGGCTTCGTCATTGCGCAGGACGGACTGGTCGTCACCAACTTCCACGTCGTCGGCGATGCGCGCGCCGTGCGCGTCACGACGCCGGATGGCGCCACTCGCGAAGGCCGTGTGCTTGGCCGCGATCCCGACACCGATATCGCGCTGGTGCGCGCCGACGGCAACTTTACCGATGTCGCGCCGCTAGGCGATTCCAAGCGGCTGCGCCGCGGCCAGATCGCGATCGCGATCGGCAATCCGCTCGGCTTCGAGTGGACCGTCACCGCCGGCGTCGTCTCCGCGCTCGGCCGCTCGATGCGCGCCTCGACCGGCCGGCTGATCGACGACGTCATCCAGACCGATGCCGCGCTCAATCCCGGCAATTCCGGTGGTCCGCTGGTGTCGTCGGCGGGCGAAGTGATCGGCGTCAACACGGCCATGATCCACGGCGCGCAAGGCATTGCCTTCGCAGTTGCCTCCAACACCGCCAATTTCGTCATCTCCGAGATCATCCGCTTCGGCCGCGTGCGGCGTGCCTTCATCGGTATTTCGGCCGACACGACCAACCTGCCGCGCCGGGCGGCACTGTTGTCGCAGGTGACCACGAACACGGCAGTGCGCCTGCGCAGCGTCGAGAAGAACGGTCCCGCCGCGATGGCTGGACTGAAGGAAGGCGACATCATCGCCGCCATCGACGGCCGGCCGGTTACCGGCGTTGACGATCTCGTGCGCATGCTCGTCGCCGAGCGCATCGGTCGCGAGACGCTTTGCACCGTCGTGCGCCGCACCGGCGTCAGCCAGGTGGCGGTGACGCCCGTGGCCAGGAACGGCTAATGCATGTCGCCCAGAAGTGTGCAGCGGTTATGGGACAACGACATGCATCAAAACAAAGACTTAAAGCGCGTCGCCTGAATCCGGTTCAGCGCAACGCGCTTTAGGCCGTCGCCTAGCGGGCTGTCGCCTAGAGCCGGATGATTTCAGGTCGAATCGACCTGAAATCTGAATCCGTCTCTAAATCAAAGAGACAGAGCATGATGTCGTCCGAAAACCGCTTCACACTTTTCGGCGTCATGCTCTAGCCGGCTGTTGATCCGTCGACAAATTGCACCTGAAATTCGGGGCTGAGCGGGATCGGCTTGATGATGTCGATCAGCACCCCGTTCGGATCCTTGGTGATGAAATGGCGCTGGCCGAAGGGCTCGTCTCGCAGCGGACACAGAATCGGCAGGCCGGCCGAGACAATGCGTTCGTACACCGCATCGGGATCGCGGACCTCGAAATTGATCAGCAGCCCAGAAGTGCGGCCGCGTCCCTCTTCGGGGATCGTCTCATGGTCGCCCTGGACGATGCCGAGATTGACGCGGCGATCCTCGGCAGACTGCAGATGCACATACCAGTCGCTCTCAAACAGCGATTTGAAGCGAAGATGCTCGACATAAAAGGCCGCCGTGCCCGCGACATCGCCGGTCATCAGCACCGGATAATAGCTTGTCGTCTTCATCTTTCTTTCTCCCATCGCATAACATACAGTTTGTATGTAAATGAGATAACATACAGGCTGCATGTATGCAAATGGAATCCGGGCGCCGCTCCAATCGCGATCGCACTGAGGCGACGCGCGCCGACCTGATCCGCGCTGCGCGAAGACTGTTCACTGAAAAATCCTATGCCGAGACGGGCACGCCGGAGATCGTCGCGGCGGCCGGAGTGACACGCGGCGCACTCTACCACCATTTCGCCGATAAACAGGCGCTGTTCGCCGCCGTGGTCGAGCAGGAAGCGGAGATCGTGGCAGCGCAGGTGGACCGCGCCTCACCATCCTCGCTTTCTGCCCGCGATGCGCTGATCGCCGGCTCGGACGCCTACCTTATGGCGATGGGCGAGGCCGGCCGTACGCGGCTTCTGCTGCTTGACGGCCCGGCTGTGCTCGGCCGCGCCACCATGGACGAGATCGACAACCGCCACGGCAACCGTTCGCTGCGCGAGGGCCTTGTCGCGGCGATGCGCGCGCAATCGATGACCAGGCTGCCGGTCGACGCGCTGACCGCTTTGCTGGCTGCCGCCTTCGACCGTGCCGCCCTTGCCATCGAGGCCGGTGCGTCCCGCGAGGACTACCGCGCCGTGCTGATCGCGCTCATGGATGGCTTGTCTCCGGCCCCTCCTCCGTCCACACGCCGGGCTCCATCTCGTTGAAGAGGCCGAGCTGCCGCTTGAATTCGTCGATCAGCCAGGACGCCGCCGGTTTGGGGCTGCGGTCGGTGCGGTACATGGCATAAAGCGGCGAGCGCACCTCGCGGTAAGGTTCCAGATCGAGCTCGACCAGCCGGCCGCTGGCGAGGTCGTCGGCAATAAGCCAGCGCGGCAGCCCGCCCCAGCCGAGGCCTTCGCGCATCAAGGCGTGCTTGGTGCGCACATCCGTCAGCCGCCACGTGCGATAGGCAAAGACGCCGTAGTCGCGGCCGCGCGTGCGCTCCGACTGATCGGAGACGACCAACTGGATATGCTCGCGCAGATCCTCGACCGCCACCGGCTTCGGCAGCCTCGCCAGCGGATGGTCAGGCGCCGCCGCCGGCACCATCGAGGTAAAGCCGATGCGCAGTAGATTGACCTCGGCATCGCCTTGCAGGCCGCCAAAGCCGAGGTCCGACTGGCCATTGACGACTTGATCGACGATCAGGCCGAGCGAGCCGATATAGAGGCGCAGCATCACCGCTGGAAATTGTGCCTCGAAGGCCTTGAGCACCCGCACCAGCGCCGGTGAGGGCAGCGCCACGTCGACCGACACGGCCACTTCCGCCTCCAGCCCTTGCCGGTAGCCGTCGGCGCGCGAGCGGATGCGCTGCAAGACGCCGATCATGCGCCTTGCATCCTCAAGCACCGCTTTGCCGACATCGGTCAGCTGCGGTTCACGCACCCCCTCGCGCTCGAACAGCCTCAGGCCGAGCTGCGCTTCGAGATTGGCGATGCCGTAGCTCACCACCGACTGTGCCCGTTTGAGCTTGCGCCCCGCTGCCGAGAAGCTGCCGGCGTCGGCCACCGCTACCAGGATTTGGAGTTGATCCAAGGTCGGGTTTGGTTGCATGCATGTCATCTATTTTGTTGATGGATTATATACATATTATACCAGTTTCATGGATAAGGCGGCAATCCCATATTGGCGAGGAAAGTTCAATCCAACTCCGTTCAATCCAACCCCAAGGGGACACCGCCATGTCTATTCTTCTCGTTACGTCCAGCCCGCGCGGCGCTGCTTCGCATTCGACCCACGTCGCCACCGACCTTGCTCAGAAGCTGGTCGCCGCCGATCCGTCCAACACGCTTGTCGTGCGTGATCTGGTTGCCAATCCGCTGCCGCATATCGACCCTGACTACGCCACCGGCATCTACACGCCGGCCGAAGCCCGTACCCCGCGCCAGGCCGAGGTCGTGGGCGTTTCCGATGCCGTGCTCGATGAGTTGTTCGCCGCCGACACCGTGATCCTCGCCACCGGCTTCATCAACTTCAACATCTCCTCGACGTTGAAGTCATGGGTCGACCATGTCGCCCGCTCCGGCAAGAGCTTTGCTTATGGCGAAGGCGGCCCGAAGGGTCTCGTGACCGGTAAGAAGGTCTATATCGTACTCGCTTCCGGCGGCATCTATTCGGAAGGCGCAGCGGTGCAGATGGACCATGCGGTTCCCTACCTGCGCAGCGTGCTCGGCTTCCTCGGCATGACCGATGTCGAAGTCATCCGCGTCGAGGGCGTCGGCATGGGTGCCGATGCCATCACGGCCGCGCTTGCCAAGGCCACCGCCAAGGTCGACGCGATCGCCGCCGCCAATGCGGATCATATTGCTGCAGCTGCATAGTCACTGCCTTTTGGTCTCACGAATGAAAGAGGCAGGCGCCGATCGGCGCCTGCCTCTTTGCATGTCGTCGTTCTGGAACGACTTTTTCTTTCCCCTGGTCCTGATCACCTCCGACGATTTGAAGACACTGCCGCAGGGGCTGACTGTGTTCGTCGGCGAATTCACCACCGACTTGGGGTGCTGTTCGCCGGGCTGACACTGGCGGCGCTGCCGATTACGCTGCTCTATATCGTGCTGTCGAAACTCTTCATTTCCGGCATCGCGCAAGGGGCGGTCAAATAGCGAAGGTCGAGGCAAAACGAAGTGGCAAACCAGAACAAGATCATCATCACCTGCGCGGTCACAGGATCGATCCATACGCCGTCAATGTCGCCGCATCTGCCGGTGACGGCGCAAGAGATCGCCACCGCGGCCATCGAGGCGGCCGAGGCAGGAGCTGCGATCGTCCACCTTCACGCACGCAATCCGGTCGACGGACGCCCCGATCAATCGACCGAGGCCTTCGCCCCGTTCCTGCAGGTCATCAAACAGCGCTCCAACTGCGTCGTCAACATCACGACCGGCGGCGCGGCGACGATGAGCGTGGAAGAGCGGGTCAGGCCAGCGAAAGTGTTCGCGCCCGAGGTGGCGTCGCTCAACATGGGGTCGATGAATTTCGCGCTGTTCCCGATGCTGGAGCGGTTCAAGACCTTCGAGCATGACTGGGAGCGGCCCTATCTCGAATCGTCGCGCGACCGCATCTTCCGCAACACCTTTGGCGACATCGAGCACATCTTGCGCACCTGCGCCGACAACGGCACGCGTTTCGAGATCGAGTGCTACGACATCGGCCATCTCTACACGCTGGCGCATTTCGTCGAGCGTGGCCTGGTGAAGGTGCCGTTTTTCGTGCAGAGCGTGTTCGGCATCCTCGGCGGCATCGGCACGCATCCAGAAGACGTCGCCCACATGAAGCGCACGGCTGATCGCCTGTTCGGCAATGACTATCACTGGTCGGTGCTGGGCGCTGGCCGCCATCAATTGCCGATCGCCACACAGGCTATTGCGCTGGGCGGCAATGTACGGGTCGGCCTGGAGGACTCGCTGTGGATCGGCAAGGGCAAGCTTGCCCGCTCCAGCGCCGAACAGGTGACCAAGGTGCGCCAGATCATCGAAGGCCTCGGCGCCTCGATCGCGACGCCCGACGAGGCGCGGCAGATCCTGCAGCTCAAGGGCGGCGACAAGGTCTCGTTCTGATCGGAACAGAGAGGAGCGAGCCGGCGGGATCCGAAACCGCTGCGGCAGCTAGCCGAACATCCTCTCGCCCTGCTCGTCGACCAGCTGGATGCCCTTTTTGATCGAGATGTCGACGGCGTCGTCCAGCCCGGCGAAGCGGTCGGCGCGGATGAAGCGGTGTTCCTTCATCACGCCGTCCACTTCCTTCGAGACGACGCCGCATGTCTGATACTGGCCCTCGGCCTTGTAGGGCGTCGCGCTGATCAGGAACCCCTTGTGCTCAACCTGCTTCGCCGGCTTGGCAGTGCCGGCCTCCGTCGCCTCACTACTGCCGCCGCCAAAAAGCTTTTTCAGAAAAGACATCTCTCAAAACTCCCATTCCACGCGGACGCCGAGGAATCGCGGCGCCCCCTTGTTCACGCAGATTTTGTCTCAGCATGCGCGAATGCGCCGCCGCGTTCCAGTCCCTTGACGAAAACGCCGACCAGAAGCTCGACCTGACGCCAGATCTCCTCGGCCTGCCTGCTGTTCGAATTCGCCACATAGCCGCTGGTCACGATGCCATGCACGCTTGACCACAAGGTTCGCGCCGCAAGCGCGCGGCGGTCGTCGTCGAGGTCGAAATCCCCCGCCTTGAGCACGCCGGCGACGATGTCGAAGAGTGCATCCAGCAGCGCGTCATAGGCATCGGGGCCAGGCCGCGTCGCGCGTCGGCGGTTGAAGGCAAGCACCGCCGGCCAGCTGCCGGGATGCGCTTCGACGAACCGCACATAGGCGGCGGCCATCGCCAGGATGCGATGCCGGACATCGGTCACCCCTTGCCTTTCGAGATCGGCCATGGCCGCCAGGCCTGTCGCGCCGAGCCGGTCGAGCAGCCGCATGTTGACGGCGCGGTGCACCTCGTCGAGATCGGCAAAGAGGTTGTAGACGGATCCGACCGAAATGCCGGCTTGCTCGGCGATGCTACGCGCTTTCAGATTGTCGGCGCCGCCCTCGTTGAGCAGCGCCTCGGCAATGGCGAGCACCTTCTCGGTCATTTCTTCCTTGTCCAGCGCCATGCTCTTTCCTGTCCTAGTGTGCGGAACCGGGGCGCCCCGGCCGGAATTCGTTCCACTTGCTTGCGTTTACCATGTCCAGCGCTCCATGAACAGCGTTCAAAATGGAGCTTGAACAATGTTCATTTCCTGTTATGTTGAGGTCGTGAACGATGTTCACGCAAACAGGGAGAAGAACCATGCTTAGCCTGATCAAGACATTGCTGGACGGCGCCAGCGCCCGGGCCGAGGACAATCTGAAGGATCGTTTTGCGATCGACCTTCTGGCCCAGCGCATCCGCGACGCGGAGGCGGGCCTCGCAGCCGCCAAGCAGACGCTCGCCTCGCTGATCGTGCGCCAGCGTGCCGAGCAGACCAGCCTCGACCAGCTCGACCGCCGCATCGCCGATCTGGAAACCCGCACGATGAGCGCGCTTTCCGCCAACAACCAGGCGCTTGCCGAAGGCGGCGCTTCCGCGATCGCCGAACTCGAGAACGAGCGCGAGGTCCGCCGCGCCACGGTCAAAAGCCTCGGCGAGAAGACCTTGCGGATGCGTCTGTCCGTAGAACAGGCGCATCGCCGCATCATCGATCTCAACCAGGGCATGATTTCCGCCAGGGCGATCGATGCCGAACGCAAGGCGCAGTCGCGCCTGAACCGTTCGATCGGCCGCACCGCAAGCCTCAACGAAGCGGAGGAACTGCTGGCCCGCATCAAGGAAAGCAGCGACCCGTTCGAGGAGGCCGGCATCCTCGACGAGATCGACGGCGAGCTGCGCCACGAGGCGATCCGCGACCGCCTCGCCGAAGCAGGTCACGGACCGGCCACCAAGGTGCGCGCTGAACACGTCCTGGCACGCCTGAAATCCCTGAATTGAACCCGTAATTTTCCCAAACAGATCAAATCCAAGGAGCAATACGATGAACGGCAATCAGACCTATATCCTGTTCAACACCGTGTCCGTGGGCGCAGCCTATTTCATGCTCGGCCTGTCACTGTGGCTGGCGCCTGTCGACCTCTCGACCAAGGGCTACTGGGCGATGGGCGTCCTGTTGCTCACCGGCAGCCTGGTGAACCTGGTCAAGTACCGCACCGACGAACGGATCTCCGCCGAGACCACCGCCAAGATCGAGAAGGCGCGCAATGAGAAGCTGATCAGCGAATATGTCGGCAAGGAGTAATCCCTGCCCATGCCGATCGCCGACGGAATGCAAAAAGCCCGGAGTGATCCGGGCTTTTTGGGTTTCGATATGAGAATGCCTTAACGACGTGCCAGCGCCTCGATCGCGTCGGCGGCGTCTTCGAGGATGCTGATCGCCTCGGCCTGCTTGTCTTCCGGCGCGTCGGCGATGTCGCCGAGCGCGGCACGCAGCCGCTGGCGCAGCGCGCGGAACTGGTCGCGCTTTTCCGAACGGCCGCGGCGCCAGCCGCCCTCGTCCTTGTCATCGCCCCAGCCGAACCATTCGCGCGCCGCGGCCATCTTGCGGCCGAACCGCTCGAGATGGTCGAGCACGCTGTCGATCATCTCGCGGTTCTCCTCGAGATGCGCCTTGCCGGCCTCGGTGATCGAAAACACCTTCTTGTTGCCTTCGCTCGAGGACACCGCGTAGCCCGCCTCTTCGAGGAAAGTCAGCGTCGGATAGACCACGCCCGGGCTCGGGCTGTAGATGCCGCTGGTGCGCTCTTCCAGCGCCTTGATGATGTCGTAGCCGTGGCGCGGCGCATCGGCCAGAAGCGAAAGCGTGATCAGCTTGAGATCGCCGTCGGCCAGCATGCGCCCGGCGCGGAACATGTCGCCCGGCCCGCCGCGTCCACCGCCCCTGCCGCCATGGCCGAACGGACCGAAGCCGCCACGACCGCCGAACTTGCCGGCCATATGCATGAACATGCGCTCGCCGAAGTGGTTGTGCCCGGAATGATTATGTCTGTGCATGGATTGCTCCTTGAGTTATATCTTACGATATATCTCACATAGGCTGTGGCGCCTGCCGGGTCAAGATATATCTTACGATGTATCTAAAAATGCCGTCAGCCGGATTGATTTCAAGAGGGCCAGCCGCTAGAACGCCCCGCGAGGGTCGCCGACCGCTCCGTAAGCGTCTGACGTCAAGCAACGCATCCACCCGGTCCTTCCGGGCATATGCCGAAAACCGGCAAGAGGATGCCAAATGCGACGGACCGATGTTTCGGGAAAATCCCAATGACTGGAAGAAATCGGCGCAGGAAGCTGCCTGCGCGCTACGCCTCTGTCGTCAGCCCTCTGGTGCTGTCGCTTTTGATGACCTTCATCGTCTCGTTCATCTCCACGCTGAAGAGCCTCGGCCTTCACCCCAACCTCAATCTGGCTGGCCGCCTGGGGCCTGTCCTGGCTGGTGGCGTTTCCGACCCTGCTGCTGGTGCTGCCCGTGGTGCGCCGCATCGTCGGCTGGCTGTGCGAGCCGGCAGCGAGGTGACCGATGCTGGGAAAGCCCGGAACGCGCTCCGGGCTTTCCCTGATGGAGAGCGCCGCCTACCAGCGGCCCTTGCGCCTGTTCCAGGCGTAGAGAAGGTCCGCAAAGCGGTCATAGGCAAAGCGCGTCAGCGGCAGCGCGATCGCGTTGCCCAACAGTGTCGCCAGCCAGCCCTCGCCCGGCGTGAGCCGCCAGACCGCGATCGCCACATCGGCGCCGACCAGCAGCCGACCTTCGGCATCGGTCGCATGCAGCCGGCGGCGGATATCCTCCAGCGCGGCACCGAAGACTGAAAGCGCTTGAGGTTCGAAATTGATGTCGCGGAATTCGACGCGGCCCGCCTTGATCGCCTCGACCAGCCGCCGCTTCTGATGGCTGATACCCGCATCGCACACCGGACAGCGTGTGTTGTACCAAACAGTCAGCAGCGGCTTCGGCATGGCGCGACTATCGGGAATGCGGCGCGGCTTCGCAACAGCCGCGCCGGTCCTTCAGCCACTTTACCCAAGCGAGCTGATGATCTCGCGGTAGGCGAATTCCGGAAACGCCTTCATCGTTCGAGTCTTGACATTGCCGCCCGACGACAGCATCAGCGCGAAGCGGGCAAGCACCGCATCGTCCGGGGCTTCGACGATGGCGACCATGTCGCATTCGCCCATGGTCAGATAGAATGCCTTGAACGATCCGCCCATTTCTCCCAGCAGCTTTTTGGCGGCATCGAGCCGTTTCGGCGACTCCCGCACATTCTTGGCGCCCAACTCGGTCCAGTTGATAAGCACGATGTAGGTTGTCATGGCACACCTCCTCCGGGGCCACGGTGCGGGCGCCAGGCCGTTGACGGCCGACGCCGGGCGGGCATCCGGCTTGTCGCCCACAAATGCATCCGACGCGGGAATTATCCTCCTGTCGAGCGGCCCCGGCAAGGCGACGCTCGCAAATGAAAAGGGCGCCCGAGGCGCCCTTTCGATTTGCTTGTCTGATTTCCGGATCAGCTGTCGAGGAAGCTTCTGAGCTTGCGCGACCTGCTCGGATGCTTGAGCTTGCGCAGCGCCTTGGCCTCGATCTGCCGGATGCGCTCGCGCGTCACCGAAAACTGCTGGCCGACTTCTTCCAGCGTATGGTCGGTGTTCATGCCGATGCCGAAGCGCATTCTGAGCACGCGCTCCTCGCGCGGCGTCAGCGAGGCAAGCACCCGTGTCGTCGTCTCCCGCAGATTGGCCTGGATCGCCGCGTCGATCGGCAGGATCGCCATCTTGTCCTCGATGAAGTCGCCGAGATGCGAATCCTCCTCGTCGCCCACGGGGGTTTCGAGCGAAATCGGCTCCTTGGCGATCTTCAGCACCTTGCGCACTTTTTCCAGCGGCATGGCCAGCTTCTCGGCCAGTTCCTCCGGCGTCGGCTCGCGGCCGATCTCGTGCAGCATCTGGCGCGAGGTGCGCACGATCTTGTTGATCGTCTCGATCATGTGCACCGGAATGCGGATGGTGCGCGCCTGGTCGGCGATCGAGCGGGTGATCGCCTGCCGGATCCACCAGGTCGCATAGGTCGAGAACTTGTAGCCGCGGCGGTATTCGAACTTATCGACCGCCTTCATCAGGCCGATATTGCCTTCCTGGATCAGGTCGAGGAACTGCAAGCCGCGGTTGGTGTATTTCTTGGCGATCGAGATGACGAGGCGAAGGTTCGCCTCGACCATTTCCTTCTTCGCGATCGCGGCCTCGCGCTCGCCCTTCTGCACCTGGTTGACGATCTTGCGGAATTCCAGGATCGAGATAGCCGTTTCGGTGGCGAGGTTCTGGATCTCGGCACGCAGCTCCTTGATCGTGTCCTTCTCGTTCTTGGTGAACTCCTTCCAGCCGCGCGAGGTCAGGTTGGCGATCGAACGGGTCCAGTTCGGATCGAGCTCCGAGCCCTGATACTCCTTGAGGAATTCCTCGCGGCGCACGCCATAGCTTTCGGCGAGACGCAGCAGCTTGCCCTCGTTCTGCACCAGGCGCTTGTTGATGTCATAGAGCTGCTCGACCAGCGCCTCGATGCGCGCAGCGTTGAGCGACAGCGACTTCACTGCCTTGATCAGCTGGTCCTTGAGCTCCTTCAGCCGGCGGTCCTGGCTGGGCGAGAGCGTGCCGGCTGCGGCCAGGCGGTTTTCGACCTGCTGGTCCTGCAGCTTGCGAAGCTTCTTGTAGGTGTCGGCGATGACGTCGAGTGTCTCCATCACCTGCGGGCGCAGTTCCGCTTCCATCGCGGCCAGCGACAGGCTCGCCTCGTCCTCGTCGTCTTCCTCTTCCTCCAGCCCGCGCGTGTCGACGCCGACATTGGTGATGTCGTCTTCTTCCTCGCGTGCCGCCGCGCGGCCGCGCGGCTTCTCTTCGGGCTTGGGCGCTTCCTCGACGCGTTCAACGACAGGCGCCTGCTTGGCCTCGGGGCCGGCATAGGTCGCCTCAAGGTCGATGATCTCGCGCAGCAGGATCTTCGATTCGTTGAGCTCGTCGCGCCAGATGATGATTGCCTGGAAAGTCAGCGGGCTTTCGCAGAGACCCGCAATCATCGTTTCGCGGCCGGCCTCGATGCGCTTGGCGATGGCGATTTCGCCCTCGCGCGACAGAAGCTCGACCGAGCCCATCTCGCGCAGATACATGCGCACCGGATCGTCGGTACGATCGGTCGGCTCTTTCTTGGTGGTCGTGGCGGCGACGGCGGTGCCGGTCTGCTCGGCGAGTTCGTTGGCGTCTTCCTCGGCGTCGGCGGGCGCTTCGGCTTCGCTCTCTTCACCTTGCTCGTCGTCCTCGACGACGTTGATGCCCATGTCGCTGAGCATCGCATTGATGTCTTCGATGCGGTCCGGATCCGTCTCTTCCGAGGGAAGCACCGCGTTGAGCTCGTCGAGCGTGACATAGCCGCGTTTCTTCGCGGCCTTGATCATCTTCTTGACAGCATCGTCGGAAAGGTCGAGCAGGGGGCCATCGGTGGCGCCTTCGCGTTCGGTCTCGACCTCTTCCTTTTCCTTAGTCGCCATTCTTTGTCGTCTCCAAGCGGCCGAATATCGAGGCCGCGTAAACTGCCGGACCGGCTATGCTGGACGCGCTCGCACCAGAACGCTTTTCACCGGTCCAGTAACCGCGTCATCTCTTTTGTTTTGTGCACGTCGCTGTCCCAAACCGGTTTCCACTTTTGGGCGACATGCATTAAGTCCAGATTAACCCTGATATCTGGAGCAGGCACTTTGCCTGTCCAGTCGTCACCGGCACCTCACATCGCTGGAATTTCCCGCCGACGCCGGGGCACGGTTAACGTTTCGAATCGTCCTGATTCCGCCAATCTGCCAGAAGGTCAAGCGCCTCTGGCATGATTCGCATGAAAAAAGCGAATCAATTACCCGACTTAGAGGCGTCGATTCGACGCGCTAAGCATTTCCACTTCATTTCCAGGGGGCAGTTGCGGCCTAAACGCGTCCAACTCTGCCCGACGAGACGCCGAACCCTTCGATCAGCGCTTCCGTTGCCTGCACGTCGTTGAATTGCGCTTGAATCTCGACGAGATGCCGGAAGTTTTCATCCGAAGGGTCTGCATCGAGCGCCGCCTGCGCCTGTTTCAGCTCTCTATGTAATGTGCGGGCGCTACGCTGCAAGTGCAGCGCCTGGTTGAAGGCGTCGCGGGCATCGTCAAGTGCGGCGGTCTCCAGCGCCGGCCATTGCCGCGCGCGCTTGATCAGCTCCACCGCGCGCTCCCAGATGCCGCCGCAGCCGGCGCGCTCGATGGTTGCGATGACCGTGCCGCGCTCGTCGGCCGCGTCATGCGCCATGGCGTCGAGAATGGCCGCGTGGAGTTTGCGCAGATCCGAATTGGCAAGGTCGAGGAATTCCACATGCGCGAAATTCTCGTCGATCAGCGCCGGATGGTTGACCAGGGCCACGATGATCGTCGCCTCGCGCACCGACATCCCCTCGCCGGCTCGCTTGACCAGCGCCGAGCGGCCGAGACTCTCGGTGATCGCGGCGCGCCCGCCGGCCGCCCCGCCCCGCCCGAAGGCACCACCGGGGCCCGGCCCCTTGCCCCGCTCGCCAGGCCGGCCGTCGGAGCGCCCCCCGTGATGGCCCTGCCGCGCGGCGCGCTGCGAGCCGAAGAAACTCAGCACCCGTTCGCGCATCTCTTGTTGGTAATGGTAGCGCAGGCTTTCGTCGCGGATGCGGCTGGTGAGTTCGCGCAGCGTCTTTTCGAGCTCTGCCCGCCGCTCGGGCGTATCGAAGACGCCGCCGGCTGTCTCGCGCATCCACAGCAGATCGGCAAGCGGCCGCGCTTCCGAAAGCACCGCGCGGAAGGCATCGGGACCATCCGCCTTGACCAGGTCGTCCGGGTCCTTGCCTTCCGGCAGCAGCGCGAAGCGCGCCGAGCGCCCGGGCTGGATCGCCGGCAGCGCCAGGTCGGCTGCACGCCACGCCGCTTTCAGCCCGGCCTGGTCGCCGTCGAAGCACAGCACCGGCTCGCCGGCCATGCGCCACAGAAGCTCGAGCTGGTTCTCGGTGAGCGCCGTGCCGAGCGGCGCCACGGCGTTCTCGAAGCCGGCCTGCGCCAGCGCGATGACATCCATATAACCTTCGACGGCAATCACCGAGCCGCCTTTCGCCAGGGCTTTGCGGGCGCGAGCGAAATTGTAGAGCACGTTGCCCTTGTGGAAGAGCTCGGTGTCGGGCGAGTTCATGTATTTGGCCAGAGCATCGGGCGCCAGCGCGCGTCCGCCGAAAGCGATGATCTTGCCGCGCGAATCCGGGATCGGGAACATGATGCGGTCGCGGAACCAGTCATAGGAAACCGGAATGTCGTCGCCATGGCGGACCAGCCCGCAGGCCTCGATATCGGCCTTCGGCACGCCTTTGGCGGCGAGATGCTCCTTGAGCGCGTTGCGGCTGTCGGGCGCATAGCCCAGCCGGAAGGATTGCTGCGTCGCCGGCGTCAGGCCGCGGTCGCGCAGATACGCGCGGGCTTTGGCACCGTCGGCACTCTGCAGCCGCTCCTGGAAAAAGGCGGTCGCCATCTCCATCACGTCGGTCAGGCTGGCGCGTTCCTTCTCGCGCCGTTCTTCCTGGGCGTCGCGCACCGGCATCGGCACACCGGCCATCTCGGCGATCTTCTCGACCGCTTCGGGAAAGCTCATGCCGTCGAGTTCGGTGAGGAACTTGAAATGGTCGCCCGAAACCGAGCAGCCGAAACAGTGGTAGCGGCCCTTCTTGTCCTCGCAGTGGAAGGACGGGCTTTTCTCGCCGTGGAACGGGCAGCAGGCCCAATAGTCGCCGCGCGAGGCGTTGGTCTTCTTCCTGTCCCATGCGACACGCGTGCCGATGACCTGCGAAATCGGCACGCGGTCGCGTATCTCGTCGAGGAAGGCGGGCGGAAAGCGCATCAGGGAAACTCTTTTGCCCTCCATATAATCAAGCCGCCCGGGCGCTGCGACTCTATCCGGCCCATCGTACCCGCTTTTCACAGACGAAAAGAAGGCGGCCATGCGGCCGCCTTCTCCAGGATTTCCGGATGTGACGGTTTACTGCGCGGCGATCGCGCCGAAGATGATGCCGGAGAGGATGCTGACCAGCACATAGTCGTTGCCGACGCGGATCCACTCCTGGCCGGGGCCGGGGCGGCGCAGGCCGTGGCGGTTCCAGTCACGGACCGGCTGGTGGCGCTTCCAGTTGGAATAGCGCTGACCGCTGCGCCAATGGCTGCGCTTCACGATGACCTTCTTCTTCACGACCCGCTTGTCGACATGCCTGCCGGGCTTCTGCCAGTCGATCTGCGTGTAGTTCGACTGCGGCGCGCTCGGTTGGGCGAGCGGCGCGGCCTGGCCGGACAAGGCCGAGGCGGCCAGCACCGAGGCGGTGACGGCGGAAAGTATGAGACGCTTCATGGTCGGTACTCCTTGTTGTCGATAGACGAGGAATAGCCGCCAATGGATGAACTGAAACTGAACATGAGAATTACAATTCCGTAATGATTTCCGATGCTTATGCAAGACTCCGGATCGCGCGCGGCCACGCTGCCCAAGCGTCGGACGTTATGAGGCGAAGCGCCGCTGCGCGGCGCGTGCAACCAATGCGCCTCCCTTCATTTCCGACATGTTCCGTCGAGCGGAGAGGATCATCGCATCAGAAAAATCTATTATCCGGCTAATGTTAATTGGTGTATCTCGGAGCTTCGAAATGACTAAGATTCGTACCCCTCTCCGCGTTGCCACGATCACCCCGCGAGGTCGGCTTTGAGCGGCTCCGTCGTCCTCCTGCACCTTGCCGGCGCGGTGGCGCTGATGCTGTTTGCCACCCGCATGGTGAAGACCGGCGTGGAGCGCGCCTATGGCGACGTGCTGCGCCACCGGCTGCGCGCCACCATGCGCAACCCGATCATGGCCGTGCTGGCCGGCTGCGGGCTGGCGGTCGCGCTGCAGAGCTCCACCGCCGTCACGCTGCTGGTTGGCTCCTTCGCCGGCGCCGGCATCGTTTCGGGCGCCGCCGGACAGCTTGCCGTGCGCGGCGCCGAGATCGGTTCGGCGCTCGTGGTCAAGCTGCTCACCTTCGATCTCACGCTGCTGGTGCCGCTCTGCCTGATAGCGGGCACGGTCATGTTCATGGCCACGGAGCGGCGCGACTGGCGGCAGTTGGGCCGGATCCTGATCGGTATCGGACTGCTGATCCTGTCCCTGGAGATGATCGGCCAGGCGTCCGAGCCGCTGCGCAACAGCCAGTTGATGCCGCTGATCATCAATTACTTCTCGGGCGACCCCATCACCACCTATCTCATGGCCGCGCTGGTCACCTGGCTGTTCCAGTCCAGCATCGCCGCGGTCCTCCTGATGACGACGCTGGCGGGCCGCGGGCTGATCACGCCGGAGCTGGGCGTGGTTTTGGTGCTTGGCGTCAACCTTGGCTCGTCGCTCATCGCGCCGATGCTGACGCGATCGGCGACGCCCGTGGTGCGCATCGTGCCGATCGGCAACCTCCTGATGCGCGGCCTTGGCTCGCTGATCATGTTGGTCCTGATCATGACCTTCAAGCCGGATGTCGCCTTCCTCGGCAAAACCGCACCGGATCAGATCGTCAACGCCCACATCCTGTTCAACGTGCTGATCCTGCTGGCCGGCCTGCCGCTGGCCGGTCTCGTCTACCGCGCTTCCGGGCGGATCGTGGCGCTGGCTAGTAAGCCGCAGCCGGCAGCCACGCTTGAGGTCGTGGAGCTTTCGGCGCTGAACGAAAGCGCGCTCGACACGCCGAGCCAGGCGCTCGCCAACGCCACTCGCGAGGTGGTGCGGGTCTGCGAAACGGTCGAGATCATGCTGAAGCGCATCATCGAGCTCTATGAGGATGCGGATCCCGCCAAGATCAAGGCGCTTGCAGCACTCGACGACCGCGTCGACAGGAAGCACGCCGCGATCAAGCTCTATCTCGCCAAGATCACCAGGAACCCGCTGACCGAGGACGAGGCGTTGCGTTGCCAGGAGCTGATCGGTGCCTGCGTCAAGCTCGAGCAGGTCGGCGACATCGTCGTGCGTAACATGCTGGCGCATGTCAGGAAGAAGCTGGAACGCGGCCTGGAATTCACCCCCGAGGGCTGGCAAGAGCTTTGCGCCTTCCATTCCTCGGTGCTCGCCAATGCGCGGCTCGCCTTCAACGTGCTGGTCTCGCGCGATTCCGAAACCGCCCGCCAGTTGGTGTTGGAGAAGGACCAACTGCGCGAGCGCGAGAAGGAAACCAGCGCCAGCCATTTCCTGCGCCTGCGCGAAGGCACCGCCAAGAGCGTCGAGACGAGCTCGATCCACCTCGACACCATCCGCGACCTGAAGCAGATCAACTCGCTGCTTGCTTCCATCGCCTATCCGGTGCTCGAAGAGCGCGGCCTGCTCGGTGGCTCGCGATTGAAGGCAGGCTGAGGCGGTCGCGACCAGCCGAAAAATTAGTCTTTGCTCATCCTCGCTTCCGTCGGCTAAGGATCGTCTGAGGACCTGTTGGGAGGATGATCGGTCGATGGACACCCATTCGCGCAGCTTCGCCAAGGCGCTTTCGTGGCGCGCCACCGGCACGATCGACACGATGATCATCTCGCTCGTGGTGACAGGCAGCATCAAGCTCGCTGCGGCCATCGGCGGAACTGAAGTTGTCACAAAGTCGCTCCTCTTTTACCTTCATGAGCGGGCATGGCTGAAAATTCCTTACGGCAGGAACAAGAAGCCGGCGTCGTTGTCGGCGACCGAGGCGGAGCTAATCCCGGTCAAGAAAAGCTAAAGCGGCATCGACAATTTCTGCATTGCCGGACCCGCCCAAGCGTGGTTTGAGGCGTGCATTCCTCGCATATGTTTTGAACCATGCTGCCGCTGATTGCCCTTTTCCTTGCCGCCTTCGCCTTCGGCACCACTGAATTCGTCATCGCCGGCGTGCTACCCGAGGTGGCACAGGGCCTCGGTGTTTCGATACCGGCCGCCGGCTATCTCGTGTCCGGCTATGCCTGCGGCATTGCCATCGGCGGCCCGCTGCTGGCTTTAGCCACCAGCAAGGTTTCGCGCAAAACGCTGCTGCTCGGGCTGACGATTGCCTTCACAATTGGCCAGGTGGCCTGTGCGCTGGCGCCCGACTTCGCCGCGATGCTTTTCCTGCGTATCGCGATTGCGGTCGCGCATGGCGCCTATTTCGGCGTCGCCATGGTGGTTGCGGTCAGCCTGGTGCGCGAGGACCAGCGCGGCCGCGCTGTCGCGGTGATCCTCTCGGGCCTGACAGTCTCCAACGTCATCGGCGTGCCGGTGGGTACCGCGATCGGCAGCCTGTGGGGCTGGCGCGCGACCTTCTGGGTGATGGGAGCGCTGGGCATCATCGCGATTGTCGCCATGCTTGCGCTACTGCCCCGCACGGCCGGCGCCGCCAACCGGCCGGCTGGCCTGGCGCGAGAGGTCCGCGTGCTCGGCCGCCAGCAGGTCTGGACGTCGCTGATCCTGATGCTGATGCTGATGATCGGCCAGTTCGGTCTCTTCACCTACATCACGCCGACGCTGCTTGAAGTGACAGGCCTCGACGAGAGCCTGATCCCCTGGGTGCTGCTGCTCAACGGCGTCGGCGCCACGATCGGCGTTTTTGTCGGCGGCAAGCTTGCCGACTGGAAGCTGATGCCGTCTCTGATCACCATGCTTGCCCTGCAGGCGGTGACGCTCGGCATCATCCATCTCGTCAGCCCCTGCCCGGTGCCGATGATCATCGCCATTATCGTCTGGGGTGGTCTCAACTTCGCCATCGGCGCGCCGATCCAGACCCGCATCCTCGCCTGGACGGCCGATGCCTCCAACCTTGCCTCCTCGCTGATCCCGTCCGGCTTCAATGTCGGCATCGCGCTGGCTGCATCGATTGGCGCGGCGATGCTCAATGCCGGCTACGGCTATCGCAGCCTGCCGCTCGCCGGCGCTTTAGCGATGCTGGTGGCAGTGATGGTGGCTGCCGCCTCGCAGACCTGGGAATGGCGCAGCCGCACGACGCCGCCGCTGCCGGCGGCAGCGGAGTAACAGGCCTGCGCATCCTGTCAGCCTGTTGTCTCAGATCTTCAGTCCCGAGCCAGGCACCCCCGAAAGGATGGAAGCCAGGCTGTGAAGGCCTTCCTTCAACCGTTCCCGGTTGGCAGTAGCACCGAGCGCCAACCGGAAGCCGTTGGCGAAGTCGTGCCCGACGGCGAACTCTTCCGCCGGGCTGATGGCCAGTCCTCGACGGCGGGCGATGTCGGCGAGTTCGGCCGAGCGCAACTGGCTCTGCAGTGGATACCACAGATGCAGGCTGGACTCCGACGCCGCGAAACCCTTGGGCAAAATGTTGCGGGCGATCCCTTGCCTGGCCCGTGCTTCGGCCCGCACGGCGGCGGTGATCTCCTCGGCAAGACCGCTTCGCAGCCACTCGCAGGCGAGGCCCGTCATCAGCGGCGGCGCCATCATTGTCGTGCCGCGTATCGCCGCCGCGATACGCTCCGCTGCTTGCGCGTCAGGCGCCGCCAGGAAGGCCGTGCGCAGGAAAGGCGAGATACATTTCGCCAATGTCGCAACATGGAAGGTCCGCTCCGGCGCCAGCTTCAGAAATGCCGGCGGCGCCGCGGCGAGCAGCCGGCTGTAGGGATCGTCCTCGACGACGATCAGCTTGAGCTTGTCGGCCATGCGGGCGAGTTCGCGACGCCGGCCTTCGGGCATGACAAGCGCGGTTGGATTTTGAAGCGTCGGATTGAGATAGAGAACGCGGGCGCCATGCCGTCGCGCCGCCTGCTCGAGATCATCCGGCCGCATCCCCTCATCATCGTTTCCGACAGCGGCGAGCTTGCGTCGCGTGGCTTCGGCCAGCGCGATCAGTCCGGGATAGGTCAGCGCGTCGGCAAGGATCGTGTCGCCCTCATGCGTCTGCGAAAGCAGGATGGCCGTGAGCAACGCCTGCGCTCCTGAACCGACAACGACCCGGTCGACCGGCAGCCTGTCCTGCGTTGCGGCAAGCCATGACGAGCCGACGGCGCGCTCCACAGGCGAGCCCGGACCGGGATGATAGGAAAGCAGCGCTTCCGCGCTGGAGCGCTTGAGCAGCCCTTCGATACCCGCGCGGATCAAGGCCGGCAGGTTGAGGCCGGCCGGTGCGGGCGGAATGTTCATGCTCAGATCGAGGACTGGCTCTTCCGGTTCGCCGGGTGTCACGAAGGTGCCGCGGCCCGCCGTTGCATCGATAAGGTTTCTGCGCCTGGCCTCGGAAAACGCGCGCGTGACGGTCGTAAGATCGACCCCCAGCAACCGGGCGAGTTCCCGTTGCGGCGGCAACCTGTCGCCAGGCTGCAATCGGCCATTCGAGCGGGCATCCGCAAGCGCGTCGACGATCCTGAGATAGACCGGTCGAGGCCCTGCCTCCAAAACCGGGAGCCAGCCGATGTCGCTTTCATCGTTCACTTGCTGCTTCCATACATTTTGTCGCATTGTATGCATACAAGTATGATATATGTATGCATCCGGGACCTCAAGGCCGACTGGCCTCACGCGAGGTCCATTGGAGCGACGATCATGGAAGACCTTGCGCATTATCCACATTTGGTACCCTGGCAGGTAGGCATCCGGGGCCGCTGTCCGCGCTGCGGTGAGGGCCACCTGTTCGAGGGATTCTTGAAACTGGCTCCGAAATGCGATGTCTGCGGGCTCGACTATTCCTTTGCCGATCCTGCCGATGGCCCGGCTTTCTTCGTCATCTGCTTTGCCTGCGTGCCTTCGGTGCTGTTCGCCGTCTGGGCGCAGGTGACTTTCGAGCCCTCGATGTGGTTCCACGCCTTCGTTTCGGTGCCGATCGTTCTCGCGACTTGCATTCCGCCGCTCAGGCCGCTCAAAGGCTGGCTCGTGGCAAGCCAGTTCTACCACAAGGCGGAAGAAGGAAGGCTGGCGAAGCCCGGCGAGTAACCTTCAAAGGTCGATGCGGAACTTGAGGCTCTCCACGCCGCCATAGGCGGCGTCCTCGAAGAAGCGGCCGATGAGCCTGCCGCCATTGGCCGTAATGACCTTCTGCGATGCAGGATTGCCTGGCTTCGCGGTGATCTCGACATGGTCGAGCCCGACCGCCCTCGCCTCGTCCAGCATCAGCCGCAGCGCTTCGGTGGCATAGCCGCGGTTCCGCTTCCACGGCACCACCGCATAACCGATATGGCCAAGCACATGCGAGGGTAGCGCCGACGTGCCCTTCTGCCAGCGAAAGCCGATCGAGCCGGCGGCCTCGCCATCCCAGATCCAGCGCCGGAAGCCCGGCAGCCGCGCGACCTTGGTGCCGTCGGGCAAGGTTATGGGCGGTCCCTTCGCTTCGGGGTCGTCAAGGCCGGCGAGAAATTCAACGGGATGTTTCTCGATCGCCTCGAGCTGCTCGCGCGTCGCCTCCAGGAGCCGCACATTGTCGGGCGACCAACCGCGCTCCAGCGCCGCCTTGTAGGACGGCAAATGTTCGAGCGCGGGCTTGACGATCTTGATCATGCTTCGCTTCCCTGTCGAGACCGGCATAGCCGCGACACGGATCGCTCTCAAGTCGCCTGAAACCGGATTTCACCCTTGTTCAGGAAACAGGTCTTGTCGAACAGCGACAGGTCGAGGGGATTCGGCAGTCGGATATCGCCGATATCCGGAAACGGTTTCCGAGCCGAATCATATGATCTGTCGACCTGCGAGATGAAGACCAGCACCAGTCCGCGTTCGCGGGCAAACGCCCTCAAGGCGCGGATCTGGACCATGAGATCGGGATTCTCCCGTCTCTGGTCGAGCAGTTGCAGATAGTCGATGACAGCCAGCGTGCCGCGCGGCGCCGACCGCAACGTCTCGATGATGTAGCCGGCACTGATGGCATCGGAATTGTCGAACGCGAACAGATGGTCGAAAGCGGCCGGGTCGACCCCGATGTCACGGAACCGGTCAAGGATGTCGGCGTGCATGTATTCCAGGGTGAAGAATACGGCGCGATTGCCTTGCTTCATGGCCGCCACGGCGAGTTCGAGGCTCATCAGCGTCTTGCCTTGGCCCGGCCGCGCCGCCACGAGAACCATGTCGCCGGGCATCAGCCGGGCTGACAACTTGCCGGCGGGCGTGGCCTCGGCGGCCTTGGCCGCAAGCAGGCTCCAACTGCCGAAGCCTTGCTTGGCGGCAACGCGGTCGAGCGCCTGGTAGAGGGGCACATTTTCCCTGCGGGACAGGAGCCTCGCTTGGCGCTTCAGATGATAGAGAGGTGCGGAAAGCCGCATCGAAAAACCTCCTGCCGCGAGCAGTCTTAGCAATCCCTCCTTGTGCCTGGGTGCTCGAACAGTTGGTTGAGTGATCGACTGCCCTGCATGAACAATGCTTTCCGATGGAGGGAGGAGGCGTGGGCGCGCCGGAATCAGATCATAGCTCAATCGAAGCGGACCGAAAATCCGATCTCCAAAAGGCGCCGCTAAACTAGAAGTGTTTCGCCGATACGTGCGAGACCTTCTATGATCGGCCTGGGTGATTCACAGGTACGAGACACTTCGACAGGAGGGGCATAACGGTGCGGTTGAGATCTGTTCCGCTGGGCGCGGCCATCTTCTGTCTTGTCGCGATCCTCGCGGCCCTGACGGCGTCCGTCAGCTCATTCGCGGCGTTGCGGCCGTCGAACGTTCCCGACTGGCTGCAGCGCCATGTCGGCGATGGCGAGGGCCAGATCTCGCAGGTCGTGCTGGAGCGGGCGCGCGCGCTCTACCAGAAAAAGGTAGGCGATGGTTCGGTCAGCAACCCCTGCTACTTCGCCATGGATGCTACTCGGCCCGGCGACCTGGGCAACAGCGTGCTTGGCCAGCGCTACTATATCGTCTGCGAAGCCAAGCAGCTCTTCCGCGCGGTTTCCTCGGGCCATGGCGGCGGCCGTAACCTGAAAGGCGTTGCCGATTTCTCGAACGGCCGGCGTTGCGCGAAAAACTTCGGCAACGCGATGGACTCCGAGTTGACGGCCGGCGGAGCCTACATCACCGCCGAGACCAAGACGTCGTTCAAGGGCTACTACCGCGTCGGCGCGCAGAACGCGGTGTTCATGCGCAGCTTCATCCAGTTCGACGGCGAAGGCGAAGCGGCGAACGCCAGGCAGCGCGTGATCGGCGGGCATCCGGCTGCCTTGCTCAGGGGCATGTGCCTGCGCAAAGATCCGAACAGCTCGTACGCCGACCATGACGGCTTGGTCCCGTTCGGCAAGCTGGTGAATTATGCCGGCGGCCGCAGCAATGGCTGCACCAGCTGGTCGCCTGCCGATGCCGAGCAGATCATCCCCATCGTGAAGAACAACCCGACGACGCTCTATATCTATCCTGAGTCGCGCGACATCGCCGCCGTCGCGCGTGCAAAAGCCGCTGGCCAAACGCTCTCAGCTGCGGGAGCCTATTGGAATGCCTCCTGCCTGAAGGAGATCGGCTCGCCGAAATTCTGGCCGAAGAAGACGCTGGAACCGATCATCGCGCAGTACAAGACGGATCATCCGGCGCCGCCGCCACAGCCGATACCTATGTGCAAGGATCCGTGAAGCAGTAATCCCTACTGCAGCAGCCCCTTGATGATGGCGCTCGCCTTGGCGAAATCCATCTGGCCGGCATATTTCTGCTTCAGCGCGCCGATCACCTTGCCCATGTCTTTCTGGCTGGCAGCACCCGTCGCCGCGATCGCCTCGCGCGCCGCGGCCGTGATTGCCGCATCGTCGAGCTGCGTCGGCAGGAACGCGCGGATGATCTCCATCTCGCCACGTTCCTGCGCCGCGAGTTCCGGCCGCTTGCCGTCTTCGAAGGCCTTGGCCGACTCCTCGCGCTGCTTCACCATCTTGGCGAGGATCTGCAGGATTTCCTCCTCGCTCGCCGGCGGCTTGCCGGCGCCGCGATTGGCGATGTCGCGGTCGTGGATGGCAGCCTGGATCAACCGCAGCGTCGGCAGGCGGTGCTTGTCCTGCGCCTTCATCGCGCTCTTCATGGATTCGGCGATTTTCTCGCGCATCGTGCTTCTCCTTCGAATGCGGCGGACAATAGCTTTGCCGAACGGGTAACGCAAATTCGGACAAGCCGCTGATATTGCTGGACGAAAGCAAATCCGCTGTGGTTCGAGGGCGCCGCATTGACCGCTCCGGCGCCTTCCCCTATGTACTCGGTCCTGCATGAGACAATGAAATCATGTCGCCCAAAAGTGCGTAGCGGTTTTGGGAAAACGGCATGACTCGAAAGAACCGGCGTGTGAAAGCGGCAAAGCCTGCTTCGCGCGCCTTGCTGCGCGAACGGCCCACCGGCGGGTTTGAAGCGCCTGACAGGAGTGCCGCCATGGCCACCATCACCGCCCCCTGGGCCACCGAAAAGCCGACCGCCCTTCTGGTGCTCGCCGACGGCACGGTGATCGAAGGCCGCGGCCTCGGCGCCACCGGATCGGCCGTTGCTGAAGTGTGCTTCAACACCGCGCTGACCGGTTACGAGGAAATCCTCACCGATCCGTCTTACGCCGGCCAGATCGTCACCTTCACCTTTCCGCATATCGGCAATGTCGGCACCAATGACGAAGACATCGAGGATTTGCATCCAGCTGCCCGTGCGGGCGCTGTCGGCGCCATCTTCAAGGCCAATGTCACCGACCCGTCCAACTATCGTGCCGCCGGTCATCTCGATCAGTGGCTGAAGCGGCGCGGCATCGTCGCGCTTTCCGGCATCGACACCCGCGCGCTGACCGTGCTGATCCGCGAGAAAGGCATGCCCAATGCCGTCATCGCGCATGCGCCCGATGGCGTCTTCGACATCGAGAACCTGAAGCGGCAGGCCGCGGCCTGGTCGGGCCTGATCGGCCTCGATCTCGCCAAGGAGGTCACGTCGGGCCAGTCTTCGGTCTGGCGCGAGACGCCCTGGATCTGGAACGAGGGCTATAGCGAGCAGGACGCACCGTCGCTGCATGTCGTCGCGATCGACTACGGCGTCAAGCGCAACATCCTGCGCCTGCTGGCAGGCCTCGGCGCCAAGGTCACCGTCGTGCCGGCCAAGACAGGTGCCGAGGAAATCCTGGCCATGCAGCCGGACGGCATCTTCCTCTCGAACGGCCCGGGCGACCCGGAAGCGACCGGCGAATATGCCGTGCCGGTCATCCAGGACATCCTCAAGACCGACATACCGGTGTTCGGCATCTGCCTCGGCCATCAGATGCTGGCGCTGGCGCTCGGCGGCAGGACCGAGAAGATGCACCAGGGCCATCACGGCGCCAATCATCCGGTCAAGGACCACACCACCGGCAAGGTCGAGATCGTCTCGATGAACCACGGTTTCGCTGTCGACGCCGACTCACTGCCCGAAGGCGTCGAGGAAACCCATGTCTCGCTCTTCGACGGCTCGAACTGCGGCATCGCGCTGACCGGCCGGCCGGTCTTCTCGGTCCAGCATCATCCCGAGGCCTCGCCCGGCCCGCAGGATTCGCATTACCTGTTCCGGCGCTTCGTCAACCTGATCCGCGAACGGCGCGGCGAGGAAGCGCTGGCTGAGCGTTGACACGAATTTGACTCATTAGCTATAATATCGCATCTATGAGCGGCGTTAGGCGATGTTGCCGGTGTGAAGACGATCATTCTATCGGCCGCTGCGGCTCGCGACCTCGATAACCTGCCTGCTGACGTTCGAGAGCAGGTATCCGAGGGCTTGATCGCCTATGCCGTAAATGCTCGAGGAGATGTCAAACGCCTTGCTGGTAGAGATGGCTACAGGCTGCGCGTTGGTCGCTACCGGGTCATATTCGACGAAGATCGAACCACTATCCTCGCGATCTACATAGGAAAACGCGAAACCACGACATACAGCAGGCCATAACAGGACAACACGTCATGAATGCCCCGCAAATCATCAAAACTCCGACCGGCGAGGAGTTGGTCGTCATCCCTAAAGCGGATTACGAGGCGTTGCTGCGCGCTGCCGAGGAGGCTCTCGAAGATGCTGCGGACATCGCAATCTACGACGAGCGTAAAGCCGACCTCAAAACCGAAAAGACCCTGCCGGCGGACGTTACAATGGATGTATTGCGTGGCTCGAGCCGGCTAAAGGCGCTGCGCAACTGGCGAAAGCTTACCCAAGCCGAACTGGCGGCAACGATCGGTGTCAGCCAGGGTTTCCTGTCGGATCTCGAAGCCAATCGCCGTAAGCCGTCCGAGCAGACCAGCGCAATGCTGGCGAAGGCGCTCGATATCCCCAGAGAATGGATCGAGCCTTAGTCGTCCTCAAGCCGCGTCGGTCACCGCTTCCTGCGTATGCATGCGCTCGACTTCCTTCGGCGCCGGCCTGGCCACTTTCGTCACGAAGACGATGACCGCCAAAGTGAGGAAAATCGCGCCGAGCACATAGGGCGCGCCGCCGAACACGACCGGCGCCGTCGGGCTCGTGAACCAGGAAAAGATCGCCGTATAGAGCAGCGGCGTGATGATCGAGGTGATCGAGAAGATCGAGGTCATCGCGCCCTGCAATTCGCCCTGCGCCGAAGGCGGCACCTTGGCTGCGGCGAGGCTTCTGAGCGGCGGGTCGGCCAGCGCTTCCAGGCAGCCGGCCACGATCACCGCATAGATCATCCAGCCTTGCGTCGAAAACGCATAGCCGAAGGCGCTGAGCGCGGTGAAGGTCAGCCCGATCGCCGCGGTCTTCCACTCGCCAAGCTTGGGAATGACGCGTGGCAGCACTGTCGCCATGATGATCGCGCCGCAGAGGCCGAAGGCGCCGAGCGAGAAGCCGATCTGCTGCTGGTTCCAGCCATAGCGGTAGCTGGAAACGAACGACCAGACCGCCGGATACATCATGTGGCCGAGCGTCATCAGGAAGAAGACCAATCCGATCCAGCCGATCCCCGGGTAATTGCGCATCTGCAGGAGCGTGCCGACCGGATTGGCGCGCTTCCACTCGAACCGGCGGCGATGCTTTTCGTCCAGCGTCTCCGGCAGCAGGAACATCGCGATCAGGAAATTCACCAAGGCAAGCGCCGCGGCGAAATAGAACGGCACACGCGGCCCGAAAGTGCCGAGCAGCCCGCCCAGCACCGGGCCGATGACGAAACCGACGCCGAAGGCGATGCCGAGCAGGCCGAAATTCTTCGCCCGGTTCTCGTCGTTCGAGACGTCGGCGATGAAGGCCGATGTCGTCGAATAGCTGGCGCCGGAAATGCCGGCCAGCACCCGGCCGATGAACAGGATCGGATAGGACCAGGCGACGGCGCAGATCAGATTGTCGATCGAGAAGGTCAGCACCGAGGCAAGCAGGATCGGTCGCCGTCCGAAGCGGTCGCTCAAGCCGCCCATGATCGGCGCGAAGAAGAACTGCATCGCCGCATAGACGAAGAACAGCCAGCCGCCCTGGATCGCGGCCTGGCTGATGCTGACGCCGCTCAGTTCCTCCAGATAGGCCGGCAGCACCGGCATGATGATGCCGAAGCCGATGATGTCGAGCAGCAGCGTGGTGAAAACAAGCGCAAGGCCCCGCCTGGCGGTTTTAGGGTCGATCATGGCGATAAGCTCCTCAGGCCGCCGGGGCCAAAGGCGGGAGGCACCTTATAGGCGAGGTTCGCGGCGGGAACAATCCGCGAACGAAGGCAAACATATGCTGACATCACTTGCCAGCTGCCACCGATCCCGGATCGCCGTTGGAAATCAGGCCCATACGCCGCCTCAGATCGGACCGCTCATCGTGTTGCAGTCAGTCAGCTTGCCGCTCTTGAAGCCGCGCGCCAGCCAGGTCTGCCGCTGCTGCGAGGTGCCATGGTTGAAGCTTTCCGGCACGACATAGCCCTGCATCTTCTTTTGCAGTGTGTCGTCGCCGATCTGCTTGGCGGCATTGAGCGCGCTTTCGATGTCGCCCTGCTCCAAGATACCCTTCTGCTGGGTGAAATGCGCCCACACGCCGGCGAAGCAATCGGCCTGTAGCTCGATGCGCACCGACAGCTGATTGGCGTCGGCCTCGCTCATGCCTTGCCGCATCTGGTCGAACTTGCCCATGATGCCGGTGAGGTTCTGCACGTGATGACCCACCTCATGCGCGACCACATAGGCGCGGGCGAACTCGCCGGAAGCGCCGAACTGCTGGTCGAGCTGCTGGAAGAAGGTCATGTCGAGATAGACCTTGTGATCGCCCGGGCAGTAGAACGGACCAGCCGCCGCTGAAGCGAAACCGCAGGCGGAACGAACCTTGCCGCTGAACAGTACGAGCTTGGGATCCTCGTAGGTCAGACCCTCGGATTTGAAAATGCCGGTCCAGGTGTCTTCGGTTTCTGCCAGCACCGTCGCGACAAACTGCTTCATCTCATCGGAAGCGGGAGAACCGCCATCCTGCGAGCTGTTGTCTTCGGTGATCTGGCCGCCACCTCCCGGCGACAGGCCGCCGCTGCCGTCACCCAGGATCTGCGAGGGGTCGAAGCCGAAATACCACCCTGCGAGCACGACAAGGATAACCAGGATGATGCTGCCGCCGCCCCCGGTACGGCCGCCGATCGGAACGCGGAACTGGCCGCCGCCGCCCAATCCGCCGCCGCCGCCGCCGCTGTCGCTGCGCTCGTCCTCGATATTGTCGCTCTGACGACGGCCTCTCCAAAGCATGGCAACTCCTCGCAATGCGAATGTCCTGGAGGGACCGGCCCGCGACCGCCCCCTGCAGACAATTATCGCAACGGCCAGCCCAAGTCACAGAATTTTTCGCGCTTGGCAAATGCCGACACGCAGGCAATTCCGCTCAGGCAGTCAGCGTTCGACTGACCATAAACCAGCTAACAGCCTCAACTTTTCTGCTTGGCGCCGGCGCTCTTGCCGTCCGAACTTTTCGAGCGTTCCTCGAAGCGCGCCGCGCCTTTCTTCAGCGGGTGGCCGGTCTCGGCCTCGGTCTTGCGCTCGTCCTTGGCGGCCGCCTGCCGCAATCCCTTGGCTGCCTGTTTTCCCTTCGCGGTCGGTGCCTGTTCGACGCCCATAGCTTCCTCCTTGAGCGCGACAACCGCGCTGTCGGGACAAACGTTCTTGAGATGCGGCGGTTCCGCCCACCGCGTTTCAGCGATGCGTCATCGCGCGGCGGAAAGCTTCCAGCGTTTCGGCACTGACATGGTGCTCGATGCCCTCGGCGTCGATGCGCGCCGTCTCGGCGCTGACGCCCAGCGAGCGCAGGAAGGCCTCCACTGTCTGATGACGGATGCGGCTTTCCTCTGCGACCTTGCGGCCTGCCTCGGTCAGGAAGACGCCGCGATAGGGCTTTCGCGAGACCAGCCCATCGGCGCACAGCCTGGTCAGCATCTTTGCCACCGTCGGCTGCGCGACGCCGAGCCTTGCCGCGATATCCACCTGCCGCGCTTCGTTGCCGTCCTCGATCAGGTCGGCGATCAGTTCGACATAGTCCTCGACCAGCGCGCTGCGGCGCGCTTCGCGCTGCTGCCGGAACCCCTCCGAATGAATTTCCGCGTCGGGTAGCGGCTCTTCGCGTCGAACCGGTTTGTTCCTCAGCGCCAATACGCGCTCCTCCTTGGCTGTCCTAGAGCATGACGCCGAAAAGTGTGAAGCGGTTTTCGGACGACATCATGCTCTATCTCTTCGATTGAATCGGGATCGCATCCATAGCACGAACCCCTGACGGTCCGGCCGTTTATTTGCATTCCCGCGCAGGCGCAACCGGCGTTTGCGGCAGCCCGCGCCAGGCTTGCTCCGGCGCATCACGAAAGCACGATCAATGAAATATAGCATATTGCATAATGTTGAGCCGTGGCATAGATAAAGGGCACTTTCGATACGTTCCAGCGGAAATTCCCCATGTCCGACGCCGATGCAGCAACCGCAGCCCGACCCGCGTGGCGATTCGACAGGGCCGGCGACGAGCACCCCAGCCTGCGCGAGGTGAACGCCTCGGTCGCGGTGCCGCAGGGCGGCGTCTGGTTCCGCCGCCTGTTCGCCTTCATGGGGCCGGGCTACATGGTCTCGGTCGGCTATATGGACCCGGGCAACTGGGCGACAGACCTCGCCGGCGGCGCCCAGTTCGGCTACACGCTGCTTTTCATCATCATGCTGTCGAACCTGATGGCGATCCTGCTGCAGGCACTGGCGGCGCGCCTCGGCATCGCCACAGGGCGCGACCTCGCCCAGGCCTGCCGCGCCTACTATCCGCGTCCGGTCAATTTGATGCTCTGGATCGCCTGCGAGCTGGCGATCATCGCCTGTGACCTCGCCGAGGTGATCGGCACGGCGATCGCGCTGCAGCTTCTGTTCGGCATTCCGCTGATCGGCGGCGCCATTCTCACCGCGCTCGACGCATTCCTCGTGCTTCTCTTGATGAACAAGGGCTTTCGCTATCTCGAGGCCTTCGTCGTCGCATTGCTGATCATCATCTTCGGCTGCTTTGCCATCCAGATCTTCGTCGCCGCGCCGCCGGCCGGCACCATCCTGCATTCGATGTTCGTGCCGTCGTCCGAGATCGTCACCAATCCGGCGATGCTCTACATCGCCATCGGCATCATCGGCGCCACCGTGATGCCGCACAATCTCTATTTGCACTCCTCGATCGTGCAGACCCGCGCCTATGAGCGCACCGATGCCGGCAAGCGCGACGCCATCAAGTGGGCGACCACCGATTCGACCATCGCGCTGATCCTGGCGCTGTTCGTCAACGCTTCGATCCTGATCGTCGCGGCGGTCGCCTTCCACGACACCGGGCATCAGGACGTCGCCGAAATCGGCCAGGCCTTCGAGCTCTTGTCCCCGCTGCTGGGTTTGAGCATCGCCTCGGTCCTGTTCGCCGTCGCGCTGCTCGCCTCCGGCCTCAACTCGACGGTCACCGCGACGCTCGCCGGCCAGATCGTGATGGAAGGCTTCTTGCGCCTGCGCATTCCGCAATGGGCGCGCCGCCTGCTGACGCGCGGCTTCGCCATCGTCCCCGTTGTGGCCGTCACCGCGCTCTACGGCGAAAAGGGCACGGCCCAGCTGCTGGTCTTCAGCCAGGTGGTGCTGTCGATGCAGCTGCCCTTCGCGGTCATCCCGCTGGTGCAGTTCGTGTCGGACAAGAACAAGATGGGCAGTTTCGCCATTTCGCGGTCCGTCGCGGTCCTGGCCTGGGTGGTCGCCGCCGTCATCCTGGTGCTCAACTGCAAGCTGCTCTACGACACCGTCGCCGGCTGAAATCGGGTCGCGACATTCCAGCCGGCCGCGCTATCTTCTTCATGCATGGTCGGATCGGACGACGCCCGCAAATTCTACGCCAGGCTGATGGCCGCGCATGCGCGCTCGGCCGACCCGCGCATTGAGCAGGTGTTTGCGTCAGTGCCGCGTGAGGCCTTTCTCGGCCCGGGGCCATGGACGGTCTTTGCCGGTGACGGCAGGATCGAAACGCCAACGGCCGATCCAAGCTATGTCTATCAGAACGTGCTTGTCGTGCTCGATGCCGACAAGGGCATCAACAATGGCGAGCCGCTTCTGCATGCCATGTGGCTCGGCAAGGTCGAGCCGAAGCCAGGCGAGGCCGTCACCCATATCGGCGCCGGCACCGGATATTATACGGCGCTGCTGGCCAAACTGGTCGAGCCGGGCGGCCACGTCATCGCCTTCGAGCTGGAGGCCGATCTGGCCGCGCGCGCCAAGGCGAACCTTGCCCGATACGGCAACATCGAGGTGGTCCATGGCGACGCCGTCGCCAATCCGTTGCCGCCGTCCGACGTCATCTATGTCAATGCCGGCGTCGTCGCTCCGCCCGCCGCATGGCTGAAGGCGCTGAAGCCCGGCGGCCGCATGATCTTCCCATGGCGCCCGTCCGAAACGGTTGGCCTGGCGGTCCTCGTAACCCGGCTGGAAAACGGCTTCGCTTGCCTGCCTTTCATGGGTTCCTGGTTCATCCCCTGTATCGGCGCCTCCGTTGCCGAACCCGAGGCGAGAATACCGAGCCGCGAGCGCGCCGCGCGCACCCGCTCGATCTGGCAGACAGCGGCCAAGGCGCCAGACCGGACGGCAACCGCCGTGTTTGGCGATGTCTGGTTCTCATCTCGCGCCGTTCGCCGATAGCACGCGATAGAAATTTGCAGGCCCTTGTCGAAAACGTGCCTTGCCGTTCGTCCTAGAAGCAATTCCAGGAAAAGTGCGAAGCGGTTTTCCGTCAAGAATTGCGTCAAACCACTCTAGGCAGAAATCCGGCCGTGACGGCGCGGATCAGCGAACAGGAGAATAGAGATGCGCAAGATCATCGCCGCCACCTTCGTCAGCCTCGACGGCGTCATGCAGGCGCCAGGCGGACCGGAAGAGGATCCGGTCGGCGGCTTCAAATTCGGCGGCTGGACCTTCCATTACTTTGACGAGGTGGCGGGCGCGGCAATGGATGAAATGTTCTCCAAACCGTTCGACCTGCTGCTCGGCCGAAGAACCTACGACATCTTCGCAGCGTACTGGCCATATCAGAAGGATCCGATCGCGGATGCCTTCAACCCCGCGACCAAATACGTGGCGACGCATCGGCCGGATAGCTTGACCTGGCAGAACACGCAATCGCTTGGGCCGGATATCGTCGCGGCGTTGCGCCGTCTCAAGCAGGAGGATGGACCTGACCTGCTCATCCAGGGATCGGGCAATCTGATCCAGACCCTGCTCGCCAACGGGCTGATCGACGAGATCCGCCTGATGATCTTCCCGCTGTTGCTGGGCAAGGGCAAGCGGCTGTTCGGCGACGGCGCGGTGCCGGCCGCCTTCAAGCTCATCAAGTCGCAGGTAACGAGCACTGGCGTCATCATGACGACTTATGAACGTTCAGGCGAAATCAAGGTCGGGTCGTTCGCGCAGGAGGAGCCTTCCGAGGCCGAGCTCGAGCGGCGCAAGAACTGGAAGTAGCTCGATAGCCGTCGCGCGGCGGGCCGAGCTTGCCGCGCTCTCGCCTCACGAAGCCTCCCGTCCGCAACAACGGCCTGACCACCAGGAGCCCGCCGATGATTCCCACCATTACCGCCTTCGAACGATCGCCCGACGGCGGCAGGGGGCTCGCGCGTGACATGCAAGTCCGTTGGGCACTCGAGGAAGTAGGTCAAGCTTATGACGTTCGTCTCGTGTCGTTCGGCGGGATGAAACAACCCGCGCATGTTGCGATTAGCCCGTTCGGCAATATCCCGACCTATGAAGAAGGCAATCTCGCTCTGTTCGAGTCGGGGGCCATCGTCTTTCACATCGCGGAGCGTCATGCGGGCCTGTTGCCCGGCGATGCGAACGCGCGGTCCCGCGCGATCGCCTGGATGTTCGCAGCGTTCAGCACGGTGGAACCGCCCATCCTCGAGCGCACGACAGCCGTGATCCTGGAGCGCGATGCGCCGTGGCACGACGAGCGCCTGCCCTTGGTCGACGACCGGATCCGCAAGCGGCTGGCCGAACTCTCCCGCCGCCTGGGCGATAGCGAATGGCTCGATGGCGCATTCAGCGCCGGCGACCTCGTCATGGTGGGCGTGGTGCGCCGGTTGAACAGATCGGGTCTGCTGAACGAATTCCCGAACCTCGCCGCCTATGTCGCCCGCGGCGAGGCGCGACCGGCCTTCAAGCGGGCATTCAATGCGCAATTGGCGGTTGCCATGGCCGCGTCGAACGGCTGACCGTTCACGCGGCCTGGCGATTGCGTGAAAGACCCTCGCGGATATGACTGGCAAAAGCCTGCGCGGCCGGCGCGATGGCATGTTTGGGCAAATGCAGGTTGACGGAGAAATTCGGCAGCGCCGGAAGGCCGGCATCGGACAGGATGTCGAGATCGGCCGGAACCGTCGAGGCAAGCCAGGTGGTGACGGCAAGGTCCGAACGCACCGTCGCGGTCGTTGCGTCGATGTTGCCGTTCTCGAACACGGTACGCCAGTCGAGCCCATGCTCGCCGAGCGCTGCCAGCACCGCCGGCCGGAAGGCGCAGGTGTCGGCGACGATCGAAACCGGCAGCGGCCGCTTCAGACGCGCCGAGCCGCCTTTGGCGCCGACCCAGACCAGCCGGTCGACAAGCAGGCATTCGCCGGCGGTGGGACCGACGCGTTCCTCGATAATCGCCAGGTCGATCGTGCCCGCCGCCAAGGCCGCCGCGAGTTCCGGCGAGGAAGCGCAGACCAGCGAGATCTCCACCTGCGGATAGGCTTCGGCGTAGGCTTTCAGCACCGGCGCGAGCAACGTGCCGACGAGATCGTAAGGCACGCCGATCCGCACCTGTCCGGCAACCGCCCTGCCCCTGACCTCGGTGAGGATCTCGTCGTTGAGCTGCAGCAGTCGCCTCGCCCTATCGAGCAGCCGTTCGCCTGTCCGCGTCAGCGTCAGGCCGCGCCGATCGCGCTCGAACAGGCTTTGACCTAGCACCTCTTCCAGCCGTTTGATCTGCTGGCTGACCGCGCCTTGCGTCAGGTGAAGCGCATTGGCGGCCGCCGTCATGCTGGCCTTGTCGGCCGTCGTGACAAATGTGCGGATGAGGGTCATGTCGAGGTCGCGGATCATCACAGGCATTATAATCGCTAATGCAAACCATATCAAACATTGCATTTACTGATGGAGCGAAGAGCCTAAGCATGCCGGCTCCTTCGACTGGGAAGCCCGCATGTCCGAAACCATTATCCCGCTGGTCCTGTTCGCGCTGATCTCCACCTCTACGCCCGGCATCGCCACGACATTGTCGACCGCTTCCGGCGCGCAGTTCGGCTTTCGCCGTTCGGTGCCGCTGATGGCCGGCAGCGCAGCGGGACTGGCTACCGTCGCGGCCGCGGCCGCGGCCGGCCTCGCCGGCCTGCTTGCCGCCGCCCCTTCGCTACAACTCGCGATGAAGATCGCCGGCTCGCTCTATCTGGTCTGGCTGGCGATCAAGATCGGCCGCAGCGGTCCGCCCAAGCTCGACATCAGCATGGCCAGGCCGAACAGCTTTTTCGGCGGCGCCGGCATCCAGTGGATGAACCCGAAGGGCTGGGCGATGGGGCTGGGCGCCGCGGCATCCTTTGCGGCGCTTGCCGATGGTCCGATACAGCTAGCGCTGCTGCTTGGCGCCGTGTTCGGCCTGGCGGCTGCCTTCTCGCTGTCGCTGTGGTGCGTGGCGGGTACCCTGCTTGCCCGGCTGCTCAAGACGGAGCGCCAGTGGCGCGCGCTCAACATCGTGCTCGGCCTGTTGCTCGCCGCCTCGATCCTGCAGATGTGGCGGCCCGTGTGATGCCAGTTCCTCGCCCCCACTAAGGTGGGGGAGAGGCGGCTCGGCGAAGCCGAGACGGAGAAGGGGACTGGCGCCGCCCTAACCAAGTATCCGGCGACGAACTTGCCCTACGAAGGCCCCCTCTCCGGCCGCTTCGCGGCCACCTCTCCCCCGCCCTGCGGGGCGAGGAACCTAGTCCTCAAACGGCGTAGCGCGCCGCCGGCTTGCCTGAGAACAGGCTGCCGAAGAACTGATCCCGAGCACCGAGATAGGTGGCCAGCCCGGCCGCATCGGCAAGGCCGGGTGCGGTGACGGTCTCGCCCTGGGCCAACCCGGCAAGTGCCGCGTCGACCAGATCTTCGGCGCTCATGATCCAGTCCGGATTGATCCTGTCCAGGCTGATGCCGGAGACATCCCACAACTCGGTGCGGATCGGTCCGGGCACCACTGACTGGACTTTCACATTGGTGCCGGCGACTTCCTTCTGCAGCGCTTCCGTGAAGTTGGCGACATAGGCCTTGGTGCCGCTGTAGATACCGCCGACGGCAATGCCATAGGCGACGACCGAGGCGATGTTGATGATGGCGCCACGGTTGCGCGAAAGCAGGCCCGGCAATACCGCGCTGGTCAGCCTTGTCAGCGCCACCACATTGACCTTGATCATGCGCTCCGCCGTGTCGGCGTCGGCGTTGGCAATCGTCTCCAGGCCGGCCACGCCGGCATTGTTGATCAGCAGCGTCACGCTCTCGTCCGTCGCGACCGTCTGCTCGACGCGGCGCAAATCGGCATCGTCGGCGAGATCGGCGACAATCACCTTGACCTTGCGGCCATAGGCATAGGTCAGCTTGTCGGCCAGTTCCTGCAGCCGGTCGGCGCGCCGCGCGACCAGCACCAGATCGTAGCCCTGCCCCGCCAGCCTGTCGGCATAGACCGCGCCGATGCCTGAGGAGGCGCCGGTGATGACGGCCGTCCCCTTGTTGTCCTTCGTGCTCATTGTCCTGTTCCTTTTGTTCGCTTCGCTTTGGTGCGGCGCCGATGATCGCGTTATCCGCCAAGGCCCCTGATTTCAATTAGTGGCATATGCCACTTTTGCTGAAATAGGTATATGCCACTATCTTGTCAACGGCGGTGGCGAAAACTATTTCTGCGGCAGGCCGGCCCGTCTACGCGCCGGCAAGGAGTGATCATGACCAAAGCTCAGAAGCCGGGATTCAGCCGCTGCAACAACGCCACGCTACGGCGCGCCGCGCGCAGCCTCGGCCGCTTCTATGACGACGCGCTGGCGGCTTCGGGCCTGAAGGGCACGCAATTCGGCCTGCTTTTCGAGATCCATGCCAGCAGCGAGCCGACCATGGGAACCGTTGCCGAGGCGTTGATCATGGATCTCTCCGCGCTCGGCCATACGCTGAAGCCGTTGATCCGCGACGGCTATGTCGAGACCTTCGCCGACAAGGATGACCGCCGCGTCAAGCGCGTGCGGCTGACACCGCGGGGCGAGGTCAAGCTCGACGAGGCGATCAAGCTGTGGAGCGGCGCGCAGCAGCAGTTCGAGGAGAAGGTCGGCGCGGAGCAGGCGGCGAAGCTGCGCGCGGCACTGGATGCGGTGGCTGATCTCGATCTGGAAATGCCGACGGCCGCCCCTTCGAACTGAAGAAGCGGCCGTCAATCAAGCTCTATCACGGCTTTATTCCGCGGGCATTGCGACCGGCCGGGCCAGCATCCGGCCGGCAAGCACGATGCCCAGGCCCACGATCGGGAACACGGCGGCGATCAGTCCGAGATCGGCCGGCGCGCCGAAGCGCAGCACGGCGGCTCCGACCACCGCGCCAAGCGCAACGCCGAAATAGAGCGCCGAAGCGTTGAGCGAGAGCACGATCGGGGCCGCGTCGGGTGCGATCTTGATGATGCGGCTCGCCTGCGCCGGCGGGAAGGCCCAGCCGACGATGCCCCACGGCACCATCATTGCCATCAGCGCCGGCCCGGCGAGATGATGCGGCAGGAAGGTCGGGATCAGCGAGAAGGTGACGAGCATCGCGGCCGACAGCGCCAGCGACCAGGCGACCGTGCGGGTCGCGCCGAAGCGGTCGGCGGCCTGGCCGCCGGCGATGTTGCCGATGACGGCGCCGACGCCGAAGGCGAGCAGCATGCCCGGCAGTGCGATCGGGGAGAGCCCGCCGCTTTCGATGGCCAAGGGCGCGATGAAGCTGAAGACCGTGAACGCGCCGACCAGCGCAAGCGCCGTCGTCAGCAGGATCGGCATCACGCCGGGGCGGACGGCCGCCGCCAGCCTGCGCTTCAGCGGCAGCCTCGTGCCGATGATGCCGCGCGGCAGCCGCCACCAGAGGATCGCGCCTGCGAGCGCGCCGAGCCCGGCGATGGCGAAGAAGGTGCCACGCCAACCGGCGATTGCCGCGACAAGCGCGCCGAGCGGCGCGCCGATCGCCACCGCCACCGTGGTGCCGCCGACGACGACGGCGATGGCGCGCGCCCGGTGATGGTCATCGACCAACGCCACCGCGGTGCCTTGCGCGGTCGCCGCGAACAGGCCTGACGACAGCGCCATGACGATACGGGCGATCAAAAGCAGCTCGAAGGACGAACTCACCGCCGCTACCAGATTGCCGATGACGAAGAACGCAATCGTCCACAGGATGACGCGCCGCCGGTCCCATTCGCCGGTCAGCGTCGCAAGCACAGGCGCACCGATCGCATAGGCGAGCGCGAAGGCGGTGATCAGCGAGCCGGCGAGCGGCACGGATATGCCGGCATCGGCGGCGATATCGGGGAGAAGGCTCGATATGACGAAGCCTTCGGTCGAGATCGCAAACGATCCGAGCGCAAGCCAGAAGATCCGCTTGTCCATGGGGAATTGTCCTTAGTTCAAAAGTTATTGAACAATTGGACATAGCAGGGCATGATGTCAACCGAGCCGGGACAAAATAGCTGAAGCCTGCTGACAGCAGTGTGTCAGGACCGGTCTGAAAAAGAAGAACCAGCAGCCATCGCAGAGAAAGGAGCCGCGTTGAAGTTCGTCCCGTTTGTGCTTAATTCTGGATCATGAGCTTGCCCCATCCAACCACCGACCAGATCAGCCTGCCGATCGTGCTTGCCGTGCTCGGCGATCCGACCCGGCTTGCCATCGTGCGCTATCTGGCGAGCAAGGAAGGCGTGCCGCTGAACTGCAGCAAGTTCCTCGACCTCGCCTCCAAGACCAATCTCAGCTACCACCTCGCCAAGCTGCGCGAGGCGGGCGTTACCCGCAGCGAAGCGGTCGGCACCAGCCGGCTGATCACGCTGCGCCGCGACGACCTCGACAAGCGTTTTCCGGGCCTGCTCGACAGCGTCATTGCCGCGGCCGGCACCGATCCGGCGCTGCCGGCTGTCGGCGTGTCCGAGGTCGAGGTTTCGGCCTGACCCATGCGCATTGCTGTCCTCGCTGACATTCACGGCAACGTGCTGGCATTGGATGCCGTGCTGGACGATCTGAAGCAGCGCGGCGGCGCCGACATCACCGTCAATCTCGGCGACTGTATCTCCGGCCCGCTCTGGCCGCGCGAGACGATGGAGCGGTTGCAGGCGCTCGGCCTGCCGACGGTGCGCGGCAATCACGACCGCCGCGTGGCGCGAGACCCGGCCGACGAAAGCATGTGGCCGTCCGATCGCTACGCCCAGGAACGGCTGACATCGGCGCAGCGCCAGGCGCTGCTCGACTTGCCGCTCACATTGGAAATCGCGCCCGGTGTCATCGCCTTCCACGCTCGGCCGGATCATGACGAGAAATATCTTGCCGACGCTATTGTCGACGGCCAGTTGGTGCGCGCGCCGTTGGCCGCAATCCGGCGCCGGCTGAAGCCGCTCGATCCGGCCTGCCACGTGGTATTATGCGGTCACAGCCACCGCAACGAATTGATCCACATCCCCGACGGTCCAGTGATCTTCAACCCCGGCAGCATCGGCTGCCCGGCCTATGACGATGACACGCCGCCGGCGCATGTCTCCGAGCAAGGCTCGCCGCACGCCCGCTATGGCATCGTCGAGTTCCGGGACGGCCATCCCAGCCGCTTCGAGGCGATCGCCGTGGACTACGACCATGAAGCCGCCGCAAGGCAGGCCGAACAGGTAGGACGGCCGGAATGGGCACACGCGCTACGGACCGGGTTCATGCAGGATTGAGCGGAGCTCATATCCCGATTGAACGGAGTTCATATCCTGATTGAACGGAGCTCATATGAAGTGCAAAATTACGCTCCGATCGACGCTGATCTTGGCCGCCTCATTGCTGCTCGCCGCCCTGCCGGCCTTGGCTCAGGAAGCGCCGGGACCGATCATTTCGATCATCGGCGGCCTCGCGCCGGACGATCTCCTCAACATCCGCTCCACCGCTTCCCCGGGTGGAAAGGTGGCGGCGCGGCTGCCCAACGGCACGGCCGTCAAGAATTTCGGCTGCAACGTCATCAACGGCCATCCCTGGTGCAAGGTCGAGGACACGCAGGACGCGCATATCGTCGGCTGGGCGCCGGCCCGCTATCTCAGCCCCAACAATCCCGCGCCGGCGCCAGATGACACCGCCACGCCGGCGGCTGCGGCTGCCGCGCCCGAACCACCGCCCGAGGAGCCGCAGCCGGATATAGCGTCGCGCCTGGGCGAAGGCGAGCCGACCGACCCGCCATCCGCGGCCGAAATCGGCAGGACCGCCATGCTGGACGCCTATGGCCTCGCCTTCGCGGCCGCGGCAAACGCCGGGTCCGATGACCCTGCCACAGGCGCCGGCATCCCCTGCGCTCGCCATGTCGGCGAGCCAATGACCCGTTGCGAGATAAGTGTTGCGCACACCGGCGGCGAGAGCGCCGTGACTGTGACCTGGCCGGACGGCGGCAGCCGCATCATCACCTTCCATGACGGCCAGCCGAGCGGTTCGGACTCGCCGGACGCGTTCCGCTTCACGCGCGAGGGCAGTCTCAACATGGTGCGCGTCGGCGTTTCCGAGCGCTTCGAGATTACGGATCAGCAGGCGTTGGGAGATTGATATAGGGGAATAAGGCAGTAGGGCAGTAAGGCAATAGGGAAGAGAGGCCCTACTGCCCTACTGCCCTACTGCCCTACTGCCCTACTGCCCTACTGCCCTACTGCCCTACTGCCCTACTGCCCTACTGCCCTACTGCCCTACTGCCCTACTGCCCTACTGCCCTACTGCCCTAC